>JBEKHT010000188.1:0-2521 GCA_050012135.1 Anaerolineales bacterium | reverse complement strand
CCTATGCGGAAGTCCGCGACCCATGGAGGGCGCACTACAGCCGGGTGATCGAGAACCAGCTCGATGTTGTCCACGTTCCCTTTATCCACGCCAACACGATCGGCCGGGGCGGCCGCACCCTGGTGGACGGCCCAGGTCTGAAGTGGGTCTCGCCGGACATGTTCTATGTCTACGTATTCAACCGGAGTGATGACGGCACTCCAGCCCTGGGCCCACAAGAGGTCCCGCTCGAGCCCAAGCCCCCTTTCAAGCTGGAATTCATCTTCCCCAACCTCTGGCAGAACCACATCAGCACGGACACCCGGATTGTGGCGGCCTTCGTGCCCGTGGATGCGACCCGCACCATCCTCTACCTGCGCTTCTATCAGAAGTTTGTCCGGGTACCCCGGTTGAGGTCGCTGGTCAACTGGCTGGCCATGCCCTTCAATGTGTACGTCGCCCACCAGGACCGGAGGGTCGTCGAGACCCACGAGCCGCCCGCATCCACCCTGCGCATGGGCGAGCAGCTCATCCGAGGCGACTACCCCGTCATCGAATATCGCCGGCGCCGAGAGGAATTGAAGGCCAAGTCGAAACCCGATTGAAGGGGCAGAAGAGCTCCCTTCTCGGACAGCCCAGGTCAGGGCTTTTCCAGGATGGAGCAGTCCCAGGCGATGGGGCTCTTAGGCTAGGCGGTCGCCAGGAAAAGGGTGCCCAGGAAGGATCCCCCTCCTCCGTCTGGGTGTTGCAGCAGCGAGACCCGGGCACTGCACCTGAGCTGAGATCCCCGTTCACAGCCGGGACCAATCAGGCCCGCAATATCTTCAGCATGTGGAGGCGTGCGGGTGGCGACCTCTGGTCTTACTGTGCGATGGGTGGACGGAGCAGGTCGCTGGCGGCCCTTGCTGAAGGCAGCCGCCAGGGCCCGACAGGCAGATCAAGCGTACTCCCCAGAAAGGTCATCCCTTCGTATTGGAAGCTCTCCGCCTAAGGCCAAGAACGAGCAGAACCACGCCAGCCAGGACGGCAATCGCACCGTAGATAGCCCATTGCATCTGCCCAGTCATGGCACTCCCGGGCAGGACATTGACTCCCTGCAAGAACCAAACCGCTCCTGCCAGGATCAGCAGGACGCCGACGATCGTCAATGCTATTTTCATCCGAGACCTCCATCACTCACAGTTTTCCCCTCCGGGCAGCGCCGAGTGCTACCTGGCGGCAAGAGGGTAGTTGGCTCACAACCCTCTGCACTCGTCGGGCGACTGGCGAACCACCCAGCCGCCCTGCCCTTCCAGACCGCGCAATTCAATTAAACGCTGGGAGAATACGTCGCACGCCACGCCAGGAACTCTGCAGTTCTGTTGCATCCGCTGCCGCCACACCCAAGAAACTGTACCAGAACAGTCCATTTAAGTACAGGACGGATCCGTTTCGCCGGGCGCCTAATCGAAAAGTCCTTAGAAGGTCATCCGCATTGGAGTCCTCCGATCAAACATGCCTCCGGGAGCTGCCGCGCAGTGCCGCGCGTTCCGTTTGCGCACCCGGACCATTGTCGATGCGCCCTCATCGCCCTCAGGCTGGGCTGGCGCAACCTGTGGCACCGGCTCCATTGGAGGAATCGACGCGCCGGTCATTCGTCCAACGTGCGCCTTGATCAACGAGGCCGAGATCGGCCCGCAGCCTGCCGGTCGACCAATCCGTTGCCGCCGCTTCAGGCTCCATCTCGGATGTACAATGGTGGCGTCGGTTGGATCGGTTCTTTTCGCAGCGGAGCCCAAGCGGTCCGCGTCTGAGCAGCTCGATAGCCTTGCAATTGGCCTCAAAGACAAGGATGGGGTGACCTTTCCCAAGGGAACGGTGTTCGACATACGACGTTACTCGATCCACGACGGGCCGGGCATTCGCACGACCGTTTTCCTGAAGGGCTGCCCGCTTCGTTGCATGTGGTGTCATAACCCCGAGGGGCAGGACCCCGATCCCGAGATGATCTACCGGCCCGAGCGCTGCCTGCTCTGCCGCGCCTGCCTCGAGGCATGCCAGGAAGGGGCGATCTCGTGGAACGGGACCGGGCCGCTGCTCGATCCTGCGAAGTGTACGTTCTGCGGGGCGTGCCTGGAGGAATGCTATGCGGAGGCGCGGGAGCGCCTCGGCCGCGAAATGAGCGTGGAGCAGGTGATGGCCGCGGTGATCCGCGACCGACCGTTCTACGATCAGTCCGGCGGCGGGGCGACCTTCTCGGGCGGGGAGCCGCTCCTACAGCCGGATTTCCTTCTCGCCCTGCTGCAGGCCTGCCGCGGTGCCGGGATTCACACCGTTCTGGACACCTGCGGTTTTGCGCTTTGGGAAACTCTGGACGGCCTGCGAGGTCTGGTTGATCTCTTTCTCTTCGATCTGAAGCTGGGGGACGATGCCAAGCATCGCAGACTCACGGGGGCTTCCAATGCGCCGATCTTGAGGAACCTGCGAGCCCTGTCCGCGGGTGGGCATGCGATCCTGTTGCGCGTCCCGATCGTTCCCGGCGTCAATGAAGATATCGAAGAGG
>JBEKHT010000187.1:0-2552 GCA_050012135.1 Anaerolineales bacterium | reverse complement strand
AGCTCGCGCGGACCATCACCAGCCTGGGCGGCAACATCGTGGCGATGGGGCTGTTCATGGGGGAGGATCCCAGCAATCGCGTCGCCACGGTCAAGGTGGCCGAGGTGAACCGCGAGTCGCTCCTGGCCGCGCTCCAGCCCCTGGTCCTCAAGGTGATCGACGTCCGGGAGAGTTAGCGCGAGACCGGCGGGTCCCAGAGAACCGGCCGGCGGGCGGGCGCGCGGAAACCTTCCCCCGCTCCAGCCTCTCCTTCAGTCCCTGCTCTTCCAGGGCGCCCCGCAATTCTATGATCTGGTCGCGCAGCAGGGCGGCTTTCTCGAACTCCAAGTCCTGAGCCGCCGCTTTCATTTCCTTCTCCAGCTCACGAACCACCCGTTCCATCTCGCCCCTGGGCAGGCCAGCCGCGGAGGGCGGGACGGGCTTCTCCGGTTCGTGCTCGAGATGCAGGCGCTCGGTGAGATCGTGCACGGCCTTGATGATGGTCACGGGCTCAATGCCGTGCGCCTGGTTGTAGGCCAGCTGCTTGGCGCGCCGGCGGTTGGTCTCGTCGATCGCCCGCCGCATGGACTCGGTCACCTGGTCGGCATACATGATGACCATGCCGTGCACGTGGCGCGCGGCGCGCCCGATGGTCTGGATCAAGGCCGTGTCGGAGCGCAGGAAACCCTCCTTGTCCGCGTCGAGAATCGCGACCAGCGAAACCTCCGGCAGGTCCAGGCCTTCCCGCAGCAGATTGATCCCCACCACCACGTCGTATTCCCCGAGCCGCAGATCCCGCAGGATTTCCACCCGCTCCAGGGTCTCGATTTCAGAATGCAGGTAGTGAACCTTGACCCCCGCCTCCAGCAGAAAATCCGCAAGGTCTTCGGCCATGCGCTTGGTGAGGGTCGTGACCAGGACCCGCTCGCCTCGGGCCACGCGGGAACGGATCTCGGACATGAGGTTGTCGACCTGCCCCTCGATCGGCCGGACTTCCACCTGCGGGTCGAGGATCCCGGTCGGCCGGATCACCTGCTCCACGACGCGGTTGGCCCGTTCCAGTTCGTAGGGCCCGGGCGTGGCCGAGGTGTAGATCACCTGGCCGGTCCGGCCCTCGAACTCCTCAAAGGAAAGCGGGCGATTGTCAAGGGCCGAGGGCAGGCGAAAGCCGTAGTCGGCCAGGACCTGCTTGCGCGAGCGGTCCCCGCCCCACATCCCGCGGATCTGCGGGATCGTCATGTGGCTTTCGTCCAGCACCAGCAGGTAGTCCGCGGGGAAGTAATCCACCAGCGTCCAGGGAGGCGAGCCGGCGGGCCGGCGGTCGAGGTGCCGGGAGTAGTTTTCAATCCCGGCGCAGTAGCCGATCTCCCGGATCATCTCCAGGTCGTAGCGAGTGCGCTGCTCCAGGCGCTCGGCCTCCAGGACTTTCCCCTGATCGCGAAAGTAGGCCAGGCGCTCGTCAAGCTCGGCCTGGATGTCGCCGAGAGCATCCCGCAGCTTTTCCTCCTCGGTGATGAAGTGCCGAGCGGGATAGATTTCCAGCCGGTCCAGATCGGAAAGCAACTCTCCCGTCACCGGCTGCAGCTCGGTCAGGCGTTCGATCTCATCTCCGAAAAATGAAATGCGCAGGGCCGTTTCGCCGTAAGCCGGCATGACCTCCAGCGTGTCGCCCCTCACCCGGAACGTGCCGCGGCGGAGGTCCGTGTCGTTGCGCTCATAATGCCCCTCGACGAGTTGGCGCAGGAGGCCCTGGCGCCGGTAGGCTTTCCCCTTTTCCAGGGTGATCACGACCTTGCCGTACGCCTCCGGCGAGCCGAGGCCATAAATGCAGGAGACGGAAGCGACGATGAGCACGTCCCGACGGGAAAGCAGGGCCGTGGTGGCGGCCAGCCTCAGCCGCTCGATCTCCTCATTGATATCGGTCTCCTTTTCAATGTACAGATCGTGGCGAGGGACATAGGCTTCCGGCTGGTAATAGTCGTAGTAGGAGACAAAGTACTCCACCGCGTTTTCGGGAAAGAAATCCCGGAACTCCGCGTAGTCCTGGGCCGCCAGGGTCTTGTTGTGGACAATCACGAGCGTGGGTCGCTGAACCGCGGCGACCACGTTGGCGATCGTGAAGGTCTTGCCCGTTCCGGTGGCTCCCAGAAGCACGAGGTGTTTCTCGTTCGCGCGCAGGCCTTCCACCAGCTCCTGAATGGCCTGCGGCTGGTCACCGGTGGGCTGATAGGGTGCGTGTAGCTGGAACTCCATGATCAACCTCGGAATCCGGGAGGGCTCAGACCTCAGGGGGTCGGCATCGCGGGGAAGCTCCCCGCCGGAGCATACCAGTCCTGGGGGTTGATTTGCGGGGTGTCCGATCCGGACCTCACCGCCACCGGCAGGAGCGAGTGGTCGTCACAGCCGTACACCAACCCGCACAACACGGCTTGGCTGTACCCGGCCGCCAGGCCCATTGGGAAACCCGCCGGCGCGGAGGGGGCCACGTAGGCGACGACGTAGTAGGTCCCCGCAGGAAGGTTGGGGATCTTGTAGGTGGCCGAGTTGGCGGCCGTATCCACGAAAAAGTGCGC
>JBEKHT010000186.1:0-2571 GCA_050012135.1 Anaerolineales bacterium | reverse complement strand
GCTGATCGATCCACGTCACACACAAAACTGGCATTGACGTACCCACGTTCGTTTCTCTCCAGCGCGACCAGCCGCCCCAGATCGTAATGCTGGAAGACCTCATCGAGTTCGACCGCGGGGTCTGTGGCCATCCTCCTCCTCATCCGACGATCGTCCTGCCGCCGACCTGATGCCGGACAGCTTTGCCGGGCGAGGCCCGATCTCCTCGCCGGCTCCCCAAGGCAGTGGATTTCGGACGGGTTTCTGCATTCCCCGTCCGAAGAGGACCCAGTCAAGCGGCCTCTGGATTCCCTCGAGCGCCGCGCGGGCGGACCTGGCCCCGCGCAATGCCTTTCGGAGACCCAGACCCCACCGAACGGATCAGGATGATGCCCCTCCGGAAACCAAGATGCGGACATCAACGACCGGTGGGTGCTCCAGTTGCTTTTTCACCTTGCATTGCTGTGCGGCACGGATCACGGCCGCCTTGTAGCTCTCGGGGAAGTCCGGAGGAAGTTGAATATCCAAATGGATCCTGCTGACCAGTCCGCTCGACGGGTCCTCTTCCATGTGCTGGTACAGCCGTATTCCCGCCGCAGCCATCCCGCGCTGGCGGCAGAACTCCAAGACATAGAAGCCGGCGCACGTCCCCAGCGACGCGAGAAAAACCTCGAACGGGGTGGGAGCCGAGCCAGGACCACCTCCCTGCGTCGGCTGATCTGTGGCCACGATAAAAGGGCCAAAGTGAGCATCCACCCGCGCCCCCCCGGGGAAGTCAATCATCAGATCCATGCTAGCATCCTTTCGACACGACGGACCACCCTGCGACGCCAAGCCCTCTTCCGCGTCTCGGTACGCCATCTTACCCGATCGGAATCCTAACCAGGCTAAGCGGATCCCCCGCCGGCTCCCTCAAGCTTACGGTCAGCACCACCCCGCAAAAATGGCACCGCTCAACGCGCAGAAACATAGCCGATGGGCGACCGGGGCACAGACTCCAGCGGCAGCACATCGACCAGCTCGTACGAGCGGGACCCTAGGCCGAGGGCCTGCGCATATTCCACAACTCGATACGGGTCCTTGAGCGGGCCATGCAACTGGCGGAAGGGATGGCCCTCCCTGAAGAACACTTCCATGGAAGAAGGGATATTCTCCTCAATCAGCCGGCAGGTCGAGGTCAGGTCAAGGGTCGCCTGCTCGAGCGCCACCAGGTCATCGCCTCCAAAGAGGCCCACATCCGGGAGGATGGGGAGCGTGGTGAAACCGAAGCAATCGCAGAGCGGCGTGATGTCGGTCGCAAGATTGAGATGGACGCTCTTGCCCGGAGCAAAAGTGGAAAGGGTGACCCCGGCGCTGATGGCACAAGCTTCCTGAAAAGAATCGAAGTTGACGCGGTCAATCCGCAGGCTACCCGCCGGGGCCAGCTTCAGGCAACGGCCGCACTGATTGCACTGCTCGAAGTGCAGGTGCAGCTCCTCAGGTCGATCCTTGTCTTCAACAAGTGCCCCGAAGGGACAGGCGGCGGCGATCTTCCTCCGCGTCTCCGCGTCCGGGCACATTTCAGAGAACCAATATCGATCAAAGTGGCAACTGTCATGCATCGCGCTGCGGGTCTCGGTGACCATGCATCCCAGTGCCAGATTCTTGATCCCTCCGCCAAATCCGCACGAAGGGTGTCCCTTGACATGGGCGAAGTTGATCAGGAAGGTCGCATCATTCACCATCCCGGCGACTTTCCACTCCTTCAGGTTCTTGAAGGGTCGAACATAGGGGTAGAAATACTTCTCGTCAATTCCCGCCGCCAGGTAAACGGGGCATCCAACCATTTCCTGGGAGTAGCCCCGCTTCTCGGCCCCCTCGACGTCCCAGTCCACGTCTGCGATAAACGGCTTGCCGCCCCCTTGCTTGACAACCTCGACCACCTTGCGCACAAAAAGCGGCGCAATGGTGGAGTAGTTGATGTTGTTCCCCGTGTGCATCTTGATCAGCACAGTTTCCCCCTTCACCCGCTCCCTGAGGCCCAGCCGCTCAAGAATCAGGTCGAGCTTGGCCGGAAGGGTCTCCTTGGCTTCCATGCGCGTTTGATGGGCCGATCCGAAAAAGACTGAACTGCTCATGGGCCTTTCCCTCCAAGAGACGCAACAGGGATTCAAGAATAGCCAATATTAGACCGACTTGCCCGAGCCAATTCAGAATACGCTTCCGCTAAACCAGGCGGGACTGGGACAGAGTGAGGCCTGCCTGGCCCGCCAGCGCAGCGATACCCACAGCCAAGCAGACCCTCGCGCTCAGCCGCCTTCTCCTCACGACGAGGAGGCCCGCCGGCCCGAGAGCAGCCGCCTCGGGAAAACAGAGGAACTCAATGCTGAGCGACGCCAAGACCGCAAAGCAGCCGTGGCCCCAAAGGCGGTCCAGACAATTCCACCCTCACTTGGGGATTCCACAAGCACGGCGGACGCGGCCGCCAGGGTGAGCATGGGAATCTCGATCCGATAGATGCCCGGGAGAGGAGACAAGGGCTGCCCGGAAGCGATCAGGGACCAAAGGATCCCCGTCACCAACACGCAGGCGAGCGCCGCCCCGATTGCAAGG
>JBEKHT010000185.1:0-2582 GCA_050012135.1 Anaerolineales bacterium | reverse complement strand
AAACTATCTGCGTCTGGAACGACCTTTGACCAACTCGCCCGCTCTGTTCGTTTCGCTGAAGGGGCGCCAACGTGGTCGTCCCATGACCGCAGCGGGGCTGCGCTCGCTGTTTCGTCACCATCGCTTGCATAGTCAGGTCCCTCAGGCTAATCCGCATCGGCTGCGTCATACCTTTGGCGCCGATATGGTGCGGGCGGGTATCTCCTTGCCCGCCTTGATGCACCTGATGGGGCACGCCTACATTCATACCACCATGCTCTACGTGCAACTGACACCCCAAGATGTCTGGCGCGAGTATGCCCGCGCTGTCGCCCAGCGCCACCCTTTATCCTCTCCGGAGATTCGATGAGCCGTCTCTCGAGCTTCGAGCAGATCTTCGACCGCCACCTCCGCGTCCTGTCCACCACGCTCCGGCCGGGCACCATGACCCACTATCGATGTGTGGCTCGCCATTTCCTGACTTATCTGCGCACCACCTTTCCCCACCTGGGCCAGCTATCCCAATTGCGCCGGGATCCCCATCTGTTGGGCTGGTTCCGCTGCTTGTGCCAGCACCACCCTCCCTTGTGCAATGCCACTCGCACCAATTACTTGCTCTGGCTCCGCCGTCTGTTGCAGGACTTGGCTCAGAACAGCCCTGCCCTCCCGCTTGACCTCATTCGCTCCGAGGACTTTCCTCCCCCCGCCCGCTATCTACCCAGACCTCTCTCCCCGCCAGAGGATCAACGCCTGCAGCAGGAACTGCGCCGAACCGATGATCTGGCGGCGAATGCGCTGCTGCTCATCCGCGCTACCGGGATCCGCATCGGCGAATGTATTGATCTGTCTCTGGGCTGCCTGCGGCAGGTTGGACCCAACCAGTGGGCCCTTCACGTCCCCCTCGGTAAACTGCACACCGAACGCCTGGTTCCCGCTGATGCCGAGGTGCGGCGGATCGTGGCTCGTATCCTCACCCTGCGCGCTTCCGCCCTGCCCGCGCCATTAGCGGAAGCCGAAGGCTTGCTGCTGCCGCGTTGCGGTAGGCATCACCCCTGGTTTTCGCCTCTGCGCTCGACGTTAGCCAAGGCCGCGAAGCGAGCCGGCTGCTCCGGCCGGGTGGGGCCGCATCGCCTGCGGCACTCCTTTGCCACTGAGATGGTCCGACTCGGGGTCAGCCTCCCGGCCCTGATGCAGCTGCTTGGCCACAAGGACATCCGCATGACCTTGCAATATGTGCAGGTCACGCAACAGGACTTGCAGCGCGAATTCCATCAGGCCCGCCAGCGTGCGGCTCAACCCCATCCCTTGCCCGAACTCTTACTTTCCCCCCGCATCCCCAACGCCGATCTTCCTGGAATCCGCCAGGCGCTGGCTGCTACGCGTCATCTCCTGGAGATGTATCGCCGCCAGCTCGGTGATACCAAAGCCAAGCGCAAGCTGCGGCGCCTGGATCGACGACTCCTCGCCGTCGCCTCACAACTGGGGCGGATCGCTATACCCAAAAAATGAGGAAACATTGGCCGGTCAACAGGCTGAATCCCTAGTAACGGCAGAACCTACTGACCGGCAGTAACTTCCAATGAGAAGAGTGAATAGATTCTTCTGCGACCACATGAAAGTATTTTCCGAGTGTGCGACTATCCATTCCAAATCGCTCAAGAGGCGATGAAAGGCATTTGAGCGGCGGGAACGGCGGGCACGTTTGACGGGGCATTAGAGGTCATGTGTCCCTGGGTCGAGAGATTCGTCGTGGCAAATCCGACATCCTCAGAAGCCACCTTGACACGGTAGAGGTCAGGGGTTCGAGTCCCCACGGGCCTACAATCACTTTCAATAATTCAGCCAGGTTGCCAAAACAGCGCTTCACCCAATGTAACGGAAAATGTAGCGGGCACCACTGTTGATTCAGATTGAAGGGTTTGACTTCCCGAGGTAGGTAAACGGTTGGCAAAGGGAGTAGCGAACTGTCTGTGGGAGACGGCGGACCGCAGGCTCTGGTGAACCCCCATCAACGACGAGGAACCGGACTACGCCCCGACAGTGGTCACAGGCAGTGGTCTGTGGACCTCGCGCTAATACGCGATCACAACGCACCCTGAATGAACGTAAGCATTCCGCACACGCGATGACGTAGTGGCCGTCGCCGTCCCAATTCGCTTGGACGGGTTTGAAGTCAAGTCTCGGATCAGCAGAGCGAATGGGAGGTTTTCTCATCAGATCCGACATTAACTTCAAGAGATCCTCGTGTCGTAGTTCATTCTTCTGAAGGAAAGCGTCGGCCGCCACTTCTTCTGGCATTCCATCGGATGAGACTTCGCAGCTAATTGCTATTACAGGTGTTTGAGGGAAGCGGTGGCGCACAACGGCAAGAAACTCGTACCCTGACATTCGCGGCATCCGGAGGTCGGAAACAATCAAGTCGGGGGGCCCTTCCCTGAGTTTCCCTATTGCATCGAGACCGTCGACCGCCGTCCGTGCGACATATCCTGCTGCCACCAGGGTGCCTGCAAGAGCCCTCCGAAAGAGATTCTCGTCGTCCACAATCAGAACACGACACGCTAACTGCCCCACCATGGTGTGCCCACCCAGCATCTAAAAAAGCG
>JBEKHT010000184.1:0-2602 GCA_050012135.1 Anaerolineales bacterium | reverse complement strand
CAAAAGAGCCCTCGAGGGCAACCCCAGCCCATCCCGTTTGCCGCATCATTGAGGTCCCAGACTGGGAGCGTCAATTGGGCTTGCCGGTCAAGTCAGGCGCAGAGAGCTTTTCGACAGTAATTGGACTGGCCTCGGGTGATGTGGGACAAGGAACTCATGTCGCCGGGTAGAACGCCAGCGTCACCAGAAGCAGAACCACCCACAGGGCGATCTCTATCGTCTCCGTGATCGGCTGCACCTTCCGGATCGCTCCGTACACGTGTAGGACGATCATGCCCGCAAACAGCAGGAGCATGAACTGGAAATAGAACGGTTGTGCAGCGGGAACTGTGGCCACCCAGAACGCATAACCAGAGACGACGCAGATGAACACCCCGAGGGAACGCGCCAGGAACGTCGTCAACTGGGCGGGAGGGGGGATCTGCCATCGGAACACGCGGCCCCAGGCCATGGGCACCACCAGGAGAGGGATCCCATAGGCGGCAAGCATCGCGACGCCGGCAACGATAAGATAAATGGGCGCGTAGGCTTGGAAGATGCCGATCATTGGATGGGCCTCCCTTCTGAAAAGGCGGAAAACGGGAACCGGCTCGACTTGACCGGCGATCTGCCGTGCCCCAACACGGTTCAGGGCGGCTGCGACCGGCGGCCGAGCGGCTTTTTCTCCCTTCCATGCTAGGCAAGCCCGTGCGAGTTCTTTCACTCGCTGTTGCCTGCATGGCTTGGCACGCCGTGCTGAACCTCTCCTTGCGCCAGTAACGCTGCAAGCGTCGACTGACGAGTATATGGGACAAGTCGGGGAAGAGCGACCGAGCGCTTCCGCTCGATCATGGACCGAGGCCGCCCAGATAGTAGGTCGGACGTTCCTCCGCTTGCACGAATTGCAGAATCTGGCGAGGATCTTGGGCGTTCCAAGTCACGGCCGGTCGAGCACTCCGATGGAAGTCCAATGCGTGTCGGGAGCATTGGTGACCGGCAGTCGTTGTCCGGTTTCCTGCCGCCTTCAGCCTCCGGAGGTCGTTGCGTGTCGTTGGCCGGTTGACGGGCCGGGAGTGAACAAGAGTATTTGGATGCGGTCCGATCAGGGGAAGAGTGGTATCTTGGGCTGATGACGGCTGAGGATCATGTGTCGACGTGGGAGGGCGCTCCGAGTCAAGGGTTCGACTTCCCTGGATGATGGGTGCGCTGCGTTGCGGCATCAGAAAGAGGTCCGTTGTTCTACGGATCGAGAGCACGCACCCCGATTTCGACGCCGCCGCCGAGATCGATGGATTCATCGGTATGTTCTCCTCGGCCGAAAGCTCCATCCTTTCGCTCAGGGTTCAGGTCCCCGCCGGGTAGCAAAGGGACCGGCCTCTACCTGCAACGCTGGAAGGACATCCCGTATGGCGCAGATTGAAGCAATTATCGAACAAATGACCCTGGAAGAAAAGGCCGCGCTGTGCATTGGGGCCACTCCTTGGACCACTACTCCGGTCGAACGGTTGGGCGTGCCTCAGCTATTCGTCGCCGATGGGCCGCATGGCTTGCGCCGGGTTCCGGACAAGCCTTCCACGGGGATGCGGAGCCTGCCCTCGTGACGGGCTGGCCAGGATTAAAACCGACGACCCCAGGGAACTGGTGCCCTACGAGGTGTCGAGGTAGTCCTCGAACTCTAGCCGAACGACTGCGTTCACGGCCTGAGGTAGCGGGTGCTGGACTCGCCCGTCCCCTCGGCCCAAGCACCGAGGCGGGCCCTCGGGATCCTGGGCCGCGGGTTCCAGGGGGCCCGGGACTGTGAGCTCCAGGGGACGAGGGCGGGCTGACCCGTTGGGGTGACCCGTCACTGAACACTGAAACGCCGAGGAGGGGGCGGCAAGTCATCGACATTCGGTATGTCAGATGACACCCCCGCCAGCTACAACCTCCAGTTGTCCACCGGGCTCGCCTTGCGGTGAGCGAGCGCGACGTCCGACGTTGCGATCCGGGCGTAGTGCCGCACCATGTCAAGGGACCCGTGACCCAGCAGCTGCTGTAGCGTGAACACATCTCCGCCGGAGCGTAGGTAAGTGATTGCGAACGTGTGCCGGAACTTGTGCGGGTAGGCATTCTGCACGCCTGCCTTCTGGCCCATGCGGGTCACCATCAACCTCAGGGTTCCCCGGCTGAGAGGTCGGCGACCTCGCGCCACGAACAACGGGGCGTCGGGCTCGCGACCATCTTCTCGCTTTGAGAGATACAGCCAGAGCGCCCGCCGTGATGTCCTGCCCATATAGACCGCGCGCCCCTTGCCGCCTTTCGCCCCGCCTTGCGGCCCTTGCTTGATTTCTACCTTCCCCGTCTTCAGGTCGACGTTGCCGATAGTCAGTGAGCAGACCTCCGAGGCGCGCATCCCCGTGTCCAGGAGCATGAGCAGGATCGCGACATCTCGACTGGCGGTTGGCCGGCGCATGATGAAGGCGTGCCGGAGGACAGTTGTCGCCTCGCGCGAGTAAGTGCAGGCCTTGATCATCGCCAGGACTTCCTCGCGCGTGAATTCTGGGACGGCCGTCTTTGGCATTCGGGGCAGCCGCACCTCGCGGAGGGGGAAGGGGATGGAGAGCTCGCGCTCGGCCCAGCGGAA
>JBEKHT010000183.1:0-2612 GCA_050012135.1 Anaerolineales bacterium | reverse complement strand
TGCGGATTCCGGACCAAGCTGATCAGCGATTCCGGAGCATGTCGATCACCGATTCCGGCGGATGTCGATCAGCGATTCCGGAGCATGCCGGTCACCCCTGCCTGGGTTGTAGGTGACGCTGGATAATCTCGGATCATTCGGGCATCCTCTCCCTTGGCACCGACGAGGAGGAGAGGATGGCCCAGGAGAGATTGTCCATGCGCAAGGTCCTTGAAGTCCTTCGGCTGAAGTGGGCATGCGGGCTAAGCAACCGGGACATCAGCCGGAGTTGCGGCATTGCCGTCAGCACAGTGAGCGACTATACCCGGCGGGCTACGGCGGCCGGCCTGACCTGGCCCGTTTCCGGGGAGCTGGACGAAGATCAGGTCTTCCGGCTGCTCTTCCCATCCCCCGTTCGTGAGGCGGGAGGGGCAATCCCGCTGCCGGACTGGGCCCAGGTCCACATGGAACTGAGACGCAAGGGAGTGACCTTGCGGTTGCTGTGGGTGGAATACCGGGAGGCTCACCCGGAGGGCTATGGCTACAGCCAGTATTGTGAGCTCTATCGTCAGTGGTCGAAGTTGATCAATCCTTCGATGCGGCTGAGCCACAAAGCGGGCGAGGAACTCTTCGTGGATTACGCCGGCCAGACGGTGCCGGTGGTAGATGGGGAGACGGGCGAGATCCGCCCGGCGCAGGTGTTCGTGGCCGTGCTCGGGGCGAGCAGTTACACGTATGCCGAAGCGCACTGGCGCCAGGACCTGCCCAACTGGATCGGGGCACACGTTCGGGCCTTCTCGTTCTTCGGTGGGGTGCCGGCGCTCCTGATCCCGGATAACCTCAAGGCCGGTGTATGCAGCCCTTGCCGGTATGAGCCGGACCTGAATCCCACCTACGGCGACCTGGCGCAGCACTACCAAACCGTGGTGATCCCCGCCCGGGTTCGTAGGCCCCGAGACAAGGCCAAGGTCGAAGTCGGCGTCCAAGTGGTGGAGCGGTGGATCTTGGCCCGATTGCGCAACCAGACCTTCATCGGTTTGGCGGATCTGAACCGGGCCATTCGCCGGCTGCTGGACGAACTCAATGACCGGCCGATGCGTCATCTGGGCCAATCGCGACGGCAATTGTTTATAGCCTTGGACCAGCCGGCCTTGCGACCTTTGCCCGAGACGCCCTATTGCCTGGCGATCTGGAAGAAAGCCCGTGTCAGCCTCGATTACCATGTGGAGTTCGACCATCACTACTACAGCGTGCCTTACAGCCTGGTCCACCAGGAAGTGTACTTGCGGGCCACCGACTCAACACTGGAGGTCTTTCACAAGCACCGGCGGGTGGCCTCCCACCCCCGTTCCCGGCTTCGCGGTCACTTCACCACCCTGCCCGAGCACATGCCTGCGGCCCACCGCGCCTACGCGGAATGGTCGCCAGAACGTTTCCTGCGCTGGGCGCAAGACACCGGGCCCAACACCCAGCGGCTCGTGGCTGGCGTGCTCGCTTCTCGCCAACATCCGCAGCAGGCCTTTCGTTCCTGCCTGGGCATCCTTCGTCTGGGGAGCCGCTATGGCCAAGGGCGCCTGGAAGCCGCCTGCGGGCGGGGCTTGGCGGCTGGCATCGCCACGTACAAAGGCCTGCGCAACATTCTGGAGGCCCGCCTCGACCAGGTGAAAGACGAGCCGGTCCTGCCGTTTGTCCCCACCCCGCATGCGCTGATCCGGGGCGAGGGCTACTACCACTAGGCCGAGGCGGACATGTTGAGCCAACCTCTGCTCGACAAACTGCGCCAGTTAGGCCTGACCGCTTTCCGGGTCGCCTTGGAGGAGCAACAGCGCAATCCCCAATATGCCGAACTCTCCTTCGAAGACCGCCTGGGGATGATGATCGACCGCGAGTGCCTGCGGCGCCAGGACAACAGCCTGCGCCGCCGGATCAAAGCGGCCCGCTTCGCCCTGCCAGCCAGCCTGGAAGACCTGGACTTCTCGCCGCGGCGCGGGCTCACGCGCAACCTGATCCTCGAGCTAGCCCAGGGCGAGTGGATCCATCGTTGCTTGAACATCCTGGTGCTCGGCCCGACCGGCGCTGGCAAATCTTACCTGGCTTGCGCGCTGGGTCATGCTGCCTGCCGCCAGGACTACTCCGTGCGGTACGAGCGCACTTCGCGGCTCCTGCACGAACTCATGCTCTCGCATGCGGATGGTTCCTTCCTCAAGCTCCTGAAGGGCCTCTCCCGGGTGAGGCTGCTCATCTGCGACGATTGGCTGCGCGATCCCCTCACCCTGGCCCAGGCCCGAGACCTGCTTGAGATCCTGGATGACCGCTATGATCATGCCTCCACTCTGGTGGCGACACAGATCCCGGTGGAAGACTGGCACGCCCGCATCCCAGACCCCACCCTGGCCGATGCCTTGCTTGATCGCCTGATCCACAACGCCTATCGTCTGGAGCTGAAAGGAGAATCGATGCGCAAACCACCGTCGCCGTTGCGATTGCCAGCGTCCTGAGGGTATGATGGTGTCACCAGCGCCCCCTACAAGTCGCCAGGGCGGCGACCATGAACCAGATCAAGTGATCGCCATCGCCCGGAACGGCTGCTCGGCATTCACCGGATCAGTTGTTCGACATCGCCGGAATGCGCA
>JBEKHT010000182.1:0-2619 GCA_050012135.1 Anaerolineales bacterium | reverse complement strand
AGGCCCGCCGCGGCACTCCATAGAATCGAAGAGCGGTCGGGCCAAGCCTCGCCGCGGATCGCTGCCGCTACGGCGAGGCAGATCAGACCCGCGAGCGAGCCCAGGGCAAGAATCTGGAATGGATTGCGATGCCGAGTGGAAAGACCTCCAGCGAAATCGCCAGTGCCCCAAACAACCGCGGCGAGGAGTGCCGCCATCCCCCCGAGAGCGTCGGCTGGGTTCATGGGATTCCTTGTGACCTGGGTGCGCCTTGGGACCCGCCTTTTGAGCTGGCCCTTTTGCCAGGAGGCGTCGAGCATCGGCTCTCACACTGGCGCCCGGATTCGGTGATCTCAAAGGTGAGGCAGAAGCGTTTGCGGTCGGGGAAAGAATCTGGGCAGACCCGGCCAAGGGCCGTTGGGCCCCCGATGCTACAAGCCCGCCTTCTTCAGGATCTGCTCCACGTGAGCAACCGTCAGCGGATGGTTCCGATCACGATAGCGTTCGAACAGAGGCCTGGCCAGCCCTCGGCTCCACTCCTCCTCCGTCAAGGCCTGGAAGAGCTGGCCGAGCGCCGAGCGATTGCCCACCGTCTGCGCGAATCGCTCCACGTTGGACATCACTTCGCGGTAACCGCTGGCGATCGCAACTTGAAAGAAGTCAACCAGAATTGCCGTGTAACGCACCTTGGGTAGATCGAACAGTTGCTCCAAGCGGCGGCAGTCTTCGACCGGAATCCTCCTCGGCAGGAGCTGCAAGAAAAGGAGGACCTGTTGTGGAACCCAGCTGGAAACGGCCTCGGGGTCGGGGAAGATCCCCTGTTGATAGCCAGCGAGCTTGGCTCGCACGTCGTCATACAGGACGGAACTCTGCTGGGGGCCATCTGCCGGGTACCCGGGCTTGTATATCCATTGGTCAACATCCACCCGGCGAACAGCCTCAGGCAGTTCGCCCGTCAGGAAGCGGACAAACTCCTCCGTGCTCAGTGACTGGAAGCGGTAGGTTGAGATGTACTTCTGGATGAAGGCGTCAAATGCCTTCCGGCCAACCGCCTCTTCGAGCGCCAGCAGGAACATGCTGCCTTTGACGTATGAGACTTGCGAATAGACCTCTTCTGGATCCAGGCCCTCCTGGGAGAACTTCAAGCAAGTCTCCTTCGCGTTTTCCCCAAAGCGGTGCATGTCTTCGAACAAGTGGTTCAGTCCCACCACGCTGACCAGGTTGTTGAAGTCGTGTCCACGAAGCAATTCGGTGATCCGCCCCTCGGCGTAAGTGGTCCATCCCTCGTTCAGCCAGAAATCCTCCCAGGTGGCATTGGTCACGAGGTTGCCGGTCCAAGCGTGAGCCAATTCGTGCGATACCACATCGGTCCGGCTTCGGTCCCCCAGGACAACCAGGGGGCTCAAGAAGGTCAGGCGTGGATTCTCCATGCCTCCGAATGGAAAGGAGGGAGGCAGAACCAGGATGTCGTACCGATCCCACAGATAGGGTCCGAGTAACTGCTCGGCCGCGGCGATCTTAGCCTCATTTTCGGCGAACTCCCAGGCCGACGGCCCCACCATCTCTGGCTCCGCATAGATCCCCGTGCGACTCCCAATTTCCCGGAATTGGATGTCCCCCACGGCCAGGGCGAACAGGTAGGAGGGGATGGGCTGGCGCATGCTGAACTTGTAAAGCGTGCTCTTTCCCATGCGCTCGGTTCCGACGGGCTCGGCCGCCATCACGGCGGTCAGCGCATGGGGAACCTCCAGCTCGGCTTCATAGGTAAGCCGAACCGAAGGGGTATCCTGACAGGGGAAGATGGAACGCGCCTGTATCGATTGGCACTGGCTGTACAGAAATGGTAGCTTGCCACCCAGGGTCTGGCTAGGCTTCATCCACTGCAGGGCCATGGCGTCCGATGAAGTTGTGACTTCAATGGCGAACTGGGTGACTTGGCGCAGGTTCTTCAGATGGAGACGCTCGCCGAGGATCGCATCGCGGCGGTCGATCTCCCAGGGGAGGTTGAGACCATCGGCGGTAACGCGCTCCACGTGCAGGCCGCGGGTGTCGAGGAACAGGGAGCCCGAGGCCGGCTTCTGCAGAGCGTAGTGCGCTTTGACGTGGAGCATACTTTCGGAGAAATCCGCCCTGATCGAAAACCGAATCCGCTCGACCGTGCCCTGGGCAAGGTCGCTATAGGAGTGAGGATCTCGAAATCCCATGCCTTGTTTCCCCTTTTCTGAATTTGGGCTTGCCCAGTCGAGGCAAGACCCGAAGTCAAGTATAAGGCGAAATGCAGGCTGACAGCCGTCGGACGGCTGAGGGGTGAATGCGGGATGGCATTCGCGAGGATGGCGGGTCCCAATTGGCCGAGCGCGAGCAGGCAATCGGTCCTGAGGCCATTGGCTGCGATGACCAGAACCAGGAACGAGCCCAAGGGAACGACCGGGGCCCCTATGATGTTGCGGCGGGAGCTGGCAAGGTATCCGACGGGCGCAACACGGCAGCAAGCGTGGGCTTCACTCGCGCGCAAAAAGATCGGGAGGTTCCTTGCCCATCCGATCTCTTTGCCTTGGGCCTGCGGCATCCAGGCCCGCAAGCTTTGGGCCGGGAGGGAGAAGCAAGGTCAATCCGCCCTCCGATTGGCGCTCCTGCGCA
>JBEKHT010000181.1:0-2698 GCA_050012135.1 Anaerolineales bacterium | reverse complement strand
GAAGGAGATGAGCCGGTGGCACTTCGCGACTTGTTCGAACCTTCTGCCAGGTTTATCCTCAAGATGCAGGAAATGGGGGGATAAGACTTAATCAGGAACGAGGTCGGAGTCCTTCTCCTCATTCCCCGAGTGAAATGGTTTGCCAAATCGTCGGCGCGGCTGGCATCTGGCGCGCAGGTCTCGGCGCCAGTTCCCTTGGCCCATGCATCGGCCAGCGGCACGCGGCCAAAAATCACCTTGACCACCGAGGCCGCTGCCACAAGCCTGGGGATCCTGCGGTACAGGGGTGATAAACTCGACCTGGAAGGGCGCGAACGTGCCGCTGGCTTACCACGCGCGGTTCGCCCGAGTTGCCGTCAGGGCCCCGCAGGAACCTCCCGGCCTCAACGCTCTTCTGGTGGGGGAGGAGATTCAAAAGCTCCGGAAAGTCAACATGGGGGTCGCCGTGGATACCCCGCCAGGGTAGTTGGTCCCCGTGCTGAAAGGCGCCAACCTGAAGAGCTTTGCGAGAATCACGGAGGAGCTGGCTGCCCTCATCGATTGCTCGCGCACCAGCAAGATGCTGCCCGATGATCTTCCCGAGGGCACCTTTCCGAGCACGAAACTGGGTCTGAACGAGATTGACACCTTCAGCCCTATCATCAATCCACCCGGGTCGCGATCCTTGGCGTGGGGCGCATCCTTCCAAAGCCGGTGGCGTGGGAGGGGCAGCTGATTGTGGGATGTGGTCTTCCTGAGCCTGGCTTTCGACCACCGAGCGGTGGACAAGACACCGGCCGCGAGATTCCTCCAAGGCACCAGGATACTCGTGAAGGACCCTGACCCAATCTTCCTTTAGCTCTGAGGAGCAAATCATGGACAACGTCATTGGTTTCATCGGACTGGGAATCATGGGACTCCCCATGGCTGGCAACCTGCTGAAAGCCGGGTATTCGGTCGTCGGCTATGACCTGGTGTCAGAGAAGATGGCACAACTCGTGTCGCAAGGCGCTTTGGCCGGGACCTCGCTTAGAGACGTGTCCGCGCGCGCCCAGCTCATCATCACCATGCTCCCGGATTCGCCAGACGTAGAAAAGGCCTACCTGGCCGAGGACGGGGTGCTGGCCGGCGTCAAGGCGGGCCCCTTACTGATCGACATGTCGACGATCTCGCCCGTCGTCGCGGTGAAGATTGCCGCCGAGGCGCGGAAACGGGGTTGCCCCATGCTGGACGCACCCGTTTCCGGGGGGGAGACCGGGGCGATCCAGGCCACGTTATCTATCATGGTCGGCGGGCCCGCCGAGGTGTTCGAGCGCGCCGAGCCCGTCCTGAAGGTGCTCGGAAAACCCGTATTGTGCGGCGCGTCAGGCGCGGGTCAGACGGTCAAGGCCTGCAACCAAATCCAGGTTGCCCTAAACCTGATCGGGATGGCGGAGGCTCTTGTGCTGGGCCAAAAGGCAGGAGTGGACCCTGCCATCGTTCTGGCCGTCTTGAGCGGGGGCTACGCCCAAACCCGGGTGATGGACGTGAGGGGCCCGCGAGTCATCCACAGAGACTTCGCCCCCGGCTTCCGCAGCCGGCTCCACTTCAAGGACCTGAACATCATTCGTGAAACCGCGCGGGCCTTCGGATGTTCCCTTCCCGCCTCGTCCCTGGCTCATGAACTTTTCGGCTCCATGCAAGCCAATGGATGGGGGGACCTCGACCACTCCGCAGTGATCAAGGTGATTGAATTGCTTTCGAACGTCGAGGTTCGGTCCGGCGCTCCGAACTAGCGCCACAGTTACTCATGGGTCCCGAGCACTATTCTTCACCCATCGTGAATGTGCCCGGAGACTTGGTGGCGGGCCCTCAATCGCCACGGAGTTTGCCCGAAGCGACGCGAGCCGCGAGCTTCTCTGCCCACAGGTCAGCGACACCCCGGATGTCCATCAATCGTTCGCCATTCAAGGTGCATATTCTGTCGGCCGGCCAGTCGAATCAACCCTGGAGGTCAACAAAGGCGGGCCCGCCATTCACGCCGCTCGTCCGGACCCGATTGGGTTTGAGTCGTTCCAGGACCACCGAACGTGCTCGGCCCACGGTCCTGGAATCGCAAGTGAATTCTCCCGGCGGCGGCGCCGGTTTTCGTCCAGTGGCAATTCAGGTGGCGAGCTACAATGACCCCAGCCGAATCTGGTGTGGGGAGGGCAACCTTGATTCCAAATCAATGGTTCGTGGTTCTCAATTCGGCGGAAGTGCGTGACAAGCCGCTGGGTGTCACCCGGCTGGGGGAGCGTCTTGTCTTCTGGCGCGATTCCCATGGTGCCGTGCACTGCCTGGAGGATCACTGCGTCCACCGAGGCATCCAACTCTGCCTAGGAAAGGTGCTCGGCGATCGACTCCAGTGCCCGTTTCACGGATTCGAGTATGACGGCCAAGGGAAGGTCCAGTGCATTCCGGCCAATGGACGTTCCACCCCCGTCCCCTCCGCGTTCCGGGTGCGCAGCCGTCCCACGTTCGAGGCTCAGGGTTTCATCTGGATCTGGTGGGGGGACCAGGAGCCGGCGCCCGCGACGCCTGGATTCTTCACCGATCTCGACGCGACCTTCTCCTATGCGGAAGTCCGCGACCCATGGAGGGCGCACTACAGCCGGGTGATCGAGAACCAGCTCGATGTTGTCCACGTTCCCTTTATCCACGCCAACACGATCGGCCGGGGCGGCCGCACCCTGGTGGA
>JBEKHT010000180.1:0-2698 GCA_050012135.1 Anaerolineales bacterium | reverse complement strand
GAGCGTCGGGTCGGCGTGTACGAACCGGTCCGCAAAGGATACCGGGAGATCGCGCCCAATCGCTCCGAGATCGCGCTGAGCGTGAGGAAATCCGAATCGGGCGGGGTTCTGGCCCAGAACGATGGCGCTTCGCTGGTCGATCTGGGGCAGGGCGTGGCGTGTGTCGAATTCCACACCAAGATGAATGCCCTGGACACGGACATCTGGGATATGCTGGCTCGTTCCCTGGACCGGCTGGAGGCGGGGGAGTTCGAAGGCCTCGTGATCGGCAATGAGGCGGATAACTTCTGTGTCGGAGCCAACCTGGCTTATGTGGGGGTGGCGGCTCAGAACAAAGCCTGGGACCTGCTGGAGCAGGGCATCCGCCAGTTTCAGCAAATCAACATGCGCATTCGCTATGCCAGCCGCCCCGTCATTGCGGCCCCGGCGGGCATGGCGCTGGGCGGTGGCTGCGAGATCACCATGGCCTCGCCCCATGCGGTGGTGGCCGCCGAAGGGTACGTGGGATTGGTCGAGGTCGGGGTCGGGCTCATCCCGGCCGGAGGGGGCAGCAAGGAGATGGTCCGGCGCCTGGTAAGCCCGGCAATGCAAAACCGGGGTGCGGACCCCCTGCCGGCCCTGCAGAGGATTTTTGAAACCGTGGGTCAGGCCCGAGTCTCCACCTCCGCAGAGGAGGGGCGCAAACTCGGGTTCCTTTCCCCCGAGAACCGCCTGGTGATGAACCGCGCCCATCTGCTCGCGGAGGCGAAGGAGGAGGCCCTGCACTTGGCTCAAGCCGGCTACCGTGCGCCCATCCCGTTCAAAGTGTATGCCGCGGGCCGGGATGCCCTGTCCGCCATGCGGGTCGGCCTGTACATGTATCGGGAAAGCGCGGCGGTCACGGAATACGACGTGGTGGTCGGGACGCATCTGGCGCGGGTTCTTTGCGGCGGCGATCTTACCGCCCCGGATTGGGTGGACGAACAGTACTTCTTGGACCTGGAGTGTGAGGCCTTCCTGTCGCTGTGCGGGGAGTCCCGCACCCAGGAGAGGATCTGGCACATGCTCCAGACCGGGAAACCGCTACGCAATTGAAAGGCGAGCGCTGTCCCCAGCGGACAGGGCCAGGAAGAGGTAGGAGGTGATCCATGCCAGCGAGGAAAGTCCAGGCATCGAAAACTCGCACGGGAAGGAGCCGCCCGGGTCGGTCTGAGGCCCGCCCCACGAGGCGGCCGTCTCGCCCACACCCCTCGCGGGTTCCCTCGGCGCGCGAGGTGGTCATTGTCTCGGCCGCCCGCACCGCGGTGGGCCGAGCGCCCCGCGGGTCGCTGCGCACCGTCCGCCCGGATGAGATGGCAGCGGCGGCGATCCGTGAGGCTTACCGGCGGGCTGGCTCCTTTGACCCCCAGCTGATCGACGATGTGCTGATCGGCTGTGCTTTCCCCGAGGGGGAGCAGGGGTTGAACGTCGGGCGGATCTCCGCCTTGAGGGCGGGGCTGCCGGTCGATGTTCCCGGGGCAACGGTTAACCGATTCTGCTCCTCCGGGCTGCAAACGCTCGCGATGGGGGCCCAGGAGATTCTTTCGGGGCAGTCGGAGGTCGTCATCGTGGGCGGCACGGAGTCCATGAGCATGGTCCCCATGACGGGGAACAAGTTCAGTCCCAACCCTCAATTTGCCCTCGAGTGGCCGGGGGTCTTTCTCAATATGGGCCTGACGGCTGAACGCGTGGCCAAGGACTACAAAGTGAGCCGCGAGGATCAAGACCAGTTCTCCCTGAGAAGTCACGAGAAGGCCGTGGCGGCTCAGGCGACGGGAAGATTCGCGCCGGGAATCTTCCCTCTGGAGGTCGAGGTGGCCGGACTGGACGAGGGAGATCAGCTCGCGGTGCGCAAGTTCCGGTTTGAGATGGACGAAGGGCCCCGCCGGGATACCAGCCTGGAGGCCCTCTCGCACCTCAAGCCGGCGTTCCTGCAAGGCGGGACCGTCACCGCAGGGAATTCCTCGCAGACATCGGATGGGGCGGCGGCTCTCGTGCTCATGGAGGCAAAGCGGGCCAATACGCTCGGCCTCAAGCCGCTGGGCCGCTACGTTGCCTTTGCGGTCCGGGGGGTGCCTCCCGAGATCATGGGCGTGGGTCCGATTGCCGCGGTTCCGAGGGCCCTGGAGCGGGCTGGGCTCAGAGTCGAGGATATCGGCCTGATCGAGCTGAATGAGGCCTTTGCGTCCCAGAGCCTTGCGGTCATCCGTACCTTGGAGCTCGACCCGGAAAAGGTGAATGTCAACGGGGGTGCCATCGCCCTGGGGCATCCTCTGGGTTGCACGGGTGCGAAGCTGGCCACCCAAATCCTGTATGAGATGAAACGACGGGGTGCGCGCTATGGCCTGGTCACGATGTGCATCGGGGGCGGCATGGGAGCGGCGGGAATTTTCGAGAACCTCAGTTCCTAGCGGAATTCGGGCTCTGCCTAAGGAGGCATGCATGGCCGGTCTATCGTCCAAACAGATCTTGGAGGGAATGGCTGCCAACTTCCTTCCCGAGAAGGCGGCGGGCGTGAGCGCCGTGATCCAGTTTCACCTGACGGGTGAGGGAGGCGGTGACTGGGTGATGACTTTGGGCAATGGCAAGTGCACGGTCGCGGCGGGGACCGGGCCCACCCCAAAGCTCACGTTGACCTCCACGCTGGAGGACTTCAACTCGATTGTGGCAGGGACTCTCG
>JBEKHT010000179.1:0-2750 GCA_050012135.1 Anaerolineales bacterium | reverse complement strand
ATACGTTCGCAACCCGATCTACTTGGCTGTAATCGCGGTCTTCCTGGGGTACGCGCTCTGGCATGCCTCGCGCGCGCTGCTGGCCTGCCCGGTCATCGTAGCAATCAGTTCCCATTTGTTCGTTGTCTTGTATGAAGAACCCACCCTGCGCAGGGTTTTCGGTGCCTCCTACGCGCGGTACTGTCAGGATGTCCCCAGGTGGATTCCGCGGTTCAAGAGGCTTCGCCTTAGGGTCAGATAGGCGGACCAGAATCAACCTTAACGTGAGACATCGCCGGGGGTAACCTCCCGCTTGCTCGCGGGCGCGAACCTTGCCAGGCTTACTCGTGCCGAACCATAAGGGGCACCCTCGAACGTTGGAACTGAGGTCTGAGGCTGCCTCGGCAGGACGAGGGCTCATACCGGAGGTCGCTGGTTTTCCCCGGCCCCCGGCCTACCGATCCGGGGCAGGCTGCGGCTGGGGCTCGCTGGCGCGGACACCCAACCGCCTTCGGTGTGCGGGCCGAGGGGACGGGCGAGCCCAGCCCCCGCTGCCTCAATCGAGTAGGGAGGATGGGTCGCCCATCCTCCCTCTCACACCACCGGACATGCGGGTCCGCATCCGGCGGTTCGTCGGGGAACATGCAGTTGGTGATAGTACGCGGTGAGCGTGCACAGGCGTTGAGCCCGCCAGAAGGCGTTGCTCAGGGCCATGTGAACAACAGGTGTCTCCGCCATGTGCCACGGACTCTTACCAGTGGCGCCCAAGGCGGCGAGATCGCGAGGGACACCTAGCGATATCAACTTCTGCCAGCGTGTCGTTCCTCGTTTCCATCGTTTCCAGAGAAGTTGTCTTAGCCGTCGGCGAAGCCACTCATCCACTTCAAAAAGCACACTCGGCGTGTCGGCCAGTCGGAAGTATCCCATCCAACCTCTCAGGTATTCATTGAGCTGCTGGATGATGTCCTCCCATCCACCTGATCGAGTACGTCGTGTCAAGATTCGTAGCCTCTCCCGGAGCCCCCGCAGCGCCTGATCAGCGATCCGAATCAGCACCACCCCCTTGCGGCGGAAGAAGCTGAACCCCAGGAACTTCCGCTGAACAGCCCGCGCCACGGCGCTCTTCTTCTCGTTCACTTTCAGCTTCAACCGCTTCTCCAGCCTGCCCAGGCCCCAGGCCAGGGAAAACCACGCACGCTGGTCATTACCCGCTGACCTGCTCGCTCCGTCTTGACATAGATGTTGCAATCGTCAGCGTAGCGGACAAACCGGTGACCCCGCCTTTCCAGCTCTTTGTCCAGGTCATCCAGCATGATGTTGGCCAACAGCGGAGAAAGCGGACCACCTTGCGGCGTCCCCTCCTCTGTCTCCATCACCACGCCATTCACCATTACCCCGGACTGGAGATATCGCCGGATCAGCTTCAGCACCTGCTTGTCTTTCACCACCCGAGCCACTCGCGCCATCAGCTTGTCATGGTTGACCCGGTCGAAGAACTTCTCCAGGTCAATATCCACTACCCAGGTGTAGCCTTCTCGGATGCCTGCCCTGGACCGTCAGGCCAGGGTACCCTTGGGCTGCTGTCACAGCGTCGTGCGCTCGGCGTCTGGGCCGAAACCCGTAACTGTGAGGCGAAAACAGCGGATCAAACAGCGGCGTCAATACCTGCGAGATCGCCTGTTGGATGAGGCGATCCACCACCGTTGGGATCCCCAGCAACCTTACCCCACCGTCAGGCTTCGGTATCTCCACCCGCCGGACCGGGCTCGGTCGATAGGTCCCCGCGTCAAGGGCGGCCTTTTGCTCCAACCAGCCCGCCCTGGGCACTCGGGCCAGGGTGTGCTTTCAGGTACGGACGGAGGGCTCCTGCCGTCATCCCATCCACGCCCGGCGCACCCCCGTTGGCCTCGACGCGCTTGAGCGCAGCGAACAGGTTCTTGCGTTCAAACACCTGCTCCCACACGCTCTCACCACCTGCCTCGGACATTCCCTCGTTCGGTGTCGGGGGTTGCTCGGCCCTCTGGTCAGGTCTCGTTGGCTTCACCACCTCCACCCTCCCAGCAGGTCTCCTTGCGGAGAAGTCTGCCTTCTGTGCTCATCCCACGAACCGCTCAAGTTCCTGCCCTCCTCAACGTTCGGCCCTTCCCGCCGTGACGGCGACGGTACTATGGCCTCTGCTGACCCCTGGCGCCTCAGCCGCCCCTTCCAGGACGGGTTGCCGATCTCCTGGCCTGGCGACAGGTCTCCCCAGATAAGAACGCTGGCTATCCCCCTGGACTGTCCGCCCAGGACAGGCCGCATCCCTGCCCGATTTACCGCCCCGCCCTTTGATGGCCAGGACTTCGTCGTTCCATGCCGATTCGTCCGGGCTCACGGCCTCATATCGGGTTCGTATCCCCTGGAACCCGGGGACCAGGGTTCCTCAGGTCACGGGTTTGCCTCCGGCTTCCTCCAGCCTGCCCCGGGGGGTCAGGCCGGGGACCCCGCCTCACGGCGACGCCTCCTGGCCCGTGCGCCCAGGACGGGCTTGCCTTTGGCTACGGTTGGCGCCATCACCTCCGGGAAGGACTTTCACCTTCCAAGTCAACGTTCATGCTGGGCGTACAAGGGCAACCGAGGCCATCTGAGCCTCGGTTCTTCATTGAGCCAGGACGATGCCGGTTTGCATTCTTTGGCCTGATTCAAGCAAGACCTTCATCGGAAGAACTCAGTGGGCCTCGTCGGGCCAATAACCGCGGGATCGGTGGTTCTCCGGCCTGCGGCCTGGGCAG
>JBEKHT010000178.1:0-2767 GCA_050012135.1 Anaerolineales bacterium | reverse complement strand
CTGTCAGAATCCATCATGGGAGTATATTCCAGGTCCGATCCAAGTCCGTTTTCGGGCGGATGAGGTTTTCGGCTAGGACAACCCGTGACGGATTGGCACCTGCGCATTCCGGATCCCACTCTTGCGGATGCCATCTTGGACCGCTTGGTCCACAACGCCATTCGCATCACGCTGGATGGGGAATCACAACGCAAGCTACGTTGCTCCAAAGCCGTTCCGAGTGCCTAAGGTACAATCGCCTTGCTGATGATGGGGACACGTCCGGGGTGGCCGGATAACTCCGGAATCGGTGGCCGTTTTGACCGGAATTTCGCGAACGTGCCTGATGAATCACGATCGCGAATTGATGGAAAGGGTATCCCCTTGATGCGCCGATGTCAAGTTCGAGTTGCTGGTTTGTTATTGTTCTTTGAATCTGTCACCCTGTAACTGGTCAGTAATAATGTCACCCCATGGATACCGAGGTGACCCTGTCTGACGCCAGGCAGGCTTGACCAGCAAGGAACAGAAGCGACTGAAGGTCTTGAACCAGGTTCAAGTTGGGCGAATCTCTGGGAAACAGGCCGCCGTCCTGCTGGGGGTCTCCCTGCGGCAGGAGCGGCGGCTGATGGCCAGCTTACCGGCGCCGGGGAGCCGCCGGGCTGGCCCATGGCAACCGGGGACGTCCTTGTGGGCGGCGGGTGCCCAAGAGGACACGTGACAAGCTTCTGGCTCTGGCCAGGGGGGAGTTCTGGGACTTCAACGACCAGCACTTCACTGAGATCCTGGCTGAGGAGTACGCCATCCGCCTGTCGCGCTCGACGGTTCGGCGCCTCAGGCGAGAGGCGGGTCTGGCCAGCCCGCGCAAGCGCCGCGCCAGCCGACACCACCAGAAGCGAGAGCGCTACCCGCAGGCGGGGATGTTGCTGCAGGTCGACGGCAGCCATCACGACTGGCTGGAAGGACGTGGTCCCGAGGTGGTGCTCTTGGCGGCTATTGACGATGCCACTTCCCGGCTTGTCTATGCCCGCTTCCGGGAGCAGGAGGATGCAGCGGGGTACTTCCTGATGCTCCACGAGATCTGCCGGACCCACGGCTTGCCTCTGGCTCTCTACGCGGACCGCCACACCATTTTCCAGAGCCCCAAAGAACCCCAGATGCGGGTTCCGGGGGAGCCCAGTGTGGCCGAGCAGCTGGCTGGAAAGCTACCCCGGAGCCAATTTGGTCGCTTGGTCGATCCTGGCCCGTGTGCCCAGGACGGGTGACTTGGGCATTCGTCTCATCCCTGCCCATTCGCCGCAAGCCAAAGGGCGCGTGGAGCGTCTCTTCGGTACGTTGCAGGACCGATTTGGTCAAAGCTCTCCGGCGAGCCAACGTCAGCACGCTGGTCGAAGCCAATCAGCTCTTGGAGACTTTCCTGCCCGCCTTCAACGCACGCTTTGGACAGCCGCCAGCCTACCCCGGGTCGGCCTACCTTCCCTGGCCAGCTCGCACTCGGTCCGAGGGTCTCTTTTGCTTCAAGTTTGAGCGCACGGTGGCCAAGGACAACACTGTGTCTTTCTCAGGCCATACCCTGGTGATCCCACTGCGACCTCTGCAGCGTGGCTACGCCGGCACACGGGTCGAGCTTCGGCACTACATGGATGGGCGCCTGGCCATCACCTATCACGGTCGGACGCTGGTCGTCCATGGGCCGCTTCATCCGGGAACCCCTCAGGTCGGGAAGTTCACACCTGCCGAGAAAGCTAGGGTGGCCGTGAAAAAAGCCGCGAGTAAACCTTCTGTCCAGCCCAAACCTCAGCGCCCCCGGGGGCCGCTTCCAGCAGGCGTTCCGGGCCCGGACCACCCTTGGCGCCGGCCTTACAAATCCATGCCAATCATGGAGGGACCGCTCAGGTGACGTTTTCACCCTGGCCCGCGTGGGCAGGGCGGGCTGACCCGTTCGGGTGACCTTGTCACTGAACACTAACAGTTCGAGTTGCTGGTTATTGCTTTTCTTCCTAACCGAGGCGAAACGCAAGTGGTCGAATGAGGACATGTACTGTCGGAGCAGACACCTGGGAATGTGGTCTCTGCCTTGGAATGACATCAATCCGCGATGCTGCCGCGGATCTTGCGGAAGTCCTGTCAGCCCCGGCCCGGGGCTTCCGTATGGGTCTAACCTGGTGTTCGAGAGACTGGCTCCAGGGAGCCCTTTTCCTTCTTGCCTAGGGTCTCCGTTTTTCCTGGTCACAAGTCAGGTCAACTGGCCGAAGGATGAGGTTTTCAGCCATGACAACGGGTGATTAGTGCGAATTGCCTGACCTATCTGCCGGTCTCGATCCTGACCTAATAGTTGGGTCAGCTTTCGGGAGGTATGTCAAACGCCCCGATTTTTCGGAGCATTTTGGATAGACTTGCTCAGCGATTCTCAGAATATCACCATGCTTACTTCTTCGTCACCGTCACAGTACCAAAATACAGATCGAGATCTGGAGTCGCTATGCGGAAATCTGCCCCGTAATTCTCGCGGCCCCTGAAAAAAGCATCGGGCAAATCAATAGTGGCAGTCTTCCATTGGTTGCTGTTGGTTAACCGAATCAAGGGAGTCGACTTGTATTGGCTGGCGATGTCAGTGCCGGCGGAATCATAGTCAAGAGAAAACCAATGGTTGCTGCCTAGACCCTGATCAAAGTACTCGATAGTTATGCTGAGATGCTCACTCCTGGGAGCGAGGAATGCGGGGTCGACTAAGAAGTATACATATCGAGATGGCGCGCCGTTGGCCACTGTCACCCGGGCCTCTTTG
>JBEKHT010000177.1:0-2772 GCA_050012135.1 Anaerolineales bacterium | reverse complement strand
CCCGTACTCGTCGACGTTCGCCACATCCCCCGTGTGCATCCATCCCCCCGCCCACAATTCCTCCGAGCGTTGGGGCTCCTTGAAATAGGCTGGGGTCAACCACGGGGCCCGTACGACGATCTCGCCGCTCTCCTTGCCATCGCGGGCCACCTCCTTGCCCGCGCTGTCGACCACCTTCAGGTCGACCAGGGGAACCACAAACCCGGTCTTGATCGCCCAGTCCAGGCGCTTCTCCTCGGCCCAGTCCTTTTCCATGAATGGTTTGAGATTGGCAATGGTGAGGACCGGGCAAGTCTCGGACAGGCCGTAGCCTGCGTACACCTTGATTCCCAGTTTGGTCGCCTCCATCGCCAAGCCTTTGGGCAGTCTGGCCCCGCCGATAATCACTTTCCAGCGGCTCAGGTCGGCTTTTTTCACTTCCGGAGCGGTGACGATGGTTTGCAGAATGGTCGGGACGCAGTGGCTGAAGGTCACCTTCTCGCCCAGGATGAGGCGCAGGAGCATCGGAGGCTCATACTTTCCGGGATAAACCTGCTTGAGGCCGAATAGGGTGGCAACATACGGCATGCCCCAGGCATGGACGTGGAACATGGGCGTGAGCGGCATGTATACGTCGGTCTTGTCCACCCCACCGTAGTTGCCCAGAGCCGAAAGGGTGATGCCCCCGCTCAGGGTATGCAGGCTCAGTTGGCGGTGCGTGAAGAAGACCCCCTTGGGCTGGCCCGTCGTCCCGGTGGTGTAGGACTGGGTCGCCAGGGTGTCCTCGTCGAAATCAGGCAACTCCGCGAGAGGAGCGGCGCCCCCCAGAAGCTCTTCGTACTCCGCGTCCACCCACTTGATGGCCGGCTTCTCCTTCTTGTCGGTGATGAGAATGTACTTGCGTATCCCAGGCACCTTGGCGCGCAGGGCTTCCGCCAGCGGAAGAAAGTCCTCGTGGAAGATCAGCACTTCGTCTTCTGCATGGGCCACGGTGTACAAGAGATCGCCGGGTGCCAGCCGGGGGTTGATGGTATGCAGCACCGCACCCACGCCGGGAATGCCGAAATACATCTCCAGGTACCGGTGGCTGTCCCATTCGATAACCCCGACCCGGGTTCCTTTCTTCACTCCGAGCGCCAGCAAGGCGCCACCCAGTCGGAGCACACGTTGGTACATCGCGCTGTACGTGTGGCGAACCTGATCGCGGTAGATGATCTCCTGATCGGGCGCCCATGCCACACCCTGCTGGAGAATGCGCTTGAGCAGCAACTGGAAATCATACGCAGCCATTCTTTCTCTCCCTCCTGGTCTACACGTGACTCCTCTTGCCCGGAGCTCCTCGATCCTCGAATTTCAGGTCAAGCTTTCCAATCTCGCGCCCATGCCTCCTTCCATTTTTGTGACGGTCCCAGGTCGCGATCCTCTTGCCCTGTTCAGACGATGCCACCGATTTCGAGCGGAGGAAAGCAAAGGGGTCCCCTTGGGGGACCCCCGCCTTATCCGAGAGAAAGGAGGACCAGATCACACGCAGCGAGCCGCCGTTGTTCGTGCACCTCGCCTCCTGCCGCGCTTTCCCAGGGCTAGTATAGCGCCAGAGCCCGCTAAGTCAAGCAAACTCAACGAGCAAATTCAATGAGCGGGACAACTGGAGGAGTCCCTCGACCCACGGAATCGATCGTGCCTGACCCTCGCCGGGAAGATTCCTGTCTAGCCGGAATGCCAGCGCTCAATCTGGCTGTGGTCTTTCCGGGCCGCCGATGCCGCGAGAGAGCCCTTGGGGAGGTTCCACAAGCCGGGGAAGCGGATCCGCTTCAACAATCTGGCCAACAGAATCACGTATGATTTCCGAGGGCATCCTCATGCTGTAAGGATACGGACCAATTGGTCCTGGGTTTTGAGCAAATAGGGCTTTCCTGCGCTCCCCATTCCGAGGACGTCGCGCTCGTCTTGAGGTGTCGAATTGTCTTGGGCCGCGGACCTCTTAGAGCGTGTTCTCGGATCGGGTTGTGGGAAGGGCCGCGGCTCGGGCAATCCGGCAGGAATTGCGCCCATGGCGGGGGCAGACCCCGCCCGTGGTGGCGGCCGTGACCCCACAGGGACCGGGTCCAGATGCCTGGCCATCGGCGCCAGGTGAAGCTTGCCGGAGGGTTGGGGGGCGTCTCCGTCTTGTGACGCCCGCGGGGTCATTTCGGTGGAAGGTTGATGCCCGGGTTCGTTATTGTTTGCCAAGCGCGGGAGATGTGGCCGCAGCGATCCGATCCCGCGTCCGGAATCCGGAAGCGATTGCTACCCCGGACAGGGTTCTGACGACGTTTGCGGGTTCCCCCGGTCGATTGGCGCGCGGGGCGATCGAGCCACAGGCTCCGCTGCGGCTCTTGGATCAAGCAGGTCGCGAGGGGAGACGCGGCAGGCCGAGCAGGCTGGGATTGGGCGGGTGGGATTAACACGAAAGGGACCCTGACTTGATAGGGATCTCCTCTCTTGCTCGAACCATGGCACAATAGGCAAAATGGGCCCCGCCTCGAAGTGGGCCGGATTCTTGGATGGGTGCGGGGAATCAATTGGGGAGCCTGCGCGGTAGAATCAAGAGGAGGGGCTGGCCGGGATCAGGGACGCACATTCAGTCGCTCGCCCAGGGTGTCCGTTCATTCTCTTGCTGCTCAAATTGAGCTCATGGCCACCGGGTCTGTTTTCGACATCAGGGAGTTTACGGTTCATGACGGGCCGGGAATCCGCACCACGGTCTTCTTGAAAGGTTGTCCCCTTCGATGTACTTGGTGCCACAACCCGGAG
>JBEKHT010000176.1:0-2871 GCA_050012135.1 Anaerolineales bacterium | reverse complement strand
ACCCATGGGAACTTCCCCGATCAGCCGGAGGTAGGCTGGGAGGGTGGCGCTGGCCCCGTGGGTATCTCGGGCCCGGAGCGCATACCCGTCCACTTCGCTGCGCATGAACGACGGCATCGACTCGAGGGCTAGCACGTCCGTCGACGTCACGCGGCCCAACGCCATCGGCGTGGCAACCCGATCTGTGGTTTCCAAGGGTCGAATGCCGTCGAGAAGACGTGAGAGCACTTCCTGGATCGACAAGAGGTTCAGAAACTCGGCCATAGGTCAATCCGCGCAACCCTGCGGTGGGGACCCTGAAGAACCCGCGCCCAGATAGGAACGGTGAGGCTTTTCGCAGGCCTCGAGCGGAACCGGATCCCGCCGCCGTCCGTCGCCGAGCGGGAAGGAAGCACCTGAGTCAGAGCAAGAAGGTCTCCCGGGCATCCGGACCGCAGCCTGGAAGCCGTCACGCCCGACCCCCTTCCAACGCGAGCGCAGAAAGGGCGGGCCCTTCGAACGGCCCGCAACCGACCCAGGCCGCGCCCAATAGTGGGCGGCCGGCGATGTGGCGCCCGGGGCATTCCCTCCAGGACCCCCGTAGCCCGCCCCTAAGCCAGGGATGACCAATCAAATGCAATTCGCGGGTCCCCGACAGGAATGGTCTGTTCTGGGGCGGAGTCTCCCAGCGCGTAGGTGGAGAGAATGAGCATCCCCGCCGGGGGACCCCCCATCACCTGCAACCCGGCGGCTACCCCAAAGGGAATGAGCAGGAGTCCCAGGGGATTGCGGTCCAGGCGCACCACTTGCGTGCACCCGAGAGACGGAGAGGACTCACGCAAGTCGTGCAGCACAGCCCAGCTGGCCCCTTCGAGCATGGCCCATACCCGGTCCGCATCCGGGCGAAGGGAGAAGCCCAGCCGGGCTTTCGGCTCGGCCGAGAGCCAGGCCGCTTCGCCGAAGCGGCCGAGCAGGTGGTCAGTGTCTCGCAAGACGCTTTGTATGCCTCCCGCTTGCGCCGGAAGCGGCCCTGTGAACACGTCGAATATGCTGGCTTCTTTCACGGGCCGGATTCCTATTACTCCAGGGGCTCTCGAACCATGATCCAGCGGGGCCGGAGGCCGCGGACGAAGACGCGGCAAGATACGTTTTGGGCTCGACCGATTGCGATCGCTAGCAAGGTGGGAGGATTATAGCATTTGAGGATCGCGATTCCAGACGGGCCCGGGAACTTGACCCCCGGTCGCCCTCAGCCAAAGGACCGGGATCGGAAGCCAGCCTGCGGACATCGGGTCCCCAACTTCGTCCCTGCGCTGGATGGCCTCGACGGCCGGCGGAAGAACAGATATCAGAGGGAGGAGCGAGCCGCCCGGTCCATGTCGCAGGCATGGTCAAGGCGGTGTTGTGCCGCCTGGCGCGCAAACCCTTCGACGGTCAGGGGTATCCCCTCGGCGTTGATGCCTCGGGCGTCTAACCTCTCGTCGTCCAATGAGCCGACAAAGTCAATCCAGCGACAAAAGCCGGCCTCGATCTCGCGGAGATTCTCCTGCGGGAGGCTCGCGGCTTTCCTCTCCACGGCGCGCCGATTCCAGCGCGACAAGTCGAAACCGTCCGGAAGCGCTGCCTCTCCACGGGCAACTCGCCTGGCCTGCCCAAGCAGCCCTGCCTCAGCATCGGCCAAGTGAGCCAGCACCTCGCGAATTCGCCAACTCGGATCTCCCGGGTAGACCATCACCTCCGAGTGATCCCGAGCCAATCGCTGGAGACGAGGCCAGGACTGGGCATGACAGGTCTTCAAGAAAAGGATCAAAGCCTACGTCCGGGAGGAATCCCGTTCGATTTCGGCCGGCGCACGGGGCGTTGCCCCGCCGGAGGGTAGCGGATTCCCGCTGTTCAGCGCCCGACGGGCATCTCGCCTGTGCAGCATCGGATGGCGGTAAACGAGCTGCAGCATTTCCGCGAGGGTGGTCCACCCCAGCCAAGGGTGACGACCGCGGCGGCCCAGGTCCGGATCGGTGAGACTCTCAACCAGCTGGACCAGGGCTCTTCGATCTCGGGAGAAGTCCTCCAGCAAGGCCTCCCGCGAAACCTGGGACCGGCGAGCGGCCTCGGTCTCGTTGAAAGCATCTAAGTTGAAGTCGTCCGGGAGCCCCGGCCCTCCAGCGAGGATGTCTTTCAGCGTGTGGAGTACGGTCGCTTCGGTCGAGACGAGGTGGGCCAGGATGTCTCTTACCTTCCAGGCCGCTCCGTCGGTGTAGACCGGCTGACCCAGGTCCCGTAGCGAAAGCCCCCCAAAGAAGGCGCGCGTCTTTTCGCCTTCTTCGGTCAGGCGCGCCACGATCCGCTCAACCTCCCCAGTCATGGGATTGCTCCCGCCCCCGCGGCCAATTTCCGCTCGGCAGACACGAGTCTAGGCCGGAACCTGAGCTGGGCGCGCTCCTGCCCGCGGATCCGGCCCGGATCCTATGCGATGAGTGCCCCACCATCTACGACCAGGGTCGTACCGGTGACAAAATCCTCCCGAATGAGGTAGAGCACGGCCCGGCCAATGTCTTCGGGCTGGCCGGCACGCTGCAGGGTCAGATGGTGAGCCACCCGCTGCCAACGAGCGGGGTCCATTCCCTCAGGCATGGCCACCGGCCCAGGGGCCACCGCGTTGACCCGCACGGCCGGAGCGAGAGCCTTGGCCAGCACTTGGGTAAGCATGAGGACCCCCGCCTTGCTAATGGAGTGCACCGGGTGACGGGCCCAGGCCTGAAGGCCGGCCACATCGGCAATGTTCACGATGACACCCCCCTGGGGGCCCATGAGTCGCACCGCCTCCTGCGAGCAGAAGAACGGGGACTTGAGATTCATATCGATGGTGCGGTCCCAGTCTCCCTCGCTAAGCTC
>JBEKHT010000175.1:0-2874 GCA_050012135.1 Anaerolineales bacterium | reverse complement strand
ACAATGACTTCCAACTGGTCCCGCACTTCGGGCGAAGCCCCCTCCCGTAGAAACGCGGCATGACCCAGGATCAACCCCAAAGGGGTCCGAAACTCGTGTGAGGCAATCGCAATGAAGTCGGATTTGACCGAGTCCAGGCTGGAGAGTTGCTTGTAGGCCTCCTGAACATCACGCAGCAGGCGGATATTGCCGATCGCGGTCGCCGCCTGGACGGAAAGACTCTCTAGGAGAGATGCGTCTTCCCCAGTATAATCAGCACCGCTTCCCTTGTTGAGGGCCTTCAGCACCCCGATGGACTTGTCGCGAAAGACGAGTGGGACCGCCAGGACAGATCTCGTCGGCAGGCCGAGCAGTTGACCCAGGGCCTGGAGGGGGCGCGAATCCTGTCCTCGCACTTGGAGCACGGCAGGCCTTCGCCGCCGGAACACCTGGCCGGCGATGCTGTGTTCCAGCGGAATGGACACAACCTTCATGGCTTCCGGGGTCAGCCAGGGAGCCACCTCGAGGCGGAGTTGTTGGATCTCCGGGTCAAACAAGAGGAGGCAGCTGTACTCGCTGTCCGATAGTTCGGTGGCCGCATCTACGACGGCTTGCAGGAGTGGCTGAAGTTCCAGCGTGGTGGCCAGAACCCGATGGATCTCCAGGAGCCGTTCCAGACGCCGGGCTCTCTCGACCGCCAGTGGGAAATTGACGTCCATAGAGGATTGACTCAATCGATTATAGCATAGCCATTCTCTCGAGAAGGAATGAACAGCGCTGCAATTAGGAGGGATAAGGCATGTCCGCAACATCGAACAGGAAAGTCCGAGTGGCCATCATCGGCGTGGGAAACTGCGCCTCCTCACTGGTCCAGGGAGTTCATTTCTATCAGGACGCCGCGGAGGGGGTCGCGATCCCGGGCCTCATGCATGCCACCCTGGGCGGCTATCACATTGGCGACATTGAATTTACGGCGGCCTTCGATGTGGTCGAGGGGAAAGTGGGCAAGGACCTGTCCGAGGCCATCTATGCTTATCCTAACAACACGATCCGGTTCGCGGATGTTCCCTCGCTGGGAATCCCCGTGTATCGAGGCATGACCCACGATGGTTTGGGCAAGTACCTCTCCCAGGTCGTCAAGAAGGCCCCGGGCCCGACGGCGGATATCGTCCGCATCCTGAAGGAAACGCAAACGGACGTGGTGGTGAATTATCTCCCGGTGGGCTCAGAGATGGCGACCAAGTGGTATGTCGAACAGGTGCTCGAGGCGGGCTGCGCGCTCGTCAACTGTATTCCCGTCTTTATCGCCAGCCAACCCTATTGGCAGGAGCGGTTCGAGCAGCGCGGCCTTCCCGTCATCGGCGACGACATCAAGAGTCAGGTGGGGGCCACGATTGTGCATCGCGTACTCACTTCTCTTTTCGTGGATCGGGGCGTCCGGCTCGACCACACCTATCAACTGAACTTTGGCGGAAATACCGACTTCTACAACATGTTGGAGCGCGAGAGGCTGGAGAGCAAGAAGATCTCCAAGACGGGCGCCGTGACCTCGCAGCTGCCTTACAAACTTCCTGAGCAGGATGTGCACGTGGGCCCAAGCGACTACGTGCCCTGGCTCACCGACCGCAAGTTCTGCTATATCCGCATGGAAGGGACAACCTTTGGCAATGTGCCTCTCAACCTGGAACTGAAACTGGAAGTCTGGGATTCCCCCAACTCCGCGGGCGTGGTCATGGATGCCATTCGATGCGCCAAGATCGCCCTGGACCGGGGACTGAAGGGCGCCGTGGAAGCACCTTCCTCGTACTTTATGAAGACGCCTCCCAAGCAGTTTACGGACGACGAGGCCCATCAGCACCTGGAGGATTTTATCAAGGGATCCTAGCGGAACTCCATTCCAGGCACCGATACCGCCGACTGGCCTCCGCAAGCCACCCGTGCCAAGCGCCATGGAGACCTCCCGATTCATTGGCGAACCGATTCGGGTTGGATTTGAGGAAGACCCTCTTCTCCTCAAGAAACCCAAATGCCCTTCCAGATTCGAATGGAGGGGAGTGACCTACCAGATCCTCGAGGTCTTGGCGGAATGGCACACGTACCGCCGGCGGGGACAGGCCGAAGTGGAGCGGCCGGGCCCGCCAGTCCAGATCCCGTCCGAGAGAGGATCCTGGGGAGTGGGGAAGACGTACTTTCGAGTGAGGACCGGGGCGGGGCGTGTGTTTGTGCTCTACTACGATCGAGCGCCCCGCGATGTGGACGACCGAGGGGGCGCCTGGCTGCTGCGGGAGGAGATTCTGGGTCATTCGCCGCAATAGCCGAATCCCAGGCCAGCCCTTGCGAGTGGGAAGAAAAGAGCGCGGAGACCATCCTCCGCGCTCTCTATTGCGCCTACGGCCGCCCAAGCCAGACGGAAAGCCTGCAAGCCGTGGACCTATTGGACCGGAACGGACATCCAGTGGGTGCCGCCATCCGTGGTCGAGTAGACCTGGTCCCCCGAGGCCGCCCAGCCCGTCTTAGGATCCACGAAAAATACGTGCTCCACGCCGACACCGGCCGATATCGCTTCGCTCGAAAGCACAGGTTTCCAAGCTTGTCCGCCATCCCCGCTCCGGTACAAGGTGCCCTGGGCGAGACCCATCCAACCCACCTGCGAGGAGGTCAGGGAGAGGCCCGCCACATAGCCCGAGATCGGCAGGGTGCTGCCCCCATTGATGGAGGCCGAAGCCGCCAGATCCCAGTGATTGCCTCCGTCCCCGGAAACAAAGAGGGACTTCTCCTGCAGGCCCATGCCGTGGTCTCCGCCACACAAGACCCAGACGTGATTCGCATCCAGCGCCGCCATGGCCGTCTCGAAGGAGGACACACAGGGTGAGGCCAGTTCTTTCCAACTTGCCC
>JBEKHT010000174.1:0-3025 GCA_050012135.1 Anaerolineales bacterium | reverse complement strand
GGTCTGCTCTTCTGGCGGCACTGGACAACCCGCTCCTTGCGGGGAGTTCCTTTGGGGGCCGCGCCCGCAGGACCCGGCGGAGTCACGGAAGCATAACGGGGCGCCAAGACGAGGCCAAGGAGCCCCGGGTCCGCAGGATGGAGGGGGCGAAGATTTCCCTTTTCGGTCAGGGTCCGTGAGCCAAGCTATGATTGAGGCCCGGGGTTTGAGCAAGTGGTTCGGCGACCGGTGCGGGGTTGATCGCCTGACGCTTCGCGTAGGGAGCGGAGAAATCCTGGCGCTGCTCGGGCCAAATGGAGCCGGGAAAACCACCACGGTCCGCATGCTGGCTGGGATCCTTCGACCGACCGGCGGTGGAGCCCGGGTGGGGGGATTTGATCTCCTCGAAAACTCCCAGGAAGTGCGTGGGATTGTGGGGGTTCTCACCGAGCAACACGGCCTCTACACGCGGATGCGGGCCGGAGAGTACCTGGACTTCTTTGGGGCCTTGTACGGTCTCTCGGCACAGGTTCGCAAGGAAAGGGCCGCGTGGCTGCTGGCCAAGCTTGCCCTCCAGGTCGATCAGGATCGCTGGCTGGCGGAATACTCCAAGGGCATGCGCCAACGGATCTCGCTGGTTCGGGCCCTCTTGCATGACCCCTCGGTCCTGCTGTTGGACGAACCTACCTCGGCGCTTGACCCCGAGTCTGCCCATGTGGTGCGCTCCCTCCTGAGGGAGTTGCAGCAGGAAGGCAAGACGATCCTCACTTGTACTCACAACCTGATGGAGGCCGAGGAGCTGGCCGACCGCATCGCCATCCTCCGCAAAGGTTGCCTCATTGCCGAAGGGACGCCGGGCCAGCTGCGAGCCGGTCTGCGCGGGGTGCCCACGTTTGAGGTTCGTCTGTCCGGTCCCTGGGATGGGGTCAGTCGGGACCTTCCCGAGCGGATCGAGCTCGTGGCGTCGGGCGAGACTTGGTTTCGCTATCAGGTAGCCGAGCCCCAGGAGATGAATCCAATCCTCGTGCGGCGTTTGGTCGGGCTGGGGATTCCAATCCTCGAAATTCGGGAGGTCAGCCCGAGCTTGGAAGAGGTCTACCTTCGCGCGGTGGCGGATGGCGAGAACCTCCCCGAGCGCGAGCTAGAGGGGAGCCGATCATGAGCGTCGCGGTCCCCGCTAGATCCTTTGGGTTCCACTGGCCGCGGGTCGGGACTCTGGTTCGCAGGGAACTGCGGGACCAGTTCCGGGACTGGCGGGTGGTCATCCCGGTCGTCATCCTGACCGGGATCTTCCCGCTCCTGATGAACTTCACCGCGCGAACGGCGCTTGATTTTGTCAGCCGCTATGGGGCGCCGCTCGTCGCCCAACAGCTTTTCCCCTTCCTGCTGATGATTGTCGGGTTCTTTCCGACCTCGGTCTCCCTCGTCATCGCGCTCGAAAGTTTCGTGGGCGAAAAGGAGCGTTTCAGTTTGGAGCCCCTGCTCTCGACGCCTCTCAGCGATCAGGAGCTCTTCGTGGGCAAGGCCATGGCCTCGACCGTCACGCCCCTGGCCTCGGCGGGGTTGGGAATTACAGTCTACTTGGTGGGATTGCATTACACCGCTGACTGGTCGCCGAGCCTCGGGTTGCTCCTGCAGATCCTGGTCCTCACGGTGGCACACGCGGTCGGTATGGTGAGCGCCGCGGTCGTCATTTCCGCCCAGACCAATTCAGTTCGAGCCGCTAACCTCCTGGCTTCCTTCGTCATCATCCCCGCGGCTCTCCTGGTGCAGGGCGAAAGCCTGATCATGTTCTGGCGCCGCTATGATGTCCTCTGGTGGGTGATCCTGGGCATCCTCTTGCTCGCGGCAGTTCTGGTACGGATCGGGCTCCGCCGTTTTCGCAGGGATGAACTCCTGGAGCGCGAAGTCGAGGAACTCCGTTTGGATCGTCTGCGGTTGCAGCTGATGCACATGCTGACTTCCGGGGCTCGCTCGCCTCGTGAATGGTACCGAGACGCCGTGTTTCCCGCCGTGCGCAGGGCGATGGGGGCGGCTCCCTGGGTCCTGCTGGCTCTGCTGCTGGGCGCAGGGCTGGGCATCGCCTTTGCGCAGCGAGTGCCTCTGTCTTTTCCGGGTTTGGCCGAAACGCCTCCGAGCCAGGAGGTCATGCAAGCCCTCCAGCAGCAAGGCTTCTTCACCCCTGAGGGTGTGCTCCTGATCTTTGCCCATAACCTGCGAGCGATCCTCCTGGCCAGCGTTCTTGGCATCTTCTCGCTGGGAGTACTCGCGCTCATTGTTCTGATGACCCCCATCGGCTTGACTACCTATGCCGCCGCCCTGGTTGGCCAAGCTGGCGGGAGCCCTTGGCTCTTTGTAGTCGCCTTCGTTCTGCCGCATGGCATTCTCGAGATTCCGGCCACTTGGTTGGCCGGGGCAAGCATCCTGCGGCTCGGAGCCTGCATGCTGGCCGAACCCGATCGGCGTACCTTGGGAGGAATCTGGATCGAGGCAATTGCGGATTGGGTCAAGGTCAATGTGGGGGTGGTTGCCCCGTTGCTGCTCGTGGCCGCCATTGTGGAGACCTATGTCACCCCGACTGTCGCGGCGTGGGCTCTGGCGAGGGGGGGCTGGTGAGACAGGTTGTCCTGGGGTTAGGGTTCGCGGTGGCCTCTGAGGAGGCGCGGAACACTCAGCTGGCGGTCCTCGGGTTGGAGCACGGAATCCCGATTGATTGCGGCATGCCGCCCCACGATCGCTTCCGGCGGTTGCGGATCGACCCAGAGCTCACCAGGCATGAGGCGATCACCCACTTCCATCCCGATCATGCGACCGGGCTGCCCAGGTTTGTCATGGGCCTCTGGCTGCAGGCGAGATAACGACCACTGACCGTGCACGCGCCCCCCCTGCTTGGATCGGGTTCAAAAGCTGATGGAGTTGTTTGAGTGACGCCGCTGGTCGGGGTCTTATCCGCTGCGGTTTGAGGCGCTGCCCAATGCGCCGGGGGATATCGGTTTTGAGAATCCTGAGTTCGTCGTCCGTTCGGCCCCCGTGCACCCTTGGATTC
>JBEKHT010000173.1:0-3027 GCA_050012135.1 Anaerolineales bacterium | reverse complement strand
GACGGTGTCACGTTACAATTAGGCATGGCTCGTTCCAGGCCTCCTATGCTTGCGGTTGTTGGCATGACGACGACGGCCCTGGTCCTGGCGCTTACCTCCTGCAGCCGGGGGTTTGCGCTCCTCCCGGCCGCGAGCCCGACGTTCCCCGTCAATCTCCCGACAACTCTTCCGACCCCAACCTTCGAGCCGACCCTCCCCAATCCGCAGGCAACCCTTTCGCCCTCGACGCCCGAGCCAACCGCGCCCGGAGCTCCTCCGCTTGGGATTTACTCTCTCAAACAGCTGACCAACGCGGTGTCGAGCCCAACCTACCTGGCCGACCCCCGGGATGGTTCCGGAAGGTTGTTTGTAGTTGAAAAGTCGGGCCGGATCCTCTTCCTCAAGGGAACCGCGCTCGCGGCCGAACCTTTCCTCGACCTTCGCGATCGGGTGCGCTCGAGCGGCAGCGAGCAAGGCCTGTTGAGCATGGCATTTCATCCCGGCTATCCTCACCCGCCCTACTTGTACGTGGACTACACGGACTCCACGGGCGACGTGGTTGTGGCACGCTTTGCGGTGAGCCAGGACGCCGACCGCGCGGATCCAGGCAGCGACCAGGTTGTCCTGCGAATCGACCACCGCCAGTTTCCCAATCACAACGGGGGACAGCTCCAGTTTGGTCCCGATGGTTTTCTGTATATCGGGGTCGGGGACGGGGGGTCGGAAGGCGATCCGTTGGGCAACGGCCAGAAACTCGACACCCTGCTGGGCAAAATCCTGCGCCTTGACGTCGATGCGGCCACCCCCTATGCTGTTCCACGGGGGAACCCATTCGTTGGACAGGCGGGGGTGCGCCCGGAAATTTGGGCCTACGGCCTGCGCAATCCCTGGCGTTTTTCCTTCGACCCTCCAACCAGCGAGCTGTGGATCGCCGATGTCGGACAAGATCGCTTTGAGGAAGTCGACTTGCAGCCCCCGGGCCTGGGAGGCCTCAACTATGGCTGGAGTCTCATGGAAGGCCTCCATCCCTACGCGGGAGGGTATCGAGAGGGTTTGACCCTGCCCGTATCGGAATATGATCATAGCCAGGGCTGCGCTATTGTGGGCGGGTACGTCTATCGCGGCCGGGACCTCCCGGGGCTGGTGGGGGACTATCTCTTCAGCGACTACTGTTCAGGCAAGCTCTGGGCCCTCTATCGGACCCCCGAGGGGAATCGCCAGGCGGTCCTCCTGATGGAGACCGGGCTGAACGTCAGCTCCTTCGGAGAGGACGCGGGGGGAGAACTGTATTTGCTCGACCTGCGCGGCGGGGTCTATGAGTTGGTGTCCCGGGGCGCCTAGAGCGGAATGATCGCGCCTGCCCTAGGGCTGGGCTTGTTGTGAGGGGCAAAGTGCTGGAGGAGAAATGAATCTCGCTACGTCCCCCGAGCAACCTGTTGTGCAAAACTGCAATTCTCTTGGACGAGGCCTTCGTTACATCCTTCTCCCTCTCCTTGGCATCCTTCTCATATTGACGGCGCTTTTCGCGTCCCGCTGGCGGTATTACGCCGACTCGCCGATCTTGTTCTACATCTCCCTCTTGATCGACAAGTACCATCTGGTGCCCTACCGGGACATCTACGACATAAACTTCGCGGGCACCTACTTCGCCTACCTGATCATTGGGAAGGTTACTGCCTACACTGTCCTGGGGGTGCGCCTGGCTGACTTCGGCCTGCTGGGATCCATCCTGGTTCTTAGCTGGCTGTGGATGAGGAAGGTGGATGGGTGGATGGCCGGGTCCGCAGCCATCGCGTGGGCCCTTACCTACCTCGCTGTGGGGCCGACCATGACCCTGCAAAGAGAATACCTGATGATGATCCCCATCCTTTGCGGACTGGTCGCTCACCAGCGCATTGGTTCCAGGCACCTCAATTGGAAATATGTTCTGACCGGCGCTGGTTTCGGAATCGCGGCGACCATGAAGCCTCAAGCTGCCATCGGGCTCCTGGCGGTGATCGCCTGGGACATCGCCACAGTCCTCCAGAAGCGAGATCCCGATGAGAGCCCCGCCGCCGCTCGGAGGCGGGCCCTGCAGATGCTCGTCGCCGCGGGGATTGGAGCCCTGGTTCCCATGCTGGCGCTCCTTTCGTACCTGGCGGCTCACGGCGCTCTGGGTCCGCTCCTTGAGATCGTCACCCGATACTTGCCGTTGTATGCCTCCATGAATGGCGACCACGAGGTGGTCACCGGCTGGCACCGTATTCAATATCTGGTATTGACCTTTGCCAAATTGGGAGGATACGGGATCTGGCTCGGTCCGGCAGCGGTGGGCACGTACATGGCGCTATATGGCTCGGGCCTATCCCCACAGCAGAAGGACCACGTTGGCCTGCTTTCTTCCCTGACGGCTTGCTACGCAATCTACCCCGTCTTCTCGGGGCAGTTCTGGCCACAGCATTGGCTCCCGTTTCTCTACTTCCTGATGCAACTGGCCTTCCTTTGCCTGGTGGTCCCAAGGGGAAAGTGGCAGGCCGCATCCTCTCTGCTGCCCATTGCAGTTCTGGGGGTCGCCGTCATCGGGCTGATCCGGCCCGACACGTTGGATAACCTCAGGCTCTTATACCAGCGCCATGAGCTTCCCGCCCCCAATAACCCGTATGAGGGCCGGGTTGATGAGATCGCCAGCTTCCTCCGGGCCAACCTGAAACCCGGAGACACCGTGCAACCTCTGGATTGGACTGGCGGATCGATCCATGCGATGCTCATCACCCAAGCACGCATCGCCACTCGCTATCTCGGCGATTACTACTTCTATCATAGCGTCAATAGCAGCTATATTCAGTTGCTGCGCCAGCGTTTCATGGCAGACCTGCAGAAGGCCAGACCTCGCTTCATTATCGAGGTATATGGGGAAGACAAAGCCTGGCCATCGGGCCCGAACACCACCCGCCAGTTCCCTGAATTGCACCAGTTCATGGACACCCAGTATCGGGTCGTGTGGGAAGGATCGGGATACCGAATCCACGAGAGACTCGACCCATAGAAGAACCTCAACCCAGTGACCCC
>JBEKHT010000172.1:0-3041 GCA_050012135.1 Anaerolineales bacterium | reverse complement strand
GGCACACTCTCTGGAGGGGAGCAGCAGCGAGTGCTTATCGCCCGCGCCCTGGCACAAGGCTCGCCCATTTTGCTGTTTGACGAGCCCACAGCTCACCTGGACTTGCGGAACCAAATCGAGATCCTGTTCCTGATCGCCAAAATGGCCCGCGATGAACGTAAGTCCGTGCTGATTGCGTTGCATGATCTCAACCAGGCGGCGCGCATTGCGGATCGGGTGGCACTGCTTTGCCACGGCCGCATGGTTTCGCTCGGTACCCCCCGCGAGGTTCTCACGGCCGAGATTCTCACCCGGCTGTACGAGATCCCCGTACATGTAATGCCGCACCCGGTCGGGGGTGTGCCGCTCATCGTTGCGGATGGGGCGGATAGCATCTCAAGGATGTCTGGCCAGGAGGACCGCGAAGGGACCGGAGCGCGAAGCGAGGACCCAGATGCCTAGGCTGACCAAGCTCTACACGCGCAAGGGAGATCGGGGCACCACGACCCTGACCTCGGGTGAGCAGGTATCAAAGGATGAGTTGCGGGTGAGGGCCTATGGATCCGTCGACGAACTCAACAGCGCTCTCGGCCTGTCCCGGGCCTTTGGTCCTGATTCAAGGCTGGATGAGCTGCTTGGGCGCCTCCAGAACGAACTCTTTCATCTCGGTGCGGAGGTTTCGGCTTCGGCCGAGACGAAGAAGGACGGCCCGAGAATCGACGCCCGGCACGTCCAGGCTTTGGAGGCGGAGATCGACGAGTTGATGGGCGCGGTCGGGCCGCTTGATAACTTCGTCCTGCCCGCCGGCACCCCCGCCGCGGCGGCCTTGCATTTGGCGCGTTCGATCTGCAGGAGAGCTGAGCGGGAGTTGGTCGCGCTTTCCCGGCAGGAGCAGGTCAGCCCGGTCGCCCTGTCCTATCTGAACCGGCTTTCGGACACGCTCTTTGCCATGGCCTTGTACGAGAACAAGCGGCGAGGGAAGTGGGAGGTGTACTGGGACAGCCGAGCCTAGGCGCTACTCAAAAGGCCCCAAGGCCTCCGCCGGCTTGGCCCGGCCCGGTCGCGTTTCGATAACGTCCAGAAAGACGTCCACTACCTGAGGATCAAACTGGGTGCCTTTGCACCGTTGGATCTCCACGAGCGCCTCCTGGTGCGATCGGGAGGCCTTGTAGGGCCGTTCGTCCCGAATGGCGCCGTACGAATCCACGACGGCCAGGATTCTCGAGCCGAGGGGGATCTGCTCTCCCTGAAGCGCATCCGGGTAGCCATGCCCGTCGAAGCGCTCCTGGTGATGGCGGATCAACTCGGCCGTGCGCCGGAGTCGGCGAACCGCACTGACGATTCGCTCCCCGACCTCAGGATGCAGCCGGATGACAGACCATTCCTCCTCTGACAGCGGTCCGGCTTTGAGCAGAATCGGATCGGGGACGGCGATTTTCCCGATGTCATGAAGCAACGCCCCCCAGCGCACATCCTCGACTTCATCCGCGGGACACCCAAGCCGCCGAGCGGTTTCCTCCGCCCAGGGAGCCAGCCGCCTGCTGTGATCCCCGGTGTAGCCATCGCGGGCCTGAGCTGCGCCGGCCAAGGCGAGGACGGCCTCTGCGTGAACCTCTTCCAGCCGGGTCTCCAGGCTCAGGTGATGGAGCGCGCGGGCGGCTAGGTCTGCAATCCCCTGAAGTATGCGAGTGCTGCTCATCGAGTGGTCCCCATCTTTTTTTGAGATGGCGATATGCGCGCCCAGCAGCCGTTCCCCAATCCTGAGCGGAGCCAGGAGAAGCCGTTTGTCGAGGGGCGACCCAATCGGCTTGCCTGAGGCGAGTGTTCCGATCTGAGGATCGCTCTGGACCGGGTCGCAATTGGTTCGCTTGGACTCCCAGGCACGTGTAAGAATCCCCAGGGAGGAGTGACGGGGAGCCCAACTTGATCTTCGAGGGGACCGCTCGCCGCCACAATGTGGAAGGAGGATCGCTCGGATCGGCCGACGGCAAGCATGCCACCCGTGCAGAATGGCAGGGCAAGTCGGATTGCGTCGAGTGTCAACTCGCGTATCTGCGCGGCAGGATCTTTGGAGCGACAAGTGGGCGTGAGGTTCCCCGGTGAGCGGCTTTGAGAGATGAGCGTTAGGGAAGAAGTCTGGCCCCGTGGATCGCTGGAGGAAAAGGAGTCGTGTGTGGGGACAGCCTGAATCTGCTTCAGCCGATTTCGTTTGGGTGGGATCGCGTCATCAAAGTAGCAAACAACGATGCCGGAAAGGCGGTTCTTCTTGGGGATTGGCCAGAGGGTTGCGAAACGCCAGCCCCCTGCCCTGGCTAGGTCGTCCGGCGCTCGAAGACACGTATGGAGGGACTCGCGGCTGACAGTTCGGGGTCGGCCGCAAAGTAGGTCCTCTGTTTGCGGCAGGTGCTCGATGAAGTTGCGTTCCCTCTCCAGCCCGTGGTGCGCGAATCCCTGAGACCAGATATGGGCCGAAGGGGCTTGGCGACCGACAATCCAGAGCGCAACCCGGTCGGCACGAAAGAGTCGCGCGGCCAGCTTGGCTGGGTTCAAAGCTCGCTCGCCTGGGCCTCTCGCGACGAGAGCATGTCTGGCAGGATAGGCCTCGCCTTTCAAGGTGGGTTCTCCCCTCTTGGGGGCGCGTTGCAATGTCCCTGCCGAGGCGCAGGCGCAGGCGCATGAGAGCTCTAGGGGAACTTGGGCCCAACTTCAGGACTTCAAGGCGGCGGGCGTTGGCGGTGTGCCGTTGCGGAGCGGGACTGATGAGGAAATGAGTGACTGGGGTCAACGATGCGCATAGCCTGTTTAGACGTTCAAGTGGGGGTGGGGATGGTGAAGGAAGGGAAAGTATTGTGGCTATGCGCATCGGCAAGCAAAGCACACTTGTGACCCGCCCAAGGCCTCAATCGTGCTAGATTGAGTGAGTTCCACCGTTGCAAATCGCTAGGGGCGGTCCACCAACAAGGAGGAGCGATGGTGCAGGTCGAGGCGGTTCCCATCTCCAAGCCCGACGAGGTAAATGTAGTTATTGGCCAAGCGCACTTTATCAAGACCGTGGAGGACCT
>JBEKHT010000171.1:0-3042 GCA_050012135.1 Anaerolineales bacterium | reverse complement strand
AGCAGCCCGATCTGGTTTTCCGCCGGAGCTCCGGCCAGGAGGGATTGGGTCGCCTGCCAACCGCTTGCCCCTTCCAGCTCAAGGCCATGGTAGCGCTCGAATCTCAGCTGACCATCACAGGAGAAGGCGGCGCGATACTGGTACAGCCGGGAGCGCCGATAGATGAATCCGAATTCATTCTTGCCGGTGTCACACAAAGAGGTGTTCACGGTCACCTGCACGTACAGATTCGGGGGAACCGGCTGGGGGTAAAGGGAAACGAGCGAGATCCTGGGCTGCCTGAGACTGATGACCAGGTTGCCCTGCAACAAGGAAACCGCTCCGGCCGGACCGCTGGTCACTCCCCAGCCGCCCGAATTGTCCTCAAAGGATTCCTTCAACTGCAGGGTTCCGAGCTGGGAAGGCAGCGCGGGCGTTCCGGTCGGGGAGGGCGTTGAGCTCGGGGTGGAAGTGGTCGTCGCCGGCAGGGTCGGAAGGAGGGCCTCCAGCGGGACGGTTGGCGCCGTTGCCGGAGTCGGCTCGGGGGTCGGGGTTGGGGTGGCTGGAGCGATGCTGCAGGCCGCCAGCACAAGGCTGACCGCCAGAGACGGCCGAAGGAGTCCTGCCCCACTCCGGCGAGGGGGGTTTGGCATCACGGCAGCGTCCAGTAATCGAGTTGGCTGAAAGCTACGCTGAAGCCGGGCGTATGGACCGAGGCAATGAACAGGCCAAAGCGCCCGTCGGGGTAGGAATCGTCCTGCAATTGGCCCAGCAGACTCCCATTGGCATACATCGAGAGCGTGTTGCCCTTGGCCATGAAGCCCAATCGATTGGTCTGGCCGGGACCGGCAAGAATCTGCGAGCCGTCGGTCCAATCCTGAAGAGGGGTGAAGTGGCTTCCATCCCATTTGCGCAGCGAGTAGTGCCCATCGCAGGAGAATCCAAACAAATAGCCTCGCGACAGGCTCGGCGCCCGGACGACTAGGCCGTAGCGGTCCAGCCCGCGACAGGGTCCGATCGTGGCTGTCCCCTCCAGGTAGAAGTCCGTCAGCTTCGGGGCGGACAACCGCCACCAATCGCTGTCGTCCGCCTCCGGCACGCCGAAGACGAGCTGGCCGTCGCGGATCTCGGCCTGCGGGTTGCCGCCGGACAGATCCCAGTTGTCGCTGTTCTGGAAAGTGTCCTGCCAGTCGGGCTTCCCGAGGATTCGCCTTGGGTCGGTCGGGCCGGGGGTCGCGGTCGATGTGGCCGAGGGTGTGGGCGAGGGCTGCGCCGTTGCGTTGGTCGACGCGGTTGCCGACGAGGGCGGGACCAGAGGCGAAGGGGTGGGCACGGCGGTCAGGAGCCGCGACACCTCGGTCGCGACAACATTAGGAGAAGGAACAGAGGCCGGCGCGCGGCTGAGGTTGCAGGCCAAGCCCGTGGAGAGAAGGGCCAGGAGGATCCAAGCGCTACGCATCTGAGGCATCATCGCCCTTCCTATGTCCTCGCGCCTAAGGGCCGCGCGGTGAACGATTCGCAACGGGGAAGGATTCCATGTTAGCACCGATTTTCGCCTCGCAATCTCAGGCCGAGCAGGGCAAGCCCGTGAAGGGCGGTCAGAGGTCGCGCGGCTTCGGGTTGCGGCAAGCCGGGATTCGGGACGGATCTTCTCGGGCGCCGGCGCTGCTTCTTCCCCCGGTCGCGCTGGCCGCAGCGTAGGCCATCCCCCTGCCCGGGCGGGCCGACTTGAGCCGCGCGCGGCCAGGATCGGCCTCATCTTTCCCCTGCCGATGGAGACCGGGGGCACAAGTGGGTTGGCGGCAAATGAGTGGGGTCGGCCTTGATCGATTAGGAGGAATCCTATAGAATTGGTTTCTATTATTCGATAGCCGGGCAGGATATGGTCCTTGCTGCCAGCGTCAGGGGAGAAAACCGTCATGGATATCATCAAGGTCTCAGCCGAGTCGCGCACAACGGCGGTGGCAGGGGCAATCGCCGGGATCATCCGTGAACAGAAGCATGCCGAGGTTCAGGCCATTGGTGCCGGTGCCGTAAACCAGGCGCTCAAGGCGTGTGCCATTGCCAGGGGCTATCTTCAGGGGGATAACATCGACGTTGTCTGCATCCCCTCCTTCACGGAGGTGGTCATCGATGGCAAGGAGCGGACGGCGATCCGGATCCAAGTCGAACCGAGGTAGGTGCCCCCACCTCGGTCGCGGGCTCGGAGCAAGCCTCACACCCGGGGAGCCGCCAGCAAGCTGATCTCCAGCGCAAGGCGAGGGCTGACGTTGCGCTCGATCTGACGTTGGGCCTGCAGGAGCGCCTGGAGCCAGACCTCGCTCTGGACGCGCGAGACCTTCTGCGCGAGCCTCCGTATTTCTTCCTCGTAGTCGAGATTCGCCACAGGCACGGCGGGGGCCGAGAGGCAGAGAAGAAGATCATGAGTGAGGCTCGCCCAAAGCTCAAGCACTTGGACGACCCGGTCCTTGCCCGTTCGGTCCTTGTCCACCGCTAGTTCCTCGGCCAGGGCGAAGCGCTCCCTGCGGTTCTGCGAGGGGATGCGGGCCCACTCCTGGGATCGTTGTGCCCGTTGGGAGGCGGCCTGCGGATCCAGGATCTGATTCACGGCCCACCCCAAACGCCCGCAGGAGAGGCGCGCCAATACCTCCGCCCGGTCTGAGGGCACCCCCCATCTCTCCCGCAAGGCGGAGGCGACCGTCGAGGCTGGGATCGGCCGCAGGTTGAACAGCCGGCAGCGCGACACAATGGTTGGCAGCAATTCCTCAGGGCTGGGCGCGGTGAGCAGGAGCACAACCGCTGAGGCCGGCTCCTCCAAGGTCTTGAGCAGCGCATTGGCTGTGTTGACCGTGGCGAACTGGAAGTTTGGGAGCAGGGCGACTTTGAAGCGAGCCTCCAGAGGGCGCAAGGACAGGGCGTGGATCAAGTCCCGGGCCGCCTCGACCCGAATGGCCTCATTCGGTCGCGGGGACTGGAGCAGGTGGAGATCGGGGTGAGCGCCGTCGCCGAAAGCGCGGCAAGAACGGCACTCTCCACAGGCTTCTCCTGGCGCCGGCGGTTGAG
>JBEKHT010000170.1:0-3048 GCA_050012135.1 Anaerolineales bacterium | reverse complement strand
CCAGGCCGCATGCCCGGACTTCGCCGTCAGATAGACCGGATGGAGCGGCGCGGCCTGGTCCAGCTCGGCCGCGGTGCCGAACCTTCCCTCCCAATCATTCTGATTCCATCCGTGGCCCGTGATCCAGATGCCGGGCGGGGTCTCGCGGGCTCGAGCGGCGACTCGCCGCAAGCATTCCTCCAGCGTGGGGGCCTCGGCCTCGACCCCCGCCCAGGAGCGGGCCAGCCATTCCAGGTGAAGATGCGCGTCCACCAGGCCGGGGATCACGGTCCGCCCTTCCAGGTCAATCCTTTCTGTCGCCGGGCCTGCCCGGTTGGCTACTTCGCCGTCGGCCCCCATCGCCACAACGCGCTCGCCCAGTATCGCCAGGGCGGAAACGAGCGGCTGGCGGGGGTCCAGAGTATGAATCTTGCCGTGGAGTAGGAGGATCGAGGCCGGCACGGCGGACCGCTCAGGAGGAACTGGCGGGGAGTGGGAGGTTCTGGGGGCCCATCACTCTTTGCCGAGGAGGCGGCGGGTCAGCCCGTCCAATTCCTCATCGGAGTAGTAATGCAGGACCAGGGTCCCTCCTCTCTTGCTGTGCCGGAGGGTGACTCTCGTCCCCAGCGTCTCCTGCAGGCGCTTCACCAGAGCCCGCAGGTCCGGGGCCAGCCGCTTGGGAGGCGGTCGAACGGCTCGCATGCCGAGCAGCCTGCGCACCAGCTCCTCGGTCTGGCGGACATTGAGCCCCTTGCGGATCACGCTGTCGGCCGCGGCTGCCTGCGCGTGAGCGGAGGCCAGGGAGAGCAGAGCCCGACCGTGGCCTTCGCTGAGCAACCCATCGCTCAGCGCCTGGCGCACCGAAGCCGGAAGCTTGAGGAGCCGCAGCGTGTTGGTCACCGAGACGCGACTCTTGCTCACCCGTGAGGCAATCTCCTCATGGGAAAGACCGAACTCCTCGCTCAGCTGACGATAGGCCTCCGCCATTTCCAGCGGAGCCAAGTCCTCCCGTTGGGCGTTCTCGATCAGGGCCAGCTCCAGATGCTCTCGGTCCGACACCTCGCGGACGACTACCGGGACCGTGACCAGCCCGGCTCGGCGGGCGGCCTCCAGGCGCCGCTCCCCGGCCACCAGGGTGTACTCCCCAGGCAGCGGCCCGGGCGAGACGACGAGCGGCTGCAACACGCCATGCAGCCGGACGGAGGCGGTCAGTTCCTCCAGCTCCGCTGATTTCATCGCCGTGCGCGGCTGGCGAGGATTCCGATGCACGTTCGAGGGGCGGACCTGGAGAATCCCCTCCCCGGCCTGCTCTGCAGGCAGCAAGGCTTCCAAACCCCGGCCCAGGCCAAGTTTCTTGGGCGGCACTCTCTCAAGTCCTCTCGATAGCGGCGGACAGGGTGTCGGCCGTTGCCGCGGGCACAGGCAGGCCGTCCCCGCGCAGCACCTCCTCGGCCAGTCCGCGATAAGCCACGCCCCCGGAGGAGGAAGGGGCATAGGCGGAGATCGGCAACCCGTGAGAGGGCGCCTCCGCCAGGCGCACGCTGCGAGGGATAATGGTCTCGAACACGCGGTCGGGGAAGTACTTGCGCACCTCAGCCACAACCTGATTGGCAAGGTTCGCCCGACCGTCGAACATGGTCATCACCACTCCGCGTACGACGAGTTCCGGATGATAGGCGCTCCGCACGCGGGCAATGGTCTGGGTCAGCTGGCTCAGCCCCTCCAGGGCGAGATACTCGCATTGAACCGGGATGATCACTCCGGAGCTTGCGGCGACCAGGCAGTTCAAGGTCAGCAGGCCGAGGGAGGGAGGCGAGTCGACCAGAACATAATCGAAGGAGGGTGCCAGCTCGGCCAGGGCCCCCTTGAGGCGGGACTCGCGCCCGATTTCCGCCACCAGCTCGACCTCCGCCCCCACCAGCTCGGGGGAAGAAGGCAACAGGGTGAGCTTGAGCTTTTCGTTCTGGAGCATGGCGGCCGCCGGAGGGATCTGGCCGATGAGGACCTCGTACGACCCCCGTTCCACCAGGCGCTTGTCTACCCCCAAGCAGGAAGTCGCATTGGCCTGAGGATCCAGGTCCACGATCAGGACCCTTTGTCCACGAAGGGCGAAGCAGGCCCCCAGGTTGATGGCCGTGGTGGTTTTTCCCACACCGCCTTTTTGGTTGACAAAGGCATAGATGCGTGTCATCGCGCTGCCACCACCCTCTTGCTGGCGGCCACCTCCTGGGGAGTCGGCACCCCGCGCAAGCCAGGACGCCCCACCGAAGCGGCGGCGACCTGGTTGGCCAGGCGGCCCGCGTCCCACGGATCGCGGGTCTCCAGCAGGCGAATGAAGAAGGCCGCGGCGAAAATGTCACCGGCCCCGGTCGAATCGATCTCCTCCACGGCGGGGGCCGCCAGGTGACGGATGTGTCCGTTCCAGTACACGCGGCATCCCGCCCTGCCTTCGGTCACCGCGGTAATGGCACAAAGCTCTACCAGATGCGCGATCCATCCTTCGTCCCCGCCCGTGTCCTCGAGCGAAAAGACCTGGGCCGAGGCCTTGCCCGCGGCGGTCTCTGCCTGGGGGGTCCGCTGGGGCGAGACCTGGCCGCCCGCGTCCCAGGTCCTCATCCAGCCCTGCGGCGTGACGCCGCGAAAAGAATCAGGGAACAGGTCGAGCAGACTCGGATCCACCTCGCCCGCGACGGGCGCGAGGTGTACCAGCCGCGGCCGCCGCCAGGTCGCGGGGATCGCCGCTTCCGGGAGGCGGGCCGCCACGGATTCCACCCGCTGGCGGCGGACTCCGCCTTGGTAAAGGTTCTCAAACACGGTGGTGCGCTCCGAGGCGAGGCGCACGGCCTGGATACCCCGCAGCTCCGCCAGCTCCTCGTCGCAGGAACAGGCCGTCACCGCCGCGGTGCGAAACCCAAAGGCCGCCGCCGTGAGGCCGGAGTAGGCAACCGTTCCTCCCAGGCGCATGCCCTGCGCGAGGCGATCCCGGGTCAGGTGGCCGATGACCAGATAGTCAATCGGGGCAACAACCCGCAGGTCCTGCACGCGAAGATTATACTCGAGCCCCTCGCG
>JBEKHT010000169.1:0-3051 GCA_050012135.1 Anaerolineales bacterium | reverse complement strand
GTCGCGCCAGGCCTATCAGGAGGGCTTTGCCCTGTGGCAGCGACCGGAAAGCGCGCCGGCCGTGGCACCCCCGCCTGCGCCTCACGCTCTCCGCAGCAGTTGGCCCATTGTCATCACCCTGGACCCGAGTCTGGCGACGTGGGCCTCGGACATACCCATCATCACCCATCTCTTCAGTGGTTTGGTGGAACAAACTCCCGAGATGGACATCGTTCCTGACGGGGCTCGGGCGTGGGAGGTTTTGGAAGGGGGTCGGAAGTATGTCTTTCATCTGCGGAACGATGTGCGCTGGAGCGACGGTGTTTCAGTGACGGCGCGTGATTATGAGTTTGCCTGCAAGCGGATCCTGGATCCGCGCCTCGACTCAGGCGTGACCACCTATTTGGAAGACATCCGGGAGGCGCGGGCCTTTCATGCGGGCGAAGTGCCCAACGCGGATGAGGTCGGAGTGAAAGCCGTCGATGATCTGACTCTGGTGGTGGACCTGGAGAGACCGGCCGGATACTTCCTGCGTCTCATGGCGCTCCTCTATCCCGTTCCCCGGCACGCTGTGGAGAAATACGGCGAGGCATGGACGGAGCCGGGGAATATCGTCACGAACGGCCCGTTCCGGCTGGAATCCTGGAGGCCGGCCGAGCGACTGGTCGTCGTGCGCAACCCAGAATATCATGGCCGCTTTCCAGGGAATCTTCAGCGTGTGGAGTTGACCCTCGAGTCGACCATGAATTGTCCGGCGATGCTGGGCCGCTACGAGGCCGATGAGGAGGACGTCCTCGAACTGCCTCCTGTTGAAATGGACCTGGTCAGGTACCGTCACCCGGGGGAATATTTCCAGGCCCCCTCCGCAGGAATCGGCTTCCTGCTGTTTGACATGACCCGAGCGCCCTTCGATGACCCGCGCGTTCGTCGGGCCTTTGGCCATGCCCTGGACCGAGAGACGTTAGCCGATGTCGCCCTCCGGGGGTATTACTCGCCTGCGCTGGGGGGGATGATTCCGCCGGGGGTCCCGGGTCATTCGCCGAACGTCGGCCTTCCTTTTGATGCGGAGCAGGCTAGGCGGCTCCTTGCCGAGGCCGGTTACCCCGGCGGGCGAGGGTTTCCGGAGACGGAGTTCAGCTACGCGGTGTACAGCTTCGGCACTGCGGGATTCTTCCAGACCCAATGGCGGGAGAATCTGGGCGTGGAGGTGAAGCTGAAAGAGCTGCCCTGGCGCGAATACACTCTGAGCGTGAGAGAACCGCCCACCTCCGTTTTCGCAGTGGGTTGGGCGGCGGACTACCCGGACCCCGACAACATTCTGAGGCTGGGCCTGCGCGCGTACAGGACGGTCCATCCGGGCGAAGCCTTTCTCAGTCTGGTGGAAAAGGCAGGCCAGAGCACCCACCAGGAACAGCGGATGGCAATATACCAGGAGGCGGACCGCATCCTGGTCGAGCAGGCCCTGGTGGTGCCGCTCTTCTATAACCGGTACAATTTTCTCCTCAAGCCTTGGGTGAAGCGGTACCCCACCTCGCCGGTGCGGGAGGCCTTCTGGAACGAGGTAGTCCTCGAGGCGCACTAGATTCGACCGCCTGTTCGACCATTGCCTCTCTTCGTCCACGGAAAGGAGACATCCAAAGATCTGAAGGCCCGTCATCGTTGGGCATGAGACCGCAATCCTGCACACGGGTCGACCAAAGGGGGGGCCTGCCCTCTGCGCCCGATGAAGTCCGGGGGCGCTGGCAGTTGGAATTCCCGAACTCGCTCAACGTGCCTCGGGGTCTGGCTGGAAGGTGCAGTCAGTGTCAACCGAGTCTGGGTAGTGATGCGGTGGGGGCTCGGCCATCTCCCGGCAAGGTCACTTGTGAGGAAGCACGGCGAGAGTGCCTGAGGGGCGGCTCGCAATCAGGAGGCGTCGGCTTTCCCAGATCCCAGGGGAGGTACGGATGGGGTTCAGGGAAGAGTATCTGCAGCGATGCTGGAATGGCCGCAGGATGTGGGCGGGAAAGAAGACTCACACCGGCGACTGGTACGTGACTGGGGACCCGCCAGAACTGAAGCTTGTAGGGGAAGGGGAAGCTGGGGCTGTCGATTTCCATGACGATGCCTTTGCCTATGTCCCGGACGCGGATGACCTCCTGGAGCTTCTTGACAACCGGATCAAAGCCGGAGGGGCGGACCCGGCGATGGAGACGCTCAGTCTGCGGTACGATCCTGCAAGCCACTGGTGCGTTGACGTTGAGTATGGGGATAATTCAACCCATGCGGTCAAGCAGGACTTCATCCACTCGGCGCTGCTGTATGCCCTGTACCTGAAGGCTCAGCCCCGGCCCTAGTGCCCGATCCTGGGCTTTGCCAGCTGAACGCTTCGCTGTAGCACTTTTCCAAGCCGCAGGCCGCAGCTGCGGGACCCTCCTCCTGGCTTCATCCCTCCCTCGAGGCGGGGCCCCCTTGACAACCTCCTTCGACCACAGATCTGCCGACCCCTCAACCGTCCGGGGGAGGGCCAACCGCGCCATGTTCGCCTGTCTTGATGGCCGAGTCCAACGGCCCAATCCGAGAGATCCTATTTCATCTGTTCCAGGAGCCAGGAGTGGACATCGGGAATCCGCCGCAGGATGAGGGTGAGATGGCCGTCATCTTCCGAGAGCCGGGCGTCCACCTTCGGGATGTGCCTTGCCAGCCACTCCCCGTGGGAAAAAGGGACGAACCGGTCGTGCCTGCCGTGCCACAACAGCACCGGCGTCCGGATTTGGCTCAGTTGGAAACCCCAGGGCCTGACGAAGGCGAGGTCGTCATCGACCCACCCATCGCCCCGTTCGCCGATGGCTTCGCGAATCGACTTGAGCAGAAAGGCCGCGAAGTCACCTGAGACTACCGCAGCGTCGACCGGACTGAGGAGGGACTGCAAGGCGTGCATGAGCGATTCGGGCTCGCCGTCCAGCATGCTGGGAGCGCTGGACTCCACAAACGACTGAAGGGCCTCCCGGCTTTCAAGCGCCTTGTGGAATTCCAGGATATTGTCCTCGCCCATCCCGGCAAACCAGTCGAGGCCCTCGGAGGGATAAGCCG
>JBEKHT010000168.1:0-3072 GCA_050012135.1 Anaerolineales bacterium | reverse complement strand
GAACTTGCCCTGGATCCCTCTCACTTCTCCTCCCTGGCCGAGCTCCTTCTTTCCCCCCAGAACCTGTGAGCAGACATTCTAACAGAGCGATGGCCTGCATTCCCCGGTCCCCGGGCGCAGAATCCGGGCTGGGCGGCAGGCTCCCCGCGGGTGGGAGAGGGCCGCCCAGATCCTCATGCTATACTGGGCCTCCCCGGGTGCCCTGTCCCACTCTTCGGCCGATTCCCGCGCGAAGGACGCCCGGAAAACCATGTTTGCCGTCCGCTACCGCCGCATCCTATTCTTCTTCGCCTCGGCGATTGCCTCTCTGGTCTTCTGGGAAGCGATCCTTCCCCGCTTGGGGCTACGGCGTTGGGCGGAGCGGACCCGGCCCGCTCGCCTGCGGCGGGTGGCCGCCAACTTCCGCAAGCTGGCCATCCGCATGGGCGGGGTGCTGATCAAGGTCGGCCAGTTCTTCTCTTCCCGGCTGGACGTTTTTCCGGAGGAGATCACCTCCGAGCTCTCCGGATTGCAGGATGAAGTCCCCGCCGAGAACTTCTCTGAAATCCGCCGGGAGCTGGAAGCCCAACTGGGGCCCCTGGCGGAACGATTTGCCAGCTTTGAGCAGGATCCGCTCGCGGCCGCCTCGCTTGGGCAAGTCCATCGCGCCAGGCTACAGCTGCCTGCCGCTGCCTCCTCCGCCCCAGGCGGCGGTCTCCGGCCGGGCGAAGAAGGCGGGCGGCCTGCGCCCCTGACCCAGGTGGTGGTCAAGATCCAGCGGCCCCAGATCGAGCGAATCATCGCCGTTGACCTGGCGGCTCTGCGCACGATCGGGAATTGGCTTCATCGCTATGAGCCCATCCGCCGGCGGGTGGACATCCCTTCGCTCCTGCAGGAGTTCACCCGCATCCTCTATGAGGAGTTGGACTACCTGGCCGAGGGAAGAAACGCGGAGATCTTCGCGGAAAACTTCCGCGGCGACTCGAAGGTGCGGGTCCCGCGGGTGGTGTGGAGCCACACCACGCGACGCGTGCTCACGCTGGAGGATGTCTACGCGATCAAGATCACGGACTACGCCTCCATCGAGGCCGCCGGGGTCAATCGAGCCGAGGTCGCCGACCGGCTCTTCCACACCTACCTGAAGCAGGTCTTTGAGGATGGGTTCTTCCACGCCGACCCGCATCCGGGCAACCTGTTTGTTTCGCCGCTCGAGGTAAGATCCCGCGGGGATCCGTCCCCGAGCCCCTGGCAGCTCACCTTTGTTGATTTCGGAATGGCGGGGCGCATGCCCAGGAGCCTGCGCACGGCGGTCCGCGAGCTGGCCATCTCAGTCGGCACCCGCGACACGCACCGGATGGTCCAGGCCTACCAGAGTATGGGCATCCTGCTCCCCGGCGCGGACCTGGCCCTCTTGGAACGAGCCCAGAACCGTGTGCTGGAGCGGTTCTGGGGCAAGAGCATGGAAGAGCTCCGTAATATCAGCCACGCGGAGATGCACGAACTGATGGGTGAATTCCGCGAGCTGATCTACGACATGCCTTTCCAGATTCCCCAGGACCTGATCCTGCTCGTTCGAGCCGTTTCCATCCTCTCCGGAATGTGCACCGGGCTGGACCCTGCCTTCAACGTGTGGCAAGGAATCGAGCCCTTTGCCCAGAAGCTGCTGGCGGAAGAAGCGGGCACGCGCTGGGAGCGACTGCTGGAGGAGGGCGAGCGCTGGGGAAGGATCCTGGTGAGCCTGCCCTCGCGCTTCGAGGGGCTCTTGACCCGGATCGAACGGGGCGAACTTGACGTGGGCACACCGGATGTCACCCGGGCCATGTCCCGGGTCGAGACGACCATGCGCAAGATGGTGGGGGGGATCGTGTTCGCCGCTCTCCTGGTCACGGCCTCCCAGCTCTACCTCTCTGGGCATCTGGCCCTTTCCTATGTGCTTTTCGGGGCGTCCGCGATTGCCCTGCTCTGGGTGGTTCTCTCTCGCTAGCCCTTCGAGCCCGGGCGGGCCGAGGCGAAGTGCCCTGCTTGGGCTGAACAGGGACAGGAAGATCTCCCGATGATTCTGATCCTGGTGGCCTGGGCCGTGCTCGGCCTCGCCTTTTCCGGCATCGGCCTGATCGTGCGCCGGGCCTTTGCCCGCGGGATCCTCGACCTGGAAGCCTGGCTGGCGAGTTTCTGGATCGGCTGGGCCGTTGTCATCGCGGCGCTGCAAATCATCAACTTCTTCGCCCCAATTGGCCTGCCGGTCGTGCTGGTCTTCATCGGATCGGGACTGCTCGGCCTTGGGCTCGAGGCCAAGGGGCTGGTGGGCTTAGCCTGGCGAGTGCTGCGCACCCGCTGGGTCTTGCTTCTGGTCTGGATCGTCGTGGGGGCCTTCCTGGCGATCGAGGCCATGCGGCCCATCGCCTTGGGGGACACGGCCCGTTACCACCTGTCGGCCACGGCCTGGGCCAAGGCGTTTGCCGTGGTTCCCGGCTTGGGGAACCTGGACCCGGCTCTGGCCTACAACAATGCTTACTTCCTCTACACCGCGCTCCTGGATCATTGGCCTTTCCAGAACAACGCCGCCCACCTCGCGAATGGGTTGCTGCTCTTCGTGGCCGCGGCTCAGGGCGTGGTGGGACTGGCCCACGTCCTGCGGCGGGGTGCCTCCTTGCGCGCCCACCATCTGTTTGACGCCCTGCTCCTGGCCCCCATTCTCGTCCATGCGACCAGTGACACCTTTGCCAGCCTCTCGCCGGACTCCGGGCTTTTCTCACTGGGCCTCGTCCTTTCCAGTCAAGTCTTGCGCTTGCTGACGGAAGACGAGAACCGAGGGCACAGGTCCCATTCCCTGTTCTTCATCTGGCTGATCGCGTCGGCGGGGGTTGCGGTTAAGCTGAGCTTCCTCGCCCCAGGGGCGGTGGCCTGTCTGATGTCCACCGCGGTCTGGGCACGCTCCGCGCCAGAATCCGACCAGCCTCGCGCCTGGACGGCATGGCTCGCCCCCGCGCTGGCGGTCTGCGTGCTGGGCGCCGGGTACCTGGGAAGAGCGGTCCTACTGAGCGGGTATCTCGGCTATCCCAGCGCGCTTGCTCCCCTGCCGGTGGAGTGGCG
>JBEKHT010000167.1:0-3088 GCA_050012135.1 Anaerolineales bacterium | reverse complement strand
CTTCGCCGACGTGGATTTCCCGATCCACGCTGCGATTTCCATTCGCAGCGTGCTCAAGGCCAAGGACATGGCCTCCGCCTGCCATTCCAGTCAGGGAGGCGGACGGCTGCTGGGTCCGCTATCCGGGCTGCAACGGCTGCTCCCGGCGCAGGAAACCTTCATGCGTGCGGTTCCTTCCGAGCCTCCGCGCTCGCGCGAGCACGATCTCTTTGAGGGCGTGACGGTCTAGGCCGAGCGAATGATTTCCGCCAACTCGGCCTGAAGGATGGGGGGGGCAAAAAGCGCGCCGGATTCGCTGAGAGAGACCGGGCCGAAGGCCCCTCCCCGGACAGCTGCGAGGGCCGCAAGGACCCGACCCACGGACGCCCAGTTCGGATTCGCCAGGTGGTTTCGGAGGCGGCCCAGCGCCAGGGGTGGATGCCGTCCCTGGCTGAAATCCCCGGTCCTCCTCCGCTGGCGGGTAGGGGTTTCTCCCCCACCCCCCGGGCCACGCAGGCTTCTCGGCTCCTCATCGGCGAGGCTGTCTAGGCCAGAATGCGCTTGGCGATCACCAGCCGTTGCATCTCACTCGTGCCTTCCCCAATGGTCATCAAGCGCGCATCTCGGTAGATGCGCTCCACGGGGTACTCGGCCGAGTATCCATAGCCTCCGTGCACCTGGATCGCGTTCCGACAGACCCGTTCGGCCATTTCCGTTGCGAACAGCTTGGCCATAGCCGCCTGCATAGTGAATGGCTTGCCCGTTTGCTTGAACCAGGCCGCGCGATAGACCATTCCTCGGGCGGCTTCAATTTCTGTGGCCGCGTCAGCGAGCATCCACTGGATCGCTTGATGGGCACTGAGCGGGACTCCGAAGGTGTTCCGTTCTTTGGCGTACCGGACGGCCTGCTCGAAGGCGGCCTGTGCCAGGCCGACGGCCAGCGCCCCGATACCGATCCGCCCGCCATCCAGCACCGCCAGTGCCATTTGCAGGCCGTGTCCCTCCTCCCCCAGCAGGAAGTCCGCGGGAACACGAACATCTTCGTAGGTCACCGCGTGGGTGGGGGAACCCCGCAACCCCATCTTCTTCTCGGCAGGCCCAATCGTCAGTCCCTTGGCCTCCGTAGGCACCAGGATCAGGCTGAGCGAATGCGAACCTCCCGCCGGGTCCGTTCGAACGAGGGTGATGATGAGGTCTGCGATGCTGGCGTTGGTGCACCACATCTTCGATCCGCGGATGATCCATCCGGCGCCCTCCCGCCGCGCTCGGGTCCGCACACCCCCCACAAGGTCCGAACCTGCCCCGGGTTCGGTCAGAGCCAGGGCCGCCAGCCTTCCCTCTCCGCTGGCGAGGCGGGGCAGCCAGCGTTGCTTTTGCGCCTGCGTGCCGAACAACACCAGAGGGCCACATCCCAGGCTGTTGTGGGCCGCGATGGCCAGGGCGGTGCTCCCGCAGGCCCGGCCCAGCTCCTCGATGGCAATCGCCGCGCTGATCGCGTCAACGCCCGGGCCTCCGAATTCCTCTGGGATGTTCAGGCCGAGCAGCCCCAGCGGTCCCATCTTGTGGACCGCTTGCCAATTGAACTCGGCGGATTCGTCGACATGCCGTGCTCGGGGGCTGACTTCTTGCTCGCAGAAATCGTGGATGGCCAGCCGCCACATCCGTTGCTCTTCGCTCAGTTCGAATTCCATCAGACTCCTCGCGTGGTCGGTTCTTCATAGATAGGGGGAAAAAGCAGACCTCTCCAGCCACCTCGACGCGGGCTCCGGGCGGGCCTGAACTCGATGGTTTGCCCTTCGCGTCCCTTGCGGCGGCCTCGCAATCCTGATCCTCTCCACTTCTCCATCTTTGCCCGCAGGAAAACCCAAAAGAGGTGGCACGAAACAAGGGGTCCCAGAAACGCGCCTGCGATTGCCATCCCCTATTCTATGTCCCGGGTGGAGGCTGTCATATACCAAATGTCACAGGGCCATGGGGATCTGCCGGGAGACGCGCTGGACACGTGGGAGGAGACCCATCCCGTCGTTCCGACTCAGCAACCCGTGCCGGAGGGCGACTTGATGAAACCAGCCGCGACCGGTCGCTACAGTTCCCAGTCGCCCCTCGTCGGACCTACGCCGTCCTCCGGGGCCAAGCGCAGGACGGAAGTCCTCCTGGCGATAGAGTCCAGTCGAGAATAGAAAGGACCGGCCTTCAGCCGGTCCTTTCTTCCACGAGGCAGGCAAGGTCGCCTGGGCGCCAGCATTGCCTTTTCTCCAGGATGAACCCATTAGCGACCGCTCCTTTCTCGTCGCGAGCGCAACGCTACTTGCCGATGACCATCCCAAGAGGATCGATCTCCCTAAGGAGGCGCCGCTCCTCAGAACTGGGGGGCTCCAACACCCTCACTTCCGCTGGGATGATGATCTCGAAGGAAGAGTTCGCCTTGACTTGTTCCAGGGTAACCCCGGGGTGAAGTGCCAGTAGCCGAAGGCGCTTGGTTTCCTCCTCAAAATCGTACACGGCAAGTTGTGTGATCACGCGAAAGGGTCCGGTGCCCTTGGGCAATCCGGCTCGTTCTCGGGCTCCGGGGCCGTCCAGGTACCCGGGAGTCGTGATGAAATCGACCTTCTCAACGAAACGACGAGCGTCCTGGCGGATGATGATGATCGTACGCTGGCAGAGCGAGCCTACGTCGTTTGCCCCCCCGCTGCCGGGCAGGCGCACCTGCGGATGCTCCCATTCCCCGATAACCGTCGTGTTCAGATTCCCGAAGGGGTCCATCATGGCCGCCCCGAGAAAACCAAAGTCCACATAGCCGGCCTGGCAGGCGCTCATCACGCTGTGCATGCTGGAAGCGGCCACCGCCCGGTAGAAGGTTCGAGAGTCTCCCACGGAGATGGGCAGCACCGGGATCTGGGGTCCTACGCCTCCCGCCTCGAAGATGATTAGAAGATTCTTGGCGTGGGTTCTCTGCGCCAATATCGCGGCGATCATCGGAAGGCCGGTGCCGACCAAGACCGAGCATCCGTCGGCCAGCGTGTGGGCTCCCGCGCAGGCCATGAGCTCCGTCTGAGAGAACACCCCATATTCATCCGCCATGGAGGCCTCCTTACTTCTTTCGTAGCCA
>JBEKHT010000166.1:0-3110 GCA_050012135.1 Anaerolineales bacterium | reverse complement strand
GACGATCCTATACCCGAAGAGTTGGGGGCCCAGCTACATCGCTTACTTTGCGCGCTAGAGCCGGTAGCCGCCCGGCCAGCCTGAAGAAAAGAGGCGAAGCCGGGGCACCTCCTCCGAAGGCTGGAAGGTCAGCCCGCCGAGGCAACGGTTACTACCAGAGACTCATTTGGCCGAACTCGCCCCCCCAAGAGGGGGCGAGTTTCTTTACGGAACCCGGATCGCCTCCGAGGGGAGGGCCGCGGCAGTCCCCTGAAGCCCCCCTCAGCCTCCCGCCCTTGACCTGTCCAGGATGGCCCCTTTCGAAATAGCCAAGGAGGCGGCCAGCCCAGCCCGTGCCCCTCTCGCGCGGAGGTCTCGGCAGCCCGCTCCAGCTTCCCGTACGGTCGGCCGCCCTCCGGCTGCTTTCCTCCCTGGCTGGCATCCTCCTGTCCTGAGCCGCTGCAGAGGCTCAGCTGGGTGTGCGCGCCTGGCCTATCGGGTCTATCATGATAGTCCTGTGCTCAAGAGGTCCGGTCCTGCCGTGGCCAAAGATGTCTGGAGTACGGCAAATGGCAGCCGGAGCGGATCAGGGTCCGTCAAGGCAGGTGGGTGAGCCTTGCAGGGGCAGAACCTGCGCCTCTCCTGGGACCGGGCAGGCGCGGTTCGTTCCCGTGCCGGATGGCTCCAAATGTGCGCAGCGGCCGGGGCTGAAGGGAATCCTGCGCGATGACTGACGCGACCTCGCTGAGGGTGACTGGGTATGGGAGTCTCCCCGTGCCCAACACCTTCATCCGGCAGCCGGCGGAGACTTCTCATCTGGGGATTCTCCTGCCGGGTCACCGCCACACGGTGGACCGCCCCGAGCTGCACTACGCCGAGCGGGTTCTCCTCGCGAGAGGCGCGGATGTCCTGCGGGTGGAGTATGCCTACTGGCGCACGGATTTCATGTCCCATTCAGAGGGGGAGCGGGACGCTTGGCTGCGGGCCGACGTCGAGGCGGCCGGCACCCGTGCGCTTGAGCAGCGGGCCTATCAGAGAATCACGCTGGTCGGCAAGTCCCTGGGGACGCTGGCCATGGGTCATCTGCTGGTCCAGGAGGCGTTCCAGAAGTCAACGTGCGTGTGGCTCACCCCTCTCCTCACGGTGGGCTGGCTGTGCGAGCGCATTGAGCAGGTCCGCCCGCCCTCGCTCTTCGTGGTGGGGACGGCGGACCGGTTCTACCAACCGGCGATCCAGGGGCGTCTCCAGACCGTCACAGGCGGCCGCGTGCTGGTGCTCGAGGGGGCAGATCACAACCTCGAGGTTCCCGCGAGCCTCTCTGGATCCCTGGCGGCGCTCGGGCAAATCGTCTCGGCGATGGAGCAGTTCATCCTTTGAGGGCGCGCCCGCGCCGCCTTCCGGGAGTTGGCGAGGCGCGAGCGGCGGGTGCACGCGAGTGCGCCTGGCGGCCGGATTGACATGCCTCGGACCTCGTCACGGCCCGGGCATTGCGGGAGCATTGAGCCGGAGGAATAGTTTGATGGGAGAATCGGCCCATTGGATGAAGGGTCGCGGCGGCTCAGGGTCCGTGAGATGAACATTGGGTGCCGGATCGTAGAGGTTGGAAGTAGCGCCAAGGGGATCGAGAATCTGCCCCCGGGCCTGAAAGGACTGGTATGCCCGCGCAACCGTTCGTACTCGGGGTGAACTATTGGCCCCGCCGCAAGGCCATGTATTGGTGGTCGGATTTTGATCCGGGCGAAGTCCGCGAAGATCTCGACCGGATCCAGGAGCTCGGCCTCAAGCTGGTGCGGATCTTCCTGCTGTGGGAGGACTGGCAGCCGGCTGCAGACTCCGTCAACCCGCAGGCCCTGGATAACCTGGGGCGGGTCTGCGACGCCGCTGCCGAGCGGGGGCTCGAGCTCGACGTTACCTTCTTCACCGGCCACATGAGCGGCCCGTCGTGGGCGCCTGGTTGGATGCTGCGCGGCGACCTGCCCGTTTCCCCCTGGGTGCGCCAGGTGGTCAGTGGGGGGAAGGCCGTGGAGGGGGGCTATCTCAACCCCTTCACGGATCCATTGGCCCTCCGTGCGGCCGAGCTTCAGCTGCGAACCGTGGTGGCCAGGTTCCGGGATCATCCCGCGATCGGCCTGTGGAACCTGGGAAATGAGCCCGACCTGTTTGCCCGGCCGGCGAGCGCGGACGAAGGCCGGGGCTGGGCTAGGCGCATGACGGAGCTGGTCCACGAGATTGATCCCGTTCATCCGGTGACCTGCGGGCTGCACATGGCCAACCTGATTGAAGACAACGGCTTGCGCGTCAACGAGGTGTTCTCGGAAGTCGACCGGGTTGTTATGCACGGCTACCCGATGTACGCCGATTGGTCGGTGGGGCCTCTGGACCCCGACTTTGTTCCCTTCCTGTGCGCCCTGACCTCCGCTCTGAGCGGCAAACCCACCCTGATGGAGGAATTCGGCGGGTGCACCGCGGCGCCCGGACAGCCCGCCTCGGTCTTGGAGTGGACCAGCTACGGGCGGCCCCGCAGGCAATTCATGGCCTCGGAGGAGGGACTGGCGGCCTACGTGGAGCAGGTCCTGCCCAAGTTGGTGGAGGTGGGCGCTCTGGGCGCGCTGCTGTGGTGTTACGCGGACTACGATCCCGGGCTCTATGGCATGCCCCCGTGCGAGGAGTCCTGGCACGAGCGGTTTTTTGGACTGGTCCGCCCGGACGGCTCGCTCAAGCCGCACGCAGAGGTGATCCGGCGCTTCGCGGTCGCCAACCCGACGGTTCAGCCCGCCGAGCGCCAGGTCACGCTGAGCGCCACGCCCCAGGAGTACTACGCGGATCCGCTTGGGCACGCCCAGCGGGCCTACCGGAGCTACCTGGACAAGTACGCGTTTGCGAAGGGGGAGGCCGAGTAGGCCGGGAGTTTTCCAGCCCGAGAGCAGGTGGAGACAACACGGCCGGTTGCGTGCATCGCGCCTTCCTGCCGGAAGGCCCCGATACTCTGGAGGGGCGCACCTGTGCGGCGGGTTGCGCCGGTCCGTTCGCCCGTGAAGGAGAACTCGCCTTTCTGGCGACGGCAACGCCGATCGTGGCCGGTCCCGCTCTCATCCCGAAGGAGGCCTGCCTGGCCTATGACGCGGGCGCGG
>JBEKHT010000165.1:0-3129 GCA_050012135.1 Anaerolineales bacterium | reverse complement strand
TACCGGCTTTCTTCAACGCGCATTGCCACAGCCCCATGACCTTTGAGCGAGGCTGGGCCGAGGATTTGTCCTTTCCGCGCTGGCTGAATGAGAAGATCTGGGTGGCCGAGTCCGCGCTCGGCCCCGAAGACGTCTACTGGGGAGCCGCTCTCGCCGCGTGCGAGATGATTCGAGGAGGGACCGCGGGGTTCAACGATCACTACTTCTATATGGATCGCGTGGCCGAGGTGCTTGAGCAATCGGGGATGAAAGCGGGGTTGGCCTGGTGTGTCTTCGGCATTGGCGACGAGAAGGAGATCGGGGCGAATCTGGACGGAACCCTCGCGTTCATCGACCGTTGGCGGGATCGCGCTGACGGTCGCCTGCACCTGTTCCTCGGGCCTCATTCTCCGTATATCTGTCCGCCTGCGTTTCTGGCGCGGGTGGCCGAGTTGGCTCAAAGTCGAAGCCTGGGGATCCATTTGCATGTTGCCGAATCGCAGCAGCAAGTCGATAACTCCCTGCGCGAGTACGGGCGGACCCCTGTGGAGCATCTGGAGAGGCTTGGGGTTCTGGGCGCGCCCGGGGGTTGCATTGCCGCCCATTGCTTGGCGGTAAGCGATCAAGACCTGGACATCCTGGCCCGGCATCGGGTCACCGTGCCCCATGCACCGATCACCTACATGAAGCTTGCGATGGGGGTGAACAATTTGGCTCGCTTTCTGGCCAAGGGCGTGAACGTCGCAATCGGGACCGACGGCCCGGCTTCGAATGGTGATCTGGACATGCTCGCCTCCCTGCGAGAGACGGCCATTCTCCAGAAACACGAGCAGCGAGATCCTCGCGCGACCCCCGGGGACTTGGTGCTGAGAATGGCGAGCCGGAATGGGGCAAGGGCAGCCGGTTTTGTCGATTCGGGGATGATTTCCTCCGGGTCGGCCGCCGACATTGCGCTCATCGACATGGACCGTCCCCATCTCCTCCCTCGCCATGACTTGGTGGCCAATGTGGTGCACTGCGCCAAGGCGGCGGACGTGACTCACCTGATGGTTGACGGTCGCTGGCTGTATCGGGATGGTGAGTTGCTCACGCTGGATGAGGAGAAGATCAAGGCCGAGGCAGAGCAGCGGGCACTGGGTTTGGTCCGCAGGGGCATGCATCCGGTCAGAGAGTACCGCGGCTGACGATCTGAGATAGGTGAGGTGACATTCCTCGGGATCGACCGATGAGTTAGACCTCGCGCTCCAGGGGGATCCGGGCGAGCAGGACAGACCGCCCGCCTGGCGAAATAGGGTTAGTACGCGGCGACGGCGCTGACCAATTCCCCAGAAGTCGGGGATATCCGCGATCTCCCGGCCCCAGACGAGATTGCCGCTGCGTGAAGCTGGCTCGTCTCACCACTCAGCTCGGCCGTTCACCCAGTCGTCCCTAGTCCTCTCGCTGCTCACGGCTTCGTGCCCTCGAACGATACCCGCGCTGGTGCCCACGAGTCGTGGGTGGCAGACCCTTGCGACGGTCTTGCCTGACCGATGGGCCTCGCGCACAGGCCTTGCGACCCTCTCAAACTGCCGCAACTTGTCGGGTGCCCATCCGTCGGGGATCACTGCGTCGTTGGAATTATCGGCCCGAGCCTTTTCGCAGCCTTTACCTGCGTGAGCCGGAAGACCGGTCTTGCCGGCATCTCTTCCCCCACATAGATCCCGACCACGGTTAGGCTGGCGCCTACCTCTCGCAGATACATTCATGGCAGCCAGAACTCCAGTTCTTCGACACCCTAGCCCAGGAGGCAGCACACCTCCGAGGAATACTTCCAGCCTTACCCTTGAGCGCTGGACGCTCCTTCTGGCCGGCATTAGAATGTTCGAGTCACCAGGGCTCGGCCCGGGTGATGAACTCCCAGCTTGCCACAGGCAACACTGCGTTTGGGCTCGGAGGGTTGGAATGAGCGATTTCTTCGGCAAGGGAAAAGTCGCCGTCCTCAAGACCACCCCCACTACCGTGATCAAGGATGTGGAGCACGTGATGAAGCTGGCCGGGGTGGAACAAGCACTGCCCAGGAATGTCACGACCGGAGTCAAGATCAACATCTCTTGGCAAACTTGGTATCCGGCCTGCTCCACGGAACCTTGGCAGCTGGAAGGGACCCTTGTCGCGTTGCGCAATGCCGGCTATTCCGACCTGGTCGGCATTCATAATGACACGGTGGTGGTCGATACCCGCGTCGGTGAGCTTAACAACAAGCACAAATTCGTCACCGACAAGTACGGGGTGCCCTGTATCTACCTGTATGAGCAGAAATTCGAATGGTTTCGCTATGAGCCCAAACGGCCTTTCCTCGTGCTGGACAAGGTGTACCCCGACGGGGTCTATATTCCCAAGGCCCTCCTGGGCAAGAACATGGTTCACCTTCCGACGGTCAAGACCCACGTATTCACCTCGATCACCGGGGCAATGAAGAATGCGTTCGGGGGTCTCCTGCACCGTCAGCGCCATTGGACCCATGGCGTGATCGATGACACCCTGGTCGATCTCCTGATGATCCAGCAGGAGATTCACCCCGGACTCTTCGCGGTGATGGACGGGACATTTGCAGGCGATGGCCCTGGTCCGCGTGCGATGCGTTGGCATGTCAAGGACATCCTGTTGGCCTCCGCCGACCAGGTAGCCATCGATGCGATCTCAGCCAAACTTCAGGGCTTCAACCCAATGAGCCTACCCTTCATCCGCAAAGCGCACGAACTTGATCTGGGGGTCGGTGATCCCAGTAAGATCGAAATTCTAGGATACGACATCAACCAGGAGCCCAACTGGAACTTTCGCCGAGAGGATACTTTCGCTTCCCGCGGCCAGAAGATGATCTATCACGGCTGGCTCCACTTCATGGAGCCGCTCTTGCTGCGCACGGCTCTCGTGCCCTGGGCCTACTTCGCCAGCAATTTCTATCACAATGTCTATTGGTATCCTTTTGTGGGTAGGAAGCGCGTGCGGGAGGCCCTCCGGACCGGGTGGGGCGAGCTCTTCCGATCCTATGGGGATGGTCGGGTGGTCATGCCGGGAATGGAGCCAAAGACGGTGGTGCAAGCGCTCCTTGGGCTTGGGTTGGTCGTCGCGTTGGTCGTCTTGGGAGTACTGTTCCTGCGCTAGCCGAGC
>JBEKHT010000164.1:0-3155 GCA_050012135.1 Anaerolineales bacterium | reverse complement strand
GGGATGAATAGCGTTGGGGGAAACCATGCCTTCCTCAGCTAATCGTCGTGGGCAAGGCCGGGCCCTCCTCATCGGGGCCATCCTGGGCGGACTGGCTGGACTGGGGGCGGCCTACGTGTATGTCCAGGCCCGCAACAAGGCGGGCAAGGAAGGGGCTTCCGTGACCCCTTCGAGCGCAGTCAGATTAGGGGTTCTCCTGCTCGGCTTACTTCGCCAGGTTGGCGAAATCGCCGAAGGCCACAAGTAGCCTCGCGTCTCCCCCCGCCTGCTGCCAGGGAAAACTCTGCCCCCACGGATCCCAGCGGGTGACGGGCGCGCCTGAGGGCCTGTTCGACCCCGGGTCAAGGCTCCGCCATCCCCACCCGCCTCGCCACTGTGGAGCGATGGGAAAGGGTTGCCGCCAAGCAATCCATCGGCTCCGGTCCCGAACCCCTGTGGTGGTACGATACCCTCTGGCTCCAGCCTGCGCTGCGATCGCGGCTTGGGGTCCTTCGGCGGCCCACCGACTCGCAGCCACGCTGGATCTGATCAAACCAGGAGGGACGATGCGCGTACTTATCCCGGGGGGTACGGGGCTGATCGGCCACGCCCTGGCTTCCCGGCTGCTCGCGAGCGGGGATACGGTCATCGTGCTTTCCCGGAATCCAGGCCGTGCCCGACCCATGCCTGCGGGAACCGAGCTGCACCCTTGGGATGGACGCACAAGCAGAGGCTGGGCACCCTTGGTCGAGGAGGCCGACGCCGTGGTCAACCTGGTCGGGGAGAATCTCGCCACGGGGCGATGGACCTCCGCGCGCAGAAAGCGCATCCTGGAAAGCCGGGCCCTTGGCGGAGTTGCCCTGACCGAAGCCATCCGGGCAGCCAGACACAAGCCAAGGGTCTTGGTCCAATCCTCCGCTGTCGGCTATTACGGGACCGAGCGCGAAACCGCACTGGAGGAGACCTCGCCGCCAGGGAATGACTTCCTGGCCCAGGTCTGCGCGGCCTGGGAGGCCTCCACCTCCGAAGTGGAGCCCATGGGTGTGCGCCGCGTGGTCACCCGTTCCGCGGTGGTCCTCAGCCGCCAGGGGGGCGCCTTCCTTCCCCTCTATTTCCAGGCTCGACTTTTTGTCGGCGGGCGACTGGGGTCCGGCCGTCAAGCCTTTCCCTGGGTTCACATCGCCGACCTCGTCGAGGCCATGCGTTTCTTTCTTACCGAGGAACGAGCCCAGGGGGCCTATAACCTTCTGGCTCCGGAGATACCCACGAACGCGGAGTTCGTCCAGGCCCTGGCTCAGGGGATGGGAAGGCCTGCGGTCCTCTGGATCCCGGGCTTCGCCCTGCGGTTGGTCTTGGGGGAGCTGGCCGACACGCTCTTGAAGGGACAGCGGCCCACCACCCGACGCCTGACGGATCTTGGCTTTGCCTTCCGCTTTCAAAGGGTCCAAGAAGCCTTGAGAGATCTGCTTCAACGGTGAAGACCTCCTGGAAATCGGATACCCGCCCTGAACCCGAGGTCGCCGGATAGGGCTGATTCCCAGGCCTTGCACGACTTGTCCGCAAGGAGGCGATCGGTGGTCGAGACAGAGATGGAATTGGGGAAAAGTGGCGTGAGGGTGCTGCCTCTGGGGACGGGTTGCTGGGCCTGGGGAGATCGCCTGTTTTGGGGGTACGGCCGGGATTACCACCAAGAGGACATTCGACAGGCTTTCCGAATCAGCCTCGCGCAGGGTATCGACTTCTTCGACACCGCGGAGACCTATGGATTTGGGCAGTCGGAAATGTATCTGGGCAGTTTCATTCAGGAATTCGGTGCCGGCAGGCGGATCATCGTTGCCACCAAATACTTCCCCTATCCCTGGCGGGTGACCCCTCGCGCCGTGGTCCGGACGCTGCAATCCAGCCTGCGCCGGCTGCGCCTCGCAGCTGTGGATTTGTACCAAGTTCACCGGCCGATTCCGCATTCCGGGGTAGAGATGTGGATGCAGGGCATGGCCGAGGCGGTCCGGGAGGGCCTCGCCCGGGCCGTGGGGGTTTCGAACTTTAGCGCGGAACTCACCCAGCGAGCTCACGAAGCCCTGGCCAGGAGAGGGGTCCCCCTGGCAACGAACCAGGTGCAATACAACCTGTTGGACCGAGGTCTGGAGTGGACCGGCCTGGAGCGCGTGTGCCGCGATCTGGGCGTAACCCTCATAGCCTACAGCCCACTTGCCCAGGGACTACTGACAGGCAAGTATTCGCCGCAGCATCCTTTGCCGGGTGCCTATCGGCGGCTGCAATGGGGCGGGTTTGTGAATCGTGCTGCCCTGCTTGTGGCGACCTTGCGTGAGATCGGGCAGGCCCATGAGGGGAAAACACCGGGTCAAGTGGCCTTGAACTGGGTGATTTGCAAGGGGGCCCTGCCCATCCCCGGCGCCAAGAATGCGGCCCAAGCCAGTGAGAATGCCGGAGCTCTCGGCTGGCGACTCACTTCGGAGGAGGTGGCGCTTCTGGATGAGGCCAGCTCGAGCGGGAACGCGTTGCAGCAGCCCTCGGCCATGACGAGGCCCTGATCCGGGTCGCCGCAACGGCCTGCCCCGGAGGGGCGTCCCGTTCATGGATCCGTTGCGCCAGAACGATTTCAAGGCGATCCCTTGTGAGTCTCTTCCAGTCCGGCCGCCGGCCCACACACCGAACGGCTTCACCCAGCCGGCAGGGCGGGCTCTCGGCCGGGTTGTCCCCGAGGCTCGCAAAGCCTCTCCCTACCGGCGAGCGGGGGCTGGGATCCTGATTAAGGGCAATTAGACCCAAACCTCCCCTCAACTTGACCTTCCAAGCAGATCGCCCGCCCTGCATTTCCTCCTGGTTATGACTCGCGGCTTGGCGCTTCACTTTCTGTCGCGAGAGGAGGGCGATCATCCAGATGGCTCCGGTAGGCCTGCGGCCGGGATTTCCTCTGCCCCCAGTCGGTTGCGCCGACAGGCGCCGCCCGTGGTTCCCGCGGAGGCGGCCCATCCGCCTCCCCGCAGCTTGTGTCAAACGACACGGAGGGAGGGTCATGCCCAAGGCACGCGTGGGGTTCGAAGCCCCGGATTTCTGCCTCGAAGATGTGCGGGGAAGGACAGTTCGCCTCTCGGACTACCGTGGCAGGCAACACGTCGTGCTGGTGCTTAACGAGGGCTTTGGTTGACCCTTCT
>JBEKHT010000163.1:0-3183 GCA_050012135.1 Anaerolineales bacterium | reverse complement strand
CCAGCACCCGGGCATGAATGTCCCCCTCCTTTCCTAGATAGAGGCGGGTCCCGGGTTCCAGCAGGCCCAGCTCGATCAAGGATCCAAAGGGAATGCGCAGCGCACGGCGCGGCTCGAGAGGGCCTAGATCGTCCTCGCCGAGGAGCAGAGGGGTCACGGCCTCAATCCGCTTCTGGGCCAGTCGGGCGTACTTGGCCTCCTGCTCGATGCCGAGCCAATGCCGGTGCAGGCGCTTGGCCACGGCTCCCGTCGTGCCGGTGCCAAAGAAGGGGTCCAGCACTAGGTCGCCTGAATTGGAGCTCGAGAGAATCACCCGGTAAAGCAGCGCCTCCGGTTTTTGGGTGGAATGGGCTTTCTCGCCGCGAACTTTCAGCCGCTCGCGTCCCGTGCAGACCGGCAGCTGCCAGTCGCTGCGCATCTGCAGCTCCTCGTTCAGCGCGCGCATCGCGTGATGGTGGAACGTGTAGCTCGCCCCGCGCTCCTTCTGAGCCCAGAGCAAGGTCTCGTGAGCATTCGTGAACCGGACCCCCCGGAAGTTGGGCATGGGATTGGTCTTAACCCAGATGACATCGTTGAGGATCCAGTAGCCGAGATCCTGAAGGATCGAGCCGACCCGGTAGATGTTGTGATAGGTGCCGATGACCCACAAGGTCCCGGTGGGCTTCAGGACGCGCCGGCAGGCGTTCAGCCAAGCGCGGGTGAAGGCGTCGTACTCCGCGAAACTGCCAAACTGGTCCCAGCGGTCGTCCACCGCGTCGACCCGGGTCTGATTGGGCCGCCAGAGTTCGTGGCGCAACTGCAGGTTGTAGGGGGGGTCCGCGAACACCAGGTCCACCCCGGCTTCGGGCAGGCGTGGAAGGAGTTCGAGGCAATCCCCCACCAGTACCTGGTCCACTGGCGTTTTCATCGGCCCCCCTCTGCGCTGGAATCTCTAGCGCCCCGTTTCGGGGCGCAAGAGCTCAAGTTCCCAAGCCCGCCCCGCTGAGGGGCTCTGGCCTTCTTCATGCCCTGGTGCCCTTCCCTGAAGGGCCGGCCCGCAAGGGCGAAGGCCCCGGGCGCGCCCTCTGGGAATTGATCCGGTTCCCCCTCCTCGTGCACCTGCTCGCGATCCTGGTATTCCCGCCGGCTCTTGCTCGAGAGGCAGGCGCCGATCGCCGTGGTGAATCCCTGCTCGAACGGATGGGCCGCGCCCAGCCGCCCGCCGGCCCACCACGACGGAGGTGATGAGGAGATCATCTTGGGCCGCGCGCTGTCCCCTGCAGGGCGAGATCGAGCTGGCGCGGTCACACATTGAAGCGAATGGAAATCACGTCCCCATCGCGCACGACGTAATCCTTGCCCTCCAGGCGGAGCTTGCCCTTGGCGCGCGCCTCGGCCATCCCGCCCAGGGCCAGCAGGTCGTCGTAGCCGATGACTTCCGCCCGGATGAACCCCTTCTGCATGTCGGTGTGCACCTCGCCCGCCGCCTCCGGGGCCGTGGCCCCCTTGCGCACGGTCCAGGCGCGAACCTCGTCCTCCCCGACGGTGAAGAACGACTGCAGTCCCAGCAAGTCGTAGGATAGGCGGATCACCCGGTTCAGGCTCGGTTCAGCGATGCCGTACTCGGATAGGAAGACCTGAGCCTCCTCGGGTGCGAGCTGGGCAATTTCCATTTCAATCTTGCCCTGCAGCGAAACCTGTGCGGCCCGCGGCCCGGACAAGGCGCCCTCGGCGGGTTTCTGCCCCTCGCCCAGGTTCCAGACGACCAGCATCGGCTTCTGCGTCAGCAGGCCATAGCCGGCGAGCAGGCGGGCCTCTTCCGGTGAGAAGTCCAGGCCTCGCAGGGGTTGTTCCCTCTCGAGCGTCTGAGCCAAGCGCCCAAAGAGGTCCTGTTCCCGCAGGGCCTGAGGCTTGTCCTTAGTGCCGCCTTTGCGGAGCTCGTCCTGCAGGCGGCCGAGACGGCGCTCCACCGTGATTTGGTCGTTGAGCACGAGCTCGGCCTGCATGCTCGCGAGATCGCGCGCGGGGTCGATGCTCCCCAGGGGGTGAACCACGGAGCTGCTTTCGAAAACGCGGACGACCAGCAGGAGCCCATCGACTTGGCGCAACTCCGCCAGGAGCGAACCGCTGAGTTCGCCCTTCTTGGCCGCCGCGGCTTCCAGCCCGGCGATATCCGAGTACGTCACTTGGGCGAAAATGGTCTTGCGCGGGTGAAACATCTCCGAGAGGTGATCGACGCGCGGGTCGGGCACAGGCACTACGGCGGTGTGGACCTCAAAGCGCCCTCCGCCCATCATGGTGCCGGTGGGCGCATTGCCTCGGGTGAGAGCGTTGAAAATCGTCGTCTTGCCGGCTTGAGGGAGGCCGATGATGCCCAGGCGCATGAATTGTCCTTGACCGCAGGTGGGGCTTCTCTTATACTCTGGACGCGTGCCGAAGTGGCGGAACAGGCAGACGCGCACGACTCAAAATCGTGTTCCTCCGGGAGTGAGGGTTCGAGTCCCTCCTTCGGCACTGGGAGATTATAACATGTGGACGAGGCGGATTCCCCGCCTCAATTCGTTTCGGCAGATCTCTTTCCCGGGTGGGGATGAGATGGCCGCGCCCGCTGGCGCAGGCCGACCGGCGCGGGCGGAGGCCCTGGGTTGAAGCACGCGCTGGTTTTGCTGGCGGGGCTGATCTTGGGGGCCGCGATGGGCCTCGTCTACGGCTGGGTTGTTAGTCCCGTCCAATACACGGATGCTTCCCCCGGCGTGCTGCGCACGGACTTTCGCAATGACTATGTGCTGATGGTGGCGGAATCCTACCTCGGCGATCATGATCTCCGCCAGGCCGCCAGCGAGCTGTCCCAGCTCGGCCAGCCGGATTTGGGGGGCTTGGTACGGCAAACCGCCGCCGCGGATCAGGCCGCCGGGTATGCTCCCCAAGACCTGGAGCGCCTGAAGGCGCTGGCCGATGACCTCAGTCGCGCTCCGCTCCAATTCTTGCCCACACCATGAGGCGGCTCCCCCTCTGGCTTCTCCTGGGTGTTCTGGTTGGGCTGGCGCTCGGCCTGACCTATGCCTGGGCCGTCCGCCCGGTTCCGCTCAGCGGTGCGGCTCCCTCCGCCCTGAGAAAGGATTTCCAGGACGAGTATCTGGAACTGATCGCCTCGGCCTACAACGCAACCGGAGACCAGGAGCGGGCCCGAGCGCGGCTGGCGCT
>JBEKHT010000162.1:0-3256 GCA_050012135.1 Anaerolineales bacterium | reverse complement strand
AACCAAAGTCGCAGATCGAGTGGATCTGCGACTTCCTTTTCGAACCATAGACCGCCAAGCTGGCAGCCTGGCGGCTCCCCGACTCCGGTGGCTGGCCATCAGCCGCCTCTCCTGCCGCAAACAGACCCCCAGGAAGGCGGCGGCCTGTTTCCTGGAGATTCGCCCAACTTGAACCTGGTTCAACACCTTCACTCGCTTCTGTTCTTGCTGGTCAACGTCACCTCGGTATTTATGGGGTGACATTTTCTTCGGTTCCGTGGGCCGGCCAACTCCAGGGAACAATCAAAATCGCAGATCGAGTTGATCTTCGACTTCCTTTTCGAACCATAGACCGCCGGGTTGGTAGCCTGGAGGTCGCTGGTTCTCCCTTGGCTCCGCCAAGGCAGGCTGGCCTCGATTGCCAGTCCGCCCCCGGTGCGCGCGCGCAGGCAGTTTCGCCGCGGAAGAGCGGCGAAATGCTTCAAGGCCGCTTTCATGCTATATTGTGCCGGCTGCCAGCCGGACGGACGCCCAGCCTTTCACCCCATGTTTGGCTCCTCGGAGGATCGTATGAAGCTTTGTGTAGCCGGCGCCTTCGTGCTCATCAGCGTGGCCCTTCTGTCATGCAACCTCGCCGCTGCTGTCTCCCACACCATTCAAGCATCAGCTCAAGGCGAGGGGGCCTCCCAGACGCCGTCTGGGGCGGGGACTGAACTGCTTGGCAGTGGGGAAGCCACGCCGTCGATCCTCCTCACGCTCATGGCTGGGCCGGCGTCCCCGACCGAGTCCCAGGCGCCGCAGGCAGGTGTGGTCCTGAGCGCAACTCAGGCCGGCCTGCCCACAGGCTTTCCGATCTATCCTGGGGCGCACGGTCTCAGTGGGGAGCCAGGCATGGTGCTGACCTACACGGCGGATGCTGACGTGCGCACGACTGCCGGTTTCTACAGCACCCAGCTCAAGGCCGGCGGCTGGACTTCAGTGCAGAGCGTCCTCGGTCCGATGACAGGAAGCTGCGGAGATTCAACCAGCTGCGGGGCCGTTCAGGCCGCCACGCCCGGGCCAACCCCCACGGCGACACCGGCCGGCTGGTTGAGCGAGGCATATCAATTGTGGACCAAGGGCAGCACCCGGGTCTCGATCCAATTCTCGGTCAATGACAAGGGCGGCACGGAAGTATCCATCCTCCTCAGCAAACAGTGACCTCCTGGAGTACGCCCACTGCCTCTGCACGAGGAGATGTCCGGGCACGCTGGCGCTGGGAGTTCCCGAACTTGCTGAACGCGCTTGGTAGGGCTAGCCGGGCAGTGTAGCCACCGCAAGTTGACTATGGGAAGTGCTGCGGTATGGGCCCGGCCCATTGCCAGAAATCTCGCTCATCATGCAGTGGGGAGAGAGTCCGTGGGGGCCGCATCGCAGTCAGCAGGCGTCGGCCTTCACGAGAGTTCCAAGGGGAGGCACGGATGGGGTTCACGAACGAGTATCTTCAGAGATGCTGGAAGGGCCGGAAGATGTGGGCTGGCAAGAAAACGCGTCCAGGCGACTGGTTTCTGACCGGGGACCCGCTTGAGCTGAGCCTTGTTGGCGTGGGAGACGCCAGGATTGTCGATTTCCGTGACGATGCCCTTGCCTACGTCCCCGACGCGGATGACCTCCTGGAGCTTCTTGACAATCAGGTCAAAGCCACAGGCGCGGATCCTGCGACGAAGACCCTCAGCCTGCGATACGACCCCGTCAATCACTGGAGTCTTGACATCGAGTACGCGGATGGCTCAACCCATGCCGTCATGCAGGAATCCATCCATTCGCTGCTACTATACGCCCTTCACTTGATGGCTCAGCCTGGGCCATAGTCTCGGATTGTGGTCTTCGCCGGTTTTCCAGACTCGATGAAGCACTATGGCCAACTTCCGAGCCACAGCCACGGCGGCTCTCTTCTTGACCAAGGCAATTGCGTCCCTCGCTGCAGCCGACCGGTCCTAGCCGAGGACCCCATCCGTGCGGCAATTGACCTGAACGGTCACTTGCCAACAACCGGGCGGCGCGCTTGACAAGGGACGCACCGTAGAATTCCCCTTGCGATCAGACTCAGGCACCCACCTCGTCAGGCACAGTCATGCCGAAGCACGGCTGGCACTCTCAGGAGACTGCAACTGCGATCTGAGGCTGGCCCGGAAGGACGAGGGCCCATCACCTGGAGGTCTAAGGTTTGCTTAAGAGTGATTCGCGAAGGGGCCAAACCCGACAACTTGTAGCACAGAAAATACCGCCGGGCCAATGAAAATCGGCAAGCCCGGCGGTTTGTAATCCAGAAGGACCTGACCAGAGCGGAAACTCAACGGATGAGATCAGCCAGCACAGGAATGTGCGCTCATCCTACGAGAGACATCGATTTGGGGCTAGCTTAGCCGCATTCCCCCTTGAGATCTCTCAGATTGGGATGGGGTTTTCGGCCACCACAGGAGTGCAACTGCGTGTTCCCCCTCGAGGTGGAAGCCGGGTCGCCACCAGTGAGAGTGCGGGTGGAAGTGAGGCGAAAGGGCTACGACTGGGGCATGAGGCGAACGGGGTCGCCACGTGGACCCTCGTCTTACAAGGCCTTCGCATGGAAGCGGTTAGGCGGCGGGGATGATTCGGTCAAGAGGAGGAATATCTGGTGGAGACCTCTCCACCTCGGTGGGTCGCTAATAGGTCCGTGAAGTTAGGAAATGGAAACCCGCAAAAAGCGAGGCGCATGATATAATCATTGGAATCACATAGTCGGTTTAGCGGGCAACCTTGCGGTCAGACCCTTATATGGGACTGACGGCTTTTATGTTCCATGCCGGCCCCCAAGGAGTCTGGAGAATCGAGGCGACTCCATGCGATTCAGTGCAAACGACTGGCTTGTACACCCACAACACGGCGTGGGCCGAGTTGTCAGGTTGGAGACAAGGCAGTTTGGCCCAGGAACAAGGCAAGAGTACTACGAGATCGCCATCGCGACCGGTACTGTGTGGGTGCCGGTAGAAGCGCCCGCCAGCGGGTTACGAAAGCTAACGCCGAAGGGCGACCTGGGTAGGTATCGCGGTGTGCTGAGGGGCCGCCCAACACCTTTGGCTGCGGACCTCAAGCAGCGCCGAATCATTCTGTTTGAACGCGTGAAAGAAAGTTCGTTCCAAGCCAGGTGTGAACTGGTCCGCGATTTGACGGCCCACAGCCAGGACAAACCATTGAATGAGACCAGTGACAAGCTGTTGCGCAGTGCTCGCCTTATATTGTGTACGGAGTGGGCAGCTGC
>JBEKHT010000161.1:0-3336 GCA_050012135.1 Anaerolineales bacterium | reverse complement strand
GGACTAGGCCGCGGGGTCCGCAGACTCTGCTGGAATCAACCGAGAGACTGCCGTCCCAAGAAGTGGCTCCCGACTCGTCAGGATCGCCTCTTCTATGGACACTCGCGGACCAGCCAAGAGAAATGAGCGGATCCACAGGCCGGCAAAAGCGCCTGGATCTACCGCAGGGGCCAAGATGCGAGGGGAAAATGGCCGAGGTCACTCCAGGGGCGCCATTGTCAAATCGACCCGCCCAGAGGCTTCGTCCAGGTCGATGGCAGGCGAACACAAAGGCGGAAGGCTAGTGGTTCGGGTACCCAAGCAGCCTGGGGTCACAAACAAAGCGTTCCGCGGGCATTAGCACCCTGGGAGGAAAAGGAGAAGATCCAACCTATGCGTTATCTCTTGACCTGGATTCCGGTTAGGCCTTGGTTCATAGCATGGGAATCGGCATGGACGATAGGTAATAATCCGGATGAGATCACGTGGAGTCAACCCATTTGGATGGAGCCGGCGGTTTCCCGATGAAGCTTGCCCCGGAACACCTCCCATCTGATTTGTGTCGACCAGCTGATCTTTCTGGACGACCGAGTTGGTCGTATGCTATGAGAAAAGTGCATCCGGTCTGTTGGCGATGAGCAGAGAGTAAGGCGACCGAAGCCCCATGTCCGCCGCGGCGCGCAGACGACCCTGGGATGGGTCTGAGCGCTGTGCAAGTGAAGTCCCGCCCGGCCAGAGGTTGTGATCTATGCTGGCGGATTGGCAACTTGGGATTGCTTCCCCCTTGACCCGAAACGCGCAAGCGAGTGAGGTGTATTCTCGCCTCTCGGTTGTTCCCCCTCCGGTATAATCGAGCGACCGTCGGTCAGGAACAACCTCATTGGAACCGAAGCGGATTCGAATCCTTTGGAAGGGCAGTACAAAGATGATCTCCTCAACTTTCCACTCAAGGACTCGTTGTGCCATTAGCCTCGCCGCGTTCCTTCTGCTGACTGCTTGCGTTCTCCCTTTCAGTGGCGGGGCGAGATCCGCTGCGACGATCCCTCTGCGGGTCGGGTACTTTCCCAATCTCACCCACAGCCAAGCGGTGATCGGCATCGCTCGGGGCGACTTTGCCAAATCCCTGCCCGCCGGCGTCGTCCTCGAGCCCAAGGTTTTCAACGCGGGCCCGGACGAGATCGAGGCCATGTTTGCCAACCAATTGGACCTGGCCTACATCGGCCCGAGCCCGGCGATCAACGGTTACCTGAAGAGTGGAGGCCAGGCGCTGCGCGTCATCGCCGGGGCGACCAGCGGAGGAGCGGCGTTGGTGGTCTGGCCGGCCGCCGGGATCCACTCCCCCGACGACCTTTCGGGAAAGCGCATCGCGGACCCGCAGCTGGGAAACACCCAGGACATTGCCCTTCGATCTTATCTCAGCGAGCATGGGCTGAAGCCGGCCGAAAAGGGAGGCACGGTCACGATTGTTCCGGTCAGCAACCCGGAAATCCTCCAGCTTTTCCGCATAGGGCAGATCGACGGGGCCTGGGTACCGGAACCCTGGGCCAGCGAGCTGGGCGCGTACGGCGTCGTCTCTGAGAAAGGGGGATCGCTCGGTCCAAGGGAGCCGTAGACCTCGTCGGTCGAGACATGGTGGAACCGCACAACGTCCTTGCCTCGAGTTTGCTCAGCCAACCACACCTTCCGGGCGGCTTCGAGCAATGAGAAAGTGCCGATGATGTTCGTCTGGATGAAAGGCGCTGGGCCGAGGATTGAGCGATCGACGTGAGTCTCTGCCGGGAAGTGCACAATGGTATCGATCTGGTGTCGGCGAAGCAGATCCAGGGCGAGCTGGCTGTCGCAGATGTCCCCATGGACGAAGATGTAGCGATCCGGGTTGGGGAGGTCGGCCAAGTTCTTGGGGCTTCCGGCATACGTGAGGGCGTCAAGGTTGACAATATGGGCAGATTGGTCGGTATCCAGGACGTGTCGAATGAAATTGGATCCGATGAAACCTGCCCCGCCCGTCACCAGAAGGTTGCTCATGTGTTCATCCCGTGGCAGTGGGCACCCCAGACCGTGGTCATTCAAACCGCTCCGCTTCGGCTAGCGTGGTGCCCTGTCCGTCTTTCCTCGAGACAGTCGAGGGTTTTCCCCGCAATAGAGGCCCTCATGGCACATGGCGCATAGCGGCAGATATCATGCAGCCCATATCAAGCCTGTGATCGCGACCAGGGTGGCCGCGCCCGAACAATCCACCATGACGAATTGCAGTGAGCATTCCAGATAGTCCTTGTTGCGTATGTCTATCCTCAGAGCCGCTGTGAGCCTTGCGTAGAGACCCTCACCAGAGGGAGATGTCGTCAAGAGGAGAGGGTTCGGGTGCGGGCTTGATTCGTCAACTCAGCCCGATCGCAAGGTGCGTCCTCTTCGATAGACGACGCCTGGCCATGCCGGCCTTTCTACCGGCCTCCCGCATAAAGCTGCCGGTAGATCGCGTAGATCTCGTAGATGTCCTTGAGGTAGGTGCGCGTCTCCCCGTAGCGGACGGTCTCCACAAACAGGTCCGGGTCGTTTGGGGCGAGCGCCTGCCACTGGGCCGCGTTTCCGGGGCCCCCGTTGTAGGCCGCCAGGGCCACGTAGGGGTTGCCCCCGAGCTCGTCCCGTTGCTCGGCCAGGTAGGCACTTCCCAGCTTGACGTTGATCACCGGCCGGGCGAGATCCGCCTCGGTGAAGTCGGTGAGGCCGAGCTTCTTCGCGACCTCTTCCCCGGTCGAGGGGATGATCTGCATCAGGCCATAAGCGTTCGGGGTGGAACTGGCGGTCGCCCCAAAGAGCGATTCCTGCCGGACCACGGCGAAAAGCAGCAAGGGGTCGAGCTGGTAGGCCTGGGACTGAGGCAGGAGCAAGTCCGCAAAGTACGGCCCGAAGCGGACGTGGCTGAAGTAGGCCGCCCGGTCAGCTCCGCGGCCTGAGGCCAGCTAGGCGAGGGAATCTCCCAAGACCGTTGCCTGCGGGCTCCGCCAATCCGGGGGTGCGGCACCCTGGGAGGGAGAGAAAGAGGCCATATCACAGTTGCGCATCCGCGCGCGCTCGTGTTGTTGTATCAGTGCCGCATGGCGCCAAAGGAGGCTTCCCTCAAGACGTGATCGTCTTCTGGTTATCGAAAAAGCTCAGATTGCGAGATGAGGCTCTTGTCGTAGAGAGGCTTCATCGCATTGCAGTAGGAGGATTGCGACCCATTAGATGGGTCCAGCCTTATGACCAAGACCCCACTTGGGGTGTCTTGGACCTCATGGAACGTGAACTCTTGGCAAAGGTGCCAGATGAGCTGGATCTGTAGCGTGTCGTTTACTATGTCTTGATAGGAAGAAGGGT
>JBEKHT010000160.1:0-3358 GCA_050012135.1 Anaerolineales bacterium | reverse complement strand
GACTTCTCCTGCAGGCCCATGCCGTGGTCTCCGCCACACAAGACCCAGACGTGATTCGCATCCAGCGCCGCCATGGCCGTCTCGAAGGAGGACACACAGGGTGAGGCCAGTTCTTTCCAACTTGCCCCGCCGTCATGGGTGACCACCAGATTGCTCGGAGCTCCCCCGATCCAGGAGAGGATCCAGGCATCGCGGGCGGTGGGTCGCGCCATTTTCGCCTCGACGCCCAAGAGCTGAGGTTGCACGCTCAAGGCTTGCCAGCCTGCGTTCGCCCCCCCAAAGGCCAGCAACTCAAAGGTGCACTGGGTCAAATCCGTGCAACTGCGCTGGAGGGCCCACGCCGTTCCGCCGGCAACCTCCAGGGCAGCGATTTCCCCGACCGGGTTCTGATCCAACCAGGACTTGCCCCCGTCGATCGTGGAGAAGAATCCCGGACCGAACACCCATCCCCGCTGGGCATCCAGGAACCGGACTTGGCTGACGTCCTTGCCCGGAACCGCAGGACCTTGGGCAGCGGGGGTAGGTGTGGGTTGCGGGGACACGGGTTGGGCCAGAGCGGACCATGTTCGGCCGCCGTCGTCCGTCGTGTAGACCGATGGGCTGCAGACTCCGGAGGCGTCACAGGCCGTGCCCAGCACCCAGCCCCGACTCGCATTGATGAAATCCAAATCCTGGACGCTGGCGGGCGCGCTCGAGAGAGGACCTGGACCCTGGCTGGCCGTAGGGACCAGCGTTGGAGTTGCCGATGGAATGGCTTTCGTCGCAGTCGGGGGCAACCCTGAGGCCGTGGATGCAGGTGTGTTGGTCAAGGGAAGAGTTGCCTGCGGGCTTGGGATCTCCGTTGCCTGGGGGGGCGTGAGCTGCACACCCAGGCACCCGGTCATCACCCATGCCAGGCCGAGCCCGGCCAACGCTTGGATTGCGTTTCTTCTCACCACAGATCCTCCTTGCCAGTCTTGCCGGTCCCCCGGGAGACGCTCCCTCGGGTTGGTCTCCGGTTCGCTAGAACATATCAAGCCCCCAACGAATCGCCACTACCCGCTTGAGGCGCGGCCTAAGGGAGGTTGCAAAGGCCGCGCCAACCCATAGCTACTCGGGTTGCTTTGCAAGCCCCAGCCGCAAGAAGATGACGGGGGCCAGGTACAAGGCCCAGAATCCGGTAATTGCGGAGCGAAGATACAGAAGGGTAAGGCCGCTCCATGAGGGAGCCGCCGGGAGAACTAGGGCGAGGCCCCCTGCCCACACCAGGATCCCAGACATTCCAATCAGGAACCTGAGCGCGCGCTTGCTCAGACTGCCTTGGGCCTGGTAGCGAGCGTATCGGCGCGACAGCGCCGCCCCCGCACCCAGCCCAAGCAAAAGTCCGGCAGCCGCGACCAGATCATTTGGCGAGCGGGGATTCGGGTAGCTCCCGGGCACACCTCGGGACGCCGTAATCGCCCATTCGGGCGGATCCGCATGGGAGGCCAGAGCCCAGAGGGTCCCTCCGGAAAGGACCAGGAGGAGCAGAGAGCCCACGAGCGCCAGGGAAAGCTGGGATATGAGCTTGGCCCGGCTGACCCAAGCCTCCGCTCTGGGGAGAATCCAGATGAAAACAAGCCAGGTGAGGACTCCGACCATCCATCCCGCGGCCACATCCGTTGGGAAGTGTACCCCCAGGTAGATGCGCGACAGGGAGATGGCCAGGACGATGAACCCGGCCAAGACCCAGGCCCACCAGCGACTGATCCGCTTGGCGAAGAAAAGCCCAACCGCCGAGGCCACCGAGGCATGGCCGGAGGGCAATCCGTACGAAGCCTCTGTTGAGAGCACGCGAACCGCCGGATCGTACCAGTAAGGGCGCGGCATGTGAAAAACAAGCTTAAGCAGCCCAGTCAGACCATCTACGCTGACCAAGAGAAACGCCAGGCGGATTCCCAGGGAGGCATCCAGGCACCAATAGATGAGGGTCACGAGGAACAGAAGGAACTCTTCCCGGCCGAGAAGAGTGAATAACTGCGCGGGCAGGAGCAAGCCAGGCCCCAGGGACTGAGCCTGCCTGACAACCAGAGCACCCCATTCCAGCAAACCACCCATTCCCCTCCTCTCTCACGGTTCCTCTGAAATCTGAGACCTCAGTGCTCCCGGGCGGACAGTCATCCGGGCAGCCGTGGTTCGGGAATGGGCAGGCTCGACCCGTGGCCGGAGGCAGGAGCGAGACCCCAGGTGAGAAGCATCGTTAGGGCCACAAGGACCGTACTGACCTGAAACGGCAGCGAGGGTTGGCTCTCGAAGAGAAGACCTGCAACAATGGGCGCCGTGACCATCGCCACGGCGTTGACCGTTTCGGAGAGCCCAAACGCCAGCCCCATCCCGTTTCCCTCGACCACCCGCCCAACCAGGGAGGTTGAAAGCGAGCGAGCCACCCCGAAGCCTGCGCGGAGGAAGTAGCCCAAGAGGTAGAACGGCAAGCCGGTCCCGAGCCATAGCAGCAGACAGGAACTGAGGAGCATTCCTTGCGCCAGGATCCAGCCCCGGCGAGGGTGATGTGTCCCAAGCAGGGAGTTGAAGACAACCAGACCCAATGCGTTGGCAGAGCCCAGCAGGCCGATCGTCTCAACGGGCACGGCATGGACCCGTTGGAGGAAATTCGGCGCCAGAGGAATGCTGATATACATGGCCAATCCCGCCGTCAGCACCAGCACCAACAACCGCAGGAAATCCCGGTTCAGCGCAAGCGATCCGCCCAGGTAGGGACCGCGGGTGTTGGAGGGTGCCTGGGGGGAGATCGGCATCAATACCGCCGTTGAAAGGACGAAAAGCAGACTAGCCACCCCATAGACCGTCCGCAGGCCAAAATGGGCTGCGATCAGGCCGCCAAGTGCCGGAGAGGCTACGGCTCCGGCCCCGTAGATTGCCGCCACCGCGGTGATCGCTCGTTCCATGCTGAGCGCACCGCGACTGGAGGCGACGTACGAGTTGAAAACCGGGGTGACAAAGGCCGTCGAGAAGTACAGGGTGATCCCCACCGTGAAAAGGGACAGACCCGGAGCAAAGTACATCACCAGCGCGGCCAGGAGTCCCAGCCACCAACCGGCTAGCATGACCGGCCTGCGCCCCAGCCGATCGCCAAGATATCCCGCCGGGACGTGAAAAAGCACGGTTCCCACCGAGGCAATCCCCAGCACCGCGCCAATTTGCGCGGGCGAGGCGCCCAGACTGCGAATGTAGAGTGGCTGGATGTACAGGAAGGTTCCCTCGCCCAGGCCCCAAATGAAGAGGGAAAGGGCGACCCGGCGAAGGTCGGAACTCACGCCAGATCATCTCGGCAAACGGAGTGCACCCATTCTGCACACGCTCTCCAAACGCGGCGATGTTC
>JBEKHT010000159.1:0-3372 GCA_050012135.1 Anaerolineales bacterium | reverse complement strand
TGAGTCCAGACGGCGTACATCCGGCCGAGCGAATCCCACAGGATGGCGATGCCCGTGGTCACCACAAAGGCGCCCACCACAAGAGCCGCGACGTCTTCGAATTGGCGGTGCCCGTAAGGGTGCTCCAGGTCGGGCGGCTTGTGGGAAAGTCGCATGAAGATGGAGACGACGAGATTCTGGGCCACATCGGAGGTCGAATTGAGGCCATCGGCCAAAAGGGCTGGGCTGTTCCCGACAATTCCGAAGAGCGTTTTCAGAATCGCGAGGAAAACGTTGGAGGCCAGACCGAGATTGACTGCCCGACCGGTCTTGACGTCTCTGGAGCGTGTGTCTAGGACCATCCCAGCTGCCTGCCCACGGGAGTGAGCCCCACTCCCATCCGCTGCGACTCAAGAAGATGCGGAGCCGGCCGCCGGCAGGCGATCTCGCCCGCCGGTCCAATTTCCATATCGCCGGCCCGCGCCCCCAGCCGGGGAAGCAGGCTCTCCGAGGAGGCTTCTGCTGGTCGCCCGCAGGCACGGGGAAAGGGCACGGGGCTAGCTCTCAGCCGGCTGGGCCGGTTCGACGTGGATGGTGACCCGGCCCACCGCGGGCACCTTCCTTCGCAGATTGCGCTCGACGGATTCGGTGAACTGGTGAGCGTCTGCGATGGATTCACCCGAGTCGAGGATGCAGTGAAAGGAGAGGGCGAGTTCGGCCCCGACCCGGTGAACCTCGATATCGTGAGGATGGCAGCGCACATCCCCTTTCTCGAGCACTTCCCGCAGAGCTTGAACGACCACGCTTTGCTCCTCGGGGGCGGCTTGACGAATGGAGGTGGAATCCCCGGCGGGCTCCAGGTGCGTGATCACGCGTTCCAGGTAGGGCAGGCTCCGGTGGATGGCTTGCTCGAATTCCGTCGCCTGAAGGTGAGCTTCTTCCACGCTGAGACGATCGCTGACTTCCAGGTGCAATTCCAGGGATCGGCTGCCGCCGGTGTCGTAGATGCGGATGCTGTGGGCGCCCATCCCAAAGCGCGCGGCTAGAGTGCGAACCGTGGTGACCGTTTGCTCGTCCTCGCTCCGGCCGGGAAGGAGTTCGACCACGACGTCAGATCCGGGCAGCACTTCGCGCACGGCCCCCTCCGCCTGGCGGGCGATTTCGTGGGCCCGCTCCAGCGAAACATCACGCGGGATCGCCAGCTGAAGATCCGCAAAGGACTCAGGCCCGCTCCGGCGAACGCGCACGCGCCTCACCGCCATCACTCCCGGGACTTTCACTGCCCGCTCGAGCTCATCCCGCAGGCTGGGAGATACTCCATCTAACAGGGCGAAAACCGTCCTGCGGCCCATTTGTACGCCGACATAAATCACAATCGAGGCGACCCCCAGAGCCGCAAGGGCGTCTGCCTTGGCCAGAGCCCCGATCCCGGTCCGCTCGGCCACCAGAACCAGGACGAGTCCCAGCAGCACCACGCTGGAGGACCAGATATCCGTGGCGAAGTGAAGGGCATCTGCTTCCAGGGCTTGGCTGGCGTATCGCTTGGCCACCCGGCCCAGAGCTCGGGAGCGCGAAAAGTCGATCAGAATGGACGCCGCCATGACCAAAAAGGCCCAGAGATTCACCTCGATGGGGACCGCCTTGAAGAACAGGCGCGTGACCGCTTCGTAGAGAATCCAGCCACAGGTCACCAGCAACAGCAGCGCTTCCACGAGCGCGGAAAGGTTTTCCACTTTCCCATGGCCATAGGTGTACCTCTGAGAAGGGGGAAGGGCGGAGACCCGCACCGCCAGGAAAGTGACGACCGCCGCAATCAGGTCCAGGCCCGAATGGGCAGCCTCCGAGAGGATCCCCAGACTCCCGGTCAGAATACCTACCACGAGTTTCATGCAGGTCAGAAACACGGCGGCGAAAACGGACATGAGAGCGACCGTCCGCTTCTCGCCGACGCCTTCGGAGCGTTCCGCGGATTGCAGGTTGGCCAACAGCTTTCCCCTCGGAATACGATTTTGCGGTAGTTGCTTGGCGATTATAGCGCGGGAGACAGTGGCCACGTTCAACCGCTCAGGGCGGGCCGTGCAGCCAGGGTCAAGCCGTCGGGGACGGGGTCGGGGTGTCGCTTGGGAGCAGGGTGGGAGTGTCACTCGGGGATGGGATCGGGGTGTCGCTGGGGATCGGGGTGTCGCTGGGGATCGGCGTGTCCGTGGGAGTCAGGGTATCTGTCGGCGTCAGGGTGGGGGTGAAGGTGGGAGTGGGAGTGGGCGTGGAGGTCGGGGTGGGGGTGGGTTTGAATAGGTTGAAGTGGACCCGTGTTTCGGCCTTGCCCCCTTCCTTGGAGAACACCGTCAGGCGCAGGGTAACGATGCCGTCGGGAATCCCCGAGACATTCCAATCCGTAATCTTTTGGGGGGAAGAGAGAGGGTTTGCGGAAGGGCCGCTGAGGGACTGCCAGTTGCTTGGGTTGGGTCCGAGCCCATACTCGAGGAGATAGTGGTCGAAGTCCGCGCTGGCGGCGGCTTTGCCGGATATGCTCACGGTGGAGGCCAAGAGGGTTTGCCCCTCCGCCGGGGAGGTGATGGCCAGGATGGGGTGAGGGCTGTTCGCGCTGCACTCCTGGTCCGGATAAAAGACGATCGGATGCGGGAACCCGTTCGCTTTCGCCCACTTCTGACCGTCCGAATTGTCGCTGAGCCACTTGCGGGCCCAAGGGTCGCTGACTGCGATGGTCAGTTCCTTGGCCACGAAGTCGGAGCAAGCCGCGGAAGCGCGCAGCTGGGTGAACGTATCGATCCAGACCTCACGCCAAAGGTCCTGATCGCTGGGCAAAGGGGGTTGATCCGCCGCGAAATACTCCAGGCGGGTGCTCTTGCAATAATCGCTGGGCTGGGCCCCGGAGACGGTGCAGATCTTGTCCTGGACGACGCCGGCGGGGGGGACAAACGGCGTGGGCTTCCCGCCGGTGAGCTGCTGAATGGCAACATTCATGAACTGCGACCAGATCGGAGCCGCACCCGTCAACCCGGTCGTGCCTTGCATCGGGGTGTTATCCGGGTTGCCCACCCAGACACCGACCGCGAGATCGGGCGTGAAACCCAGGGTCCAATTATCCCGAAAGTCATTCGTGGTCCCGGTCTTGGCCGCCACCTGGAACGGCAGGTTGAGGACCGAGTTGGCCCCGAATTCTGGTGTGCGAGCGACGTTGTCCGAAAGTATGGAGTCGATCAGAAAGGCGTGCTCCGGGCGGATTACCTGTTCGCCGGCAGGCGGCTGATACTGGAAGACCGTTTGGCCATTGTAGGTGGTGATCCGCGTGATTGCGACCGGTGGGATCCGACGTCCTCCGTTCGCAAAGACCGCGTAGGCTCCGGTCAATTGCAAGGGCGTGACCGCCCC
>JBEKHT010000158.1:0-3468 GCA_050012135.1 Anaerolineales bacterium | reverse complement strand
GCGAGAGCGAAGTCGGGAGCAGGCTGCCCGACCTTGACGTCTTTTTCACCCATGGAATTCCCTCCTTTGGTGTCTTGAACGGCCCGGCCCTTTCGTACCGCGAACGCTTGGCTCCGGGATCTGACGGGCCTGCGTTCTCCCAACGGTGTCTTGAGGTCGGCCTCAGGCGGGTCCCCCCCAGGCGCGCGCAAATTCCACCAGCGTGCGCACGCCAAACCCCGAGGCGCCTTTCGGGATAAAGCCATTAGCGGTCTCACGCAGAGCCATGCCGGCGATATCCATGTGGGCCCAGGGGTAGGAGGTGAACTCCCGCAAGAAGGCCGCGGAGGTACCCACCCCCGTGAGTCGACCGGCGCTGTTTCTGACATCCGCGACGGAGCTCTTGATCTTCTCGCGGTATTCCTCGTACAAGGGCAGTGGCCACAACTTCTCGCCGGCCAGCTCCCCCGCCGCGCGGAGCTTGGCCAGGAGCGGCTCATTGTTGCTGAAGATGCCGGCCGCCACATCCTGCCCCAGCGCGGTGACGCAGGCCGCTGTGAGTGTGGCCACGTCGACGACGGCAGCCGGCCGATACCGCGAGGCGTAGCTTAGAGCATCGGCCAGAATCAGCCGGCCCTCCGCGTCGGTGGATACCACCTCGATGGTCTTGCCGTTGAGGGCCTTGAGCAGGTCGCTGGGTTTGTAGGAGCTGCCGGAGGGCAAGTTCTCGCAAGCCGGAGCCAGCCCAACGGCGTGAATGGGCAAGTCGAGCTGAGCGATTGCCGTCATCGCGGCAATCACCGCGGCGGCACCAGCCATGTCGCTCTTCATCTGCTGCATGTCCAGGGCCGGCTTCAGGCTGATTCCCCCGCTGTCAAAGGTGATGCCCTTCCCGATGAACACCAGGGGCTGCCCTGCCCCCCGGCCATGCTCCAGAATGATCAGGGCGGGGGGTTCGCTGCTCCCGCGCGTGACCCCGAGCAGTGCCCCCATGCCTTCTGTTTCCATCTCTTTTCGGCCGAGGACTTGGGCCTGCAGGCCGAACTGCTCCGCCTGATGAAGAGCCGCGCCGGCCAGAATCTGCGGTGTCATCTGGTTGGCGGGTTCGTTGACCCAGTCGCGGGCGAGATTCGTCGCCCGGGCCAAGATCTCGCCTGTGCGAGCGGCCGAGGAATGCGATGGGCGCTGAAGGCCAGCGGACAGGAGAAGCTCGAGCGACTCCACCGGCGGGTGCTCCGCGATCGAGGTCCGGTGTTGATTGAATTCATAGAGGCCGAGGATCGCACCTTCTACCGTCGCCTGAACATAGTGCTCCGACGATTCCTTTCCGTGCGAGGGCAAGAACGGTGGCAAGGCAATCGAGGTCGCCCCCAGATCGTGGGCCCTGCGGCAGGCTGTTCCCGCGGCCTCTCGGCATCGATCCGGGTTGCAGTCGGTCTCCTTGCCCAGCCCAATGACGATGACGCGAGGCAACCCCAGGTCGTCAGGCGGGAAGAGAGGCACCGCCTCATTCGGCCCGCCGTGCACGAGGCCCTTCCGAATGAGCCTCTGGATTTCTCCGGCCAACCTGTGGTCCGCCTCCAGGCTCGGGCCAGCCAAGGGGGTGTCCTCGAACACGGGAACAATCAGTGCTTCGCAGCTTAGCGACGAGAGCGGTTGCGTGCTCAGCTGAAAGTTCATCCATGCCTCCGTTCCGTTGCTGAAGCAGGAGCCACGTCAGTTCAGGCCCGAGGGAGAGAAACCTCAGCCACGGGAAGCGGTCCGCGGCGCGGAGGATTGGGGATGCCTGTGAGGAGGGGCCATTTACCGTCGGTCCTGGCCCGATGGGCCCCGTTCATTTCAGGCTGGGTCGTTTCATCGGCTTGGGGCGCCGTAGAGAAAGGCAGTTCAGGCCCTCAAGAGGTCCGCCCTCGCTGAGTACTCCTCGGCCCGGGCTATGGGCAGAATGCAGGAGAGATCTCCTCAGGCATCATAACATGCAGGCCGGCTGCCCTTCTTGGAGCCAGTCTTCCCTAGGCGACCGGAAAGGGCCTGCGGACCCGAGGGCGAGGGGTGAGCCGGGAGAACGTCTGGGCTCACCTGGCCATGAAGTACAAGGCGGGCGTGCCCAGACCGCAGCACGCCCGCCTAGTGTTCAAGCGATCACTCTCAGCTATTCCCCTGCCGACCAGACCCATGAACCAAATCCGAGAGGCAAGCCCGCATCCCGACTTGGGCGGCCTGCTTACCCTTTCTCCCGAGGGTCCTCTTCCACTGGAATCTCAGCCAACCTCTGGTCGCTCGGATCGACGACCCTACCTGCGGCCACAAGCACGAGCGCTCCAAGGAGCGCACCCAGCAGCACCGTTAATCCCATGTTCCCTCCTCCGCCTGGGACTTCGCTTTATCCTCAGGGTAAACCAGTAAACACTGGACCAGTGGAATTCTACGACGGGTCGCCGGGTCCGGCCATTAGAAGGATGTGAGTTGCAAGTTCCATGGGGAACAAAGGCCAGAATGGGGAACCATTTGATCTTGAAGAAGTCATGAAATCACCGCCTGCAGGTCTCTTGGAGGATGCCCCTGCCGAACCCGAACCGCTAGCGGATCGAATCTGGAGCGCTCTCTCCAAGAAAAGGAAGGGCCAAGGGACGGACGCCAAGCTCCGGATCAGCGCTGCGGATGAAGATGGTATAGTCCTTCTCAAGACGTGTCGGGCCAACCTGGGCGGAAGCCCACAGGTCGGGCGAGGAGGGGAATCGGTGACGAGACACTTCAGCGTTGAGGAGGCCAACCGGGCGCTGACCCGGATCCAGCCGTGGATCAGGGAGATTCTCCAGATCCGAGACCGGATCATAGCCCGGCATCCCGAGGTATGGCCGGCTATCGAACGGTCGGCTGGCAATGGCGGCAGCACCGAGGCCAGTCGAATGGAGCCGGAATTCAGCCGCTTGGACCATCTCGTCCACCAGGTTCTTGCCACCGGGGCCCTGATCAAGGATATCAATAGGGGGCTTGTGGATTTCCCGGCCCTGCGCGAAGGCCGGGAGGTGTTCTTGTGCTGGTGCATTGGCGAGGATGACGTGCAGTTCTGGCATGAACGCCAAGAGGGTTTTGGGGGTCGGCAAAGGATCTAGCCCCACCTCTCCCCTCGCCTGGCGGGCCCCGGGGTCCTGAGGGTGGCCCCTTCTTGGCCCGGCCCAAGGTTTCTTCCGCAAACCGAGCAACGAACGGAGCGTCAGGCCATTGCCAGCCTGAGTCTCTCTCCTCTGGACATACACTTCACCCCGGTCGGCCACTCCTCATAGCAAAGGTCTTGGGCTTCATCCCCGGAAGTTGGAGAAACACGAACTTGGCCCTCCATGCTGGGTCGGATTGAAAGGTGCGCATTCCGGCGATGTCGAACAACTGATCCGGTGAATGCCGAGCAGCCGTTCCGGGCGATGGCGATCACTTGATCTGGTTCATGGTCGCCGCCCTGGCGACTTGTAGGGGGCGCTGGTGACACCA
>JBEKHT010000157.1:0-3485 GCA_050012135.1 Anaerolineales bacterium | reverse complement strand
TGGAGCCGCCTGGAACCTCGATGCCAGCCCGCTGCTGGAGGCGGTCGAGGAGTTGAGCCGGACGGCCGGAATCACCCGGGCCAGTTTGTACGGCGACCGGGCTCACGTGATCATCGACACCGGAGAATGGAACCCCCAGAGCGTGACCCGCCTGCTCGCCGAAAAGGGGATCACAGTCCAATCCATCAGCCCGGTGGAATCCACCCTGGAAGACGTATACACATTGCTGGCGACTCAGGGCCTGGGATCCTCGCTGGCGGGATGAGCGGCGCGGGGGCGACTTACCGCTTGTGAGCCACGCCTGGTCCGCGCAGGGGGGGCAATCCCCCGCTGCGGTTCAGCTTGTCCCAGGCTCCGAGTCGACGAGCGCCGCTTTCGGAATGCAGCGCGCCGCCCACTGCGGGCCGACCGTCAACCCCGCGGGAGGGCAGAACCTCTCGCGGGCAGCTTCTGCCTGGCGACCTTCGACATTCTCTCTGTTTTACTCGCCCAATTACCTTTTGTGCAAAACGATTGAGGCCTCGGAACAGAGCAGGCAGAGTGCCCGCTCCCCACGGCCCGGGCGAATTCAGGCTTTCTGAGGAGTACCGGGCGCTTGCATTGGCGCTGTTCGGTACATGCTCCGACAAGACAGGACAAGCGCCACAACCATTGTTGGGTTCAGCCTTCGGGGATCGTCGTGTCCGCGACCTTCCGCTGGGCCGTCTTCAGCGATCCGTCCCCAGGGTGTTCGCCTGCCTCAGGCGCGAAAGGCAAGAGGACACCGATCCGTGCGAGAATCTCTTGCTCTTTGGCCAAACCTGGTCTGGGCGGGCGACCCTTCCAACCCGTTTCCAACAGAAAGGGAGAGCCTCAGTCGCCCGGAGCGGTCCGTCTGCCTTCCCTCTCTTCGAGGTCCGCGGAAATGACTTCGCCTCGGGTCCGTTCCTCGTAGGCCGTATAGTCCGGAACGTTCCTCTGATACTGGCCCGACATGAGGGGGGAGGAGATCATGAAGTCGGCCGATGCCCGATTGCAGGCTACGGGAATATTCCACACCACGGCGATTCTCAGCAGAGCTCTCACATCCATATCGTGCGGAAGAGGTTCCAAAGGATCCCAGAAGAAAATCAGAAAATCGATTTCCCCTTCGGTGATCTTTGCGCCAAGTTGCTGATCTCCTCCCAGAGGCCCACTCTGCAGTTTGGTCACCTTGACCGAGAGCTCCTTCTCCAGGAGCTTGCCGGTCCTGCCGGTGGCATACAGGGTGTGTTTAGCCAGGGTGCCCCGGTTGTACTTTGCCCACTCGAGCAGGTCTTCCTTCCGGTTGTCGTGAGCCACAAGGGCGATTCTCTTCTTGGTTCCCAGTGCAAGCTCAGTTTGTGCCATCGTCTTTCCTTTCGGTTGGTCGCCTTCCGATTGGCCGCCGGGGCAAGCGCACGCGATCGCGGGAGGCGAAGGTGCCCCCCTCCGCCTCAGTTGCTCTCCCCGAAAGTTGAGGAGGGATCACCCCTTTCGGCTTGGGCTGCAGGAATCGATTGATTCAGCGGCCGCAAGAGGGTGCTGGGCAGAAAGGAACTCCCCGATCTGGCTGCCCCCTCGGGGTTCGCAAGGCTCAAAGCTGGTCGCCGCGCAGTCCCGCCAGCAAGGATAACATGGGCGGGGCTTGCCAAGCTTTTCTGCGGTAATCTGACCCAGGGGGTTCCATTCAAGCAAAGGGAATCTCGCATCTCGGCCCGGCCCCCTCTCGGTGGAATCGGGGCCGGCGGGGCGATCTGGCCCCGCAGGGACGCAGGTCCATGAGGTGGGACCGGCTCGAACAACCTCCCGGACGACCTTGGGTGAGGTTTGCCCACAGACGAATCATGAATCCTCCCCGTCCGCACTGGGAACCCTTCATGCCGGGGCAACAGATGAGGTGTTTCGTTCCCGGGACCAGCGGGCAAGGAGCGCCTCTTCCATGGCAGCGCCTGGACGATTTCTCGGTCCAGACTTAGACTTGCATTTCCGGAGGGTTGTTCAGCGCTTGCCTCGGAGTCTCGAAGGCAGCCGGCCGGACCAGCGAACCCGATGGGGTCTGGCGCTGGCTTCCCAGCCCTCTCGCACAGGTCGCCGAGGATCGACCGATGGCCGCAGCCGGGAACCGACCCTGCGGTCCCAGCAGGCAATGCCAAAAGGACTGGGATTCTTGATGGATGCTTACATCGGCCGAGGTGGAACATGACCTTGATAGTCCTCACGCGGCATGGAGAGACGGAGTGGAATCGGGTCGAACGCTATCGAGGGCGGGCGGATGTGCCTCTTAATGCAACAGGGCTGGCCCAGGCGGAATTGACGGCCAAGCGGCTGGCCTCAGAGTGGAAGCCATGCTCCGTGTACTCCAGCCCCCTGTCGCGCGCGATGAGGACAGCGGAGGCCATCGCCAGGCGCTGCAACCTGGGAGTCCAGGTAGAGATGGGCATCGCGGATATCGACTATGGCCAGTGGCAAGGGCTGACGCCCGAGGAGGCCAGGCAACGATGGCCGCAGGTCTACTCAGCCTGGTCCAGCTCCCCCCAACAAGCGCAGCTGCCTGGGGGCGAGACGCTCGGCGACTTGCGGGCGCGGGCGATGCGGAGCGTGCGGGATCTGGTCGCTCGTCACGCCTCGGAGACCATCGTGTTGGTCTCTCACACGGTGGTCAATCGGATCATCCTCTTGAGCGTGCTGGGCTTGGACAACGACCATCTCTGGCGCCTGAAACAGGATACCTGCGCCATCAATGTGTTTGAAGCCGATGGGGAGAAGTACACGCTCGTGTCCTTGAACGACACGTGCCACCTGCGGTCGGTTGCGACGGGGTAAGACCAGCGCGGTCTGACGTCACCGCCCACAGGGTGGCCCCCGAAGTCAGCCCCTGGCGGCCCAGCTCGTCCGTCCATCTTTCGGCCTCGAGGCCACGCTTGCGGCTCTGGCGGCCCCAAACGCTGAGCAAGGCCCCAGGGCGCATTCAACCCACCCAGGCTGGGGCAGGGCCGCCTGCCTGAGTAAGGTCCGCAGCGGCATCCTGGGCTCCGGCAGAGGATCGACAGCGATTGTAATGGCTGTGGTTTCCGCGCATTGCGCGGATGACCCTTGGCCAGAGGACGGTCGGTGGGCTCACGGCATTGGCCGGGCGGATGCCCGCCTCCCTGAGCGATACCAAAAGGCGAGCGGGGTCCGCTCGCCCGTGGGGCGGAGGGCGCCGTCCTCGTAGGGCAGCCACTCGGGCTAGAGGTCGCGCCGCTGAAAGATCCGAACGGACACCGCCAGGGAAGCAAAGAGGTAGATCACCGCATAGGTGATCATCAGAAGGCTGGGAACGGAGATGGTCCCAAATGGGGACATGCCCAGTGCCCCTGCCAGAGGGGTTTGCATCTCAAAGGCCGCACGGCGCCAGAGCGATTCGCTGGGGATGATCAGACTGGTAATGATGCCGACCTTGACCGCGGTCGGAATTTGCAGGAGCGAGCCGAATTGCTCAATCC
>JBEKHT010000156.1:0-3513 GCA_050012135.1 Anaerolineales bacterium | reverse complement strand
AACCTGATCTTCACCTTGGTCCGGGCAGATGGGTTGTTGGTCATCCCCGGCGACGCAAACGGCGTGGCGGAGGGCGAGTTGCTCGAGTTCCTGCCCTTTGATCCCTAGCGGCCGAGGGCCACTTCGGCGATCGACAGGTTCTGCGGAGCGACGAACGAACGAAACCAAGATGCGTTGGCGTTTTGCTACTTCACTTGCCCTGGGATTGGCCGCGAGTGCCGTCCTGCTCGTGGGATGCACCGGTCGCTCGCGGCTCGAGGGCCTCTCTCGCCAAACGCCGGAGCGGACTGCGATTCCGCCGGCGGTCAGCCCGACTCCGTCTTGGGCCCCGACCCCTTCGGAGACAACGGAGATTCTGCCTACTCCGACCCCGACCCTCCTGGCAACTCCCTCGCCCGATGCCACACTGCAAGCCGTCCTGTGTGCACCGCCCCCTGTGTACAGCCCAGGGCGGCATCAGCTGCTGGCCCCGATTCTCCTTTACCACCACGTGGGGGAGGAGCAACTGCAGTCTGGGGACGAGTCAACTTCTCGATACGATGTCACCCCAGCCGATTTCAAAGCCGAACTGGAGATGTTGCAGGAGCTTGGCTACCACACGGTGCGGGTCAGCCAGATTGCCGCCGCCCTTTTGGGACAGGGGACCCTGCCGCAGCGCCCCATCGCGATCAGCTTCGACGATGGGTGGGTGGATGAGTTCCAGACCATCTTTCCCCTTTTGCAAGAAAACGGGGACGTGGGCACCTTCTACATTCCCAGCACCTATCCCGGGGCCCCGGGGACGGTCACTTGGGCCGACCTGAAGGAGATGGCTTCTGCGGGGATGGAGATTGGCTCTCATTCCCGCACCCACGGACATCTTGCCTCCATGGCTCATACTCAGGCCTGGGCTGAGGTTCGTCTCTCCAAAGTGGACTTGGAAAAAGCGCTGGGGGTCACGGTGGATACGTTTGCCTACCCCTACGGAGAATTCTCTCCGGACCTCGGCCGGATGGTCAGTGAGGCCGGGTACCATGCCGCCGTGGGTCTGGGGCCCTCCCCCTTGCAGGGTCTGGACAACATCTTCTATCTGAACCGCATTGAGGTCCAAGGCAGCGAATCGTTGGCGGCGTTTCTGAAGATCCTGCCTTGGCGTGGGGAAGATACGGGCCTTTGTCCGAGTCGCTGACCCGCGGGTCCCTTCTGCCCCCCCTTTCTTGAGGCCCGAGAAGAGAATGCCCAATCGCAACGTCTACCTCCACGATATCCCCCTTGAGGAAGCCCAAGCCCTGTTCCAGCACATGCTGCAGGAGACCGGGTGGGGAACACCCCTGCCCGGGGAGGAGATTCCGCTCGAGCAGGCGCTCGGTCGAGTCACGGCGGAGCCGGTCTGGGCTCGCCTTTCCTCGCCCCACTACCATGCGGCCGCCATGGACGGGTACGCAGTTCGCTCCACCCAGACCGAAGGAGCCAGCGCCACCTCCCCGATCGCCCTGCAGTTGGAATCACAGGCCCGCGGCGTGGACACGGGCGATGCGCTCCCGCTCGGGTTCGACGCGGTCGTCCCCATTGAAGCTACGCAGCCAATTCCCGGAAAGGACGGGCCTTCGGCCCAGATCGAGATTCGAAGCGCGATTGCGCCTTGGGCGAATGTGCGGTCCTTGGGAGAGGACATCGTTGCTACCGAACTCGTCCTTCCGGCCGGCCAGACCCTGCGCCCGGTGGACCTGGGCGCGATTGCCGCCTCCGGCCACGCGACCGCCGTCGTTCGCAGGCAGCCTCGCGTCGCGGTGATCCCGACCGGAAGCGAACTGGTTCCACTGGGCACGCCGCCGCGTCCGGGCCAGGTTTTGGAATTCAACTCCATTGTCCTCGCCGCCCAGGTCCAGAGCTGGGGAGGCCTTTGCGATCGATTCGAGATCGTTCGGGATGAGCTTGAGGCGATCCGCGGGGCGGTTGGCAAGGCGGCCGAAGATCACGATCTCATTCTCCTCAACGCGGGCTCATCGGCCGGGAGGGAGGACTACTCCGCCCAAACGATCGAGTCTCTGGGCGAGGTCCTGGTGCATGGGATCGCGGTCCGGCCTGGACACCCCGTCATCCTTGGCCGGGTGCGGGTCCCGAACCGGGCGGCCACGTCGAGCCGGGAGGTCCGAGCGGAGGTCCCGGTCATTGGGGTTCCCGGATTCGCAGCCAGCGCGGCGCTCACGGGCGAAATCTTTGTCCGCCCTTTGCTGGACCAGTGGCTGGGCCGGGCCCCAGCGGATGCGCCCACCGTGGAGGCCGTGCTCACACGCAAGGTTGCCTCCCCTCTCGGCGATACCGAGTTCCTGCGGGTTTCGGTTGGACGAGTGGGCGAAAAGGTCGTGGCGGCGCCCCTTTCGAGAGGGGCCGGCGTCATTTCCTCGCTCGTGCGGGCGGACGGCATCGTGCAGATTCCCCGCTACGTGCAGGGATACGCGGCCGGTGAGCGGGTTACGGTTCACCTCTATCGGTCTCCGGCGGAGATTGAGCGAACGATCGTGGCCATCGGCTCCCATGACCTGACCCTGGATCTGCTAGGCCAGTTCTTGGCTCGTCATGGGTTCCGCCTGACCTCAGCCAATGCCGGGAGCCTGGGCGGGCTCCTGGCCCTGCGGAGAGGAGAAGCCCACGTCGCGGGATCTCACCTGCTTGACCCGGACACGGGAGAGTACAACCTTTCCTATATCCGCCAGTACTTGCCCGAGACGCCCGTGGCCGTGCTCGGATTTGTCGATCGCGAACAGGGTCTGATGGTGGCTTCCGGCAATCCGAAGGCCATTCGCTCCTTCCAGGACTTGGTCCGACCGGAGGTCGTTTTTGTCAATCGCCAGCGAGGAGCGGGTACTCGGGTGCTGCTCGACTACTACCTGAATCGTGGCGGGATCGAGGCGGACCGGATCCATGGGTACGAACGGGAGGAGTACACACACCTGGCGGTTGCGGCCCAGGTGGCATCCGGGGCCGCGGACTGTGCGCTCGGAATCCGGGCGGCCGCGCTGGCGCTAGGGCTCGACTTCATTCCCGTCGCCAGAGAGCAATACGACTTGGTCGTTCCAATCGATCAACTGGAAAGCGCGAAGCTCCGCACCCTGCGGGAGGTCCTCGCCGACCCGGAATTCCAGGCCGCGGTCATGAGACTCCCCGGCTATGAAATCTCCCGCATGGGCACGCTGATCGCCAAGACGGGATAGCCGCTCGGCATGGTCTCACTTCAAACACGCCCCCTCCGGTCGGCCCGGGGGATGGTCTTCTTGCCTCCCGCCTCGGCCGAGATCGCCGCCCCACGATAAAGACGTTGGTTGCCGAGCTGGACAGGATCTGGAGGCCTCTGGTGGCTGAGCTGGGGGGAACCGCACTATTGGGCGGCGCGGGTGTCCCCATGGTTGTCCTCGATTTCGGTCAGGGAAGTCCCGTTCTCAGTCTATTTCCTGATGCGGGGACTCGCCGGGCGCTTACGGGATTCCTGTTTGGAGTAATTGGCGCGCTCATCGCCGTATCTCCTCTGGGTCG
>JBEKHT010000155.1:0-3595 GCA_050012135.1 Anaerolineales bacterium | reverse complement strand
CTCTCGGACCTCATGCCTTGAGGCGGGGCTAGCCTAACCTGCAGCGCAAGAAGGGCACGCGGATACCGTCGCTTGTCCTTCTGCAGATTGGTATTCTATCCCAAGTGTCCAACCACCCAGCGACCCACCCTCTTCTCCGTTCCCCGTTGTCCCTTCCGGGCGGGGTTGGCCTCCCGGCGGCCGAGCGGCCCCGCAGGGTCTGCGGCGATGTTAGAATGCGCAGGATGTCCAGCAGCGGCCGGGGAGAATCCAACCCGGCGAAGGCCGGAATGGCATGCCGGCGCGAAGGGGGAAGCGGGGATCCCCCCCGCCTCAGAGAGGGCTGGCGAAATTGCCGCGAATGAAAAGACGATACCGAAGTTCCGTGGTGGGTGTGTTTTCGGCCCTGCTCGGCGCGGGCGTGGTGGCTCTCCTGGCCCCCTGGGTTTATCTGCGGGTCAGAACCCAAACGAGAATCTACCGCCTCGGGGAGACCATACCCTCGGCGCCCGTCGCGATCGTATTTGGGGCCGGGCTGCGACGCGATGGGACTCCCACTCAACTCCTGGCCGACCGGGTGGCCACAGCGGTCGACCTTTACCAGGAGGGCTGGGTCAGAAAAATCCTCCTCAGCGGCGACAATCGCACTCCGAGCCATAACGAGCCCGAGTCGATGCGGCAGTATGCCCTTCACCTCGGTGTCCCCAACGACGACCTGGTCCTCGACTCCGCGGGCACGCGCTCTTACGACACATGCTACCGGGCCCGCTACGTCTTCGGGGTACGGCAGGCGATCCTCGTCACGCAGGACTTTCACCTGCCCCGCGTGATCTATACTTGCGAAGGGCTGGGAATTCGGGCCGTGGGGGTTTCGGCCGATCGACGCCGATACCAGCCTCTTTCTTATCTGTTCTGGTCGGCGCGTGAGGTCCCCGCCTCGGGCGTGGCCGTTTTGGATGTCAATGCGTTCCGGCCTCAACCGGTCCTCGGGCCGTTCCAGCCCATTTTCCCGAGCCCGGCCCAGCCCTCATCGGGAGGATCGGGGTGACACGAGAGGAAGCCCTAACCCTGGTTCGCGAGTTTGTCCAGAACGAGAACCTGGTCCGGCACATGCTGGCCGTCGAGGCGGCGATGCGCTTCTACGCCCGCCGGTGCGGGGAAGATGAGGAGCTCTGGGGATTGGTGGGGCTCTTGCATGACTTCGATTGGGAGATCCACCCAAACCTGGACCGCCACCCCCAGGACGGGGTCCCCATTCTGCGCGAAAGGGGTGTTCCCGAGACCCTCATTCACTCAATCCAAAGCCATGCCGATCACACCGGCGTCCCGCGCGTAACGCGTTTGGAACACACCCTGTTCGCATGCGACGAGGTGACCGGGCTGATCACCGCGGTAGCCCTCGTGCGGCCCTCTCGTTCCCTCTCCGACCTCGCCGTTTCCTCGGTAAGAAAGAAATGGAAAGACCGCGCCTTCGCGGCCGGAGTCAATCGCTCCGACATTGAGAGGGGCGCCCAGGAAATCGGGGTTGAACTCTGGGAGCACGTCGGGAACGTGATTGAGGCCATGCGCGCCATTGCCTCGGAACTCGGGCTGGCGGGCTCTGTTTGAGCCCGCCTCCATCCATCCCGTCCACCCGAGGGACACTTGCCGGGAAACCCTCGTTTCTGCGGTCGAGCTTGAGGAATTCGAGAACCTCGCCGCCCAGCGGGCGCAGGGACCGAGGCGGGAGTTCGCGAGGCGGCCTTTCCGAGCCGTGTCGCCGAAAGCCTCGCGGGCCCAGCCGCTGAGACGAGGGTCACGGAGATGCACGCGCCGTGGTCCGCCCTCGGCACCCTCTCGCGGTGCACACGGTTCCTCAGCTTCCTATACAATCAGGGGGAGTCCGGAAAAGGCAGGCTGACATGGCGCCCCGCGCCTCCTGCGGAGGGAAAACCACATGGCCATCTTGCTCCTGATTTCCGCCTTACTTGCCGTTCTCGACTGGGTCGCGGTCGCCCGAGGCATGAAATGGCTTGAATACGTCGCCAAACCGGGCACGATTCTGTTCTTGCTCGCTTGGCTTCTGGCGCGCGCCCCGCTCACGCCCTCCTTGGTTTGGTTCGAGTTTGCTCTGGTCTTCTCCCTGACGGGCGATATCTTGCTCATGCTCCCGCGCGAGCGGTTCATGGGTGCCCTGATTTCCTTCCTGGTCGCGCATCTGTTCTACATTATTGGCTTCAACCAGGAGCCCTTTCCGGTCAACCTGCTCGTTCTTCCCATGGTCATCGTAGTGTTCCTCGCCGCCGCCTGGCTCTTCGTGCGGGTTCGGGCAGGCCTCCTTCGATCAGGCGAGCGGGGCCTGGTGACGCCGGTGTTCGCCTACACCCTGGTGATCTCCGCGATGCTCCTGTCGGCCCTCGTCACGCTCAGCCGGATCGAGTGGAGGATTCTGCCCGCCCTGGTTGCGAGTGCGGGAGCGGCCTTGTTCTTTGCCTCGGACGGGCAACTTGCCTGGAATCGATTCGTCGGACCCCTTCGCAATGCCAGGCTGCGGGTCATCCTCACGTACCACCTGGCGCAGTTCGCGATCATTCTCGCCGCCTGCTGGCATTTCCTGGGCGCCCCACTCTGAGCCGTAACGGAACCCGTAACCGGGTTAGAATGGCGAGCATGGGTGAGCAGCCCACCAGGGTGGACCCGGGACGGCAGCGCTCCGCTCGCGAGTACGCCCGAATCCAGAGAAGGCTAAGTTTCCTCGAATCGGGTTTGGGATTGCTCTACCTGCTCCTGTGGGTAGTGGGCGGCCTCAGCCTGCGCATCCGCGAGTCGCTCTCCATGCAGCTCTCGGCCTCCCGCCTCCTGCCAGGGCGGACCCTGGCGGAATGGCCGGCGGTGGGCCTGGTGGTCCTTCTGGAGGCGGCCGCGATCGCGGCTCCCTGGTGGCTGGCCACCCTGCCTTTGGACTTCTACGGCGGCTTCCGCCTTCCCCACCGGTTCCAGATTTCCACCCAGACCTTGCCGGGCTGGATCACGGACCAGGTGAAAGGGCTCGGGCTTTCGCTCCTGTTTGGGGTTCCGCTTCTCCTGGTCCTAAATCTCTTCCTGCGGACCTTCCCTGAGGCGTGGTGGCTTTGGGCCGGTCTTGGTTACATCCTGCTCACGCTGGGTCTGACCCTGCTTGCCCCCATCCTGCTCCTGCCGATCTTCTATCGCGTCCGACCGCTGGGGGAAGAATGGAAGGATCTGAGCGATCGCCTGCTGCACCTGGCCAACTCGGCCGGGAAGCGGGTCCGCGGAGTCTACGTCTTTGACTTGAGTCGCCAGACCAAGGCCGCCAATGCGGCTCTCACCGGCCTGGCGGGCACGCGCCGGATTCTGCTCAGCGACACCCTTCTCGCAACCTTCACGCCGGACGAGATCGAAACCGTGCTGGCCCACGAGCTGGGCCATCAAGTTCATAACGACATCCCTCTTCAGATTCTCAGCCAGAGCGTGGTCATTCTCGGATCATTCTATGTGGGCCATTTGGCCCTGGGCTGGAGCGTCCAAGCCTTTGGTTACCAGGCCATCTGGGACCCCGCGGCGTTGCCGGCGCTGGCGATTAGTCTGGTTGTGATTGGCCTGCTGCTTCTTCCTC
>JBEKHT010000154.1:0-3699 GCA_050012135.1 Anaerolineales bacterium | reverse complement strand
TCGGATCGACCCAGTCGGACGGGCCCTTGCCCACGCGAGGAACAAGGACAGACAACCAGCGGGCATAGCGAAGGCGCCAATCCTTGGGCAACCGAATGGGGGTACTCAGGGCCACCACGCCCCGGACGGGCAAGCGAGAGGCCAGCTCCAGGCTCAGCAGGGCTCCCATCGAAAGGCCCATCACGACGATCTTCCGCGCGGCGCCGTTCAGAATCCAGTAACCATCCTCACACGAAGCGACCCAGTCTCTCCACCGTGCTCGGACCATGTCGCTGGGTCTCGTCCCGTGAGCAAAAAGCCGGACGCCCAGAACGGTGTAGCCTCTTCGGTTGAGATAGTTCCCGAGGCCGCGCATCTCGTTGGGCGCGCCGGTGAATCCGTGAACCAAAAGGCACCCCACCGGCCCCCCCAATAAGAACCAGGGCTGGTTGCCCTCGGGTGTCAGCATGGCGTGCAGTGTCTCCGATGTCATTCCTGGGACCCCAATGGGGAAAGCACGGACGCTCGCCAAAATCCTTGGTCTAGGCCTCGACCTGCTGAAGACCTCGCGGCAGGGAGGTCAGCACCTCGGCGCCCTGCTCTGTCACGCACACATCGTCCTCGATGCGAATTCCGCCCTGGCCATGGAGGTAGACACCGGGTTCCACGGTGAAGGTCATCCCGGGCAGGAGCGGCTCGGCATTGCCCTCCCGGATGTACGGCTCCTCGTGGGCCTCCAGGCCGAGCCCATGGCCCGTGCGATGCACAAATTGGAGGCCAAATCCGGCCTCCCGGATCACCCGACGGGCCGCCCGGTCCACTTGCTCAGCCGATACCCCTGGTCCGATGGCTTGGCGGCCGGCCTCATTCGCCGCGCGAACCGCCTCGAAAGCCATTCGTAGCCGCCCATCGATCTCTCCAGCCACATAGGTTCGAGTCACATCGGACGCGTATCCGCGGCACGTCGCGCCCCAATCAAGGAGAACCAATTCATCGTGAGCCAGCTTGCGTTCCGTTGGAACCGCATGGGGCAGAGCCGAGTTCGGCCCAAAGGCGACGATCGGAGCAAAAGGGAGTTCGACATCCGACCCCGCGCGAATGGATTGGAGCATGATCTCCGCAGCAAATTCTCTTTCCGTCACACCCGCGCGCAGCCGAGGCATGGCATTGCGGATCGCCTGCTCTGCGATCCGGACGGCTTCGCGCATGGCTTCCAGCTCCCGCTCGTCCTTGCAGGCTCTCAAGTTGTACAGGAGAGGATCCCCGTTTGCGCGCTCGACCTTTTGAAATGCCGCCTCCAGCAGATCCAGTTCGATCAGGCGCATGCGCCGATACTCAACCGCCAGCCGCGGCTGCAAGGTCTTCAGGGAGCGCGCGGCGGCTTGGAAGGCGGCCGTCCGCGAAGCCTCATCCTCCGCATAGGGGAAGGGTCGGAGACCCACTTCATCCTGCTGAAGCTTTCCAATCTCCAGTTCTGGAAGAATGATGACTGGATCTCCCGAGCGAGGGAAGATCGCGACAACCGGACGCTCCATCAAGTGAAATGACAGGCCCGTGAGGTAGAAGAGATTCGGTCCGGGAACAAGGGCCACCGCATCCACCTTGGCCGTTGCAAGGTGGGCAGATAGTCGCTCGAGGCGTTGCAGATTCATAAGAGAAACCTGGGAGAAATGCGGAATGATCAAATGTACCACAACTGCACGCGCCCCGCCCTCCGGGCGCGCCCAATGATCCGCCTCATGGACACTTGCCCCCTCTTCCTATACACTTGTTCCGGGGAAAGCATGCGAGGTATCCCTTCCCAATCCGATCCGGGCAATGGGCCCCTGGAGGAGCAGGCGGCGCAAGCCCTTCCGGGTCCTTTTGCCCTTCCCCGTTATGGGTTTCCCCCGGGGATCCTCCCAGCGATACTTCTGAGTGCCCTTCTTGGGATTCGCCGGAGCTTTGCGGCGGACTCCCGCTGGCTGGTGCGGGGCATATCCAAATTGGCAATCATCGGCGAGGTTCCCGCCCTCTTTCCCCTTCCCGCTTTGGAGGGTGAAGACCCTCCGGCCAGGGGGTGGCTGATCACGATGAACCATTTTCACCGGCCGGGCTTTGGCGTTTGGTGGATACCGATCGCGATCGCCTCCCGGCTGCCTGTCAACATGAGCTGGGTGATGACCGGCGCCTGGACCTATCCAGATCCATTTCGGAGCCGGACTCTCACGCCGCTGTCTCAATGGCTCTTCGGCAGGATCGCGCGCGTCTACGGCTTCGTCAACATGCCGCCCATGCCGCCCAGGCCCGGGGAGGAGGCCCAGCGCGCCCAGGCCGTTCGCCGCGTTCTAACCTGGGTTCGTGCCACAGCCAGACCCGTGCTCGGCTTCGCCCCAGAGGGGATGGACCCCCCGCCGGGGCAAATGATCATGCCCCCGTCGGGCGTTGGCCGCTTCATCAACCACCTTGCGAACAGTGGCCTGACCATTTTGCCGGTCGCAGGATTTGAGCAGGGGGACTCTCTCTGCTTGCGCTTCGGCGAGCCCTACCGACTCCCGGCGCGATTCCCCTGCCGCCGGCACGATCTGGATGTGCAGGTTGGCGAGTGCGTAATGCACGCTATCGCGGACTGCCTTCCGGATTCCCTGCGGAGTCCGATTCTGCCGAGGCCCTGAGCCGGCGGCCGTTTCAATCCACCCTCTGGCCGCCAAGCAACCGCTGGGGTCATCGCTCCCGGTTCGACGGGCAAACTCCTCACCCCCTGCGCGGGCGGGTGTCCCGCACGGGCACCATCATGACACTTCCGATTGCGTAGCAGAGCGCGGCGATGAGAAACAGAACGTTGTAGGCGAGATGCGCCGAATGAGGACGGAGGGCATCCAGCAAGAAACCGCCTGCCCCGGCCAAGACCCCGGACCCGGCCGTTGCGATGTTCGAGATCCCCAGGTAGCGGCCCCCCTCCTGGGAAGGCAGAAGGTCGGCCGCCCAGGCCCAGTTCACGCTCAAGAAGATGCCGATGCTGAGGCCGATCAACGCTCCGAAGATGAGGACCAGAGACAGGCGGGTGGCCTGGGTCATCAGGACCGCACCCAATGCGCCCAGCACCCCAGAGGCAAGGTTTAGGCCTTTGCGGCCAATGCGGTCACTCAGCCACCCCGCCGGGTATGCAACCACGGCAATGGCCAAGGCGATGATGGCCAGGAGGTAGCTCACCTCTCCCGCGGGATTGGCGGAGTGAAGTACGTCCTGCAAGAAGTACAAAGCATAGTTGCGAACCAAATTCATACCCAGCAAGATGAGCAATCTCGAAATCAACCAGAGAAAGAAATCTCGACTGTGGAAAAGGGCTCGCAGGGAGGCCGACAGACCCCCGCCCCGCGAGGTCTGAGCGGGGGCCGGGGCCGACGCGGGTGGAGCCCCCTGAAAAGGCCGTTCCGAGACAAACAGGGCGGTGAGCAACATGGAGATCAGCAACACCAGGATGATGGCGCCAAAAGCCCATGCGATCTTGCCCTGGCCGACAAGGTACCCGGTCGCCAACGAGGTGAGGATGATGCCAGCGATTTCGAGGAATTGCTTCACCCCCGTCACGGAACCGCGCTTCCGTTCCGGAACCAATTCGGGGATATAGCCCTGGTACGGCCCGTGCGCGATGTTGGATGACGTTTGCAGGAGAACGTAGGTGATCAGGAGCCAGCCATAGCCCGGGGCGAAGGCCATCCCCATCAGGAAGACCACGTC
>JBEKHT010000153.1:0-3716 GCA_050012135.1 Anaerolineales bacterium | reverse complement strand
TGTCCCTGCAGATGGCCCCTCACTCAAACCATCGCCGCGGGCGGGGCCCCAGGATTGGCCTGCGAGGTGTGCCGAGCCAGCGGATGGCCGGACGAGCCTCCTGTCAAGCGGACGTCCCGGAATACTGGCGCAGTCCAACCTGCCAGAAGAGACGGGAAACGGCGAGCAACACCACGGCTAAGACCACCCCACTCAGCAAGGTCCCCCCGGTAAGGCGACCAGTGAGAGCTTCGGCCGGCACCGTCGTGGCAAATGCAACCGGGACGATGAAGGTCAGCGCGAAACGCAGCCACCCGGGGTACAGGCTCACCGGCCAACGGCCGGCCTCATACATGCTCTGGAAGATCTCGAGGATATTCTCCACCCGCACGAACCAGAACGAAAGAGTGGCCAGGATGAGCCAAAAGCTGTAGATGATGGCTGCGCCAGCGGTCACCATGACCGCGAAATATGCCGCTTGGCCGGCGCCCACCTTCTCTCCCAATCGAATGATTGCCGTGACCAGCACTCCCAGGCCCAGGGCGACATCAATCAGCTTCCAGATCTCTACCCGGTGGACACTGACAAGAAGTTGCGCGTCCTCCGGCTTGGTGAGCAGGAAGTCGAGTGATCCGTCACGAACGGACGATATCAAATCCTCCATGCCGGGCTGGATTACCAGCCCAATCATTCCCCCCACCAGGAAGTACACCCCGACCAGCGCCAGCACCTCGTCGGGCCGCCAGCCGCCCAGCGTGGCGGTGAAAGAGAAGATCACGGCCAGGCCCGCCAAGGCAGTCGCCAATTCCAGAAACGACTGGAACAACTGGACGAAAAAGTTGACCCGATAGGCGAGTTCGTCCAGGACGCTGACGCGGAAGAAGACGCCCAGGAGACGCAGGTAGTTCATCATGCGCCCACCGCCGAATAGATCCGGACACCTGCCCGCCAGACTATCCGCACCAGGACGATGCTCAAGGCCAGCCATGCGGCCTGGGCGGCCAAGCCGATCAGTCCTTGCAACGGGCTGAGCTGTCCAGTCAGAAGTTCGACCGGAAAACCGATCATCCAGCGGAATGGAAGGACGGAGGCCAGGACCTGGATCGGAACGGGGAAGAGCGAAAGGGGCGCGATCTGGCCTGAGAGGAACAGGAGCGGGACAAAGTAGGTCTGGTTGATCGCGCTGACGCGTGTGGTCCAGAAGGCGGACTGGGCCAGGGTCCATTCCACCAGAAACCGGATCAGGAAGGCCAGCACCAGGGCCGGCACAGCCGCGGCCAGGGACCACAGGGCCGGGGAGGCGGAAGGTCGGAAGATCAGCGCCAGACCCGCCGCGGCGGCCAGCATCATGGGCAGGGTGATGAGTTTGGAGGAAACGTTATCGGCGATGTCGGAGTGGATGGGGTGCACAGGTTTCAATAGAGCAAACGACAAGCTGCCCTCCCGGACCCGATACTCGTATTCGAACATGATCCAGGTGTAAGTAACGTGGTTGACGAGCATCAGCACAATGTAGTAGGCGGCAAAGCCTCGGGTCGTGATGTCGCCGACACTCCCCCCGTTCGTGTTCGAGACCGTCGACCACACGATCAGGTACACCAGCGGTTCCAGGATGTGGGCAATCATCCAAATGACCAGCGAGGCACGGTACTGGAGCGTGGAGGCGAGGGTGGTTTTGAACTGCTGCACGTACAAATCGGCCAGGGCCCTCACGTCTCCCCCTGCGAAAAAACGTTGTCAATTACCTCCTCAATGGGAGGATCCTCCACCAGGAGATCGATCACCGGGAGGTCCGCGAGCAACCGTTCGGTGACCTGGGCCGTTTCCGCCTTGGGGACCCGCAGGGTGAAGCTCCCATCGGAGCAGGAAACCACTTCGCCGTAGGACCGCAGGTCGGCCCGGCAGTCCTCCAACTGCACCACGATCGTCTTATGCGCCGTGAATTGCTGCACGAGATCCGCCAACTCCCCGTCGAAGAGGAGCCGGCCGTGGTGGATCACGACCACCCGGCGACAAAGCGCTTCGACATCCGCCATGTAGTGGCTGGTGAGCAGGACGGTCGCCCCGAAGCGGCGATTGTACTCGCCGATGAAGGCGCGAATCCGTCGCTGCATGGTGACGTCGAGCCCGATGGTCGGCTCGTCGAGAAACACCACCTGAGGTCGGTGGAGCAGGGCCGCTGCGATTTCACATTTCATCCGTTCCCCCAGGGAAAGGTTACGGACGGGCTTGCGCAGCAGGGGCCCGAGATCCAGCAGTTCGGTCAGTTCGTTAAGCGTCTGCACATAGTCGAGCGTTGGAATGCGATAGATTGCCCGGTTCAACTCGAACGAATCGATGGCGGGGATATCCCAAACCAACTGGTTCCGCTGCCCCATCACCAAAGTGATCTGACGCAGGAACGCCCTGTCGCGCCTCCAGGGGACGTAACCGAGCACGGTCACCTCGCCCGCCGTTGGATGCAACAGGCCGGAGAGCATCTTGAGCGTCGTGGTCTTCCCGGCTCCATTGGGACCCAGGAAACCAACCACCTCGCCCGGGACGAGGTCAAAGGAGATCCCGTCCACGGCCGGGACCTCCTGCCTCTTGCGGTGAATGAGGCTTTGAAGTGCGGCCAGGACGCCCGCTTCCCGCTCGCTGACCGAGTAGGTCTTGCACAGATCCTGGATGTGAATCGCCGGAGGTGTCAAAGTCAGATCCGATCGGGCCAGCGGGAAGGCCTTACCCTCCCACCCTCACCACTCGAAAAGCTATTGCCCCGTTCAGCCTGCCTCTCCCATAGTCCCCATCCGTCCTCAAACGCGTGCAGACACCCGCGAGAGGGTCCCCGAGATTCTAACGGCCCAATGCCGCCCGCGCATTCCCTTGCCTCGCCCCGGGATCACCCGATCCTGGTGAAATGGGGAACTCAATCACCACGCGAATCGGGCGCCCAACCGAGTGGGTGGGTACTCAGGTCTGCTCCCGGTGGACCAAATCTATCATAATCGGACCTCTCCCCCAATCGGCCTCCTTCCACACGGGTCGTCACAAGGAAGGGACACCCCCTCACCGGCGCTGCCGATCTCCCGATCAGGGCCGTCCACCCCCCTGCCGGTCGCTTCGAAGGCTGAAGGGATCGGCGCTTTGGTCCCTCCCGCCGCTTGGCGCGATCCATGCCCTTGTTTCCTCCAGGGACTGGAACCGAGCCCGGGCGACCCCGTTCCAAGGAAATGAGGGGAATCGCCTGGAATTGCCCCAAGTCCTCCCCAAAGAAAAGCGGACCGAAGGATGGGCCGCCGCGCGGCCGCTCACAGGCAGGCGGACACTCAGGCGCTCCCCCCGGCTCGAGAATGGCGGCCTGCCCCCGTTGTAGAATTAAGCGGGGACACCAGTCGACCCGGCGTTTGCGATTGGGGGAATCCGGGTTGCCTGGCGAGGCGGCCGCCCGGCATGCGCCCGTCCTGATCGCGGGGACCGGAGAGTTGGCTCCTCCTCCATACTTGATGCCCTCTCCGCAGTGTCGACCGGACCCTGGAATCCGGTCCCGTGATCCCGTGACCGTGAGGAGACATCATGAACAGGGCTGCAGAATCAGGATCACACTTGCCAGGCTTCCTGGCGCTTATTGGCAACACCCCGGTGGTGGAGATCCGCCACTTGAATCCCAATCCCCAGGTCAGGATCTATGCCAAGCTCGAGGGGCACAACCCGGGAGGGTCGGTAAAAGACCGAATCTGCAAGGCCATGATCGAGGC
>JBEKHT010000152.1:0-3787 GCA_050012135.1 Anaerolineales bacterium | reverse complement strand
CCCCGTGAGCGCGAGTAGCTAAGAATCTCCGCATGGAGTTGAACGTCGGTCGCGCCTTCCGCGGAACGACCCACCGGGCCGGCCGCTACGGATAATTCCGCGCCCAGCTTGACGCTGTCCTGAACCAGTTTTTTCATGCCTTCCGGGTTCATCACGAGGAAGACGACGTCGGTGGCCTTACCGCCGATCTGAAATCCCACGCTCGCGCCGCCCATGGTGAACATGGAAGGCGCATCCCACGCACCGTTCCCGCCCTTGCGGCACACCAGCACACCGCGTCCATAAGTGCCACCAAATCCAAAGGCGAACTTCATTTCAGAAGGAACGATGCCCACACACACGGCTTTGTCCAGCAAATCATGAGGAATGCCCTTGTCGGGAGTCCCCATGATCTCGTTGACAACGTTCGTTGCCTTTTGTAGTTGGCTCTCACCGGCGAAAGCCGTCGCACAGAACGTCAGCAACAGAAGAATCAAAGTAAGTCTTTTCATTTAAAGCTCCCTTTTTGCAACCACACCTACTGACCGGAGCGTCCGATGTTCCCATTCAGAACTGTTGGACTACTGGCCGGCATTGCTATTTTTCGAGGACTTTCTCCACCTGGCCGATTATCCCTTGAACCTTCCCGGCCGCCTTTTCAACTGTGCCCTCGGTTTCCAAACCGGGATGATTCGTCAGTTGTCCTGCTTTCTCCTTGAGCTTGCCTTTCATTTCGTGAAACTTGCCTTCGGCCTTATCTTTGGTGCTTGGCTTCATCACGGTTGCTCCTGTTGCAGGTTTCAGGGCTGCAGTCCCAGTGCGATCCACCGGAGAAAGTGCATACGCCTCCTTGCTTGAGCGGATGATGCGACACCTGCGCCTCTCTCCTGCCGACTATCTCTTCTCTGGGCTCTTATCAGCTAGAGACTCTCGCGAGTCCCCTTCCTGTTATGTTTATAGCCCGGGGTGATTCGCGTGTCTGTACAGCATGGCTCACGTGTTTGGTCTGAATTGCTCACCGCAGTTCGGGAGGGGGAACTACAGTCTGGGCCAGATAGGAATGACCGGGGGTTTGACCTGAAGGCTGGTCGCGCAGGATTGCACTGAGGAGACCGCCATGGACCGTCAACACGCCGTTGCCATTGTATTCGACAAAGCCCAGCTTCCTGAACTTGTTCATGAAGTGACTGACCCGCGACCGGGTGGTGCCGACCATTTGGGCCAAGTGTTCCTGATTGATTCTGGGAAATGCAGTTCCGTCTCGACCTTCCTTGCCAAAATGCGTAAGCCGTAAGAGAATCCGGGCCAGGCGTTTCTCGCTGAAATTGAAGAGTCGATCCACGAAATCTTCTTCGACTCGAACCATCCGAGAAAGCAGGTAGGAGATAAAAAGCTTTGCAAAGGCAGGCTCTTGACGGATGAGGCGAACCAGGATTCCTTTTTTCACGCAGGCGATCGTGGATGGTTGAATCGCTGTTGCGGTCGACATCCGCAGGGATCGATTTACCAGACAGCCCTCTCCAAAAACGTCCCCTGGCCCCAAAATGGCGATGACAGCTTGTTTGCCGCGCGGCGATGCAACCGCGAGCTTCACGTTGCCATTCTGGATTTGGAACATCGCATCAGCCGCGTCCCCTTGCGAATATATGGCCTGTTGGTCTTGGTACTCCCGAGTCGTCTTTTGAGTGCCGATCCTCTTGAGGAAGTTCCGGGAATTGAAAGAGAGCGTATGTCTGCTCATGCTAGATGCCTCCAGAGGCCCGATCTCGCCACCGGGCCGCGTCACCCTCGTCAGCTATCGTGGCCCCCAAACATTCTATATATCGAGAGTGACTCGCGTGTCTGTACCGGAAGGCACAAGCGTCTGGTCAAAATTGCTCACCGCAATTCATGCGGGGGGATTTACGTCTGGGCCCGCGGGGAATTACCGAGGATGCTCCATGAAGGCTCGTTGGCGGCGATGCATTTACGGCCGCCGCATCGGTTACGAGGAAGTCAACGACGCCGAGTGGCTTGCGCAAGACCCAGCCTTCCGGCTAATTGGTTCCGAATCGGCTTTTCAGGACTCACCGAAGTGCGGGGACGAGCCAAGGAGAAAAAATGCGCTCGAACGGCTCAGTTGGAGGCAACTGGGTGTATATTCTTGGCTGCCAGAATGCCCGAGTGGAATTTCGGGCCTATTCTACCTATCTGGCGCAACATGGTGTTCGTCTCCGACATCCACGTACTTTCGGCCGCATTTTTCATGGGATTGGCGGCGGCCGCGCCCATGGGCCCCGTCAACATGCTGGCCATCCGCCGCGGCATGATCGGCGGTTGGCGCCGTACCCTCGCCTGCGGAATCGGCTCCATCACCGGCGACCTGATCCTCTTCTCCCTGGTCCTCCTCGGCGGTCACTATCTCCTCTCCGACCTGTCCAACCCGACTCTCCGGACCGTCCTCGCGGCCATCGGCGTAATCGTCCTGCTTCCGCTGGGGATCTACTTCCTTGTTCGCGCCGTCAGGGAACCCCTGCGGGCCCACACCAGAGCTCGCAAACGCTGGGACAAAGGCACCGTCCCCGCGCATCTGGTCGCCGATGTCGCCGCCGGTGCCGCCCTGACCATCTTCAACCCCTTAACCATAATTTACTGGGTCGGCGTCACCTCCAACTGGCTCCCCTTCGCCCATTCCATCTTGGGCTCCAACGCCCCCGGGTGGGGAATCCTGATGGCCGCCGCCGGGCTGATGACCTGGTTCACCACGCTGATCGTCGTCGTTCGCTTCATCCCCCACCGCATCGGCCCGACCTTCTTCCGCCTCGTCAACGCCATCCTCGGCCTGATCCTCCTCGGCTTCGCCACGTTCTGTGCAATAGTCCTGTCCCGCCATTTCCTGCACTGAAACGCAATGTTCCCAAGACTTGTGATTCGCCAGGATTTCAATGGCCCTGTTTTGTCTGGCAGTCACCTCTGGAAACCGTCAGGTGTTTGTCGCCAGAGTCACGGGACACGACTGCTTCAGTTCAGTCGTCGTAGGGTTTTGCGGATCCTGAAGGAGTGCAAGGGTTGGATTCGGGTCGGCTTGTCGGCTCAGTAGAATCGCTGGGGGTTGCCGATGGTGCTTGACAAAGTCCACCGACACGTCTTGTCTACTTGACCTAGTATTGCTAGTGCCCTGGAGACAAGTGTTCCCCCAGATGGCTACCATGATTCTTATATCAATCAACCTTTGCTCGCCGCGCGGCTACGTGATTGCTCAGATTCTGGCGCCCAATAAGGCGACCGGGCGTAATAATCGTAAAGCCTATTCTCGTAGTCACGAGTGAAGGGCATAGACTCGATCCACTCCGGGCCGTTCTTGACGCTTTCCCGGGATAGATCCACGTAGACTTTGGAGTCCGGCCAACTCACATTGTCGATCCATTGGGGTGACACCAGCACCGTTTTGCCAGGCAACCAGTTCCGCGTATCCACCTCGAGGTATCGAATGGCCCAGGTTTCATCATCGACGATGAAGTCCTTCACGTGACCGATCGCACCATCAGCCGCCTCGATGTGATAACCCGTCACCTCGTCGGTGCTGCGCAGATGTGAATCGGCCGACTCTTTTCCCGCCCTGGCTTGCGACGCTTCCCCTTCCGTCACCGCTTCCCTTTGAACCGCCAAGCCTGCCGGGTAAGACGCAAGCCCCCATAATTGGGGCCCACCCCAATAATAGGGGTAACCGTAATACCCCAAGTACACGGCCTCGTGCTGCCGTGAGACGGGCTTGTGCGTATCGATGGGGGGGCTGTCCTCGATCTGCTTTTTCGTCAGCGCCACATCG
>JBEKHT010000151.1:0-3799 GCA_050012135.1 Anaerolineales bacterium | reverse complement strand
TATCGCTATCTGGTCTTCACCATCGGGATCGCGGCCGCACTGGCTACGGGTTTCATCACCTTTGCGCCCTCTTCCCTTTCTCCGGACCTCGTCCGCGAAACCTTCATCCGGTTGATTCAGCCCACGGCGGTTCCCGGATTCGTGGGTTCCTCGATTGGGCTGAGTCGGCACATTGGGATCGTTTCGGGCCATATGGGGAATGACTCGGGCGCCGTCTGCCCGGATGGGCTCACGGAAGCCTCCGTCAACAAGGACATCGCGCAGCGGGTTCAAATCCTCTTGGAGAGGCAAGGCTACAGCGTGGATCTCCTGCAGGAATTTGACTCGCGTCTCAAAGGATATCGGGCCCTGGCCCTGGTTTCCATTCACGCCGATTCCTGCGAATACATCAACGATCAGGCCACCGGGTTCAAGGTGGCCGGCTCCTCGGCCGGTACCGCGCCCCAGGATTCCCAGCATTTGGTGGCCTGTCTGGTGAGCCGCTATCAAACCGACACCTCCCTTCCCTTCCACGCGGGCAGCATCACTCGGGACATGACCCAGTACCACACGTACAGTGAGATTGACAAGAACACTCCCGCGGCGATCATCGAAACCGGATTCTTGTACCTGGATCGCACGTTCCTGACGCAGCACCCGGACCTGGCCGCGCGGGGCATCGCCGACGGGATTCTCTGTTTCGTCCGCAATGAGCCGCTGGCCATGAGCAAGGTGACGCCTTGACCGGGCGAGGGAACTCTCAAGCCGAGGCCGATCGAGTGGCGGCGCTGGGGCGGGAGGCACTCGCGCAAGGAGATCGCCTGGCCGCCCGGCGCCACGCCTTCCGCGCCCTGGAGATCGACCCCCAAAGTGAGTTCGGGTGGCTTTTGCTTGCCGCCTTGGCTCCGGCCCAGGCGCGCAGGCGGTATCTCGAGCGGGTGCTTGAGATCAACCCCAGGAGCGCACCGGCGCGGGAGGCCCTGGCGGAGCTGAACCGGAGCGTCGAGCGAAGGAACGGCTCAAGGCACCCCGCCAGGCAGCCTGCCGGCGCTACCCAACCGATCGTGCCGGCCCACCCGCCTGCCCGCCAGAAACCTCGGCCCCGCAGGGCGGGGCAGGTTGCCCGGCGCTGGGCCCGGGGGATCCTCATTTCGAGCGCGGCCGTCTGTTGCGCAACCGTGGCTACGGCTGCCCTTTTTGCCCACACGGCTGGGGCGGCCCAGGACCCGATCGTTTTCGCCAACTTGCAGAAGGACCCGGGCACGGCCACCCCGACCTTCACGGCCACCGTCACCCCCACGGTCACACCCGCGTTCACCCCTCGGCCGACTCCCACCTTTGCCGCTTCGGCCACTCGCCGGCCCCAACCCGCCCCGACTCAGGCACCGGCGACGGCCTACCCGCAGTCCGCCGCGGCGGCCTCGGCCGCAGGGACCCGCTGGATCGACGTCGACTTGTCCACTCAAACGGTCGTCGCCTATCAGGGCAATTCCCCGGTTGCGACCTTTCTCGTCTCGACCGGAGTCGCGGCCCACCCGACTGTGACCGGTCGCTACCGAATCTACGTGAAGTACCGCTACGATGACATGACCGGGCCGGGTTATTACCTGCCGAATGTCCCCTACGTCATGTACTTTTACGAGGGGTATTCTCTGCACGGGACCTACTGGCATCACAACTTTGGCCATCCCATGAGCCATGGCTGCGTCAACATGCGGACCTCGGATGCCGCCTGGCTTTACAATTGGGCCTCAGTCGGGACCCTCGTCAACATTCACTACTAGCCTCGTCGCTTTCATCCTCAAGGACGGTCAAGCGTGACGCCCCTTTGGAGTTTGCCCGGCGCCCTGGCCCCAAGCCTCTCCCGGCGGCAGTTTCTTCAGGCGGCGGGATTGAGTCTGGTTTTCTATCTGGGACATCCCCTGCTCCGGGATCTTGCGCAGGATCTTCCCTGGCAAGTGAGAGTGGCCTACCCCTGGGTCGTGGAGCGGCAAGCCGCGAGCCTGACCGCGCCAGGGGTCGCTCAACATCGGCAAGACGAGATCCTCGATGTGGAACAGGTCGTCGTGGGGAGTGATCCGGACTACAACCTGATCTGGTACAAGATCGCGGGAGGGGGCTACATTCACTCCGGCGGGCTTCAGCCGGTCGAGACTCGGTTCAACCTGCCCATGACCGCGCTGCCCGACGGGGGAGCATTGGTTGAGGTGACCGTCCCCTTCACGGATGTTCGTGCTCTTCCGGACTACGCCTCCCTCATCCAGCGCCGGCTCTACTACAGCACCACCTACTGGGCCGCAGAGATCGCACATTCGGCGGCCGGACAGGCCTGGTACCGGCTGGAGGATGACCGCGGGGGGCTGAGTAACTGGGGCCGGGCCGAACACTTCCGGCCGGTGGGCGCGGACGAACTCTCCCCCCTTTCGCCCGAGGTCCCTGCGCAGGAGAAGCGCATCCAAGTGAGTTTGGCCAAGCAGTGGGTGACCGCGTACGAGGGCGACCTGCCGGTGTTCATGAGCCGCGCCTCCACCGGCTTTGCGACCAAGAAGGGGGGACCCACGACCCCCCTGGGGGATTGGTCGACCTTCTACAAACGCCCTTCGCGCCACATGGCGGCTGGAGATCCGGCCGGGATGGGATATGACCTGCCGGGCGTTCCCTGGGTCAGCTACTTCACCACGACGGGCGTGTCCCTTCACGGCACGTACTGGCACAATGACTATGGCACCCCGCACAGCCACGGTTGCGTCAATCTTCCCCCCGCGGCGGCCAAGTGGTTCTACCGCTGGAGTCTGCCGGTCGTTCCCACGGGTGAGCGCCTGCTCAAGGTCGGCTCCGGCACCCGCGTCATCGTCAGCTGAGAGGGCCCGATGGCAGCCGTCTTTGAAGGCTTGGTATTTACCGAGCAAGGCCAGCCCCTGAGCGCCACTTCGGTAGGCGGGGAGTCGTTCTATGTGATCGATGATCACGGATTTCGCCATCACCTGCGCGCGCGGGAACTCGATGGGGAGATCCTGCGGGGGCTGTGGGGAGAGCTGAAAGGCCACGAGGAGGAGGTCGCTGAGCAGGCCATGAAAATGCTCGGCCAGGAAGATATCTTCACCAAAGCCGTCCTGCAGAGGAACATGGAGAACCCGGATGCCTACCTGGACCAGGTCATGGAACACGGGCTGCCGGAGCAAGCCCGCTTGTGGATGGGGATGATGGGATTCCGGGTCGTGGTCAACTACCGGGGCGAGGTCGTGCGCATCGAACAGCCCGGCCGGTCGGTGGAGGAAGAGTAGGGGTTTCGGCCCGCTCTTATGGTATTCTTGCACTGGGTGTGTACAATGGTGTCGGGCCGTTGGAGGCGGAATGGATCCGGAGATTCTGGACGTTAGCGAAGCGACTTTCGAATTCGAAGTGGTCAACCACTCGATGGAGGCCCCGGTGGTAGTGGACTTCTGGGCCCCCTGGTGCGGGCCTTGCCGGGTCCTGGGGCCGACCCTTGAGCGTTTGGCGCGCGAGGCGAATGGAGCCTTCCGCCTGGCCAAGGTCAACGTGGATGAGAACGCGGCTCTGGCCGCACGCTACGGCATCCAAGGGATCCCCGCCGTGAGGGCTTTCAAGGGCGGGCGGGTGGTTGCCCAATTCGTGGGGGCCCAACCGGAGGCCATGGTGCGGCGCTTTGTGCGGGAACTGGCACCGCGCGAGGCCGACCGGGCGCTCTCCGAAGCGACCAGCCTCTTGGTGGTGCGCCACTGGGCGGAAGCGGAGCAGGCCGCCCGGAGAGCCCTGGAAGACGATCCGGAAAGCAGCGCGTCGGCACTGGCACTGGTGA
>JBEKHT010000150.1:0-3847 GCA_050012135.1 Anaerolineales bacterium | reverse complement strand
ATCTTGCGCAGCCAAATCAGCCGCGAGGTGACCACATTGCCAGCGTCCATCCAACAGACCGCGGATCTGAACTCCTCCACGACGGAGGAGATGATCACGGGCTTCCAGGCGTATTGACCGGCCTCCACCTGGATGTTGAAGTAGCTGGGGTAGGGGGAATAGTCGAAGGTTCTGAGCAGCGCCTGGGGAAACTGATGGGCGAGTTGATGGTGTTCCTCGGGTCGCAGGCCGAGATCATACGCCACAATGGCCGTCGGATGCTCGTGCTGGAGGAGGCTCGACAGGAATTGGATCAGGCTCCGAAAATGAGTGCTGTCAGCTCCCGTCACCATAACCAGATCCCGAACGGGCGGGGTGAACAAGAAGGGGACCAGTTCCCAGGTCATGGCCATTCGCCGCCGCACCCCCCGCATTGTGTCAGTCATCCCAGAATCCTCTCGAGAGAATGTGGGCGAGGGCCCGTGGGAAGGAGGGGATCAACCTGAAGCGGGGGAAGTGGCTTCGAACTGGAAGGTGGAAATTCCGGTGGCGGAGCCGCCCGCAGCGACTGGGCCTGGAGCCCAGAGCCGTTCTCCCTCGGGCTGCAACCGCGCCGGGCCGGCTGGTTCAGAGCACCCTGCCCAGGTCAATGCCGCGCGCGACGGCGCGCGCGGCCATCCACTCGGCCATGGTCAGAGGCGGCGGCTGCATCTCCTCCTCCGGCCGGAGGACCAGCGCGAGGGCGCCTTCCGGGCAGGAGGCCGCGCAGACCCCGCAGCCCACGCACTTCTGCCGATCCACCCTGGCCACTCGCTCGTTTTCCATGCTCAAGGCCTTGAACTGGCAGCTCTCGAGGCACAATTCGCAGCCCACGCATTGTTCCTCGTCCACAGTGTTGACAAAGGAGGAACGAGCCACGACGTTGGCGATGCCCAGATCGGCCATGCCGCGCAGAATCCCGCAGGAGCAGGTGCAGCAGCTGCACATGTACCACAACCCCTTCTGGTTGTTGCTCGTCGTGTGAACCAGGCCCGCTTCGTCCGCCCGCCGCAGGGTGTCCATGGCCTCCTCCAGGGACAGGGCGCGCATGCCTTCGGCATGGTCAAAGGCGCCGGGAACTGCGCTGAACGTCAGACAGACCTCGAGCGGGTGCTCGCAGGGCTGGCCGATCAGCGCTTTCTGTTTGCGGCAGATGCAATCGAGCACCGCCCAGGCCTGGGCACCCCCGAGGATGTCCGCCGCGCTTTCGAAGGGGCGGACCTCCATGTCCATGCGCACGCTGGCGCCCACCGGGATCACCCGGTGGATGGGCGGTTTTGCGTTCAGCCCTACCCCGAAGGCCTGGCGGTAATAGTCTTCGAACAGGCGGGCAAGCTCTTGATCAATCGTCGTGGCTTGCATCTCATAGATACCGACGATGAAGGGCATCAAGCCAAATCCAACCTCGGTCTCCCCCTTTTCGCGGCGGATCAGGCCTTTGCGCGCCATGGCCTTGAGCTGCGCGCGCAGTTGCTGCGGGTCGGCCCCGATCCGCGCGGCGATCTGCTCCGCGCTCTCCACGACCAGGCGCAAACGGGAGGCGAGATCCGCCTCCTCCGGCGAGAAGAGCTTGGCTAGCAGGCGAAGTTCCACCCCGTCGGGAGTGGGCGGGAAGCCGTTGGGGATTTCGTCGAGACGCACGGCGAGTCGCTGGAAGGCATCGGACATAATCTACCCCTTTCGATCCGCGAAGCGGAACCGCTCCAGAGACCTTGCCCCGCATTGTAAAGAGCTCAAGAGGAAAAAGCGAATCGGAAGGACAGGCGACCCCTTTTGCGGAGGGTAGCCCGGGGGCCAGCGACCGTCGGCTAGGCCGGACCCGTATCTCCCCGAGACTGAGCATCCATGACCGCCACGGCCGCCATGCGCACAGTGTTCTCCACATCGTCGCCGGTCTGCAACACGTGCACGGGGGCTCCCAGGCCCAGAAGGATGGGACCGATCACCTCGGCGCCGCCCAGGCGGTCCAGCAGCTTGAAGGCAACGTTGGCGGCTTCCAGGGAAGGGAAGACCAGCACGTTGGCGTCCCGTACGGCGCTGAACGGGTAACGTTCCTCGATCAGTTCCCGGACCACCGCGGTATCGGCCTGCATTTCGCCGTCCACGGCCAGACCCGGGCATCGCTCCCGCACGATTTCCACCGCCTCCGACACGGGCTGGGCGACGCCGGGGGTGCAGGCCAGGCTCAAATCCCGCTGGGTCGAGACGGGTTTGGTGGGCACGACCTCGATCTTGCCCGGGCGCCCGCGGCGATGGTATTCGAGGACATCTTCGCGAGATATGGACATGTCTGCCTCCCAACCAAAGGGAAGGGGGGAAAGATCGTCCTAGGGCGGGCCCAGTTTATCACAGGAATAAGGTCCAAGATATGTTTTTTATTTCCGGCTTGCAGAAAGGGGAGCTTTTCGGGTATCCTCTCGTTCCTGGAGCTGGGCATGAGACTCTCTCGACGCGAATTCCTATGGATCGCCGGGCTCGCCGTTTCCGTGCGCGCAGGTCGCCAGCTGGGCGCCTTGCAGTGGCTGCTTCCGTCGCGAGTCGGGTTGGCCACCTGGGGCGACCAATTTGATCCCGGGGCCAGCCTGGGGCGGGTGACCATCGCCCGGACTGCCCTGCGCTCTCGTCCCACACCCGACAGCTCCTTCCTGGGATGGAAACAGCAGGATGAGGTGGTCCAGGTCCGGCGGCAGGTCGTCGGCCTGGGTGCCGCGCCCCAGAATCATGTGTGGCTGGAAACCTCGCAGGGTTATCTCTACTTTCCCGATGTGCAGCCCATGATCTTCCAACCGAATTCGCCTCTGGGGACCCTTCCCAGCGGCGGCGTTTGGGCCGAGGTGACCGTGCCCTACGTGGACGCAACGAGCCAGCCTGCGGGGACGGCTCCCGTCCAACACCGCCTGTACTATGCCTCCATCTACCAGATCGACGCGCTGGCAAGGGATGAGCAGGGTCAGGTCTGGTATCACATCCAGGATCTGGGAGCCTATGCGCCCGCCCAGGGACTGCGCCCGATCGCAGCCGAGGAGGTCAGCGCGCTTTCGCCCGAGGTGGAGAACAAGAAGATTGTGGTGGACCTCGATCGGCAGGATCTCTCGGCTTTTGAGAATGAAGTGGAGGTCTTTCACGCCACCATCGCCTCGGGCCCTCAGATCAACAAGCCGGACAGCAAGGAGATGGTATGGGCCACCTCCCCGGGCAGTCACCGAGTTCAATGGAAGCGCGTTGGGGTCTGGATGGCGGCTGGGAATGCGGCCAGCGGATATGACCTGCCCGGGGTGGGTTGGACAACTTGCTTCATCAGCACCAATGGCGTCGCGATCCACTCGACCTACTGGCACAATGACTACGGCGTGCCGAAATCTCATGGCTGCGTGAACGCGCGCCCGGAGGACGCCCACTGGGTTTTCCGCTGGACCCAGCCCGCCGTTCCCTATCCTTTGGGGGTCGCTACCCCGCCGCTTCCGGGCGGCACCGCCGTCATCGTGATCGCGAAGGACTGAAGCGCGCGGGAGCAGCCCGGTGGAGGCGAGATCCGTAACGATTGGGCTGGCCTGGTTGGCGGGAGTGGCCTCCTTTCTCTCGCCCTGTGTGTTCGCCCTGGTCCCCGCCTATGTCGGCTATCTGGGCGGGCGTGTCTCCCGCCCTGGGGAGGCAGCGCTTCGCGGGCGCTGGGGCGTCTTCCGCCATGGCTTGGCTTTTGTGGCTGGCTTCAGCCTCATTTTCGTCGGCTTGGGGGCGGCCGCCTCGGCTGTAGGCCGTCTGCTCTTCAACGTTCATGAGTGGATCGCCCGCATTGGGGGTTTGGTCGTGATCGTCTTCGGGTTGCACA
>JBEKHT010000149.1:0-3870 GCA_050012135.1 Anaerolineales bacterium | reverse complement strand
CAATGACCCTTGCCGCGCTCGGTCCAGGGCTGTTTGGCCTCCCACGTTCGGATCCAATCCTCGAGGTTCCAGATGACGCCCTTGGGTGGTCCGAGCTTGCGCGAGGATACCGGCAGAGGACGAAGGACAGCCGCTATTCGAGCGTGGAACCATGGCGAGAGGGTGTCGACCCACCCGCCGATCATCTTCCGACGAAAGTTAGTCCAGGATGGCATCGCAATAAGCCTCCAGTAGGATAGGCTCCCAGGCCATGGCCAGGGCAAGGGGCCTCCGCTTAGCCTCTTCGGACGAGGTTGGGCCGATCTGCGACCCCACCCAATGCCAGGGCATCGGACCACACGCCGGCGTGCATCAACCGTGCAGATCGAGAGCTCACCACCCGAAGCGGGGTCCCAACTGCCTTCCCTCCTCGGAAGACCGCTATGGCTTAAGGATCCGGATCGCTGCCGCAATGACTTCCAAAGGATCGCCTTGGCATGTGCCGCCGGATGGAACCGGGTTGTTTGGCCAAGCTTTTCCCGGCACCCATTCGAGTATGTCGGCCGGCACAACCTTTGTGCCGACGAAGCCCATTCCTGCGGCGAATCCGTCGAGACGCCCCCGACGGCGTTAGCAATCGAGCTCCTCTGGAGAGAAACCCGGTCCAAGCTCACCCCGGTCACCCAAAGGCACGTCCCCAACAAGTCCTCGCGGAGGGAAGGGAGGGCCGGGTGGATTGACCCGTCCTCTCATCACAAATGGGGAGTCTCCATTCTCCTTGCCGGATCTTGAGGATGGCGCCTGTTCCAGACTGAACCGGACCGTTTCGCCAACCTCTTCCGAGGCTCGCTGCGGCAAGTGCGCCACAGTTTCTGCCAAGTTGATTTTCCGAGGACTGTCTTGAGCCAAGAGCATTCGAGGGTGAGACGAGTGCAAGCAAGGGATCCGGCCATCAGGGTAGCGCCGATCATCATGAAGCCTGCAAGACATGCACTGCCTTGGACAGCGTGTTGGTCGGCACCTCGAGGTCTTCCCGCCAGCGTTTCGGCCCCGCCGGGAGGGCGTCCAGCCGAGCACGATGTGTGCCGAGCAGATACATGTATCGGTGACCGACAGCCGAGGAGAGAGAATAGTAACAAGCATTAAGATACCGGGGAACAGGGGACATGAACTCGATTACGCACGTTCCGGAAGGGGCAAACAAGGCGTTGGTCAGCCCCGCCCCATGCAGCCCAACGATGTACGCTGCTTCGGAAAAGAGCGATATTTGTTCTTCCAGCGTCGCCCCCTCCATGGAAACACTCTCGAAGCCCAGGGGGGTTAGTACCTCAAGCACCTCCTCCTCATTCGACACTCTTCGATGACCTGCACGGGCTCGGCTCACGTACAAACGCCGCGTGCCCTTTTTGCGTTCGGGGACGCCCAGCCGTCGACGCAGCCAAGTCGCGGCCCAGGGTCGACACATTCCGCTATAGCCGAGCAACGAAGGAACAAGGAGACTGTCGACTTGCCAGTGTTCCTCACCAAATTCCGCCAGCCGGTCCTGCGAAAAGCCGAGCCTCTCCAGAGATTCGGTTTGCCAGGGAGCCATGCCGCGAGGAACAATCAAGAGATAGTTATCAATTCCAGCCTCCTCAAGGATAGCAATTCGAGGGAGAGTCTCCACCAGCCAATGGAAGTAGTTTGGAGCAGCGCTGCCCGGTGACAGGATCGTCGCATAAACCCCGGCCTTTCTCTTCAAAGGCGGCAGGTGCAATCTATGGAAGATCGGAAGTTGGCGAGGTGCCCTACCCCAGCAGTAAGAGAATTCATCAAAGACACGGTCATCCGTGGATATCACCACTCCTTCCCGCAGCGCTAAACGGCCCAAGCGCACGTGAGCAAGATAGAGCGGTGGATAGCGATAGAGTTGCGCCTCCCGGTACGGCTCAGGCATTTCGGATTCCAGCGACAAGGGCGGACGCGACTGGATGACTTCCGCCTCTCGAACCGGAATGAACCAGTGGCGCCATCCCTTCTCCATGAACGGCAGCTTGCGGTCAATCGCCTCGGCCCAACCGCGGAAATCCCAGATCAGCCCTTTGGGGGGGCCAATTTGGCTGGAGGAAAAAGGGGACCTCTTGAGCATCCCTGCCGTGAAGGCTGTGGTCCATTGCCGCAGTCTGCGGATTACGGAGTCGGGCATCGGGTCCTCATTGGGGATCAGCGCTTTCTGATTAGGCGGAGCGGGGAGGCGACGACCTTGGCCAGTCTTCTCGGCCAACCCCGGGACACAAGACCCCGCTCCACTCGCATGGAGGAGGGGAGGACAGGGCGCGCAAGTAGGTCGATCTGAATTCCCTCCTGGCGGCAATACCTCACCGCCTCCGGGTCCCAGTATCCCCGGACAACAGCCGTCGTGAAGTAATTGAGCGGGAATCCTTTTCCTTCCAGAAGAGACAGGAAAGGGAACTCCAGATCGCCGGACCGCAGGGAGCCGCGGACCTCAAACTGCCAAGGGGTTTCTCCCTGCCTCAACAGAACCTGGAGGACCTGTTTCTGCCACCAAGCCGCTTGAAGAGAAACACGGTAGTCGCTTCCTTTGGGAAGCACCCCGATGTCTTCCGAGTCAGGACACGCTGCCTCGGCTCCCGGGATCGGCATCAGCCTCATGCAACCCGCTCCCTTCCGCTGGGCGTACGCCACCAAGTCCCGCACACGGGGTGTGTCGACAACGCCAGACAGTAGAAAATCCTCCTGCAGCAGAAGGCAGTCGGGTTGGGGCAGCTTCTCAAGCATCCGGAGTAGATTGGAGGACCAATCTTGATCCGGGCCGATCAAGATGGGCTGAACCCTGTCGCTGGGAAATGTCTCCTGGTTCGCACCCAGATAGACCGGGTATGGGCAATCCGGCCAGTACCGAAAGAGGAGTGTGAAGAAGGGATCCCACACATCGCGATAGCGATCACAAGAGACGACCAGCACAGCTGTGGTGGCGCTATCCATGATGCCCCTTGCTCGTGGAACTGGAATCTAGCGTCGCATCATGATTCAGATGCGTGGATCCACCGACGGTCCCCAAGGCTCCATGCCTCAAGGCCCAAGGATTGCCGGAAGGACTGATAGCCTCCAGCGGATGGAAATCAGACTCCTCCGGTCCTGGAATCACAGGATCTCTCCGGCGGCTGCCAGCCAATTGCCCCCCAGAACCCAGCCCTGAGGCCGTCTTGACCCACCCCGACCTGATCACCATCAGCTCAATTATCCTCCCGAAGTGGTTGGCAGTTGTTCTCTCCCCTTCCAGATTGATTGCAGGCCCCTGTTCCTGAGTCTCGTCGCACGATTGGACGGCAAGACCGGAGATTGGGTTTGTCTCTCACTACCCGAGAAAATGGATTTGTCAGTTACGTTCGCGCCAGTGACGCAAGACGATCCGAATTCCCCCAAGAATCCTTTTCCTTGCGTTCCCCAAATTCCTATCCAGCCTTTGGCCGTTCTCTCTTCCAGCCAGTTCGGGGCCTCGGTTCCCGTGCCCAACTCATGTGGATCTGACCTCAATGAGTTCTCCGAAAAACCTCAAAAACACCAAAACGTGCCACCAATTCAAACCCAGGCCAGGGGGGCCGTCCCGGCCAATTCCCATCTCCGATCTCAATCACGCGAAACTCGTCCGCTGCGGTTAGGCCTTCGACGGATGAATTGAGATTGTGTATTCCCTCACGCGATTCCAAAAGGAAATCGAACCATGTTCCCGCGCGATATGTGGGGTCGACCGTGGTCTCAGTATTGAACTGGGGCCATAGCAACTGATAACCAATGGTCATATTCGAGGAGTCCTCCTGCCGGGCCACGCTCCCGAGGAAGTCAACCGTTTCTAGTTGGCCCGTGCTCTTTCCTGCGTAACCATTTGCC
>JBEKHT010000148.1:0-3871 GCA_050012135.1 Anaerolineales bacterium | reverse complement strand
TGGACATTTCGGCAAGTCCCGAACACGGTGAAGCAAGCATCAGTGTGGTGGGCGATCCGTCTGCCCTTCCCTTTTCCGGGAAATCATTTGAGGTTGTATTTCTGACGGAGGTCGTTGAGCATCTGTCCAGACCACGCCAGGTTCTAGGTGAGATCGCCCGCGTTACGCAGCTTGGAGGAGGGCTCATCCTTACTCCCCCCCTGGGTAGCGCCCACCAAACTCCATACCCCTTCTCGGGAGGGTACACAAGGCATTTTTGTGAGAAGACCCTCCCGGAGTTCGGTTTTGAGGCCGATACCATCGAACCCAATGGAGGACTGTTTGGCCATCTGGTGGAAATGAATGGCAGGGCCTTCTCATACATCGAACAGGCGCTTCAGGCCCCTTGGTATCGGCCTCTTAGGTACCTGCTCGCACTGACGCTAAGGAACATTCCGGCTGTGGTCTACTCGGCATTGGAGGAACGCGTCAAAGTAGAGGATTCTACCGTCGGCTATCGTGTTGTCGCCAAGCGATTACCGGCGCCCATTGGCCCAAAGGCGATGGGCATTCCCCACTAATACCTCGCAAAGCACAGGCCCGAGCGAAAGCGCGCCCCGCGAGCGGGAGGCGTGGTCGTCGCGGCTGAGCGTCCAGTCGGGTCCAATTTCCAGCCCCGGCGAAACGAACCCGGGCGGCGTTCGCCCGAGGGTTCGCGCAGGCAGCGGACATGGGAATCAAATCTCCGAGGAGGCTGGGGAGGCCGGGGCGAGACTGTCTTCCGTCCGATCCCTGCCTCCACCCGGACCCGCCCGCCGCCTGCATCCTTCCGGCAATTGGGCAGGCTGAGGCGCGCGGGGCGGTCCGGGGTTGGATCGCTCTGATCGCACAGGGGCGCATCGGCTGTGTCAGGAACTTGCACAGCCAGCAAGCAACCCTCAGCCGTCATGGTATAATTTCCTGGCCGCCCAAGAAACCGGTGGGCGGCGAATTGCTGAATGTGGGGTATGCGATGACCGATCTAATGAGGGCGATGGAAGCCCCTGCCAATCCCGAGGTCCCTGAACTGCGAGCGGGCGACACGGTCAACGTGCACGTCCGCATCAAAGAGGGCGACAAAGAGCGCATCCAGGAATTCCGGGGCACGATCATCCGCACGCGCAAGGGCGGAAACCAAGCCTCTTTCACCGTGCGGCGGGTGGCGGCTCACGGAATCGGGGTGGAGCGCACCTTCGCGCTGCGCTCGCCGAACATTGAGCGCATCGTGGTCCAGAGACGCGCCCGGGTGCGGCGCGCCCAGCTCTACTTCTTGCGCGGCTTGCGCGGCAAACGGGCGCGCCTGCGCAGCAAGTCCGAGACCTCTCAAGAGTAATGCTTCCGCGGAACTGGCTTGAGAAGGGCGCCTTTGGCCGGGCGGATCCAGGGCGGGGCTGCACGGCCGCGCCCTTTGTTATTCCATGACCTCTCCCCTGATCGGCGTCACCTCCAGACTGACCAACGGATCCTCTCACTTGAACGGGGTTTCGCGCTCCTATCTGCAGGCCCTGGCTGAGGCGGGGGCCGCGCCGGTCATTATTCCCGTGGGGCTCTCCGAGACTGCCCTGCGCGACCTGTTTGAGAGACTGGATGCTCTCCTGTTCCCCGGCGGCGGAGATATTTCCCACTTGCGCCTGGGAATCCCGCCGGGTGCTCCGATCGAAAACCCGAGCGAGCCGCGCGACGCGCTCGAGTACGCCCTGGTCCGCTGGGCTGCGCGGGAGGGCAAGCCTTTCCTTGGCATTTGCCGCGGAGTTCAGGTGCTCAACGCGGCCCTGGGCGGCAGCCTTATCCTGGACATTGAAAGCGAAGTTCCCGAGGCGCTGCCTCATGATTCGCCGGAAGCCACCCCTCGCGACCAGCTGGTCCACTGGATCGAGGTCGATCCATCCTCCCACCTGGCCACCGCCCTGGGCGAGCAGCACCTGCAAGTCAACAGCTTTCACCATCAAGCCGTCCTTGCGCCCGCGCCCGACCTGCGGGTCGTTGCGCGTGCCGCGGATGGCGTGATCGAGGCCCTGGAGATCCCCGGGCATCCCTACGGACTGGGGGTGCAGTGGCATCCCGAAGAGCTCCTGCACCTTGCGTCGATGCGCCGCCTGTTCGCGGGCCTGGTGCAAGCGGCCGGCCGGAACCGGTCCTGAGAGCACTGGCCTGGGGGCGCCTTAGCTTCCTCCCCATCTGGTTAGACCAGCCGAATATAATCAGACTATGCTGCGCGATCCGATCGGGATCTTCGACTCCGGCGTAGGGGGGCTATCCGTCCTGCGCGAGATCCGGGCGATCCTCCCCGCCGAGGACCTGCTCTACTTTGCGGACCAGGCCCACGTGCCCTACGGGCCGCGAGCCCTCAGCGAGGTGCGGACCTTCTCGCAGGAAATCACGCGTTTCCTGATCGGCCAGGGATCGAAGATGATCGTGGTCGCCTGCAACACGGCCTCGGCCGCCGCGCTCAAACCCCTGCGCGCCACCTTCCCGGACACCCCATTCGTTGGAATGGAACCCGCTGTCAAGCCAGCGGCGGCGGCCAGTCCGAATCGGATCATCGGCGTCATCGCGACCGAAGCCACCTTTCAAGGGGAGCTCTTTGCAAGCGTGGTGGAGCGCTTTGCGCAGGGCGTGCGCGTGCTCACTCAGACCTGCCCCGGGTTGGTTGAGATGATCGAACGCGGCGACCTGGACGGCCCGGAGCTGCGCTCGCTTTTGCGAAGGCGTCTGGGGCCCCTGCAGCAGGAGGGAATCGAAGCCCTGGTTTTGGGATGCACCCACTACCCGTTTGTGACCAAGGCGATCCAGGCCGTCCTTGGGCCACAAATCCCGATCATCGATCCGGCCCCGGCCGTCGCCCGCCAGGTGGCACGGGTCCTCGCCCGGCAGGACAAGGCGGCGCCCTCCGGATCCCTGGGGAGGTCAAGCTACCTTACGAGCGGAGATCCAGGCAAGCTCGAGGCGGCGCTGAGGAGATTGCTGGGGGAGGTGGCAAAGGTCGGGGTGGCCGGATGGGTTGGGGGTTCCCTGCAACTCCGCTGACCATGGCCGAGTTCCCCAAGGCCCGTGATCCCTTCCCGCCCGGGCTTTTCAGTTTTCGGTTTCGCCGCCCGGGGGCTGCGAGGGCGCTTCGGGAACCGTGTCCTGCAGGTCCTCGCCGCCTCCATTCCCGTTTCCATCGCGCAGGTCTTCTGCCACGATACGGGCCAGGGAGGCGACGGAATCTCCCTCTTTCAGTTGCATCAGCCGGGTCCCCATGGTGGCGCGTCCGGCGCGGCGGATCTGCTTGACCCGGACCCGCAAGGCGACCCCGCCCGAGGTGATCGCCATGACCTCGTCGTCTTCGTGAACCACCCGCGCCGCGGCGACGGGGCCCGTGACCCCGATAGTTCTTTGGGCCAAGGTGGCGACCCCGCCGGTGGCGCGCCCCTTGGGCGCATACTCCTTGAGGGGGGTGCGCTTGCCATATCCCCCGGTGGTCACCACGAGCAGATCGGCGCGCGGATCGACCACATCCATTGAGGTGACGAAGTCGCCGGCCCCCAGTCGAATGGCATTCACACCGGCCGCCTGCCGGCCCATGGCCCGGACCAGCTTCTCCCCGTAGCGCAGGGCGCGCCCTTTTTCCGTTACCAGGATGATCTCCTGGGTTCCATCGGTCACCCGCACCCAGCCCAGCGTGTCGCCCTCCTCCAAGGAGACGGCCACCAAGCCGGAGGGCCGCACGGACTCGAACTCCGAGAGGGCGACGCGCTTGATCCGTCCTTTGCGCGTGACCATGATGCAGTAGCCCTTGGCCTGGAAGGTCCGCACGGCAACCGCCGCCGTGATCGTTTCCCCTCCCGAGACCGCGAGCACATTCACAATG
>JBEKHT010000147.1:0-3926 GCA_050012135.1 Anaerolineales bacterium | reverse complement strand
CAATCGCACCCTCTTCTTCAGCCTGTGGTGGAAGGAACTCCCGGACTCGGCCGCGGAACGGCTGCAGGAGGGCGCGGGGGACGCGACCTACCACCTGGAGCAAATGCGCAAGCTCCGGCCGCATACCCTCTCCGAACCCGAGGAAAAGGTTATCAACCTTAAGGACGTCACCGGAACGGAGGCGCTGCGCACCCTGTACTCCACCCTGACCAACCGTTACGTCTTCCGACTGGAGGTCGAAGGTCAGGTGCGCGAGCTCACCCGAGGCGAACTCATGGTCTTCGTCAGGTCGCCCGACCCGGGCCTGCGGGCCGCGGCCTATCAATCCCAGTACCAGGTCTACCGCGAGGATGGAGCGATCCTGGGGCTCATCTACAGCGCCCTGGTCCGCGACTGGCGGAACGAAAACCTGGGACTCCGCAAGTTCCGCTCCCCCCTGGCGGTGCGCAATCTCGCCAACGACCTGCCCGATCCCGTGGTGGAGACGCTCCTGGAAGTGTGTCGGCGGAACGCTCCGCTGTTCCAACGATTCTTCGCGCTTAAGGCGCGCTGGCTCCAGATGCCCCGCCTGCGCCGCTATGACCTCTACGCCCCCGTGGCCAGCGCCGAGAAGCGCTACGATTTTGCGGCCGGGATCCGCCAGGTCATGGAGAGCCTAGACAGCTTCGAGCCGCGCCTGGCCGATCTGGCGGAACGGGTCCTCGAGGCCGATCATCTGGATTCCGAGGTGCGCCCGGGGAAGCGAGCAGGAGCTTTTTGCGCGCCCGTCGAGCCGAAACTGATCCCCTGGGTTCAGGCCAACTACCAGGGGCGGGTCGAGGATGTGGCCACCCTGGCGCACGAGCTGGGGCATGCCATTCACTCCGAACTCGCCTCAGGCCACTCCATGTTCACCTTCCATCCTTCCCTGCCCCTGGCAGAGACGGCTTCCACCTTCGCGGAGATGCTCCTGGTGGATCGCCTGCTGGCCCAGGAAAAGGACGAGGCCGTGCGCCGCGACCTGCTTTTCCGCCAGGTCGACGATGCCTACGCCACAATCGGCCGCCAAGCCTACTTTTCCCTTTTCGAGAAAGAGGCTCACGAGCTGATCCCCCAAGGGGCCTCGGTCGAGGAACTCTGTCAGCGCTATCTGGAGAACCTGCAGGACCAGTTTGGAGATTCCCTGGACCTGGCCCCGGAGTTTCGCTGGGAGTGGGTGTCCATCCCCCACCTCTATGAGGTGCCCTTCTACGTCTACGCCTATGCCTTCGGTCAGCTCCTGGTGTTCTCGCTTTACCGCAGGTATCAGGCTCAGGGGAAAGAGTTCATCCCAGATTACCTGGAGATCCTTTCGGCCGGGGGCTCGGCCAGTCCCGACCATATCCTTTCGAAGGCCGGGATTCACATCCAGGAAGCCGCCTTCTGGCAGGGCGGATTTGACGCGATCCGCGATCGGATCGTCCAACTGGAGGGCCTTCCATTGCCTCCCGCCCGCTGATCCCAGGCGGAGTGCGCCCCGGACAAGAGGTCATCTCCGGAAGGACGCACGGGGCCCGCTAGGTCGAGGATGCGCCGGCACAAAGTCCGGTGGCAACCGCAACCCCACCTTCCTGCGCAGATCCAAACGGAGCCGAGAACAGACTGGGCTCGCCTTTGCGTCGTCCTAACACGGGGGTTCTCCTCCCAAGAGGGCATTCACGGGAATCCCCTCAACCAGCGCGGCGGGGTTTTCGGCTATCCCAACCGTCTCCCGTGGTCATTGGGCCCCGCGCCGAGCCTGGAGTAAGTGTCCACATGGGATGCAATGTAGGCACATGAACGGGGAGGATGGGGACCATGGGCGAGATGACAGTTGGAGTGAGGGAACGCAAGTCGCGACTGAGTGAGTACCTAAGGCGCGTCAACCAGGGTGAAACGGTCGTCGTCACGAAGCGGGGCAAACCCGTGGGACGGCTCATCCCTCAAGGCCAGACGCTTGAAGAACGGCTCGCGGAGCTGGACCAGGCCGGCCTGATCCGGTGGAGTGGGAAGAAACTCTCTCCGGCGAAGCCGGTGGTCCGGGTGCGAGGCAAGAAGACGGTTGCAGAGACCATCGTCGCGCAGAGACGATGATCCTGTATGTGGATTCCAGCGTCTTCGCCAAGCGCTATCTTGGAGAAGCAGGACCGCGAGAAGTGGAAGCACTGGTCCGCCAGGCCGATATAGTCGGCACAGCGCTGATCACGCGGCCCGAGATCTCGGCAGCCATCACCAAGCTCGTGCGGTGGGGCTCGCTTGACCGCCAGCACGGCGAGGCTGCCCTAAAAGCATTCAGGAGGCAATGGGTCGGAGATCACGGCCATCCAACTGACGGAAGCGATCACGGCCGAAGCGGACACCCTGGCCTGGGAGCAGGGCCTGCGCGGGTACGATGCGGTCCACCTGGCGAGCGCTCTCTCCTGGCAACGTGCCTTGGAGAGGGCCGTGAGGTTGGCTACTTTCGACAAGGATCTCTGGCGCGGGGCGCAACGAGTTGGACTGGTGGCCTGGCCTGAGCGCCTGGGGTAACCGCAACCCAGCCGCTGGCTGACGCTTTGTGGACATAGTAGCGTAATGCCCAGCAGGCATTGACCAGGTCCAGCCTACCGCGAGCAATGAGCCCAGTTAGACCGCGGCGCGCCAAGTGGGTCTGGCGCGCCGCCGTGTGTCTCTTTGAACCCAGGGCAGGTCACTGGATCTGGAACACCCTCGGAACGAGGGTCGACCCTCGTTCCGAGGGTTGATTGCGACGACCCGGCTGAAGATACTCATGGGGCCCTGACAGCGAACCAGCCCCGGACGGGTCAGATGTTTCTGGTGGGACGGGCTCGATCGCGTGGGCGATGCCTTCAGGGAATCCCTGCTGCCCCCTTGACAGGGACAGCGCACTCATAGAGGTGAGGTAGCGGATCACCTCAGCCCGGAGAGGGAGTCGTGTGCCGATGTGGCCGAATGTCCGTGAGAACGCTGGCCTCCGCCCGCCGCGCTCGGTACAGATCCCACCGCTGCTGCAAGCTCATCCAGTAGCCCTCCGTGGTCCCAAAGTACTTCGCCAACCTCAAGGCTGTTGCAGGAGTGATTCCCCGCCGCGCGTTCACAATCTCATTGACGCGCTGGTACGGCATGTGCAGAGCGTCTGCCAGTTCTCGCTGGCTGACGTCCATCGGCTTGAGGAACTCCTCAAGCAGCATCTCACCGGGATGGGTGGGCTCTCTGTGTGTGGGAATGCGCACCATGTGTACCTCCCCTATCCTCGCACCCTACGCCATGTGGTAGTCGACGATCTCGACCTCTCCAGGCCCTTGCCGTGTCCAGACGAAACAGATCCGATACTGTTCGCTGATCCGGATGCCATGTTGCCCTGTCCGATCCCCACGCAGGGGCTCTAGTCGGTTGCCCGGCGGGACACCCAGATCTTTGAGCTCCTGAGCAGAGTCGAGCTGGTCAAGCTTCCTTCGGGCGAGTGCCCAGAGCCTCTGCGGGCACTGTCTTCGCGCGGCAGCCGAATTCACACCGTTGAAGACGTCTTCGGTGGCCCGCTCATGAAAGCTCTCGATCACAGCTACATGATAACACGGCTACCATGCTATGGCAAGCCATCAGGAGGGTCTCGCCCGGACAGCGCCCGCAGGCCCCAGCCTTCGGCGAGGAATGAGCCCAATCAGAAGGCGGCGCACCAAGTGAGTCTGGCACGCCGCCGTATGTCGCTTTGAACCCGGGGCAGGTCACTGGATCTGGAACACCATCGTCACGCTAACATCCACCGACACGGTTCCCGAGGAGACCGGCACGGAACCGCCGCCCCCTCCGCCCAGCCCCAGCGCAGCCGCCATCACCGGCATGGGGGAGACCACGCCCTCGCTGATGGAGAGCGGAGCCCCCAGCTTCACGCCGGCCGCTCCGGCCAGGGTTGCGGCCCGAGCCTGGGC
>JBEKHT010000146.1:0-3954 GCA_050012135.1 Anaerolineales bacterium | reverse complement strand
AATCGCTAGGGGCGGTCCACCAACAAGGAGGAGCGATGGTGCAGGTCGAGGCGGTTCCCATCTCCAAGCCCGACGAGGTAAATGTAGTTATTGGCCAAGCGCACTTTATCAAGACCGTGGAGGACCTGCACGAGGCAGTTGCCACCGCGGTTCCAGGAGCCAAGTTCGGGGTCGCGTTTTGCGAGTCGTCCGGTCCGGCGCTTGTGCGCCTCTCCGGAACCTCCGCCGCCATGATCGACCTGGCGCGCGCAAGCGCCCTGGCAGTCGGAACCGGGCACTCCTTTTTCCTCTTCCTGGAGAACGTCTACCCAGTCAACGTCCTGAATGCAATCAAGGCGGTGCCCGAGGTTTGCCAGGTCTTCTGCGCGACCGCCAACGCCGTGTCAGTGCTCGTTGGCGAGGCGGCTGGCGGCCGAGGAATCCTGGGAGTAATCGATGGCGCCAAACCCCAGGGTGTCGAGACCGACGCGGATGTCGCCGACCGCAAATCCCTGCTGCGCCGAATAGGCTACAAGCTCTGACATACCCCAACCGCAGCCCCCAACCTTACCCAAGAAATGGGAATCCGCAGCATGGTACCCGTTTGCCCACGCAACGACGAAGCCCTCCTTCTCCAACCCTCGCCCAACGATCAGGCCGGCCCCCCCGCCCCTCCGGGCTCGCTCTTACCACCAAGGCCCAGCCCAAACCCCCGCATGAACAGCTTCTGGCCCGAGGCTGGCCCTCAAACTGACGGCTGCCATCGCGCCCATCTCAGAGAGACCAGCTCTTATGCTATACTCGCGACATGAGCGCCGCATTCCATGTCGCGGTTGACGTCGGTGGCACCCACATCCGCGCCGCCCTCTTTCCTGATGACGAGCCAAGAATCCTTCGACGCGCCAAGAGTGATACACCCCGTTCCTCACGCCCTGACGATATCCTCGAGGCCATCCTTCGCACCATTCGCCAAGTCATGCCTGCCGAGGAGAATTCGCTCTCTGGCGTCGCTCTCGGAGCGCCGGGCCCCCTCGATCCCTTTGAGGGGGTCGTCATTTCCGCCCCCAATATCCCCAGCTGGCGCAACGTCCCGCTGCGCCAATGGCTGGCCGACCGCCTTCCCTGCCCAGTTCAAATCGGCAACGACGCTAACCTAGCTGCGCTCGGTGAGTGGCAATTCGGCGCGGGGCAGGGTGCCTCCGACCTGGTTTATCTCACGATCAGCACAGGAATCGGCGGCGGCGTGATCGCCGACGGCCGCCTCCTTCTTGGCCGCCGGGGCTTGGCCGCCGAACTCGGCCATATCACAGTCCTTCCCGACGGGCCCCAATGCAGCTGCGGGCAACGGGGGCACCTCGAAGCCTTAGCCTCTGGGCCCGCTATCGCCCGCGAGGCGCGCCGCTCCTTATCCGACCTTTCGCGCCCCTCTCTCCTCCGCGACCTTTCCGGCGGGGACTCCAGCCAGATCACAGCCCAGATGATCGCCCAGGCTGCACTCGCCGGAGACGAACTCGCGCAACAGCTCATCGCCACGGCTGGCCGCCACATCGGTCAAGCCCTCGCCAGCATACTGTGCGTCTTCAACCCCAGCACGATCATCCTCGGTGGAGGGGTATCGCAAGCCGGCCCTCTCCTCTTCGACCCGGTTCGGGAGACCACTATCGCACTTGCCATGTCCCCCTCCTATCTGGAAGATCTGCGCATCGCCCCGGCCGCATTGGGCGACGATGTTGGCCTTTTCGGCGCCTATGCCCTCTCTGTCGGGCTGGCAAGCCAACCCGTTCCTACCTCGTCACCAACCAGCCCTGCCAAACCCCGAGGAGACCCTCATGCCCATCCAGACCTACAAGGTTCCCGGCCCCAAGGCCGCTGAGTACATTCGCCGCGACGCCACCTTCATTTCTCCTTCCTACCCCCGAGATGTGCCCTTCGTGATGCACCACGGACGGGGGTCGGAGGTTTGGGACGTGGATGGCAACCGCTATGTCGACTTTGCCGCCGGCGTAGCCGTTTGTTCCACAGGACACAGTCATCCCGACGTTGTCGCCGCCGTTCAACGCCAAGCGGCGGAATTCATCCACATCTCATCCGACTATTACCACCCGAACTGGATTGCCCTCGGAGAAAAGCTTGACGAAATCGCTCCGTTCAAGGAGGATGCCCTTTGCTTCATGACCAACTCCGGTGCCGAATCCGTTGAGGCGGCAATCAAGCTCGCTCGATATCAGACGGCAAGGCAACGATTCATCGGCTTCCACGGGGGATTCCACGGCCGAACGATGGGCGCCTTGGCGTTCACGGCCAGCCGGCCGATGTATCGGCACCGCTTCTTCCCGACCATGCCCGGGGTCACCCACGTCCCCTTTCCAAATCCCTATCGTCCGGTCTTGCTCCCCACCCGCCCCGACTACGGTGAGACCGTCGTCGATTACATCGAGCAGCAGGTATTTGGCCACGTCATGCCTGCCGAAGACTGTGCAGCCATCCTCGTCGAACCGATCCAGGGCGAGGGCGGCTACATTCTACCCACCGACGGCTTTTTCCCCGCCTTACGCAAGCTGTGCGATCAGTATGGCATCCTCCTAATTGTCGACGAGGTTCAATCCGGCATTGGACGGACCGGCAAGTGGTGGGCCATCCAACATTGGGGAATTGAGCCGGACCTGGTTTGCGCCGCCAAGGGAATTGCCTCTGGTCTCCCCCTGGGAGCACTCATTGCCCGCAAGAGCGTCATGACCTGGCCAAGCGGCGCGCACGGCAACACCTATGGTGGCAATCCTATCTCTTGCGCCGCAGCCCTCGAGACGCTCCGGCTAATCCAAACCCAATACATGGCAAATGCCACCGCGATGGGCAACCTGGCGCTCGGCCGCCTGCGCGAGATGATGCGAATGCACCCCTCCATCGGTGAAGTTCGTGGCAAAGGGCTCATGATCGGCATTGAGTTCGTTAAGGACCGCACCACGAAAGAAGCCGCCCACCGCCTGCGCAATCAGATCGTTCACCTGGCGTTCTCCCACGGCCTGCTCCTTCTCGGGTGCGCCGACAGCACCATCCGAATCGCCCCGCCCCTTAGCACTCCGAGCCAGAACATTGAGGAAGGCCTCGAGATTCTCGACTACTCCATAACCGAGGCCGAGCGCACCGAGGAGTGGTAACTCGCGCTTCTCCCGACCCCCACCCCAGCGGAGGCCTTGTGCTCCCCGACATCCGCGTTCGTCAACGAGACATCCTGCTCGAGCTTGCGCGTTCGATCACCCAGGAGCTCGATCTGGCACGCGTCCTGGAGCAGATCCTTCGCTATTCCGTCGAAATGCTCGCAGGCAAGGCCGGAATCATCGCCTTGCATCAGCCCCCAGGCCGCCCCGCCCCCGAACCCTCTGGCGGCCGGTGGCGGATTGCCGCCTCTTACGGACTGGTGACAAATTTCCTTCGTCAGCTGGACCCGCTCCTCGACGACATCCCCGACCAGGGTGACCCAGAACGATTTGCCCTCCCTGAAGTGAATCGCCGACTTCGGCAGATTGCACGCGTCGCCTCGCTCGGCGTTCTCACCGGCCTAGGCCTGCCCATGGTTGCACGCGGTGAGGTTGTGGGCGTGGTCTTTGTCTTCCGCGACAGCGAGGGGCTCTTCTCGCCAAATGAGCGGGCCCTGCTTCAGAGCTTTGCGGACCAGGCGGCCATCGCGGTTGCAAACGCTTCGCTGTTTACACAGGTAGCCGAAGAAAAACGAAGACTCGATGCGATTCTTGACTCCTCGGCCGAGGGGATAGCCATTCTCGGCGCCGACAATCGCATCCAACGGTTCAATCGCAGTCTCCAGAAGCTCACCGGTTACGGCCCTGACGAGGTCCTGAACCTAGACCACGACCAAGTCATTCGCTTCCAACGGGTCGAAAGCGGAACCCCACTTCGGCAGGCCGAAGCCGGCGGCTGGCCCCTCTCGGATCAGGCGACCCTTTACCTGGAGGGGAC
>JBEKHT010000145.1:0-4008 GCA_050012135.1 Anaerolineales bacterium | reverse complement strand
CCGTCTCTCGCATAATGCTCAGGACGGTCAAGGCCACGATCACGAGCCACAGGAGGCTCGCGGCGATCAAGGGCCACCAGGAAGTCCAATCCCCTCGCGCCTCCGGCTGGACGGCTTTCTCTTCGCCCCTCAAGCCTCACCTCGCTCCAGACCCAGCAGGCACCTCAGACCGAACCACATCATGTGCGCCTTCTCGATCCAGCTCGGTTCTCGTGCCACGCTTCTCGTCAACCACGCCAGGCCCAAGATATTCTTTCTGGCCTGAAAGTATAGCCTTGCCTGTCTGAATAGAAAGGCCCGACTATACGCACGTTGCTTGAGGCTCTTGATCTCCTGAGGCAGGTCGGCCCTTTGGAAGGTCACATCCAGCACACGCCGGTACTCCGCCCCGAAGCGGGCCGCATTCTGGCCGGTCTTCGATTGCGTCCAAAGGCGGGAGGCAGCAAGCACCGCTGGAAGGTATACAAAATCCCCCGCAGAAGAGGCCAGCCAGGCCCGCAGGAAAAAATCGAAGTCCAACGCATAGTGCAGGCTCTCGTCAAGGCCGCCCAGCTTTGAATAGGCGCGGCGCGATACGAAGACCCCGGGCTGGCCCATATTCTTCCCCAGGATGAGCGATCGGAGGTCAAAGCCCGCCATTCTCTTTGTCCTCACCAGACGGCCGGCCGCATTGATCTCCTGCACGTCCCCGAAGATGAGAGCCGCCCTGGGATGCGCGAGGTACGAGGCAGAAACTCTCGCCAGAGCGCCCGGCGTCAAGAGATCATCGGAGTTGACCCAACCCAACACCTCTCCGCTCGCTCGGGCCCATCCCTTGTTGACCGCCTGGGCCTGGCCTTGGTCGGGCTCGCTGACCCAGTAGGCCAGCCGGTCCTCGAGCTTCTTCAGGATCTCGAGGCTTCCGTCGGTGGAGCCGCCGTCGATTACAAGATACTCGAGATTCGGGTAGTCTTGCGCGAGGACGGAATGGAGGCAGTCGGGAAGATACTGAACCTGGTTAAACGAGGGCGTCACAATGGAGATCCTGGGAAGGTTCATATCAAATGCGGCGCTCGGCCCCGCGCCGCCCCAAGATCTCCTGGTACCAGTGAAGGTATGCGTCCACCTGAAGGTCGAGGCGGAACCTTTCCAGGACAATCTCGCGGCCGCGCCCTCCCATCTCCCTCCGCAGCGCATCATCCACCACCAAAGCCCGCACGCGCGCCAACATGGATTCCGTATCCCCGGCCCGCACCAGGAATCCGCTGCTATGGTCTTCGACCTGTTCGGGTATCCCTCCAACCGCTGTGGCCACCACGGGAAGCGCCGAACTCATGCCCTCGAGAACCACGAATGGAAAGGTGTCCGCCCGACTTGGATGGAGGAGAATGTCGGCTCCCTGGTACAGGCGTGCCATTTCTTCCGCCCTTCCGATCTTCCCGACAAAGGTAAGGCGAACATTATCCCATTGTTCAGGTTCTCCTTCGTCTCCCACACAGACAAAGTCAACCAGGGAACTCAAGTGTTCGTTCGAAAGGCGGATGGCCGTCTCTCGAACCCAATCCAACCCCTTCCACGGGTTCGACCGCAAGTGATTCCCCACCACCAGGACAACCTTGCTGTTTATGCCAATCCCCAAGGCCGCACGCCCAGCTCGTTGATCGCCCGGGTGGAATAGGTTCACATCTACGCCGTTATGGATCACCCGTCGGTCGACGAACTCGATCCCGGCTTCCTCGAACATCTCCATCAGCCACTTCGAGGGGGTCGCAAGGTGGAGACGAGCTCGCTGGTAGATGGACCTCTTGCGCCGCAGGTTGTATGCAGTGCCATCGCGGCGAATGGCAGGGTAGATGGCTAGGTCAGGACAATAGTTGCATCCGACCCGCCAGCGGGGGCATCCCAGAGGGTGTCCGCAGTGACCCGTAAGCAGCCAGGGATCCTGAGGGGCAAGGATCGTCGGAATTCTGGCACTGAGCGGCACCAGGGTTTGGAGATCAAAAAAACCCTCCCGGCGCAGCCAGCGCGCGTGGAGATTGTGCAGGTGCAGGACATCGGGGTGGTGAGGAACAAGGGTCAAGATCTTGCGGCTGCCAGGATGGGAAAAGTCCTCATAGCCTCGGTAGAGATCCCAGGTAAGTCGTGGGAAGGCAACTGTCTCAAAGAAGGGGAGCAAGCGTACTGCCCCGCGCCCTCCACTGACCCTCACCGTGATGTTCCGAAAGCCCCAGATCCAGCGTGCCCACAAGGCCGAATGCCATCGATCCGGGATCGGAAGGACATCCTCTTGCGGGAGACCAACGCCGCGACCTAGGAGCAGCACGGAAAGGCAGCCTCGATCTCGATAGGCTCTGTGCAAACGAAGAGCAAAAGCCTCCGCGCCTCCCCCCTCAAGGGAAGGCGAGACTTGGAGCACGGAGAGAGAACAAGGCCCATCCCCAGCGGCTAGGGCGCCCAAGACTAGATGAACCTCCCCTCGATGACCCGCCAAGTAAAGGAGCGCTGTTCCACTTCTTTACTGAGGATCAATTTTGTGCTGTAGGCCACCCCCTCGGGAAGCCAACGGACACACGCTCGTGGCAGTCGGCGAAGCAAGCGAAGCACCATCGTCTCCGACGGGCCCGGCTTTCGCAGGCCGTATCGCTGGAGCACGATCTCAGCGTCGCGAAGGTAGTCCTCAAATCTGAGACTCGTCTTTTGCTGCTTTTGGATTCGGAACCCGGCCAGAGGAACGCCCACCCCATAGAGCTCAGCCAATTGCCAGAAGCGCCCCCAAAGCTCGAAGTCACAGGCCAGTGGCAAGGTGACGTCCAACCGCGAGCCGGCTCGCTCCCAAAGCGATCGACGCCAGAAGGTCGACTCTTGCTGAATGAAACCCGTGTAGAAAAAGCGGTTCAGAGGCACGTTGCGGCCCCGATAGAAGGCGCGCCGGTTGAATCCTTCCAGGCGACGTATTTGAACCGCTAAGCCATCTTCGCTCAAGAGAAGGGGGTACTGGCTGGTAATCCATTGAACCTCGGGCAAGGTTGCGAAGATCTCGCCCACCACGCGCAGCGTCCAAGGCAGGTAAAGATCGTCAGAATTGAGCCATCCCATGATCTCCCCGGTGGCGCGCGCGAATCCCTTCTCCACAGCCGGGTAGTTCCCCTGGTCCGGCTCACTCACCCAAAAGGAGAGCTGCTTTGCAAATCGATGGATGACCTCCAGGCTGCCATCCTCGGAGGCACCATCAATCACGATGTATTCCAGATTGGGGTAGCCTTCATCCAACACGGAACGCAGGCAGCTCTCCAGAAAGGCAGCCTGGTTGAATGACGGCGTGATGATGGAGATCTTTGGCCAATCGATGGGGCCCGTCATCGCCGCAGCCAAGGCCCAGCTCTTACACAAACCAACCGGGGCGCACGGTCCAGGACTTATTCCTGCCCGCATGCTCAATGATCTTGGCTGGGTACGCCAATCCCGGAACTCGCCGCAAGCGAGGGGGAAGAATGCGCAGCGCCCTGCGGAGATGGACCTCCGCCCAGGAGGGCTCAGGCAGACCATACCGCTCAAGCACAGCCTCACACTCTTGGCGATACAAGTCCGCCTGCTCAAAGCTCAACGAGGTCCCTTGGAAACGAAAACAGGCCAGAGGGACAGCCAAGGCATACAGATCGGCGTGCTCAAAGAATCTTGCCCACAATTCGAAATCTCCAGCCACCTTAAGCGCCTCATCAAGCCGTCCCCCCGCTGCTTCCCAAAGCGAACGCCGCCAAAATGTTGATTCCTGCTGGATCACGAACGAGTAAAATCCGCCCTCACGCCGAAGGTTCCGCCCGCGATAGAACGCGGTGCGATTGTATCCCTCCGTTTGCCTGCACGAAAGAACTCGATCCTCCTCGTCCATGACGAGCGGAAACAGGGTGGTCAACCATTGAACCTGAGGAAACTTTTTGAAAACGTCGGCGATCACTTGAAAGGCCCAAGGCACGTACTTGTCGTCGGAATTGATCCAAGCCAGGATCTCCCCGCTGGTCTTGGAAAAAC
>JBEKHT010000144.1:0-4030 GCA_050012135.1 Anaerolineales bacterium | reverse complement strand
CGGCCGCAGTTCAAGCGACCCGACTTAGCCGCCTGAGCGCAGGTGAGAGGACGGAGTTTGACTCCATTCTCCGCGGCTTGGAGGAACCCGGGACGCGAGCCAAGGCCGAACTCCTTGCTCGACTTGGGAGGCTGACTTCAAAGACCGACCAGTACCATCCGGTCCAGGAAGCAGGGGCGTCGGATCAACTCGGGAGCCTGGACGGGGATCTGTTTCGGGAGGTCTGGAGGGAAGCCGCTGAACTGCGCAGGACTGGAAGACTCTTGGAACTCGCTCAGGGGATCACTTGCCCGGTAACAGCGATCCACGGCGATTACGACCCTCACCCTGCCCAGGGGGTCCGCGAGCCGCTCTCTTCCAGACTCAGTCAGTTTCGCTTCGTGCTCCTTGAGAAATGTGGCCACAGCCCTTGGGCCGAGGAAGAGGCGCGGGATCGCTTCTATCAAGTCCTGCGAGAAGAACTGCAGGCGTAGGCTTGGGCGTGGATCCGAGTGTCTCATCAAGTTCCGCGGTTTCTCCGGGTCTGACCCAAAGGTCATAAGGTCGATCCAATCTGGCGGCACGACGCGCCCCACCGCCAGAACTGCGGACCAGGTCCTCGCAGAACTTGCTCCGGGCCACCCGGCGTCTCCCCCCTCTTGTGGTCCTGGGCGAACAAGCGGATGAGAACCATCTGGTTTCCCCTGCGCTGATCGGTGCTCACCCATTTGAAATCCTTCCCCCATGTGGCCTGGGGGGATGGAAGGGACCGCTTCGCCTGCTGTGGAAGTAGGCTTGGAGAAGGACGGCAGGCCAGCTTGTGAGGTCACGCTACAAGCCCTTTCCCCTCCAAGTCAGAAGCCAAGTTTCCTCCCTCAAATCGAATCGGCGGACCACGACAGGCGGAGTTGGCATTGGCCCCAGGCGGAAGCGGGGAGACGCTCCAACCTGGCCCATGCATTCGCCGCGGGGGCCGCGGAGGTCCCTGCCCATATCGCTTTCCTGGCCAAGAGCCGGACACCCGTGTGGCGCTGGACTCGACAGAATGGGCACCGGTTGCCGCTTCCGAGGAAGGATGGATTCCCCACAAGAAGCACATCCGGGACGAAACCCTGCCGTTCGAATTCGGACTTGACAGTCAGTATTTTCCATTATAGAATATTCCCGTTTGTGAAATATACTGAATCACAAATATACAGGGTTGGCAACATGCCGACTTCAGAATCTGAGATACAGCAGCGGGCGCCTGAAATTGCGGAAATCATCCAGCGCATGCTCCGCTTGAGGCCCAAGTTCCGAGGAGGGCTCCCGGAGCAGTTGCTTACCCTGCGAAACCAATATCTTGCCTCAAGGACAACCGCCAGGAGCGGAGGACCGCACGACTTCAACCTCTTCTACAACGTCGGCATTGTTCTGTCGCATCATGAGAATCCAATCACGATGGGCGAGCTCAGCCATGAGCTGGACGTTCCCCTCAGCACCGCCACGCGGATCATGGATTGGATGGTAGACAACGGATACGCCCAAAGGCTGCCTGACCCGGAGGATCGGCGCGTTGTGCGAGTCGCCCTGACCGCGGTCAGCCTGGAGGTTTACCGCACGATCAATGAGTTCATCATGGATAGGGTGGAAAAGATCCTGGGCCAGTTCACCCCAGATGAATGTGACCTCTTCCTTTCGCTCTTGCGGAAGGTTCTGGATGCTCTCGAACAAGCGACCTGAGGCGACCTTCAGGACCAGGCCTTCCGAATCGAATACCGGTTCAAGTGAGAAGGTCCATCCCGGAAAAGGCCGGACCCAGGGATGCTCTTCCCAGCCGTCCGACCAGGAACTATGGGGATATCTCCAATGAGACGCTTCAGAGCCCTGATCAACAAGGAAATCTTGCACATGTTGCGGGACCCGCGCACCCTGGTCTTCCTCTTTATCATGCCGATCCTGCAGCTCGTGCTGCTCGGCTATGCAACCAATACGGACGTCAAGAACATACCCACGGTAGTATTTGACCAGGACAACAGCCAGCAAAGCCGGTCCCTGCTGGACGCCTTCCGCTCCACCGGCTATTTCTCCCTCAACTATGCGGCTTATAACCTAACCGACGTCAACAACTTGATTGAGGGGGGAAAGGTCAAGGTGGCGATTGTCATCCCCCCAACCTACAGCCAAGATCTGGCCTCCCGACAGACCGCTCAGGTGTCCGTGCTCATCGATGGTTCCGATCCGACCACGGCCACCACGGCGCTCTCCGCGGCCACTTTGGCGGGTCAGGCGAAGGGGGTCGCCATTCTCTCGCAGCAATTAGGCCTGCTGGGGTCGACGGCCAGCCTGTCTTCGCCCATCGATGTCCGCACTCGGGTCCTCTACAATCCCGACCTGCTGAGCACCTACAACCTCGTCCCGGGGCTCGTGGCAATGATCCTGTTCCAAACCACCGTGAGCCTGACGGCCCTTTCCATCGTGAGGGAACGGGAGCTGGGGACCATTGAACAGCTCATTGTGACGCCGATTCGCAACTGGGAGCTGGTGCTGGCGAAGATTACTCCGTACATCCTGGTTTCCTTCGCTAACACGCTCTTGATTCTGGTGATCGGGACTTTCTGGTTTGGCGTCCCGATCCGGGGCAGCGTGCTCCTTCTCCTGGCCATGACCGGGTTGTATATTCTGCCCAACCTGGGCATAGGCCTGGTGATCTCCACCATCGCCCGCACTCAACGACAGGCCCAGTTCATGACCATGCCCATCATGCTGCCGTCCATGATGCTTTCGGGTTTCATTTTCCCAATCAGTTCGCTGCCGGTGATCCTGCAGGCCGTGGGCTACATGTTCCCCCTGACCTATTACATTATCATGATGCGCAGCATTGTGATCAAGGGGGCGGGGCTCAGCCTGCTCATGCCCCAAGTGCTCGTGTTGACGGCTTTTGCCATTGGGCTGCTGGGGCTTGCGGCCTTGCGGTTCCGCAAGACCCTGGACTAGGGACGAGTTCGAGGAAGAAAAGAGGAAGTGGCCATGATGAAGAATCGAGCCTTTCGGGCAGTCTTGATCCTGCTGGTACTGGCAGCTCTTGGGGGCGGGGCCTGGTACTTTCTGCTGCGACCGTCGGCGGCGGACAGTGCCACGCTGACGGCCTCCGGGACAGTGGAGACCACGACCATCTCCATTGCACCGCAGCTGGGGGGGAAGGTGGCCTCGGTGAATGTGAAGGAGGGGGACAGCGTGAAGGCGGGGCAGGTGCTCTTTACGCTGGACGACAGCCTGCTGCAGGCGCAGCGGAAGGTAGCCGCGGCGAACGTAGAGCAGGCGCAGGCCAGTTCCCAGGCGGCGCAGGTGACCGCGCAGGAGGCGCTGGACAATCTGCTGCGGTCGGACACGCCGCAGGCGCAGGCGCAACTGGCTCTGGCGAATGCGCAGAAGGCGCTGACAGACGCGACGACGAACTACAACAACGTGGTCCTGGACCCGAAGAAGGGTGCGTACCTGGACGCGCAGGACTGGGCGTACAAAGCCAAGGTGCGGTTGGACTACGTTCTGCGCCATCACGATGCGGGCTGGCAGGGCTACTTCCAGGTCCAGGCGGCCTGGACGGAATACAGTCACGCCTTGCAGGCGGAGCAGAAGGCCTACAACGACTACATTCACACGGGCTATTCGGGGGTGGCGGCCTCCCGATCGACGCAGGACATTGTCAGCGGGCAGTATGCGGTGGCCAAGGCGGCGGTGGATGATGCCGAGTACAACCTGAGCCGGGTGGCCAACGGGCCGAACCCGGAGGACGTGACGGCGGCGCAGGCGCGGGTGGATGCGGCCAAGGCGACGTTGGCCCAGGCCCAAGCGAATCTAGGGCTGATCGATGCCCAGATCGCCGAGTTGACGGTGAAGGCGCCGGAGGACAGCATTGTGCTGGCGCGCTCGGTGGAACCCGGAGAGACGGTGAATCCGGGAGGGGTGGCGCTGGAGCTGGGGCGTTTGTCGACCCTGACAATCACCGTCTACGTTCCGGAGGATCGGGTGGGGGAGATCTCGCTGGGGCAAGGGGCGGAGATGGGGGTGG
>JBEKHT010000143.1:0-4142 GCA_050012135.1 Anaerolineales bacterium | reverse complement strand
TCGCTGCGGCCGGAGCCGCCCGACCGCAGGCACAAAGCAGCAGGGCAAGCAGCGGGCCCGCTCCCAGCAGGAATTTGCGGCGCATAGATCCTCCTGACAGGCCCTGTGCCGGGCATCCTCTAGCGGCAATGCCCCCGATCCTCCTGGAGCTCCCTGCACGAGGCCGATTTCATCCGCCTTGCGACGGTTCAAGCCGTCCGCGAGCATTTCATTGCGGACGGCGCGATTATACCAACCTTGGCGTTTTCCCATTCGCGCCCTCCCCGGGGACCTTACCCGGGGAGCTCGCCAGCGTGAGGGGGACCGATCGAGGTTTATGGCGTATAGGTGACCACGAGTTTCGGGGTGGGCCGCAGGGCATCCGCGCTGCTGTTTCCGTTGCTCGCGGTATCGCTGAATTGCAGGCGGATCTGAAACTTTCCCGAAGCCAGATGCGACTGCACAGCCGCCACCCCGGCCGAGCCCCCGTCCTGAAGGGAGGCATTAGCCAGATCGGCCTCGGAACAGAATCTCCACAAGGCGCCTGTGGCCACGCCGCTGAAGAAGTCACTCGCCTGCAGGGCGCCATAGTCCTGGACGTAAGCCCGCAGGCAGCCGAGGCTGAAGGGACTGCCGAGAACATCGTGATCGCTCAGGTCCAGCTTCACGGCCGTGACCGACGAACCAGACGGAATGGCGGAGAGATCGAAGGTCACGAAGCCCTGATAGCTGCGATTCGACCCATCGTCGCCGGCATTCGGGTAGGCGTAGATCGTTGCGGGGGGCGAGAAGACTCCCCCCGTTCCCGAGGCTGCCGCAAGGGTGGTCGTCACGGGCATGACAAAGACCAGGGAGGCCAGCGGGAATATCGGATGCAAGCTCAGGAGGGTCGCGGTCGGTGTCGGTCCCACGCTGATCTTCACCCAGAAGAAGCCGGTTCCGCCCGAGCCAATCCCGAACAATACCCCGCCGCTGTTGCGCAACTTCCAATTCCCCTGGTAGGACCCGTTGCTGCCGGGTGCCGCCATATTCGCCGAGACGTCCACGGTCGTGCCCGGTGGAACGTCCGCGGCCAACGCAATCGCTGCGGGCGCGCTCATCTGATCCCCGCTGAAGAAGACCAAGGCGTAACTGCTGGTCCAGGTGCAGGAGCCGGCATTCTTCAACCGCCACGTCTTGGTGAAGGAGGCGCCGGGGCCCAGGAGGGCCCCATCCGGAATGGTCACGTCCGAGACAAACTGAGCCATGTCGGTGCAGCCTGCGGTGGGGGCGGGGCTGGGCGGGGCGGAGGTCACGGTCGGCAGCGGGGTGGGGGGCGCAGGAGTATCCGTGGCCGGGGGCGGAACGGCGGTGGGCTGAGACACCTGTTGAGTCTGGAGCAGCGCGGCGACCGTCGCACCCGCCGCCTGCTCGGGCGGGATCGTGGGCGCTCCCGCGGTTCCCAGGGGCAGATTGCAGGCCGAAAGGACCAGGGATAGAAGGACGGCGGCTGTGGTCAGCACGGGACGATGCATCGCAGGCTCCTTACGAGGGGCGGCCCGGAGCGACCTCTCCTCAGGCTCAGGTCCTCCTGGATTATACCTGCGAGGTCCGCGGGCCCGGCCGGCCTTCCCCGTCCCGGGCCGTGGCCGGCTCGCACCGACCTTCGTGCGTGTATAATCGCCTCTGGACCTAAGGAGAAACGAAAAAGCCATGCCCGCCGAAGACGTGACCCGCCAGGTTCAATGGTTGGACGAAGAGCGCCGCAAGGAGAAGGCGGATCGCGCCCGGCTGGAAGAAAAACTGGCGGGCGTGGAGGCCCAGCTCGCGGCCCAGGCCAAGCTGCTTGGGGAGCTCGGCAATCAATACGCCAAGGCCGGCGGCAAGATCAAGCCCGGGCAAATGGAAGAGCTCTTGGCCCGCCACCGCCAGGAAACGTCTCGCGCCATCGAGGCCATCGAGAAGCATCGCCTCGAAGCGGAGGAGCAGGCCAGCCGGGCGCGGGCGACGGAGCGCGAGGGCCTGGATAAAACCGTGGCCGATATCTATCGGCAGCTGAGCCTGGTGGCCGAGATCGAGCGCGCCCTCGAGTTGCGCCGGGAGGAGGCCGGGAGACTCTCGGCGGCGGTTCAAGACATGCAAAAGGTCGTCGAGCGCTCGGAACGCCATGAGGAGGACCGTTCCCGGACGATCGCGGCCATGGAGGAGGCTCGCCGCCAGGACGTCCGCCGCATGGGGGAGATCCAAGGCGAAAGCCAAGCCGTGCGGCAAAAAAACAGCGAGAGCGATGCCCGCCTTGAAGCTCTCGAGTCGGCTTCCCGCCGGATCGAGGCCAGGCTCACGGAACTGGGCGCTGCCGACCTGGAGCGGCGCACTTCCCTCTCCGTCTGGCAGGAGCAGCAGAGCGCGACCTTCTCCGAGCGGGATCGGCAATGGCGAGAATGGGAAAGGGTTCTCTCGGCGGCGGCGACGCAGATGAAAGAACTCGCCGAGCACATGGAGGCCTACGCCGAGACCCACCGCCTCATGCGCCAGGCCCTCGAGGATCTTCGCGGTCAAAAGGAGCGCATGGACCAGCGTCTGCACGAGATCGAGGAGATCGTCCGTCTCAACTCCGATCGTGTCCATCAGGAGTGGTCCACCTTTCTCGCCGACGACCAGAAACGCTGGACGGCCCAGGACCTTACCCGCCGGGACGAGTGGCAGGAACACGACCGTCAGAACAAGAAGAGCCTCGAACGCCTCACCCAATTGGACGAGCAAGTGACGGAATCGCTGGAGTTCCTGCGCGCGCTGCAGGAGAGCGATCGCGCCCGCCTGGAGGCCGTGGCCAACCTCCTGCGCGAATGGCTCGCCCGCGTTGAGCAGCCGTTCTAGCATTTCCTCCCGAGTGCCCAGCGATGCGTGTGATCGCCACCGCCGGCCACGTGGATCACGGGAAATCCGCGCTGGTTGAAGCCCTCACCGGCACTCATCCCGATCGCCTGATCGAAGAAAAAGAACGCGAGATGACCATCGACCTCGGGTTCGCCTACTTCCAGCTGCCCGGGGGCGAACCGGTGGCGATCGTCGACGTGCCGGGTCACCGCGATTTCATCGAGAACATGCTCGCCGGGGTCGGCGGAGTGGACGCGGCTCTCGTGGTGATCGCCGCCGATGAGGGCGTGATGCCTCAGACCCGAGAACACCTGGCCATCCTCGACTTGCTGGGGATCCATTCCGGCGTGGTCGCCCTCACCAAAGCGGACCTGGTCGAAGACCGCGAGTGGCTGGACCTGGTGCGGGGGGAGGTGGAGCGGCTGCTCGCTCCGACCGGGCTCGCGCAATCGCCGATCCTGCCAGTTTCTGCGCGCACACGCCAAGGCCTTGAGCCTCTGACCCGCGCCCTCTCCCAGGTGCTCGCCGGCCAGCCGCCAAGGCCAGACCTGGGGCGCCCCCGTCTGCCCGTCGACCGTGCTTTCACCCTCCTGGGGTTTGGCACCGTGGTCACGGGAACCCTGCTGGATGGAACCTTCCAGGTGGGCGAAGAGGTCGAGGTGCTCCCCGAAGGCAGGCGAGCTCGCGTTCGGGGACTCGAGTCGCATCATCAGAAAATCGAAAGGGCGGTCCCGGGGAGCCGCGTGGCCATGAACCTCACCGGAGTCGAGGTTGACGAGGTGCGCCGCGGCCATCTGATCGCGCATCCAGGCGACTATCTTCCCACCCAGAGACTGGATCTCCGGGTCCGCCAGCTCGCGGAGGCCGGCCTGCCCCTCGAGCACAACCAGCGGGTCAAGCTTTTCCTGGGAACGAGCGAAATCCTCGCCCGGGCAAGGATCCTTGGAAAGGACCAGGTTGGACCCGGGGAAGAGGGATGGGTCCAGCTCGAGCTCAGCCGTCCGGCGGTCGCGGCTCGCGGGGACCACTTTATCCTGCGTCGGGCCTCCCCGGGGTTGACGCTGGGCGGCGGGACCGTGGTGGAACCGCATTCACCCCGCCGCTATCGGCGCTCCGATCCGTCCGTTCGGGATCGGCTCGAGGCGCTTGGCCGCGGCAATCCGGCCGACCTTCTTTGGCAATCCGCCCTGGCGCTGGGAATTACCAGCGCCTCCGAACTGGTCGAGCGGGCGTGCTTGGATGAGAGCCAGGCCCGCCCCGCTCTGGGCGAGTTGCTTGCGGATGGGAGGCTGGTCGCCCTGGGGGGA
>JBEKHT010000142.1:0-4152 GCA_050012135.1 Anaerolineales bacterium | reverse complement strand
GCCCGCATCATGGATTTCATCGTCAGCGACGCCGTCCAGCGAGGCATCAAGCCCAAGGTGCCCGAAGTTGCGGTCTTCAACAAGGTGTTCCTGCGCGACGTGAACTTGATCGGCCGGTCCTATGAACTGGGCCTTATTGCGGAAGTCGATTTGCGGAACCTGACCCTGGTGCGGGATATGCCACTGGGGGTCGCAATGATTCGGAAAGGGCAGGTGGCCATGCTGCCGGAGGTCGTTCGACCCAGGTGGCGACCAGCGGGATCGGCGCATGCCGAGCGGCCGAAGAATGAGGTGGGGTATTATCCGGGGTGTTCGCTTCACGGGGTGGGCCAGTCGTATGACCGCTCTGCGCAGGCCTGCCTGAAGGCGCTAGGAATGAAGCCGGTTGAGCCGGAGGGTTGGGTGTGTTGTGGATCCACGCCCGCGCATCGATTGGACGCGAACCAGGCGACGCGTTTGCCCCTCATGAATCTAGATCTCTTGGATCAGCAGGGCTTTCGGGATGTGGCTCTGCCTTGCGCGGCGTGTTTCAACCGCTTCCAAGTGACTTTGCATGAATTGCGAGCGGAGCCTGATCGGCGGGGGCAATTCGAGACGGAGATGGGCCGTGTCTATCCGGACCGGGTGGTGGTGCATTCCCTGCTTGGGTACGTGGTTGAACAGCTGGGGCTGGAGAAGGTTCGCGCCCGGGTCAAGCGACCTTTGGCGGGCCTGAGTGTGGCCTGCTACTACGGTTGCCTGCTGACTCGACCCCCGCGGATCACCGGATCGGGGGAGGCGGAGTACCCACGCATGATGGATCAAGCGATGGCGGCGGTCGGAGCCCAGCCGGTGGATTGGGACTTGAAAACGACATGCTGTGGGGCCTCCTTGGCCTTGACTCGGACAGACATCATTGTGAAGCTGTGTGAAAGGATTCTTGCAAACGCGCGGGCGCGCGGGGCCGAAATGATTGTGGTCGCCTGCCCGCTGTGCAGCACGAATCTGGAGAGCCGGCAAGACCAAATGCCGCGGGAGCTGCGCACCCCCATTGTGTACTTTACCCAATTGATGGCGGTTGCGTTCGGGCTGGAGGGGGAGGCGGGGTTGCAGCACAACATGGTCGATGCGCGGCCACTCTTGCGGGAGAGGGTCGGTCGGGGCGAAAGGACGGCGTGAATGCCTCGCTAGTCTCAGGAGACGGCCTTATGGAGAAGAGAAACAAGGTCCTGCTTCCCACGCTGCTGGAAAAAATGCAGCGACGCGTGCCGCTGACCATGATTACGTGTTACGACTACCCGATGGCCTACCTGGTGGAAGAGGCCGGGGTGGATATTGTGCTGGTCGGGGACAGCCTGGGAATGACCGTTCTCGGTTATGAAAGCACGTTGCCGGTGACCATGGAGGACATGATTCGCCATGCCCAGGCGGTTCGGCGAGGGACGCCCAACGCGTTTCTGATCGGAGACATGCCGTACATGTCCTACCAGCCCTCGGTTGAGCTGGCGGTGCGTAACGCGGGTCGCTTCATGGCGGAAGCCTCCTGTGACGCCGTGAAGTTGGAGGGAGGAGCGGAGATGGCGGACCGCGTGCACGCGATTGCGCGAGCAGGGATTCTGGTCATGGGGCATTTGGGTCTAACCCCGCAGAGCGTCTCCGCCCTGGGTGGGTTCAAAGTTCAGGGAAAAGATGCCGCCCGGGCGAAGAAGATCGTGGAGGACGCGCGGATTCTGGAGGCAGAGGGAGCTTTCAGCATATTGTTGGAGATGGTTCCCGACCGTGTCACGAAGATCATCACCGAGCGGGCGGAGATTCCCATTATCAGCCTGGGGTCGGGGCCCGAGGCTCATGGCCAACTGCTCATCTTCCATGACATGTTTGGTCTGTATCCACGCTTCAAACCGAAGATGGCGAAGGTGTTTGGAAATGCCGGGGAGGTGATTCTGGGCGGGCTCAAGCGGTACGTGGACGAGGTGACCTCGAAAGAGTTCCCGAAGCCGGAAAACTGGTTCACGATCAAGGATGACCAGTTTGGTGAGTTGCTGAAGTCCTTGGGGGAGAAAGGGAAATGAGTCGCGAGCTCGTGGATCGACTTCGAATCCCTTGGGAACACGTTGAGGAGGTGAATCGTCTTCTGGTGGACGGCCAAGCGCCGTTGATTCGCAGCCTCCTGGATCTGGTCGAGAAGTATGGCGGCGTTGACGAGATCAACCGAATGGCGGAAGAAGCGCGAGCCCTTCCGGGGCTGATTGAGCGACTGAGGCAGCAGGGCTCGCCTTACCTGCGGGATCTGGAGTGGTTGAGGAACCAGCGCGATCGGGGCGCCTTTGTGCGCATGGAAGACTATCAGCGTGAGATTCTTGGAGAGCGGCTGCAGTCGACAAGATTTGATCCGCGGCTTGCGGTAACCCTGGAAATCAGTGCCTTTCAGTACTTTCCATGGATGATTGAGGAGGCGCGCAGGTCCATTGAGCGGAAGGAGCTGATGCCCGGGCGGTTCATCCGGGTGCGGAGGATGAAGGAGTCTGAGGCGGATGGCGGGGATCTGCTCGCGGTGGGCGCCGCGGTGCAGATCGTGGGCGCTTCCTATGTGGAAACGTTGGACACGAAGGGCACGGATGGCTCCAACGTTCATCTGGGCGGCCCGGAAACGCTGACCGGGTACTTCGGTGGAATCGGGGAGCCGAACGAACATGCTCTGCAGTGGGTAGATGAGCTTCTTTATTACTATACGAACTACGGAGTGCGGTCGGTCCTGAACATCAATCCGGGGACGGTCTTGCTGGGTTACTTGTTGCACAAGATGGGGATCGACATTGAGTTTAAGATCTCGGTGTACATGGGAAATGACAACCCCTACTCTGTGCTGTGGACGCTGATCGGGGCCCGGTTGTTTTCGCGGGCGGACGGTACGACCCCTCTGATTGGTTTCAATTTCAGCAATTCGGTGGACAACCAGACTCTCGAGCTTTGTGCCGAGGCGAGAAGGGCACTCAATTTGGAAGAAATCGTGCGGTTTGAGCATCATATTACCGAAGCCTGGAAGAGCATTGTTCGTCAGCCGTACAATCGGCGCCAAGAGCTGGTCGAGGTGGCCCAGCACGTGCCCAACATTTCTGCCAAGCATGAGGGCGGCGAGGTGGAGGTAGAGGAGAAACGGGATCACCCTTCGGATGTTCTCGACTACTTCATGTCCAAGGAGGATGTGGACTCGCAGGGGTTGATGCCGCGGTTGTTGCGCAACTACCTGGACAAACACGAGTCGGTGAATCTGACAGCCCGGGCGCTGATCGGTGCCGGGATCCCCGTGATTGCGGCGCGCAACCTGCATGGGGAACCCGCCTGAGGAGGCGGGACAGGGAGGCAAGTCGATGAAGGTCGCGATTACCGGTAAGGGGGGCGTCGGCAAGACAACTCTGTGCAGCCTGCTGGCCTATTCCTTTGCGGACCGGGGGTACCGAGTGCTGGCCGTCGATGCCGACCCATCCCCTTGCCTGGGTGCGGCGCTCGGTTTTCCGGAGGAAGCCCTGAGGGGCCTGCGGCCCATTGCCGAAATGGAGGAGCTGATCGCCGAGCGGACGGGGGCCCAACCGGGAGCCTTTGGGGGTTACTTCCGGCTGAACCCGCGAGTGGACGACCTGCCGGACGCGTATTCGGCCGCCCACCGCGGGATCCGCCTGTTGGAACTGGGAGCGGTCGAGCGGGGCGGGTCAGGATGCATATGTCCGGAAAGCGTTCTGCTGCGGTCTCTGGTGACGCACATCCTGCTGAGGCGGGATGAGGTGGTTCTGCTGGACATGTACGCCGGGGTGGAACATCTTGGGCGGGCGACGGCCGATGCCGTGGATGCGATGCTCGTGGTGGTGGAGCCAACGGAGAGGAGCTTGGCCACCGCGAGCCAGATCCGGAGCCTGGCTGCAGATCTTTCACTGAAACACCTTTTCTTGGTTGGGAGCAAGGTTCGGGACGCCGAGGACCGCAGCTACATTAGCAGTCGATCTCCCGGATTGGAAGTAATCGGTTTCCTGTCTGACGACGGGGCGGCCCGCGAGGCGGATCGGCGGCGAGTACCGGTTTCGGATCTTTCGGCGAGCCTGGTGCGCGAAGCGGAGGCGATCAGGGTCCGTCTGAACTCCGAGTTTGGAGAGAAATGAGCCAATGGGCACGCGCGGA
>JBEKHT010000141.1:0-4167 GCA_050012135.1 Anaerolineales bacterium | reverse complement strand
ACCCACCTCCCAGGAATGATCTCTTGTGGGTGCCGCGCAGGTTGGTTTGCGGCTGGCCTACCTGCAGCATACGCAGAGGCGCCCGAGCGATTCCGAGACAGGCCGCCTGGATCTTGCCCCGGGTGGCGTCAGCCCCAATACCGCTCTTGCGCCTCCAGCATAACGGGAACCCGCCAATCCTGGCTGTCCGGCTTTCCCGGGCCTTGCCCGAAGGGGCAAGCGGGACAGAATCTTTCACTGCAGGATCCCTCTTGCCTCGGCGTTGCGCGAAGGTTACGTGCATTTCTCCCCCCGCATTCTGCAGGGGTCGAATAGCGGCGCAAGGCAATTCGTCCTCTTCAGAAAATGTTCCTGGGGTCAGTTCTCTAGAGGGACCGGCATCCTGCCTCGCGAGCTCAGGCTCTTGAACCTCGGTCAACCTCCGCTCCAACGAACGTCTTGCCGGGCCGAGGGGTGTGCAGTCGGCGCGGGCGAGCGGGCCCGCCCAATGATCGGCGGTCCGCGGTGCGGGCAACATTAGGGGCGGCAGACACCCGGAGCCAGCCGCCCAGTCTTTGACGGAGAGGGCAAATCAGGATTCCAGCGCTTGCCCGGACCTGGCCTGGGCACCGCACCACCGCAGCTTGTCGCTGATGGCGTACGGACCGATTGTGATGCCCAGCGCGGAAACCCCCTGAGGCGGTCCCTTCCGACCTGCTCAACTACTTCGACCACGGGTTCGCCTTCGATCATCATGCGATTCCTCGAGCAGGCGCATTCCGATGGGGCTCGTGGCCTCCTCAGTTGCCGTGAAGGCTGACCGTCTTGGCTTCGCAGGACTCTGGCACTCCAGGCGGGCTTGAACCCAATCCCTTGCCACGGCGGTTCCTACAGGTCGCCGCTCCCCTGCATAGTGAGAGCTCAGTAGGCTGTGGTACCATACCGCCGTTCTTCCCATATCAGAGGTGGTATTCAGGATGGGCTGGATACGCAAAGCCAGCGGACCGACCTGGCGCACATTCTTGCTGGGATCATCCGGCGTCTTGCTGGCCTGCTCGCTGAGCCAGGCATTCCCGTTTGTCACACAAGTTCCTCTCCTCGTCCCGGGCGGAGCGAGTGCTTCTGCCGTTGCTCCCACGCCAGCTTCTACTTCCTATCTGCAGCTCGCTGACCACGCCTTTTTCCTAGGTGACTGGACGACTGCCCTCACTGACTACCAGGCCGCGCTCAGCAGCGGGGCGCACGCAGACCAAGCGCTGCTGGGCCTGGGACACACCCAACTCGCGGCGGGGGACCCGCAGACCGCCCAGCTCACGCTGCAGTCGCTGATTACTACTCAGCCGCAAAGCCCACTTCTTGCCCCGGCTCAGTTTCTCCTGGGCGAGGCAGACAATGACTTGAAAGACTACACGGGCTCGGCCAAGGCCTATGAGGCCTACCTATCCCTCAAGCCAGGGGTGATTGACTCCTACGCGCAAGAGAACCAGGGGGATGCGCTTGCCGCGGCGGGTCAAGCCGGCCTCGCCGCACAGGCCTATGCCGCCGCGGCCAATGCTCCCCGGGCCGAAAGCTTGTTGCCTCTCCTGGAGAAGGAAGCCGACGCCTTGCACCAAGGAGGGTCGGACGATCAAGCGCTATCCCTCTACGCTCAGATCTTCAAGGTCAGCACGAACGACTACGATAAGGCGCGCCTGGACCTCAAGATGGGGGAGATCCTCGTGGCCCAGGGCAAGACCCAGGACGGGTTCACGCGATATGTCGACGCGGTAGCCAACTATCCCCTCAGCCATGACTCCTACCTGGCTCTCGTGGAACTCGTCAACGCGGGATTCACCGTAGACGAACTCCAGCGCGGCCTCGTCGACTACTACGCCGACCAATACCAGCCCGCCCTGGCCGCGTTGAACCGTTACCTGGCTAGTTCGCCCCCCCTGGCCGCCAAGGCTTACTACTACCGAGGCTTGACCTATCTGGCGCTCAATCAACCAGACAGCGCGATCGCGGACCTCCAGGCAGCAATCCAACAGGGGCCTTCGAGTGATGTCTGGGATCGGGCCTGGTTCGAGCTGGCGGACGCTCGCTCTGCCGGCAAGGGGGACACCCCGGGTGCGATTCAGACCTATCTGCAGTTCGTGGCCGCCGACCCGACCCATCCGCGCGCGGCGGAGGCCCTCTTCGACGCGGCCCGGCTGGCAGAGGAGAGCGGCGACCTTGCGACCGCCGCCTCGCTTTGGAAGCGCTGTGGCCAGCAGTACCCCAGTTCCGATGACGGACCCGATTGCGCGCACCTAGCCGGGATCAGCTACTACCGCAGCAACGATTATGTGAGCGCCCAAGCCCAGTTCACGAGCTTGGCGAACTCCGCGGATGCCAGCATTCGTTCCCGAGCGCTATTCTGGATGGGGAAGGCCCGCGCCGCTCAGGGCGACGCAACGGGCGCCAAGACGCTGTGGACGCAAGCCGCGCAGGCGGACCCGACCGGGTACTACTCGGATCGGGCGCAGGACCTCTTAGTCGGGCGCCAGCCTTTCGCGCCGCTGGGCCAGTATGGGTTCGGCTTCAACCTGGCGACCGAGCGCGCCCAGGCGGAGGCCTGGGTCCTGCAGCGGTTCCCCCAGCCCACCCCGGAGCCCTCCCAGGCTATTCAGGCGGCGCTCCTCAATGACCCAAGGGTCAAGCGAGGCCAGGCTCTCTGGGATCTGGGGCTCTATTCGCAGGCCGAGGACGAGTTCGACCAGCTGAGGGGCGACGTGTCCAAGGATGCGGTCGCTTCCTTCTATCTATGCAACTACCTGCTCGACCTCGGCTACTACCCCGGAGCGATCTTCGCCGCCCGGCAGGTGCTCGACCTGGCGGGAATGAGTGATGCCACCACGCTGACCGCCCCCGCCTACTTCAGCCATGTCCGCTTCGGGCCGTACTTTGCGGACTTGCTCCTGCCTCAAGCTCAGGCTTACAGTCTCGACCCGCTGCTGCTTTTCGCCGTGGTCCGCCAGGAATCGCTCTTTGGCGCGACCGCCAGCTCCACCTCGAACGCTTATGGCCTGATGCAGATCATCCCCTCCACCGGGGAGCAGGTTGCGAGCAAGCTCGGCCTCACCGACTTCACCGACGCGGATCTCGCCCGGGCGGTGATCAACGTCAAGCTTGGAACGGCCTACCTGGCCGAACAGAGGGACGAGCTCGGGGGCAACCTCTACGTGGCCCTGGCGGCCTACAACGGCGGCCCTGGGAATGCGGCCCGGTGGGAGGCGCTCGCCCCAAACGATCCCGACCTGTTCGTGGAGACCGTCCGCTACGCGGAGACGCGCACCTACATCAAGGACATTTACGAGATCTACGCGATCTATCGACAGCTTTATGCGGGAGGCCGGTAGCAAGGCCGCCAGGGCCAGCCGCCGGGCGCCGTGTATCGAGGAACCCGCGCCTTACAATCGGGCGGGGTTGACGAATCAAGCCCGCGCCCGTACCATCTCCTCTTGAGGATATCTCCATCTGGTGAGGGTCTTTACCCAAGGCTCACAGCGGCTCTGAGGATAAATACATGCAACCGGGGCTACTTGGAATGCTCACTGCAATTCGTCATGGTGGATTGTTGGGGCGCGGCCCGAACACATGGTTGGGCGTGGCCACCCTGGTCGCGATCACAGGCTTGATATGGGCTGCATGGTATCTGCCGCTCTGTGGATTCTGCCGCTCTGCGCCATGTGCCATGAGGGCCTCCATTGGGGGGAAAACCCCCGGCTTTCCCGAGGAAAATCGCACAGGGCACCACGCTGGCCGAAGCGGATCGGTTTGAATGACCGGGGTCTGGGGTGCCCATTGCCGCGGGATGAACAGATGAGCAACCTTCTGGTGACGGGCGGGGCAGGTTTCATCGGATCCAATTTCATTCGACACGTCCTGGATACCGAGCAATCTGCCCATATTGTCAACCTTGACGCCCTCACATATTCCGGAAGCCCCGAGAACTTGGCCGACCTCCCCAACCCGGATCGCTACGTCTTCGTCCATGGGGACATCTGCGACGGCCAGCTCGTCCTGGATCTGCTTCGTCGACACCAGATCGATACCATTGTGCACTTCGCGGCAGAGACTCACGTCGATCGCTCAATCCTCGGCCCAGCGCCTTTCATCCAGACGAACATCATCGGCACTTTCTCATTGCTCGAAGCCGCCCGGGCGGTG
>JBEKHT010000140.1:0-4216 GCA_050012135.1 Anaerolineales bacterium | reverse complement strand
GGCTACAGTCGCCCCAGCCGGCCGCCTGGGGCCCGGCGCAAGTCGCGATCTGCATCCGAAGACTGAGAAAGGGAAACAGATGGTGACGGCCTGAGGGGCCGTGTCCTTCGAAGCTCTGCCCTGGGGAGTCTAGACTGGCAGGCTGGGTGAGAGCGTCCTTCACGCAAGCGCTTGACCCAAGAATCAAGTAGCCTGAACGGAAGGCGGGGAGGAGAGGCGCGGGATGCAGCGCTATGGATACAAAGCGCAGGTTGGGGACCTCCTGGAGAAGGCGCAGTTCCAGGGATACTTGACCACCGAAGACATCATGGAGGCCTACCCCGAGGCGGAACGGTCGCGAGGGGACATCGGAAGACTGTTGACCTTTCTGCGCAGTGCCGGGATCGAAGTGTTCGACGGTCCAGAAGAGGTGCCGGCCAGCCTCCACCACCCGGACCTTGCAGGCGCCCAAGGCGAGTTTGATCTTGCTCGAATTTCCATCGACGACACCGTCGGCCTGTACCTGAAAGAAATGGCCCGCGTGCCTCTCCTCACCCTCCAGGAGGAGGTCTCCCTTGCAGCGCGTATCGAGCATGGCAATTCGGCACGCAAAAGCCTGGAACGCAAGAACGGGAACCACCGCGGGAACGGAACCATGCGCAAGGTCCACAGACAAGCCGAGCTCGAAGGCATTGCCGAAGACGGGCGACAGGCCCGTGAGCACCTGATCAAGGCCAACACCCGACTGGTGGTAAGCATCGCCAAGAGGTACATGGGACGCGGGGTCCCCTTCCTCGACCTGATCCAGGAAGGGAACCTGGGCCTCATGAAGGCCGTCGAGAAATTCGACTACCACCGCGGATACCGTTTCAGTACCTACGCCACGTGGTGGATCCGCCAGACCATCTCTCGCGCGATTGCAGACCAGAGCCGGACAATCCGGGTCCCGGTCCACATGACCGACCGTATCCGTCGCCTCTATCGAACCGCCCACGAACTCGAGCAGCAGGTGGGCCGCAAGCCCACCACGGAGGAGATCGGTCAGGCGATGGGCATCGAAACCTCGAAAGTGGAGTGGATGTTGAAAGTCTCGTGGAGGCCCATCTCCCTGGAGAGCCCAGTGGGCGAGGAGGAGGACGAGGAACTGATCAGTTTCGTGGAGGATCACGTTACCCCGACGCCCAGTGACAGCGCGTTCACCCGCCTCCTCCGGGAGAAAGTAGAGGAAGTCCTGGCGACCCTGAGCCCACGCGAAGCCCGCGTACTGCGCCTGCGCTTCGGACTCTCGGGCGAGCGGGCCTACACCCTCGAAGAGGTCGGACAGAAATTCGGATTGACGCGAGAGCGCATTCGTCAGATCGAGGGTCGCGCCCTCCGCCGGTTGCGCCACCCCCGCCGGGCACGCCAACTTCGCGACTACCTAGCCTGAAGTTCCTCGCCCCTGAACCCCCATGTTACAATCCGCTCGCACCCTCACCGGGCTGAGTGGGATATGACGAACATCTTCGTCGCGGTCGCCTGGCCGTATGCCAACGCAGATATTCACGTCGGGAATCTCACCGGGTCGTATCTCCCCGCCGACATCTTCTCCCGCTACCACCGCTTGAAGGGCAATCAGGTGCTAATGGTCTCCGGCACCGATGCCCACGGGACTCCCGCCACGGTTCGCGCCGACGCGGAAGGGGTCCCCACCGAGACCGTCTATCTGCGCTACCACAAACGTTTTCTGAATCTCTTCCTGGCGTACGGCCTGACCTACGATCTGTTTACCAGCACCCACACCGAGAACCACTTCCGGGTCTCGCAGGATCTGTTCCTGCAACTGCGCGACAACGGCTACCTCTATCGGGACAAGCAACTCATTATGTACTCGGAGAAGGAGAGGCGCTTCCTGCCCGATCGCTACGTAGAGGGGGAATGTTATCTGTGCCACTACCCCAACGCGCGCGGGGACCAGTGTGACAACTGCGGCAATCTTCTGGACGCGACCCTGTTGATCAACCCACGCAGCCGAATCGATGGTTCGCGCCCGGTCCCTCGCCAGACCGAGCATTATTTCCTGGACCTTGAGAAGCTCAGCCCCGCCATCTCCTCCTATTTGTCCACGGAAAAGGATCACTGGCGGCCGAACGTCCTCAAGTTTGCGCGCAACATGGTCGCCCAGGGACTGCACGGCCGCGCGATCACCCGGGACCTCGAATGGGGAATCCCGGTCCCGGAGCCGGGCTGGAAAGGGAAGTGCCTCTACGTTTGGTTTGAGGCGGTCATTGGCTATCTATCCGCCTCGATCGAATGGTCTTCCCACGCGCAGGATTCCGAGGCCTGGAGGGCTTGGTGGTATGACCCCGGAGCCCGCAGCTACTACTTCATCGGCAAAGACAACATTCCCTTCCATGCCGTGATCTGGCCAGCCCAGTTGATGGGCGCCTCCAAGCTTTATGCCGGCCCGACCGACGGCAACCTGAACCTGCCCTTTGATGTCCCAGCCAATGAGTTCATGAATCTGGAGGGAAAGAAGATTTCCGGTTCCCGCAATTGGGCCGTGTGGGGCCAGGACGTCATCGAGCGATATGGGCTGGATCCCGTCCGGTACTACCTCACCGTGAACATGCCCGAGTCGCACGACACGGACTGGTCCTGGGCGGACTTCCTTCGCCGCAACAACGACGAGCTCCTGGCGACCTGGGGCAATTTGGTCAACCGGGTGCTGACGTTCGCCTACCGGAATTGGGGCGGCCAAGTGCCGGACCCGGGTGAGCTGCAGGCGCAAGACCAAGCCCTCCTCGCCCAGATGGAGGAGGGGTTCCCGCGCGTCGGCGCGCACTTGGAGGCCGTGGAGCTTCGGGCCGCGCTACTTGAGGCGATGGGGCTCGCGACGGAAGTCAACCGGTATTTGGACCAGCAGAGTCCATGGTTCCAAATCAAGAGCGACCCAAAGGCGGCCGCCCGAACGATCTTCACTGCTTTGCGGGCGATCGATTCCCTAAAGACTCTACTGGCCCCCTTCCTGCCGGATTCGGCCGAAAGGGTCGGCCGCTGGCTCGGCAATGAGGGAAGTTGCTTCGGAACGCAACGCCTTGAGGAAAGCAACGACCGTTTGGGCGCCCGTCCCATCCTTCTCTACCAGGCGGGTCAAGCTACGGGGGCATGGAGACCAGGCACGCTGCGACCGGGTCAGCTCCTGCGGGAGCCCCAGCCTCTCTATCGAAAGTTGCCCCCCGAACTCGTCGACCAGGAACGCGCGCGCCTCGGGCAACCTTCCGGCTGAGCTTGGACCGGGAGTGGTCGATGACCCCCGTGACCTCCTGCTTGGATTGATCTCAGGAGGTTCACCGCCGCAGAAGAGACCCCCCACCCCAAACCTTCCAATCAGGCTCGCGCACCCATCCCGCGTTCTGCACCGAGTCCGCTTTGGTTCTACCCACCTCTGGCGGCGAGACCTTTAAGATAGTCCAGCAGGATTCTCAGCGCGGCCTCGGCCGACTGACGCTTGTTGGAAAGCCTGTCTCCCTCCCAAGTGAATTCCTCGGCCCATTCCTTGCTCGGCCCGCAAAGAGCGACCCAGGTCAGGCCCACGGGCTTTCCCGGGAGAGCCCCGCCCGGACCGGCAATCCCCGTGACGGCAATCGCGATGTCAGCGCCCAGCACAGTGCGGGCCCCGCGGGCCATCTCCAGCGCCGTTGCCTTGCTCACCACACCCTGATCCTCAAGAGTGACCTGCCGGACTCCCAAGAGGCGTTCTTTGACCTGGTTGGAGTAGGCCACGACCCCACCCCGAAAGTAGTGGGATGACCCGGGAACGTTGGTGATGCGATCCCCCAAGAGTCCTCCCGTGCAGGACTCTCCCAGCCCCAGAGTAAGGCCGTGTCTGCTGAGCAGTTCCCCGACTTGAGCCTCAATTGATTTCTCCACGATACCGACCTCGTTTTCCGGACGACAACGGTTAGCTTCTTGAGCGGGGCGGCCGAAGAATCCTCACGGCCCGAGGACGGCTCGCTCTCCTCGGCTTACCCTCTGATTTCAGTCAGGGCGACCTTGGCTCCACCAGGGGTGGCGCAGGGGCCGAGCGAGGTCCAAGGCCTCGCGTTGTACTCGCTTGTCTCTGCCCCAGGAGAGAGGCGAACCGCCGACACAATTCCGAGCTCAAAGGCGTCTAGCGAGACACCCGCGCTCCCCGCCATGCGGCTCTTCCGTCCCAAGGGAGGGGTTCGTCCAATCCGTAGATCCTTGAGCCGGA
>JBEKHT010000139.1:0-4235 GCA_050012135.1 Anaerolineales bacterium | reverse complement strand
AGCGCAAAGACGGCTCGAGAAACCAACCTCTTCCTCCCAAGAGCCTCCCTCGCCCGGTGGCGCCCCGAGCTATCTCGCCGCAAGCAGGCAAGAAGCGACCTCATTGAACTCAGGGGGAACCTACCAGACACGCTCCAGATCGGGGTTCTCGTTGGGGCGTCTCCCGACCTTGGCCAAGTCAAGCCAATTCTTTCCAATCCGCACCCGCACAACATCGGCAGTGAAATCCGTTACCGTGCCGTCATGGTTATCAAAAAGGGATGACCCCACCCCGTAGATGTCAGCGGGCACACCCAATTGTTCAAACCTCGCGATCCTCTCCGGGTCGAAGCCACCCGAAACCACGATGCGGACATTGCGGCAGTAGTCCCGAGCGGGATCTCGCCAGCGAGAGGGCAGGTCCCACTTCTCCCAGGAGGAGTCGAGCGACTGGCGCACAGCGAAGACCAGCCGGGGCGTGACTCCCAAGTCCAGGCTGGGGTCGCCCAGGGGAGGGACGTTCACATCGCGAATGCTGCCGGAGGTGTCCAGGCGGACTCCATAGAGAAGATAGCGCTTGGCCTCGACTTCCCGGCCCGCCTCCGAGAGTTCGCGATACTTCAAGAACATGCGTCTCAAAGTCCGCAGGGAGTCGTCCACGGAATCATTGTTGAAATCGACCAGGGCAATGCGCGGGATCTCAGGCGGGATGATGGCGGCAAATGCGAGCATGGCCTCAGCGGTATCTCCCAGGAAACAGGCCAGCGCGGCATGGGCGACCGTTCCCCCGCCGGCCCCTCCCCACCAATCGCCCTGTGCGTCGGTCGAAATGAATGGGCCAAGCTTGCGCCCGAAGTCAAGATTGAAGCGCTGAACCGCGACATTGTAGGCATAGCCGTCTGCCGCCTGGACTTCGTGAAGGTCAAAACGGGCGGGAAAAAAGAGCACGGGTTTTCCCCGGGCGGCGATCAAGGTCTTGTACACATTGGTGGCCACCCGGCTGCCTCTGGTTAGAATCCCCAGCGTGGGGGTCTCCAGCAGGGCAAAGTCCCGATAACGACCTCGCACCCGCAGCACGGGCTGGACGTTGAGGGGGTCACCTTCATAGTGGACCAGCGCGCCGTCGTGCACGGCCCACACCTCGAGGCGTTCGGAGGTATCGACGAATTCAGGACCCCGCCAGTAGCCTGTTCCGTGACGCAACATGGCCAGTGCCTTGTCCACTCCAGCCACCACGGTCGACCCGGGCCGTCGAGTGAACCACTGCATTTCCACTTCCATTTCCCCGACCTCGACCTCGCTTGCCAGGGCGGGACCCAGCCGCGCATGGTCTCCCTGGTACTTGTACCCTTGCTCGGCCAGCTGGGCCAGCACCGTGGTGATGTTCCCGAAGTACTTGTCTGAGTACCAACCACGCCGCATGCGATCAACATCCAGCTTAAAGGTTGCATCCGTCAGTCGTTGGCGGTCGAAAATGGTCATAGCCCTGATCCCTGCTCCTGGCGAGATTGAACGCGGCCCGATCCTCGGCGGACTCGAGACTCAGGCACCAATGTGGCGCACCACCTCGATCCCGTTCAAAGCCATATGGTATAGGAAGATCAGACTCAGGACATCGGCGTCATGCGGAAGGGAGCCAACCTTCTTGGCGGCTTCGACCGGAAGATCATAGGTGTCGACACAGTCCGATGGGACGATTACCCGGCGGCCTATTTGATGCGCGTTGGCGTAGAGTTGCATGTGCATCGCCAGCTGGTAGGTGCACAGGTCGGTGCAATCGCCCACGGTGATTAGGGTATTCACCTCGGGGTGGTCTCGCAGCCATGCGCCCAGGGAGGTACCCGAGAAGCTGCTGATCGAATTCTTGAGCACGACCTTCATTTGACTGTAGAATGGCAAGGCGCGAATCTCCGGGACGGTCTCGGCTTCGGAGCTCCCCCTCACGCAGTGGGGTCCGTACTGGTCGAACTCCCTGGCGTTGGGCTCGTGCCCCTCCTGAATGAGAACGAAGTTGCGGACCCCCCGCTCCCAGGCCAGACGGAAGAGATCCGCTGCGGGCCGGAGGATGGCCTTGACCCGGGGACTAGCCAGGGGCCCCTCGTAACAGAATCCGTTGACCAGGTCCACTGAGAAGATTGCGGCCCGCCCCGCGTCAGGGATCGCTTTCCCTACAGGGAGTGATGGAAGCGCGGTGTGCCACTCGCTCAGATACCTCAGGAATCTTTCGCTTTTCCCCAAGGCGTTACGGTCTGCCATCGACCCTCCTTTCGGATTCCGCAGGGGTGGCCCCCGGAGGGTTGCGGGGGCCCGCCGCCGCGGGGATTGCCTTCTCCAGCCCTTTTATTGTAAGCTCGGGGTCACGGGAGGGTCGGCCCGGAGCGCGCGCGGTCGGCCATCTGCCGGCTGGCCGAGCCAAGGCTTTGTTTGAATGAAGGACCTCGCCATTCACATCCTGTTTCTTGTCACTTTCGGCCTGCTCCCTGCCTGCGGCTTGCCTGCGGTGATCGGCCCAAAACCCTCCGGCACCATCCTCTTTCGCGATGACTTCTCGAATCCGAGCAGCGGCTGGGACCGGCGCTGGGACTCCTCAAATGTCACCGACTACCAGGGGGGCGGTTACCGCATTCTTGTGGGAGAGGCGCATGGGGTGTTGTGGTCGAACCCTGGCCAGCGGTTTGGCGACGTCCGGATCGAAGTCGACGCGACGAAAATCGCCGGCCCAGATGACAACAACTTTGGAGTCATCTGCCGCTACCAAGACTCCAAGGACTTCTACTTCCTCCTTCTCAGCAGCGATGGTTATGTTGGCATCGGCAAGGTGGCCCGTGGCGCAGAGACCTTGATCTCGGGAGAGAGGATGGTCAAGAGCGGCGCCGTTCGCCTGGGCCAAGCGATTAACCATATTCGCGCCGATTGCTTTGCGAGCCAATTCGTCCTGTATGCCAACGGCTCCAGAGTGGCCGCGGCCCAGGACTCGGGCCTGGTCCAAGGGGACACCGGGCTGATGGCGGGGACATACGACACCCCAGGAGCCGACATCCTCTTCCGCAACTTCGTCGTATCCTCCCCCTAGTGCCACTCTTCCCCGGGGTTTCATCCCAGGCGAGCCACCCAGGCGAGAGCGGCTCTTGGCGTGACGGGCATGGCCAGCGACAGAAGCCGGGCCGAGGTTTTTGCCCCGACACCATGGAAGGCAATGGGGAGATTCAGTTCCTTCCCCATGAGGCGTGAGGCTATGAACGTGTTCCTGGACATGGTGGGGTGCCGGCTTAACCAAGCCGAGATTGAAAAGCTCGCGGCGCAGTTCCGGTCTCGCGGGCACAAAGTGGTCGCCCGACCCCAATTGGCAGATCTGGCGGTCATCAATACCTGCTCCGTCACACAAGAGGCCGAAGGCGATTCCCGGCAGAAGGTGCGCCAAATCCATTCGGCTCGAGCTGGAACCCGTATCGTGCTGACGGGATGCTGGGCCACAGTCGCCCCTCGGGAAGCGGCCTCCCTCCCGGGGGTCGCCTGGGTCATACCCAACCACCAGAAGGAAAGCTTCCTGGACCGGATCGGGGTGGGCTGGGAGTCCAACCAGCCTGGGGATCTTGATTCACTCCTGCGCGAACCGCTCCCCGGGACCCGCCATCGGACTCGAGCCTTCCTGAAGATCCAGGATGGATGTGATGGCCACTGCACATTCTGCCTGGCCCGTGTGGCCCGGGGTCCCAGCCGGAGCCGCCCGATTCGCGAGGTTGTGCGCGAGGCTCAGGCGGCTCAATCCGCGGGCGTCCAGGAGATCGTTCTCACCGGAGTGGCCCTGGCCTCCTACGGCCATGAGCGCGCAGAGCGGAATGGTCTGGGGAATCTGCTCCAGTCCCTCTTGTCGGAAACGGATCTGCCTCGCATCCGGCTCTCTTCGTTGGAGCCCTGGCACGTGTCGCCAGAACTGTTCGCCCTTTGGGAGAATCAACGACTCTGCCCTCACCTGCACTTGCCCCTGCAATCGGGATGCGGACGGACACTCCGCCGCATGGGACGACCCACGACGCCCGCCGCTTTCCAAGAGCTGGTGGCTCAAGCCCGAGGCGCCATCGCCGAAGTGGGCCTCACCTCCGAAATCATCGTCGGATTCCCAGGAGAAAAGGAGGAGGACTTCGAGGAAAGCCTGGACTTCGTGCGAAGCATCGGCTTTGCAAGACTCCATGTGTTCCCTTTCTCCCCTCGGCCTGCCACCGCCGCCTGGCGCATGGATTCGCCAGTACTTGAAT
>JBEKHT010000138.1:0-4258 GCA_050012135.1 Anaerolineales bacterium | reverse complement strand
CTGTTGGAGTTCAGGATGTGTCAGGAAATTGCCGAGGGGAAAGAAAGGATGTAGGCTCACCCAAAGCATAGGATTGCCCGAGAGGGCAAGGAGGATGAGCCTACATGGCGACCGTCGAGATCACGGTCAGGGTGAGTATACGCCCGGAGGGGATGTCCCTGCAGGAACTGGAGGAGGCAGTAGGGGTGGCAGTGGGGGAGGCCGGCCGGGACCTTCTCAGACGGGGCTGCCAGGCGCTGGAGGACAGCTGGCTGGAGCGTCAGCCTGCCCTGGGGGCTGGGGCAGGGCAGACGGCCTTTCGGCGGAGTAAGCGGCGGCCTCTGGACCTCTTGACGCGCTTCGGTTGGATCCGGCTGAGCCGATGGCAGATGCGGGACGCCCAGGGTCGTTGTCACCAGCCCCTGGACAGCCTGCTGGGCCTGCAGCCGCGCCAGCATGCCAGCCCGTGGATCACAGCACAAGCGGTAGCGTTGACCACTCGCCTGCCGTACCGCCAGGCCACTCAGCTGCTCAGCGGGTTTGTCGGCCAATGGCTGGACCACCGCAGTCTGTACGCCTGGGTTCGAAGTGCGGGGGTCGCCCTGGTGGCCGAGGAGGACAAAGAACAGGAGGCTGTGTTTGCCAGGGGGGAGTTGCCGCCGCGTGACCCTCAGGCGCGCGAGATTGTCGTGGCCGAAGTAGACGGCACTTTCCTGCTCGCCCAGCGGGAAGAGGTCCCCGAGTTTGAGGTTCGGCTCGGCCTGCTGGCGAGCGGCAAGGGCTTGGAAAGTCCTACCGCCAAACATCGCCGCCATCGGCTGCTGGAACGCGTCCGATACGGCGGGGTCGAAACAGCTCGGGACTTCGGTGAGCGCCTCTTCTTGCGAGGCGAATCTCACCTTGGGTTGAGCCATGCCCGCCACCTCTTGATGGTTGGAGACGGCGCGGAGTGGATTGAGATCTTAGCTAGCCAGAAGCGTTGGCAAGCCACTTATCAGTTGGACTGGTGGCATCTGATCCATGCCTTCCACCGCACCTTTCCCGCTCGGCCTCAACTGGTCCAGGAGCTCAAGCAGGCCCTCTATCGCGGGGAGGGTCAGAGGGTTGTTCAGCTGGTGCGTGCTGCCCGTGCCACAGGCATAGGCGATCGACAGCAGGTTGGGGTCCTGTACAAGTATGTCAGGACCAACGAACACGGCTTCTATGGTGCCCGGTCCCTGCGTCCTTTCCTCACGGAGGCGGCCCGTCAGGTCTGCGTGGAAGGCTCAGGCGCTGTGGAGAAGCAAATGGATTTGGTCGTCGGGCGTCGGTTCAAAAAGCAAGGCATGCGCTGGAGCCGAAGGGGCGCCAATTGGCTCCTCAAACTTCGCCTCCAGGAGCTGGACAAGACGCCCTGAAACGAGGATCATGTCTCATGTCGATAAAGCTGAATGGAGAGCTCCCGCACACAAGTTGACGGGCAAACTCGAGGCATCGGGGCCTAGCATCTGATTGCTTTGATGCCTCAACTGCTCGCGGTGGGCCTAAACAGACCAAACTCGGCAATCCTCGGACACTACTTTGGAGTTCAGTACATGTGAGACAGTTTCGGGGCCAGATGAGGGTGAAAGGCGCGAATGTATCCTGACCCGGACCGTCAGGACGGGTTCGGCGGGGGTGCGCCTGTCAAGCGCTCGATGGGGCCGGACGAAGTTATAGACCCTCTGCCAGCGCGACAGGGCCTGGTTGAGCGGGCCAAGGTTGAGATCGCCCTCGTAGACATCGTAAAAGCCTTCCAGGTGGGTGCGGTGGGCGCGTTCGACCCGGCCGTTCAGCTTCGGGGAATAGGGAGGCAGAACGAAGAGTTGGACATGACGGAGTTGGCAGGCTTGTTCGAAGGCGGCCTTGAACTCGGATCCACCATCCACTTGAATGGCTCTGATCGGGAACGGCATGCGATTCAGCAGGCCCTCCAAGAAGTTGGCGGCGGTTGTGGCGGTGGCTTGTTTGTGGACTTCGAGCTCGTTCCAGCGGGAGATGGTGTCGCACGCGGTGAAATGCTTGAGGGTCAATCCGGGGACAGGGCGCACATCCATCGTGTCGATCTGGACCAGATCGCCAGGCGCGGTGACGGGATAGTCGCGCGGCTTGCGGATCGCGAAAGGCCTTGGAACGTAGCGTTTTCGATGTCTCGTTGCGTGGCGCGGGGGCTCACGCAGGTAGCCTCGTTGCTTCAGGTAGCTCAAGATCCGGCCGACGGTTGACATCGAGGTTGTGCGACTCTCCCGGCCCAGCAGCACGGTCAAAGGGTCTTTCCCCCAGCCCGGGTAGGTTTCTCGGAGCTGTTGGACCCTGGCCACCAGGGGAGCGCCCCAAGAACGAGGGCGACAACGCTTAGGACGCCGGCTGCGGTTTTCCAGCCCTTTCAGGCCGTCTTGGCGTACCCGCTTGGCCCAGCGGTAGAAGGTGGCTCGCGAGACGTCGAGGGTCTGGCTGGCCTGGGTGCTCGTTAGCCCATGGCGGCGCAATGCTTGCCAAGCTGACAAGATCCGCAGTCGCTCCTGGCCCTTGGGTGAGAGACAGGTGAGACGATGGCCGGCCAGATAGAAGTACGCGCGTGGTAGAGTCAGGAGGCGCATCGGGGATCTCTCCTTGGTTGGTCTGATCACCCCAAGGATGACCCCGATGCGTATTCTTGTCTACTCTGACTGTCTCACATGTGTCTGGACTAACTCAGCTGATCTTGGACCTTCCGCGCTCAAATATGTTATCTCACGAATTCTATTCCGCATCCTGCTAGTGGCAGTAACCCTCGCCGGTTACCTTGTGATCCCAGGAGCACCCCGCCGCCGCGCATGCGCTTTGGCTGCTGTACTGAGCGCAACCGGATTGATGAGCATGTGTCGGCTTGGGAGGAACTGGTGAAGGGGTGGGGGTGGGAGGAGAAGCCAGGACGCTCAAAAGGACAAGGTCCCCCGATTCCCAGCCCGAGGTCTTCGGGACCCAGCATCCGGCTGTCCCCGGCAGACGAATGAATAGCCAATTCACGGCTAGCAGTCCCTTGTTGTGGTTGCCGGGTCGAGTGCGGTTTACTCCATCTTCGCCGTCCTTGTAATTCTGGATATCGGACTCTGATTCAACTCCGCCATCGCGCCCTTCAATCGCGTATGTCTGGTTGGTCATTGCGCGCCCCACAGATTTGAAGACGGGATTCGGACCCTGCAGGCAGTAGGTGTTGGAATCCGGGACGAACACCAGCGGAGTCGGTGTGATCGTCGGCGAGTGTTCGACCGTCCAGATCGCTTCCTGCGTCTGGAGTACGTGGTAAGGATCCAGGGTCGGCGAGACTTCAGCTTCGATCTGCTGGAGGGTATGGGAGGGTTCCGTGGTTGGCGTCGGAACAATGGACAGGCTGGGTACCTTGCAACCTCCCGGCGCAAGCAGGAGGGTCACAGCTGTCAGTGAGACCGAGAACCTGACCAGCAACTTCCGCATCATCCCTTGCCTCCTCTCAACAGAGAGAGTGTTCCACAGGTCACGTGCCTCCCCATCCCCTGTTTCTTCGCTATTCCAAGGGCCCGCGCCAGCGGTCTGCGGAGCAAGCCGCCGTTCGCCGAGAAGGCCAGTCACTCGACGGCCCACGGGGGAAGATGAGCGGCCCGAGTATAGGTCTGCGGATAACAACACACAAGCGGGAGAGCCTGGGATGCTAGGGTCCTTTGAATTTGTCACCCGGTAACTGGTCAGCCCGCCCTGCCCACGCGGGCCAGGGTGAAAATGTCACCCCATGAATACCGAGGTGACCCTGTCTGACGCCAGGCAGGGTTGACCAGCAAGGAACAGAAGCGACTGATAATGTTGAACCAGGTTCAAGTTGGGCGAATCTCCGGGAAACAGGCCGCCGCCTTGCTGGGGGTCTGCTTGCGGCAGGAGAGGCGGCTGATGGCCAGCTACCGGAGTCGGGGAGCCGCCAGGCTGCCAGCCCGACGATCCGAGGTAGACGTGGAATCTGACTCCGTCTGATTCGGACGAGGACCAACGATCAGGCGGTTACGAGCCCTACGAGCTGATTTGCCAGCTTGACCTCTTGAATCTCCGAGAATTCTGGTGGTGTTGGCTCGTCCACAACCTGGGTTCGCACAACAAAACCGAGGCTCAAATGCCTCGGTTCTGCTTGTACGCCCAGCATGAACACTGACTTGGAAGGTGAAAGTCCTTCCCGGAGGTGATGGCGCCAACCGTAGCCAAAGGCAAAGGCGTCGCCGTGAGGCGGGGTCCGGAGGAAGCCGGAGGCAAAACC
>JBEKHT010000137.1:0-4267 GCA_050012135.1 Anaerolineales bacterium | reverse complement strand
CGTTCCGCACCGTAGCCCGAGGTGTCCAACAGCACATGCAAATCCTCCAGCCGATCGATCACCTCCGCAACAAATCCGGCTTGCATCAGCGGCTCGCCCCCCGAAAAGGTAATCCCGCCCTCATTCGGGCGCAGGATCACAGACTGACGATTCAGGATGTCGGCCAGCTCGCCAGCGGCATACTCAATCCCAACCAGGCGAGTCCCGGCCGGGCTTGTCATCGGCTGCGGGTCCCGCGATTGACCCTCCGGGTTGTGGCACCAAGTACATCGAAGGGGACAACCTTTCAAGAAGACCGTGGTGCGGATTCCCGGCCCGTCATGAACCGTAAACTCCCTGATGTCGAAAACAGACCCGGTGGCCATGAGCTCAGTTTGAGCAGCAAGAGAATGAGGGGACACGCGCGGCAAGCGACCGAGTGTCCGCCTCGGGTCCCGGCCAGCCCCTCCTCTTGATTCTACCGCGCAGGCTCCCCAATCGATTCCCCGCACCCATCCAAGAATCCGGACCACTTCGAGGCGGGGCCCATTTCGCCTATTGTGCCATGGTTCGAGAAGGAGAGGAGATCCTCATCAAGCCAGATTCTCTTCCTTGTCAATCCCACCCGCCCAATCCCAGCCGGCTCGGCCTGCCGCGCCTCCCTTCGAGACCCGCCTGATCCAAGAGCCGCAGCGGAGCCTGCGGCTCGATCGCCCCGGGCGCCCAGGGACCGGGGAGACGCGCGAAGGTCGTCGGAACCTTGTCCGGGGTAGCAATCGCTTCCGGATTCCGGACGCGGGATCCGATCGCAGCGGCCACATCTCCCGCGACTGGCAAACAACGACGAACCCGGGCATCAACCTTCCACCGAAATGATCCCGCGGCCGTCACGAGGGGGAGACACCCCCCAGCCCTCCGGCAACCTTGGCCTGGCGCCGATGGCCAGGCATCTGGACCCGGTCCGGGTGGGGACGCGGCATCCGTGACTGGCGGGGTCTGCTCCCACCGTGGGCGCAATTCCTGCCGGATTTCCCGAGCCGCGGTCCTCGCCACAACCCGATCCGAGAGCACGCTCCATGAGGTCGGCGGCCCAAGGCAATTCAACACCTCAAGACCGGCGCAATGCCGCCGGAATGGGAAGCGCGGGAATCCCTATTTGATCAAGAACCCAGGACCAGTTGCTCCGTATTCTTCCGGCGGGGGTGCCCGTCCGAGAATACACTCGATTCTGTCGACCGGAGTGTTGCAGCGGATCTGCGTGCCCGGCTTTTCGGTTTTCCCCAAGGGCTCTACCGCGGCCTTCGGCGGCCTGGAAAGACTACAGTCAGATTGAACGCTGGCGGACCCCGAGGACAGGAATCTTCCCAGCCAGGGTCAGGCACGATCGATTCAGCGGGCTGAGGGACTTCTCGAGTTGTCCTGCTCATTGGATTTGCTTGACTTGACGGGCTCTGGCGCTATACTAGCCCTGGGAAAGCGCGGCAGGAGGCGAGGTGCACGAACAACGGCGGCTCGCTGCGTGTGATCTGGTCCTCCTTTCTCTCGGATAGTGCGGGGGTCCCCCCAAGGGGGACCCTTTTGCTTTCCTTCGCTCGCAATCGCTGGCATCGTCTGAACAGGGCAAGGGGATCGCGACCTGGAAGCGTCACAAACAGGGAAGGAGGCATGGGCGCGAGATGGGAAAGTCGGGCCTGAAGTTCGAGGATCGAGGAACTCCGGGCAAGAGGAGTCACTTGTAGACCAGGAGGGAGAGAAAGAATGGCTGCGTATGATTACCAGTTGCTGCTCAAGCGCATTCTCCAGCAGGGTGTGGCATGGGCGCCCGATCAGGAGATCATCTACCGCGATCAGGTTCGCTACACGTACAGCACGATGTACCAACGTGTGCTCCGACTGGGTGGCGCCTTGCTGGCGCTCGGAGTGAAGAAAGGAACCCGGGTCGGGGTTATCGAATGGGACAGCCACCGATACCTGGAGATGTATTTCGGCATTCCCGGCGTGGGTGCGGTGCTGCATACCATCAACCCCCGGCTGGCACCCGGCGATCTCCTGTACACCGTGGCCCATGCAGGAGACGAAGTGCTGATCTTTCACGAGGACTTTCTTCCGCTGGCGGAAGCCCTGCGCGCCAAGGTGCCTGGGATACGCAAGTACATCCTCATCACCGACAAGAAGGAGAAGCCGGCCATCAAGTGGGTGGACGCGGAGTACGAAGAGCTTCTGGGGGGCGCCGCTCCTCTCGCGGAGCTGCCTGACTTCGACGAGGACACCCTGGCGACCCAGTCCTACACCACCGGGACGACCGGCCAGCCCAAGGGGGTCTTCTTCACGCACCGGCAGCTGAGCCTGCATACCCTGAGCGGGGGGATCACTCTTTCGGCTCTGGGCAACTACGGTGGGGTGGACAAAACCGACGTGTACATGCCGCTCACACCCATGTTCCACGTCCATGCCTGGGGCATGCCGTACTGCGCCACCCTGTTCGGCCTCAAGCAGGTTTATCCCGGAAAGTATGAGCCTCCGATGCTCCTGCGCCTCATCCTGGGGGAGAAGGTGACCTTCAGCCACTGCGTCCCGACGATTCTGCAAACCATCGTCACCGCCCCTGAAGTGAAAAAGGCCGACCTGAGCCGCTGGAAAGTGATTATCGGCGGGGCCAGGCTGCCCAAAGGCTTGGCGATGGAGGCGACCAAACTGGGAATCAAGGTGTACGCAGGCTACGGCCTGTCCGAGACCTGCCCGGTCCTCACCATCGCCAATCTCAAACCCTTCATGGAAAAGGACTGGGGCGAGGAAAAGCGCCTGGACTGGGCGATCAAGACCGGGTTTGTGGTTCCCCTGGTCGACTTAAGGGTGGTCGACACCGCGGGCAAGGAGGTGGCCCGCGATGGCAAGGAGACCGGCGAGATCGTCGTACGGGCCCCGTGGTTGACCCCAGCCTATTTCAAGGAGCCCCAACGCTCGGAGGAATTGTGGGCGGGGGGATGGATGCACACGGGGGATGTGGCGAACGTCGACGAGTACGGGTATGTCCAAATCGTCGACCGCCTCAAGGATGTGATCAAGAGCGGGGGCGAGTGGATTGTCTCCCTGGAGCTGGAAAATCTCCTCAGCCTGCACGAGGGCGTGTCGGAGGCGGCGGTCATCGGCATTCCGGACGAGAAGTGGGGTGAGCGCCCGCAGGCCATCATCGTGGCGCGGGAAGGGTTCAAGAACAAGCTGACCGCAGAGGAGCTCAAAGGCCACCTCAACAAATATGTGAAGGAAGGTGTCATTACCAACTGGTCGGTGCCCGAGAGCTATGTCTTCATCGACGAGATCCCCAAGACCAGCGTCGGGAAGATAGACAAGAAGGTGCTGCGCAGCCGGAACGCGGCCGCACAGAAGTAGCGATCCGGATCGCAGGGAATGGAGGGGCGACTTGCAGGAGGAGTCGCCCCTTGGTTTTTCTGTGGTCGTGCCCAATGGGGAGGGCGCCACCGAGCCCCCGTCCGGGATCAGGATGGGAAGTCGCAAAGGGGGGGATCCCCCTCGCGTTCCTCGCCAGCCTCCCGGGCCTTGCCCGTCCTCACCTATCGCCGTCCCTCCCAGCCACCCTGCTCCGAATCGCCTGCCCGACCCTTCGTCCGCCGGAGCCCCAGAGGGACAGGAGCTCGGTGGCCCGGGGAATCCAGAGCCACACAACTCGCGGTTTACGAGGACACGCTTTTCCCTGGTGCGCCAGGCTTCCCGCCCGGGTCCCTGAAAGTGGGCTCCAGTCGGCTTGAGGATCAGCGCCAGTCTGCGCCACTTCGAGAAAGGAGTCAGATTGCTTCCCGCCGCAAGGTTGAGGCCACATCCCTCGGCTTGGAATCAGATCCATCCGCCAAGGCCGGCGATGGGCCTCAGCTGAGCGCGCCGCTTTTCCCCGCCGCATTCGAGCGGATCTCATGGCACACCTGACGCAGCCTTTTGTGAACGGGCGCGAGGAGGTTGAAAAGAGACCACGATAACCCGGCACAGCGCGCCACAGCGACGGCTCTTTGAGGACGACCGGGTTCACGAACCCGGTGACCCATGCCTTCTCGGCCGCGATCCAAGACCGAATCGATGGGAGGGTCGATCGAGGAAGAAGAGGCTCTCAGGGCAGTGGGTGCCAGACCAGCGAGAGGCTGATCGCTGCCGCTGCCAGGAGCGCGCCCAGGGCCACAAAGATCACGCTGAGTTCCTGAAGCTCATGTTTGGTAACCAGATAGGTCGGGAGACTCTGGAAAACACTCTGCAATTCCCCCGCCGTTGCGGCGGAGTG
>JBEKHT010000136.1:0-4308 GCA_050012135.1 Anaerolineales bacterium | reverse complement strand
CCCGGATAGCGGACCCAGCAGCCGTCCGCCTCCCTGACTGGAATGGCAGGCGGAGGCCATGTCCTTGGCCTTGAGCACGCTGCGAATGGAAATCGCAGCGTGGATCGGGAAATCCACGTCGGCGAAGGAAGTCAGGTCGATATCCCGGTTGTGCCCCAACTTGCGGGGATCTCGACCGAAGAGGGGGAGCAGCCGCACGGCAAGACGGAAGAACCGCCTGGACATGGTGTGAAAGTAGAGCTTCTGAGGAGAGTGCGCCGGGAGACCGTCCAGCTCGACCGATGGGTCTCCTGCCATCCAAAAGGCCTCCACGGTCGCATTGTGAATTGCGATGTGATCCGGGTGGCGATAACCGCCGATGGGATCGAAGGTGATGACCACCTGTGGACGAATCTGGCGAATGAGGGCTGCGACCTTTCGGGCCACCTGGGGCGTGGGTTGAGCCGCCAGCGCTTCTGGGTTACGGTTATCCGGCGATCCGGTCATGCCCGAATCGCGGTAGTTTAGGAAATGGACGTCCTTCAGTCTCAGAATCTGGGCCGCGCAGCGAAGCTCGGCCCGGCGCATCTCGCCTGAGGAATTGAATCCGCGCAGATCCGGCGGAGCCACACCCACTTCGCCGGAGGTGGCGCAAATCAAGTAGACCTCGACCCCGCGTCGGGCGTAATAGGCCAACGTTCCACCGGTACCGAAAGTCTCGTCATCTGGGTGCGCAAGCACGGCCAGCAGTCGCAATCCGTGCCCGTCCGTGGAAGGATGACTCTGCTCACTCACTTTGCTCTCCCCTTCCGCCTTTCCTTCTCTGACACTCTTCGGCAACTCAAAAACATTTTACCGCAGCTCATTTTGGATCCCAGGGTCGGCACAGCGAAGCGGGCAGAGGCCCTGGGCAGAAGGGACGCGATCTTCTTGTGGCTCAGCGGATGTGGGCCGGGCTCACGCAGCGCTTCGGCGGGCTCCGGGCCCCGGCGATCAAGCTAGGCGCGGCCTTCGGCTAGGCTAGTCGCGCCGGCACAAACCGAGTTCGTCAGCTATCCTCTCCGCCTCGGTGTATTCGAACGGTGTGATTCGTCGGTTGAGGACGGCAGACTCCCGGGCCCGGAAAGCAGGACGGTACTGGTCCATGAGATTGAGATAAGTGCTGGTCGAGATTTCCTCGGCGAGGAAGATCAAGACCTCTCGCGTCCCGGCCAGCCCGTTCGGCAGAACCAGATGCCGGGCGAGCAGACCATGAAGGGCCAGCCCTTCCTCGCTAAGAAGGAGATCCCCGACTTGGCGATGCATTTCCCGGATGGCGGCTTGGTTGACGGAGGGGTAGTTGATCACGTGCGAGAGCTGCTGGGCGGTCTTGGCCTGGCCATACTTGAGGTCAGGCATATAGATGTCGATGACGCCGTCGAGAAGAGCGAGGGTCTCGGGAGAATCATAGCCCCCCGTGTTGTACACCAGGGGGAGATTCAGTCCGCCTTCCGTTGCCAAGGGGAGAGCTTCGAGTATCTGAGCGATGACGTGGCTGGGCGAGACGAGGTTAATATTGTGGCAACCCCGGCCTTGCAGCTCCAGCATGCTTTCGGCCAATTGCCTCGGGCCCACGGCTTTCCCAATCAGATTCTGGCTGATGTCAGAATTCTGGCAGTATTGGCATCGCAAGTTGCATCCGGCGAAAAAGATCGTACCCGAACCCCGCCAGCCGGTGAGGGGAACCTCCTCTCCCAGGTGCGGATGGGAGGCGGCCACCCAAGCCCAGCGCCCTACTCGGCAAGGCCCCTCGCGTTGGTTTCGGTTCAACCGGCAATAGCGGGCGCAAAGGTCGCAGGACTCCAGGTGACGCAGGGCTTCCGCAGCGCGGCGAGGAAGTTCCCCCGATCTCTGAAGCGGGACGTACGCGGGCACGAAATCTTCGGCACGCATGCGAAGGGCGGGCCTCCAGGGTCAAGGATTCTCGGATGGGCCGCCCTGGCCCTCCGGCCCGCCTGTGCCCGCAAGCCGGAGGGTGGCCAGGGGACCCGGAACAACCCGCCGCAGCCCGGCGGCCAGCGCAGCTCGGCGAGCCAGATCCATCTCGTCCGGCATCGGGGCGCGACCTAAGGTTCCGCCCTTCTTGATTCCCTTGGCGGGACGATAGTCGTCTAGAAGATAGAGAAACGTGTCCGGGGAGATCTCGTGCGAGAGGAAGCCGGCGACTCGGGTCGTGCCGGCCACTCGGTTGGGCAGGACCCAATGCCTGACCAGCAGCCCCCGCAGAGCCAAGCCTTCGGAACTCAGCAGGAGATCTCCGACCTGGCGATGCATCTCTCGCACCGCCAGCCGATTGACCCGCGGGTAGTCCGACAGTTTCAAATAGCGCCGCGCATCTCGGGCATACCCGACCAGCATATCCGTGGCAAAGACATCCACAACCCCTTCCAGCATTCGCAACGCCTCAAACGAGTCGTACCCTTGGGTGTTGTAGATCAGCGGCAGGCGCAGTCCGCCCTCGACCGCAAGAGCCAGCGCCTCAAGGATCTGCGCGACCACAAAAGTGGGGAAGAGGAGATTGATGTTGTGGCATCCGAGGCCTTGCAACTCGAGCAGGATTCTTGCAAGCTCGTCCGGCTCCATTTCCCGGCCCGTTTCGCGGGCGGGGGCCTGCGCATCCCTGCCGGCGGCGGTGGGCACGCCGGGGCGGGGCAGTTCGGTCGTCGAGCGAAAGACCAGAGGCTGCCCTTCCAGAAAGACCGCCCCGGACCCCCGCCAGCCGGCCAGCGCGGGCAGTTCGCCAAAATGGGGGATGAAGGAGATCAGGCGGGCCTTGGCCGCGATTCCGCAGACCCCCGGCCCTCGGTTACGGTTAGCATGACAGACGTAGGGGCAGAGGTCGCAGCGCGTCATCCGGGCGCGAGCCTGGGCAGCGCGGCGGCGAAGATCCCCTCGCCCGAGCCGCTCCAAGTAGACTGGAGTGTATTGGAACTCGCGCATTGGAAACCTCGGGGCTTCCCCTCCCTCAGGCCGAAGCGCTCGCGCGCATTCCGGTGAGGAGGATAGTCTAGTTCAACCCTCGCGGCCGTGGGCGAATCCGTTGCCTTTTGGGACTCGCCTGGCCCGGATCAACCTCTGACTTGGGGATCGGGATCCGGAGGGCGAGAGGGGTCTCGGAAGGGCCAGAAGAGAGGGGACTCCTTGACCGATGCTTTTGGTGGGAGGCATTTTCCAAGCCTAGCCGATTCGGTTCACCATCCTCTCAAGGAACTGGAAATATGGGGTGGGATAAACGCCGAGCAGCATGACGATGCCCCCCAGCACAACCAGGGCAATGCCCTCGCCTCGGGAAAGGGGGCGAACGGGCAGGGGCGGGAGCGTCTCTTCAGTCGGCCGACGACAGAGAACCAGCACCACCCGCATGTAGTAGAAAACTCCTACCACGCTTGCGACCACGAGCAGGATGAGGAGGAACCAGAGCGAGGCCTCCATCCCGGCGGCCGCAATGTAGAACTTCATCAGCAAGCCAGCGGTCGGCGGCACTCCGGCCAAGGCGATGAGAGAAATGGTCAAGACGATGGCCAACCCGGGCCGGCGATAGAACAATCCGCGGTATTCCTCCAGATCCTCCACCTCATGCTCAGGGCTGGAAAGCGCACTGACCACCCCGAAGGCACCCAAGGTGACGGCAAAATAGGCGGTCAAGTAGAAGGCCACGGCGGGCCGAGCTGACGGGCCGAGAGCAAGCAGGGGGATCAGAAGGTAGCCGAGGTGAGCAATCGACGAATAGGCAAGAATGCGTTTCAGATTGCTTTGCAGCAAGGCCAAGAGGTTTCCGGCGAGCATGGACGCGATGCAGATGACGGCAAACATCCACCAAAGCGATCGATCGGCGTGAATGGCCGGTTGCCCGAAGAATCTCAGAAACAGCACAAAGAGGCTCCCCTTCGCGACGGTGGCGATAAACCCGGTCACGGGAGCAGGCGCTCCCTGGTACACGTCGGGCGTCCAAACGTGGAAGGGAACCAGCGCAAGCTCGAATCCGATCCCGACGGCCATCAGCCCGTATCCCACCAGAAGAAAGAGATGCGAGGCTCCTGGGACGGGGCTGGCCAGCTGGAGCCTGGAGAATTCCAGCGTGCCGAGCTGGTCATAAATGAAAGCCATTCCGAGGAGCAAGAAGGCGGAGGCGGCGGCGGAAAGTATCAGGTACTTGAATCCCGCCTCGAGGGGCGCGCGCCCCTCCTTGGGGTAGGAGATCATCACGTACAACGGCACGCTCAGGATTCCGAGCCCAAGAAAAAAGCTCGCGAAGTGGTTGCTGACCACCAGGACACATGCACCTAAGGT
>JBEKHT010000135.1:0-4357 GCA_050012135.1 Anaerolineales bacterium | reverse complement strand
GTTCCAGGCCAGACGTCGGTCACCGCCAACGCCCACCTGGCCGGACCCTGCCTGCAATCATGTAGTTCAGCCAGCAGGCCAAGGAAACGGAAAGGCCCCGCATCGCCAAGAGTAGGGACCCCCGCAAAGGGGTCTCCTTCGATTTCGAGGACCCCCAAAGCGACCGCTTTGTACCTCCCCTCCCCCTTCTGGGAATGCCAGCCTCCGAATCCGGGGCTCCCGCCCGCGGCTATGGGCCTTTCCGGCGAGCATGGCCATGGTTTCCGATCTGGCCGGAAGCGACCAGCCGATCCGCATTCGCCCCGGGCCAAATCGGATGGAACCACCCCCCTACCCGACCCCTTTGGGGAGAGAGCGGAAATACGCGATGTAGCGGGCGGCGTACTCGTCACGAGACAGCAGCAGATCCGAGGCGCGGATGATGCCGGCAAGCTTCAGCGGGTCGGTAATCACGCAGTTGGCCCCACGCCCGATGGCCAGTGCCAGAAAAGCCTGATTGATCGTATGCCGGTCCGGCAGGCCGAAGGAAACGTTGCTTGCCCCAAGGTTGATGTTGACCCCGAATTCCTTGCGGATCGTCTCAATCGTTTGCAAGGTGACCAGACCGGCCGTGGTGTCGGCCCCGACGCTGAGGACCAGCGGGTCGATGATCACATCCTCCACCGGAATCCCTAGCTTTGCCGCTCGTTCCAGGATCTTCGCGGCCACCCTGGCCCGATCCTTCGCATCCTTGGGGATGCCACCCTCGTCCATGGCCAACCCGATCACCGCCGCGCCCCGCTCGCGCACGAGCGGCAGCACCGAGGCGAGCGATTTCTCCTCCCCGTTGACCGAGTTCACCAGAGGCTTGCCCGGGGCCACTTGAAGGGCAGCCTTGAGGGCCGCCGCATTGGGGGTATCCAGGCAGAGGGGAACATCCACAGCCGAAGCAACCTCCTTCACCACCTCGGGCAGGAGACGCTCCTCGTCGACCCCGGGCACGCCCACATTCACGTCGAGCACCTCGGCGCCTGCTTGCACCTGAGAGCTGGCGAGTTCACGCACAAGCCCAAAATCCCGTGCGATCAGGGCCGCCGCCAGCTTCTTCCTTCCGGTGGGATTGATCTTCTCGCCAATAATCACGACCTGCCCTTCCGCATCGATGGTTACCTCAGAATTGCGCCCCTTCAGCATCGTTCGCATGGTTGCCTGCTCCCTTCCAATCCTTGCGTTGTGCGCCTTGGGCCGGCCACGGTCGGTGGCGTGATTGCCCTGGCAGGCGCGCTGAGCCCCGGGCCATTGGCAAACCTACCGGGCCTGTCATCTTGCATGGCGATGTGAGAGCCTGCCCGGACGCCAAGATGCGCACGGATCGGCAGTAGTACATTCCGCCCTCCCGGGCCGACACCGCTCGCCGGTGTCAGCTCAGTTAGCGCCCTGGCCCGCGCATGGCGCAGTGATCGCCAGATTGATCGTGGGGTGGATCGCATGAACCTTCCTGGGGAGATGAGGATCAAGCCTCTTCCCACCCGAGCTCTCAGGCGAGGCTCACGATCCCCTCCCCTGCGCCTGCTGGTCATTCAGCACGGCCTCCATTCGCTGCAAGGCCAGCTTGATATTCTCAAGCGAATTCGCATAGGCCAGGCGCAGGTACCCCTCCCCGTACTGTCCAAACGCCGAGCCCGGCAAGAGAGCTACTCCTCCGTCCAGCATCCGATCCGCCAGCTCACCCGAACTCAACCCGGTGCGGCGAATGTTGGGAAAGGCATAGAAAGCACCCTGAGGGAGCTGGCAGCTCACTCCCGGAAGCCGGTTGAGCCCGGCCACAAGGAGGTCGCGTCGCTGCTGGTACTCGCTCACCATCGCGCGCACCGAATCCTGAGGCCCGCTCAGCGCCTGCAGGCCCGCGATCTGGGTGAAGTGGGCGGTGCAGCCGACGGAATGGGTAAGCAACAGCCCCACCCGCTCTGCCAATGTTTCGGGCATGATTCCGAACCCCAGCCGCCAGCCTGTCATCGCATAGGTCTTGGAGAAACCATCCACGATGACGGTCCGGTCCATCATCCCCGGAACGGAGGCAATACTCGCCGCCTTCTTCCCGTCGAAGACGATTTGGGCATAGATCTCATCGGAGAGAACCCAGCAATCCCGGCGAACGGCTGCTTCCGCGACGTGCCGCAGATTATCCGCTGGCATCACCCCGCCCGTCGGATTGCCGGGGGAATTGATAATGATCAGCCGGGTATGCTTAGAGATCACGCGATCAAAAGCCGGCAGGTCGAAGGAAAAGGAGTTTTCTTCCAGCAGCGGCACCGGGACGGGGATCCCGCCCGCAACGGTGATCATCGCGGAGTAGGTGGGAAAGCCAGGATCGGGATAGATGACCTCGTCCCCCGGGTTGATGAGAGCCAGGGTCGGAAAGAAGAGGTTGGGCTTGGCTCCCGGGGTGACGACAACCTGCTGCGGCCGGAATGAAAGACCGCGGCGTCGCCCGGCTTCTTCCGCGATTCTCTCGCGCAGAGCGCTCAGCCCGGCCGGAGGGTTGTAGCGGGTCTGGCCCGAGCGAATCGCCTCGATTCCGGCCTCGGACACGCTCTCCGGGGTGTCGAAATCCGGCTCGCCGATCTCCAGGTGCACAATGTCCTTGCCGCTGGCCTCCAGGGCCTGTGCCCGGGCAAGCACCTGGTAGGCGCCTTCCCCCCTCAACTTCTCCGTCCGCGAAGCGTAGACCATGACTCAAACCCTCTTTGTCTTCCTGCGAGGCGAGGCGAATAGCAGGTACGGCCCGGCGTTCCGAACCGGCCCGCCGGGACTAGGAGAGCGACTTCGCCAGAGCCACCGCCCGGCTCGCGTCGGGAGCGTAGCCATCCGCGCCAACCTCCTTGGCGAAGGCCTCGGTGAGAGGGGCCCCTCCCACGATGATCTTCACCTGGCCCCGCAGGCCGATATCCTCAATCGCCTCGATGGTTTCCTTCATGTTCCTCATGGTCGTGGTGAGCAGCGCTGACATGCCCACCAATGCGGGATGGTGCTCCCGGACGGCCGACGCGAATTTCTCAGGGGGCACATCCGTGCCCAAGTCAACGACCTCGTACCCCGCGCCCTCCAGCATCATCGCGACCAGGTTCTTGCCGATGTCATGCAGATCACCTTTCACGGTCCCGATCACGACCTTGCCCCGCATGGCCATGGCCTGTTCGGTGAGCAGAGGGCGGAGGATGGACAGACCGGATTGCATAGCCCGCGCCGCGATGAGCATCTCGGGGACATAGAACTCCCCGCGTTCAAACCGTGCCCCGACTTCCGACATCGCGGCAATAAGGCCCTCGCTCAGGATTTGCTCGGGCTTGATCCCCGCCTGAAGGGCATTCTTCACTTCCTGCTGGGTTGCTGCGGCCTTCCCCCCAATCACTGCCTCGGCAATTTGCTGAATGGTCATGTTCTTCCCTCCGAACGATCAGATGATCCGACGCGTTTCACGCTGCCCGGACGGCATCCAATGCCAACTCGGCGCATGGCAGGGCCCACCTCCGTTTGCCTGGGCCCCAAGCGCAAGTCCGCCCCAGTATCTATCCGCTGGCTTCGAAAGACGCACGCAAGAACTCAGTGTTTCTGGCCGCCATTTATCCCTTGGACGGCGGCCCATCCCTTCCCCGTCCCCCGATTCTCATCCCCTGTCCTTCCCGGGATCCCCGACCGGAGTTCCAGCCTACTCCAGCGGGGCCTGAGCGGCGCCATCCTGACCGCCCCGGATGACGAGAAACAGCGCGCTCTTTCGGTCGCACGAGGACCGATGAAGCCGCGGGAAACCACCTTCCACCAGTCAGCCCTGCTTGGCCCTGGATCCTGAAGGTCGCGCCCTCCTCTGCGGCCACGATCCTAATCGCGGATCTGAGGCCCTCGGAGACAACAATCCTTGACCAGCCGGAGTGTCTGTCCAAATCATCGGTATCCAAGTAAACCAGCTCGGTGGCACAGGGCGGGCAATTAGGGATGGGCCTAATCTCATAAAACAAGTCTCATTACATCCGGGGAGCAGACTGGCGATTGACTCTGCCCCGTTCGCATGTATAATAAGGTCGACTCCTGAGAGCGCTCCCAATCAGTCCCTAAATACGGTATGTCTGAACGTCTTTTCAGCCCCTCCCTCTCTATTTGGGGGGCCTTCCCTGGGAGCGCTACCAGACTCGCTCGGTGCAATCCGTGCCTGACCTAAAACTGGAAGACATTGCAAAGCAGGCTGGGGTATCCCGTTCCACCGTTTCTCGCGTGGTGAACGATCGACCGAACGTAAGCGCCGACGTCCGCAAGCGGGTTCTGGAGGTCATTCGCAGCACCGGGTTTCATCCCAACGTCGCCGCTCGCACCCTCGCCTCGC
>JBEKHT010000134.1:0-4358 GCA_050012135.1 Anaerolineales bacterium | reverse complement strand
CGGGTCCAGGGTGATGACAATGGGCCAACTGCTGCGGAGAGCGTGAGGCGCAGGCGGGGGTGCCACGGCCGGCGCGCTTTCCGGTCGCTGCCACAGGGCAAAGCCCTCCTGATAGGCCTGGCGCGACTCCTTGAAGTTGAAGATCGTGTGTTGGACCAGGCCCAGTTTCATGAACGTCCGGGCGGCTTGCTCGTACTCCTTGCGTTCCTTCAGAATCGTAACCGCCTCCTGGTAGGCCTCGATGGCCTCCTGGAAGGCGAACAGGCCCTGGGCGCGATCTCCCGCCATCAGCAGGTAGCGGGCTGCCTTCTCCCACTCCCCCGCCTCAGCAAAGTGACGGCCAAGCTTGGGCGCCAGAACGTCCAACTCTCCCGGGTGAAGACGTTCCAGAGTCTGAGCCACACGCCCGTGCAGACGCTGGCGCCGCAGGCCGATCACGCTTTCCTGCAGGGCGTGCTGGACCAGGGCGTGCACGAAGGCGAAGCGTGGGGCGCTCCGAAGACCAGGCCCGCCTGGCTGATGCACTTCCTCGATGAGTTGGGCACGCTCCGCGCTTTCAAGCGCATCGATCAGCGCGTCTTCATCCAGATCGCTCAAATCCTTCAAGACGTCCCAGTCAAACTCACGGCCAACGATCGATGCGAGTCGAAGAACATCTTGAGCTTTCTCCGGCAGCCTGCTCACCCGGCTGCGAATCGCCACCCGCAGGTTCTGAGGGATATCCAGATCCTGGATGCTGACTCCCCGCTCCCAGCGCCCATGTTCATGGAAGAGCTTGCCCTGGTCGATCAGCGCCTTGCACACTTCCTCGACGAAGAACGGGTTGCCCTCGGTCTCGCGATAGATGCCGTCCAGGAACTCGGGCGTGATCTCGCGTTGGAACATCACGGCCAGCATATCGCCGGTCTGTTCGCGGGTCAGCCGGGACAGCTTGAGGCGTGTCGCCAGGCGCTCCCGGTTGAGCTCGTGGAGCATGTCGTGTAGGGCGCGCGCCTCGTCCAGTTCGACCTCGCGATAGGTCAACACCGCCATCAGATGCAGGTCGGGCGAGTGCGCTCGATGGGTGAGATGGCGGATGAGCGACAACGTCCCGCCGTCCGCCCAGTGGACATCTTCCACCACCAGCAGGACGGGAGCCTGACGACTCAACGAGGCGAACAGCAGGACAACCGCCTCACACAGCCGCTGCTGCTCGGCCTGCGGCTCCAGCGCCGGATTGGGAGGAATGGCCGGATAGCGGGACTTCAAGGCCGGTGCCAATCGGATCAGGTCGGCCAAGACAAACTCGGGGAGCGCCGATCCGTCGCCGGAAAGATGGTCGAGGGCCTGCTGGATCACTTGGCCCATGGGTGCAAATGGCGCGCTGCCCTCGGCGTAGCACTCCCCGGCCAGGACAATGCCGCCCGTCACCGCAACCTGGGACTCCAGCTCACGCGCCAGCCGAGTCTTGCCAATGCCCGGCTCGCCGCTGATCAACAGGACGCGCACCTCACCCGAGGCCGCTTGCTTCCATAGGTCCCTGGCCTCGGCCAGCTCCTGCCCTCGACCCACCAGCCGGCCCCGCACGACGCGGTCGAGTAGCGAGAGGGCCTCGGATGGCTCGGCTTTCGGCTTCGCACCCGCAACCTGCTCCAGGGTGCGGATGACCTCAGAGGCCGAAGCGGGCCGATCTTCGGCCTGCTTGCTCATCAGGCTCAGGATGAGCGCCTCGAGCAGGGGCGGTATCTGCTCGTTGTAGGTGCTGGGCGGTACGACCGGCGCGTGCAGGTGCTGCGAGATGATCGCCAGGGGATCGTCAGCGACGAAGGGCAGCCGTCCGGAGGTCAGCTCGTAGAGCATCACCCCCAGCGAGTACAGGTCGGTGCGCCCGTCGACCGGCTGGCCCAGAGCCTGTTCCGGCGACAGGTAGAACACGGTGCCGGTGATGTTCCCCTCGCTGGTGACCCGTGAGGCGATTGAGCGTGCCAGGCCAAAGTCCATCAGTTTGGCCGTGCCGTCCGGCGCCACCATGACATTCTCGGGCTTCAGATCGCGGTGGATGATGCCGTGCGTATGGGCGTGATCGAGCGCGGTGGCCACCTGCAGGGCGATGGAGACGATTTCGCCCATGCCCTGCGGCCGGAGCTTGTCGAGCGAGGTCCCCTCCACGTATTCCATGACCACGAAGCCGACCCCAGCCGAGGTGCCGGCGTCGTGGACCGAGACGATGTTCGGATGATTAAGCTTGGCGGCCGCCTTGGCTTCACGCAGCAGTCGCTCGCGACCCTGGGTCCCGACGCCGGCCTTGCTCATGACCTTGACTGCCACGGGGCGGTCCAGCAGCGTATCGTAGGCGCGGTATACAGCACCCATGCCGCCGCGCCCGATCTCAGTCTCCAGACGATAGCGATCGTTCAGGAGTTCAGCCGACACACTTCACCGCCACCAGGGTCAGGTCATCGAAGGGCGGCCTCCCGGCCGCAAAGGCTCCGACGGCCCCCCCGATGGCCTCGACTATCTGCGCTGCGGATCGATGGCCGTTCTTCTCCATCGTGTCCGTCAGGCGCGGGAGACCGTAGAACTCGCCCCGCTCGCTCTCCGCGTCGACGACCCCATCGGTGTACAGCAGGACTGTGTCCCCCGGGGTCAACTCGACCCGGACCTCGAAGAATGTGACCGCTTCCTGGATGCCGAGCGGAATGCCGCCTAGCGGAAGCGGCACCACGGTTCGATCGGAAATGCGCAAGTGAAGCGGCGGGTTGTGCCCGGCGTTGACGCAGGTGAGCACCCACGAGCCGGGCTGCAGGCCAACATAGTAGAGGGTGACGAACATCCCGGTGCTGGCGTCGGCGCAGAGAAGCCGGTTGGCCTGTAGGATGCCCGTCAGGGCGGAGCCGGCAGCGGCCAAGCACGAGCGCACCGTCGTGCGTGCCAGCGCCATGAACAACGCGGCCGGTACTCCCTTGTCGGTCACATCGCCGATCACGATGCCCAGCCCGCCGTCCGGCCGGGGGACAAAGTCGTAGAAGTCACCGCCCACCTCGCGCGCCGCCTGCCAGAAGCCGGCGATGTCGAACCCGGGAAACTGCGGAGCGGACTGTGGCATCAGGCTGGTCTGGATCTGCCGCGCCACCTCAAGTTCGCGGTCGAGGCGGGCCCTCTCGATCTCCCGCTCGTGGAGCCGGGCGTTTTCGATTGCGACCGCGGCCGTATTAGCTACCGCTTGAAGCAGATCGAGGTCGTCCCGGCCGAAAATACCGGCCTGAAGCCGGTTGTCGACGTAGACAAGGCCGATGGGTTCCCCGCGCACCTGCAGCGGGACGCACATGATCGAGCGCAACCCCAGGGAAACCACGCTCTTGCGCCGCGCCAACCACTCCTCGGCCTGTGCGTCGCTGGTTACCACCGCTGTGCCTTCGCTTGCCACCCGCTCTACTACGCCGCGGCTGACCTGGAACTCGGGAGCCTCGATCGTGGTCTGGTCCATTCCCCGGGCAACGCGGAATGTCAGCTCTTCAACGTGGCCGCCGAGCATCAGGAAACCGCGTTCGGCGCGCGTCACTCCGATCACCTGGTCCATGACCGCGTCAAGCAGGGTGTCAAGGTGCAGGGTCGACCCCAAGGCCTGCGAAACCCGGTAAAGCGTCTCCAGTCTGTCGACCAAGGGGGATTGCACGTTCGGGCGCATCGATCTGACCATTGCGTCCCGCTATGTTCGCCAGCTTAGAAGAGCATCGCTCGGGTCATGGATTCCAGCCCTCGTGCGTTTTTGCTCGTCATGACATGGAGCAATACAAGACTGCGGTCGTCCCCTTCGACGAGGCAGGCGAGGGTGCGGTACAGCAGCCCGCCCGGCTGAATCCGCTCCCTCCCCAGCTGATTCGAGGCTGCCGGGCAGCTTGGCTCGAGCAAGCCGCACAGGATCATTCTGCATCCGTTCCCGAAGATGCGCAAGCTGTTGCCTAGCACGGTCCCCTGCCCCTGTCCTGGCCAATAACCCCTCGCGTCCACTATTGGTCATGGCCGCTTGAGTATTCTCCATGGTATGAACTACACGGGTAGTCTTCCTTATCTGCCTCGCCACTGATCCGGTGAAACTCAATCTCTGTGTCGCTGGATCCGCAAATCTCGTTTCGGCCGAGGATGCACCAAAATCCAACCAGCAACTCGAGCAACTCGATCCCTCTCGGTGCATTGACAAACGCACCCATCAAGAGGTAACCTTCGATTCACACTTACGGATCAACCTCGTTGGGCTCGAGGATACTGAACCACGGATGGTACCCTCAAACGGATGGAAATCCTGTTTGAGGCCCCCTCCCCCAGGTTGGGGCTCATAACCCGGAGGTCGCTGGTTCGAGTCCAGCCCCCGCTACCTC
>JBEKHT010000133.1:0-4375 GCA_050012135.1 Anaerolineales bacterium | reverse complement strand
TCGTATTTCTCCCTTGAGTAAAGGAGAAAGTCGTGTCGGAGATCGGCCGCCACAACAGCGTAGCCCATTTCCGCCAGCGTAAGACCCATGTTTCCTTGAGCACATCCCCAGTCAATTACTCTTGCAGGTGGAGGAATTGTATCGGAGATTAGCTGGATGATCCACTCCAGTCGATTGATATAGGAAAGGCGAGAAAAAGAATGCACGTCAGGGTTATCGAGTTCTCCAAGATCGTACCGCCTAATATATGAATACCTCTGGCACGTGTCGGACGAGAGACAATGCGAGTTCCTCATATGTCTCCACTTAACGAGGGATTCAGACGAGCTCCTCTCACGGGTTCCTCGCGTCCGCGAGATCGACCTCCATGAGTCCCATGCGCATTTTGCTTTCAAGGATTCTCCGCAATATCTCTTTCCTCTCCATGCGGCTCGATGACATCGCTTGGCCGCATCCCTCCTGATAATCCCTCCTTTCCCATGCTTCCGGATGGATGACGAGGATCAAGTCCGCGGGGGTACTGCAAGCCCCTCCCGCGCTGCCATAGGCTGCGCCCTTCATGTCGAGCGAGTCCGAGATGGTCAGGAGGGATTCCCCAAACCGCCTTCGGAGGTAGGCGAAAACCTTCGGGCTGAGACTGGCTGGTCGCTCGGGGTCGATCGCCTCGAGCACATGATGGCCCACCATAATCCCCGCGTTCGCAGTGCCCTGCTGGAGGATCTGATCCAAGACGGCCATGTCCTCGGAGACGAATTGTCGCAGAGGGGTAACCTCCCTCACCACCTCCTCATGGACATCCACCCTCCCATTCGTCGGAATCACTCCGTGGGAATCCCGTCGGTAGTCGGCGCGATACCCGAAGTGCTTGGCAAAGGTGATGATCCCGTGGGCATTGAGCACGCGAACAAATTCCTCCAAGCGCGGGAGCTCCGCCTCTATTCCGTGATGGTAATCCACCTGAGGGCCAAAGACGCCATTGACTGCCATGCGCGTCACGAGAAAATCTTTGTCACCTGCGGCGTCTGTGTAATGGGACGCAAGCGAGGCATTATAGCCTTCCCTGTAGGCATTCCAATCCATGAAAACCCAGGGGAGGAGCGTAACCTGAATCGTGCATGCCCCAGTCTCGAGGATCGCCCTGATTCGCATGCGGTCGACTGAGGTGTAAATATAAGCATTCAGCGCGCCAATCGAAGAGAAATTCATAAGGAGGGAGGGACGCAAGGCGATGCCGCCTATCCCATACGGAAAGCTCCTATTAACCTCAAAAATGCATGTAGCTGACCATCTCAGTCTTGCGGGTTGGCAAATTACAGACGCAAGAAGCTATAATGAGCCTCGATCGATGCGCATGACAGAAATGCCCCCACAGGGGAAGTTTGTGTCACATGCCCAGAGGTACTCGGAAGGTCCGTTTTTCCTTCGAGGAAACCCGCCTGACCCACTTCGGGGGCATGTGGCTGATCCAGCGGTTTTGCAACAGGCTCAAGCTGCGCCATTTGCTGCAACGGTATGTGCGAGTGCCTCAGCGCAGCTCCGAGTACCATCCCTCCGAACTCCTCCTGGCGTTCCTGTTCGCGATCATCATGGGCCTGCGGCGCATCAACAAGACCGAGATCCTGCAGTACAACGGCGCCTTCCTGGACATGCTCGGCCTGGAGCGTTTCCCCGATCAATCCACCCTGCGCCGCTTCCTGAAGCACCTGCCGCCCCAAGCCATCCGTCAGATGGCGCGGCTGCACGACAGCCTGCGGGCCTCCCTCTTCGCCCTCCCCCAGGCCCGGACCACGCTGGTCTTCAACGTGGATTCCGTGGTCCTGGTGATCTACGGCCGGCCCGCTGGCGCCCGGGTCGGCTACAATCCGAAGAAGCCCGGCCGGCGGTCCTACCATCCCGTCCTCTGTTTCGAGGCGCACTTGCAGGAATTCTGGCATGGCAGCCTGCGGCCCGGGAACACGGTGGCAGCGACGGGGGCGGTCCCCTTCCTCCGCGCGTGCTTGGCCAAGGTCCCCCCGACCATCGCCCGGAGCCGCAGCCGGGTTCGGATGGATTCGGGCTTCTTCGGCAAGCGGCCCGTCGAGTTCCTCGAGCGGGAGGGCTGCGGGTATGTGATCGTGGCCAAAGGGTATGCCACCATCCAGACCCGCGCCCGGGCCGTCCGGTTCACTCCCCTCCAGAATGGCTGGGAGACGGGGGAGTTCCTCTACCAACCACACCGCTGGCAGCAGCCCCGTCGCTTCGTGGTGGTCCGGCGGCCCATCCCCGCGGATCCGGCCGACGCCGAGCAGTTCACCCTCTTCCAGGACGCCAAGTACATCCATCACGTGTTTGTCACCAACCTGCCCCTCAGCCCCTGGCGGGTCTATCGGTTCTACACCCCCCGGGCCACCATCGAGAAGAACATCCGGGAGTTCCTCTACGACTACCCGTTAGGCAAGATTCCGACGGACAGCTGGACCGCCAATGTCGCCTTCTTCCAACTCCTGCTGTTGGCCGCGGACCTCGTCCATTGGTTCAAGCGGCTCTGTTTGCCCCCCGCCTACCTCACGACCACCCTGGATACCATCCGGACCGATTTCCTGGTGCTCCCTGCGCGGTTGGTCCGCGAGCACAAGCAGGCCATCGTCAAGCTGCCTCGGGATTACCACTATCGGGCCGAGTTCCTGGCGGCGATGCGCGCCATCGAACGGCTGCGGCTCCCTCAAAAATTTCGTTTTTGCAAGTAGGCCGTTCGCTCTCTCCGTCTAGACCCGTGTCAAAAGAGTTGGTTTCGTCCATTTTTGAGGATTAATCTTCGCGGGCAAATCCTCTCGAAAGCCAGCATCGAATGGAAGGTGAAACCTGACCCCAAAGGCGCGATCAACAATATGGTCAAGCGAAAAGTCCCGATCCGCTCCTAACACCAAACGCTGGGACGTACTGTCTGCTTCGCTTAGTGCCTCTAGGACCGCCTTTCGTCTCACCGAGGCGTTCTCGCATTGTTTCGCGTCGAGCCGGTGAGAGATTGGAAGAGAGTGTACAGCGGTCCCGTCCATGCCCCTAGAAAGCTGAATCGCCCGATACAGCCTGAGAACCTGTGAAAGAATTCGATTTGACCGAGGAGCAGTGTCGGCGCGGTGGGCGCCTGCTTGTCAGCCGCCGGCCAGGGCGTGGGCAGAGGGCTTGTGGCACCGCTCGGTCGCCGGCGATTCGTGTTTTCTTCCCGCTGGTGGGCTGTGTCTCGTTTTACTTCTCCTTATGCCGTTGCGATTGCCACCTGTTCCCTCCACCGCAGCCGGATCCACTGTTGAATGTTGTAGGTCAGGCAGGCCCACAGCGCTTCCATCCTCACCTTCCTGAGTCCGCGCAGGCGAAATTGCCGCAGCCCGATCTTGGCCTTGATCCAGGCGTTGGGAAACTCCGCCCACCGGCCTCGCTGCCGATAGATCTGCCGGACCTCTTCGGTCTGCATCTTCGCTTGGAACGCGGCCACTGGCGGAGACTCCTCGGCGCGCACGATCGTGCGCCCCTTGCTCGCGCTCTGCGGGCAACACTGCGCCCGGCAGGGGCAGGCGGTGCATTCGCCAGCCCTAGCCCGATAGCGATAATGCGTGGCTCCGATCCGTTCTTCTTTCCCTTCCCGCAGCAGAAGCTGACCGGCCGGGCAGGTGTAGGTGTCGCTGGCTGGGTCGTAGCGAAACGCATCCGGCCGAAACGCCGCATCCACCCCGCGTCGCTCCATCTGACCCGCCGACTGCGCCGCTCCATCGCCCAGCGAGCCGATGAAATCCACTCCCTTGTCGTCCATCGCCAGGATGTTCTCGCGGCTGGTGAAGCCTCCGTCGGCCACCACTTGTTCCGGCACCCGTCCCAGATTCTCTTCCACCTTCGCCACCGCTGGCATCAATTGCTGGTAGTCGCTGCCCGCCTGCGTCACGTCTACGCCCACGATGAGCCCCACCGCCGTGTCCGAGGAGATCTGCACATTGTAGCTGGGTGCGAAGCCGCCATCGGACTGCTTCATGATCCGGGCCTGCGGATCGCTCTCGCTCACCCGCACCTGCTGCTTGGCTTCCTCCCCTTTCTTGTCAGCCCGCACCTTCTCCTGTTCGGCCAGCGCCAACTCCAGCCGCTCCTTCCTCTCCCGCACCGCCCGCGCCCGCGCTTTCGCCACCCGCCGGCTCAACTCCTCCGAGCGCGGGTCGCCCATCTGCTCCACCTGCTGGCGCGCCAGCTCCAGGTGCGCTCGAATCTTCTCCTCCCGCCGGAACGTATCCACCCCCGCGCACGCCTTCACCTTCGTCCCATCGTGCATCACCCGCTGGAGCGTGATCAGCCCCTCGGCGCTCAGCAGCCCCAAGGCCGCTTGGAACAACTCATCCAGCGCTTCTTTGTG
>JBEKHT010000132.1:0-4635 GCA_050012135.1 Anaerolineales bacterium | reverse complement strand
CCGGCCAGGGCCTCCAGGAACTCCGCGCGGGCATTCACCGCGCGGACTTCCGCCCTAAGCGTTTGCCGCAGGGCGGACATAACCTGGTCGCCCTCGCCTAGCCGCAGCAGGCCGTTGTCGACGAAAATGCATTTGAGCTGGTCTCCAACCGCCCGATGGACGAGAGCGGCCGCAACGGTCGAGTCCACCCCGCCGCTTACCCCTGCCAGAACCGGCTCCGCCCCGATCTGGGAGCGAATGCGCTCGACCGATTGTTGGGTGATCCAAGCGGGCGTCCACGTCCGCTCGAGGCCGGCCGCCTCCAGGAAAGCCCCCAGGATTTCGAGCCCGTGCTGAGTGTGGGCCACCTCGGGGTGGAATTGAAGCGCATAGAGACGCTCCCCGGGGTTTTCCATGGCCGCAATGGGGCAACTGGAGCTGGAAGCGACCACCTGGAATCCCGCGGGCAGCTTCTCCACCTGATCCCCGTGACTCATCCACACCTCGAAGGTCTCCGGGAGCGACTGGGGCAGAAGCCGTGATGCGCCCTGGCGCTGGATGGTCATCCGGCCGTACTCGCGGCGAGTCGAGGTCCGCACGATGCCTCCCAGAGCCTGAGCCATCAGCTGCATGCCGTAGCAGATGCCCAGGACCGGAAGGTGGCTTTCGAGCACGTAGGCCGGCAAGCGGGGAGCCCCCGGGTCAACCACCGAACTCGGTCCTCCGGACAGGACAAAAGCCCGGGGATTGGAGGCGCGGACGGTTTCGGCGGGAACATCGTGGGCGAAAAGCTCGCAATAGACGTTGGCTTCGCGCAACCGCCGGGCGATCAACTGGGAGTATTGGGAGCCAAAATCGAGGATGACGAGGGTGTCCACCGGGGCCGCTAGGGTTCCAGGAAGACGATCCGCCCCTCGCTCATGTCCACCAGGATCGCGAGGGACTCAATCGGCACGTGCAGGTCGGCCAGGAGGGCCCGGCCCCCTTCGAACCTCTTCTCGATCACGGCTCCAACGCCGACCACCGTCGCTCCGGCCGCGCGAGCCAGGCGGGCCAGCCCCAAGATGGTCTGACCTGAGGCGAGAAAGTCGTCAATGATGAGAACGCGTTCGCGGCCGCTGAGGAATTCGGGGGAGACGATCAGCTCGACGGTGCCTCCCCGGGTATGGGAGGGCGCGAGGGTCAGGTAGACCTGATCCGGCATGGTGATCGGCTTGGACTTGCGGGCATAGACGATGGGGATGCCCAAGTGCAAGGCGGTGGTGAGCGCGGGAGCGATTCCCGAGATTTCGGCGGTCAGGACCTTCGTGGCTCCGACCTGGGCAAAACGGGCGGCCAATTCGTGCCCGCATTCGTTGAGCAGGAGGGGATCGACTTGGTGGTTGAGGAAGCTATCCACCTTGAGTATTCCGTTGCCGAGGTTCTTGCCATCGGTCAGAATCCTGAGTCTGAGGGAGTCCATTGCGGAGCCTCCTGGCGAGATGAAAGCGGCGAAGGGCAGGCCGATCTCAGGGTCCTAGGCGAGTATAGCATGGCCGGCAGGGAGAGGGCGACGAGAGACCGGGAGGCGGAGGTTATAATCCGAGCGCCTCCGGAGGCGCGATGCGGCGTCGATTCGGCCCATTGGTCGCTCCACTCTCCAACCTCAGGCCGGCCGATGGGGTCGTGGTGCTTCTGCTTCTCGCGCTGCTGGCCTTCGGGGCCCACCTGGCCTCCAGCGCCCCCGCGAAGATCGCCGGGCCGACGATTCGCCTGGATCCCTCGGCTCTGCCCTACTACGCGACGCTTTCGTTCTTGCGCATGCTGGGCGCGTACGTCCTCTCGATGATCTTCAGCTTGGGCTACGGATATGCGGCCGCGCGGATCCCGGCGGCGGAACGCTTGTTGATGCCCGTGCTGGATATTCTCCAGTCGGTCCCGATCCTTTCTTATCTGCCGGTGGTCTTACTGAGCCTGACGGTCTTGTTGCCCGAGCCTCTGGCGGTCGAGATCTCGGCCGTCCTCCTGATCTTCACCTCGCAGGCCTGGAACCTCACCTTTAGTTTTTATCAGGCCCTGCGGACGGAACCGGACGAGTTGCGCGAGGCCTCCAGCATTTTCCGTCTGGGGACCTGGCTGCGGCTGAGGACGCTGGAAGTGCCGTTTGCGACGGGCGGGCTGGTGTGGAACAGCATGATGAGCTGGGCAGGCGGCTGGTTCTTCTTGATGGCGGCCGAGACCTTCCGGGTGGGGGAACGCGACTTCCGTCTCCCTGGGCTGGGCTCGTATTTGCAGACCGCGGCAGACCAGGGGAACGTGCCGCAGGTCATCCTGGGCCTGGCGACGCTGGTCGCCCTGATCATCGCCCTCGACCAACTGGTCTGGCGTCCGCTGCTGGTGTGGGCTGACCGCTTCAAGCTGGACACGGTCGAGGGAGAGGAGGCTCCGGAATCCTGGTTCTACGACTTGCTCAGCCGTTCCCGGCTGGTCGAGTTCTTCAGCCGGCGGATCTGGGGACCCGCGGCCGAGCGGGTCGATACCCTCCTGGCGCGTCCGATGGTGCGTCCGAGCAAACCCAGGGAGTCGCGAGGCGGAGCCTGGGTCTGGTTGGCGCTGGCAGGGGTTGTGGTGGTCCTGCTCGTTCTGGGCGGGGTCCAGGCGTTCCGCCTGCTGCTGCAACTGCCTCTGGCGGATCTGCGTCGGATCCTCTTGGCCGCCTTGGCCAGCCTGCTCCGGGTCGGGGCGGCGATTGGGATTGCGGCTCTCTGGACCGTGCCGGCCGGGGTCGCGATCGGGTCCAACAAGAGGCTTTCGGACTTGCTCGGGCCGGTCGTGCAAGTGGTGGCCTCCATTCCCGCCACCGCGCTTTTCCCGGCCATCCTGCTGATCTTTCTGGCGCTTCCCGGCGGCCTGAACGCAGCGGCGATTTTGCTCATGCTGCTGGGCACACAGTGGTATGTCTTGTTCAATGTGATCGCCGGGGCGTCGGCCATTCCGCAGGACCTGCGCTATACGACCGAAATCCTTTCCTTAGGCCGCCTCCAGCGCTGGCGCACGCTGATCTTGCCGTCCCTGTTCCCCTATCTCATTACGGGACTGATCACCGCCTCGGGTGGAGCTTGGAACGCGAGCATCGTCGCGGAGTATGTGCAGTTCGCCGGTCAGACCCACCGCACGCTCGGCCTGGGGGCACTGATCGCCGAGGCCACCGGGCGAGGAGACTACGCCCTGCTCCTGGGATCCACCCTGACCATGGTCCTGGTGGTGCTGCTCATCAACCGTTTTGTCTGGCGCCGGTTGTTTCGGCTGGCGGCCGATCGATACCGCATGGATTAGAGTGCTTTCCGGAAGGCGGGGAGGAGAAAGGTCATGAGCAAAACGGCGGCGGCACCTCAGATACTGGTTCCCCCGGAGGGGGTCCCGGGGGAACCCTTGCTCAGTCTTCAATCCGTCTCCAAACGGTACGGTCGGGGTGAGCGCCAGTTCACGGCGGTCGAGAATGTGAGCCTCGAGGTTCGCACCGGCGAGTTCGTCTGCCTGCTGGGCCCCTCCGGCTGCGGAAAATCCACGCTGTTGCGAATCATCACCGGCCTGCAGCCTCCCAGTGAGGGGAAGGTCCTCTACCGGGGCGGGTCGGTGCAGGGCGTTAACCCGAACGCGACCATCGTGTTTCAGAGTTTCGCTCTCTATCCCTGGCTGACGGTTCAGGAGAATGTGGAGGTGGCGCTCAAAGCGCGCGGGATCCCTCCGGCCGAACGCCGCGAGATCGCCTTGCGCCAGATTGACGCCGTCGGCCTGGACGGGTTTGAATCGGCCTACCCGCGTGAACTCTCCGGGGGCATGCGCCAGAAGGTGGGTTTTGCGCGCGCCATGGCCGTCGAGCCCGAGCTGCTCTGCCTGGATGAGCCCTTCTCGGCTCTGGATGTGCTGAGCGCCGAGGCGCTGCGAGGCGAGCTCATGGAGCTGTGGCTGGGCAAGGCCATCCACACCCACGCGGTCCTGATGGTCACGCACAATATCGAGGAAGCCGCCTTCATGGCCGACCGAATTGTGGTGATGGAGAAGAACCCGGGTCATGTGGTGGCCGAGGTGGCGGTGCGCCTGCGCCATCCCCGTCATCGCAAGGACACCGCCTTCCAGGGAGTGGTGGACCGCGTGTACGCGGCGGTGGCGGGGCGGACCGAGACGGAGGAGGAGGTCCTGCGCGCCTCCGCGGGCCGTCTCAGCCCTCTGCCGGCCTCGCGCCTGAACGCGCTGGCCGGCCTGGCGGAGAAGGTTTCCGAGGAAGGCGGCCGGGCGGATCTGTATCGATTGAGCGACGATCTGGTGATGGATGTGGATGCTTTGCTCCCGGTGGTGGAGTCCGGGGAGCTATTGGGGTTTCTCTCGGTTGCGGAGGGCGACCTGTCGCTGACGCCTCTGGGGCAGGCCTATGCGGAAGCCAGCATTCTGACCCGTAAGGAATTGATCGCGGGCCGTGCGCTGCGACTTCCGACGATTCGCTGGATCTACGAGACCCTGCAGCGCGACGAGAACCGGCGCATTCCGGCCGACTACTTCCTGGACCGATTGAAACTCGATTTCGGGGATTTCGCCGAAGGACAGCTGGAGGCGGCGATCAACTGGGGACGTTTTGCTGAGCTGTATGCCTTTGACGATGACACCGATGAGCTCTAC
>JBEKHT010000131.1:0-4648 GCA_050012135.1 Anaerolineales bacterium | reverse complement strand
GCACCTACGCCGATGTTCAGAAGATGATCGCCGCGGGGGCCACCCGGATCGGCGCGAGCGCCAGCGTCAAGATCATGGAAGAAGCCGAGAAACACTGACCCAGGAGAAATGCGCCTGACGGTCGATCTGCGCACCCCCATTTTCCTTGACCGCCTTCAGCCCCAACCTGCGGGCTTTCCAGGCAGGCTGGCTCAAGAGTTCCTGCCCCTGCCCAACGACACCTCCCTGTGGGTGGAGACCTCCCCCGGAATCGAGATCAAGCGCATCACCGACATTGCTCACCAGTCGACGCGCGTTCGCCCGGGGATGCAGATGGTCGAGCGCCTGTTTGGCCTGCTGGGGGTGCATCACGAGGATCAGGCGGAGGTGCGCGCGGCGGAGGCCGCGATCCTGCGGGGCCCGGAGCTCGAAGAATCGGGGCCGTCGACGAGGTCTCCCTGGGCGAGTAGCCTCTGGGGCGAAGCCGGGAACCTTCGACCGCTTTGGATCTAGTGCTTGGCCGCGGCGGCCTGCCGGACCAGTTCCACGTAGTCCATCTTGAGGCTGGCGCCACCGACCAGCGCCCCGTCAATCTCGGGCATGCGCATGAACTCGGCGATGTTCTCCACGCTCACGCTGCCCCCATATTGCACGCGAACGGCCCGGGCAGGCACCTCTCCGAATACCTCCGCGACCGTTGCGCGGATCGAGGCCAAGATCACCTGATTCGCGTCCGCCGGTGTGGCGGCCTGGCCCGTGCCGATGGCCCAAATGGGTTCATAGGCGATCACGCAGCCCGCGACCTGATCGGCGCTGAGACCCTCGAGCGCCGCCCGGATCTGCCCGCTGATCCAGGCCCGGGTCTCACCCCGCTGTTTCTGGTCCAACTTCTCGCCCACGCACAGGATCGGGGTCAGGCCGTGAGCCAGCGCCACGCGCAGCTTCTTGTTGATCGCCGCATCGGTCTCGTACAGGCTGCCCGTCGCCCGGCGCTCGGAGTGTCCCAGGATGACATACGCGCACAGGTCGGCGATCATGGCCGGCGCAATCTCACCCGTGAAGGCTCCCTTTTCCTCGTAGTGGAGGTTCTGCGCTCCCACCTTGATCGGGCTGCGCGAGAGGGCCTCCGCCACCGCGCTCAGGGCGGTGAAAGGGGGGCAGAGGACGCGATCGATCCCCTCGATCTCGCCCAAGGGATGACGGATGCGGTGCAGGAAGTCCAGGGCCTCCTGCGGGCGGCCCAGATTCATCTTCCAGTTGGCGGCCAGGATCGGTTGGCGCATGGGGTAATCCTCGGGGCGGCAGAGTAGGGCCAAAAAGGAGCCGCGATCCGCTGCAGTATAGCATCCCAGACCGTCCGAGAATCGCACCGAACAGCGGGGGAGCCCTCCCGCCGGGAGGAGATCCGCAGGCGGCACCGAGGACGCCGGAGTGGAATATACTCACGCGCCGAGGAAACCAGCGATGCCGATCGCTTCGCGCCGCCTGCTCTGCCTGGCCCTCCTGCTCGCTGCCGCCGGGCTGGCCTGTGGCCGGTCCAGCGCGCCCCAGCCTCCCGCCGGGACCCCGCGACCCCAATCCTCATTCGAGGATTACTCGCCGGACGAACCCTTTGTGCACCAAGCCGGGAAAATCCTGGTGGGTCCGGACGGGAGCCCTCTGAAGTTGCGCGGCGTGAATCTCGGCGGCTGGCTCCTGTGGGAAGGTTGGGAATACGGCCCCGGGGGTTTGCTCGTCTCCGAGTCGGTCCTCTTGGATCGCCTGACCCAACTGGTAGGCGCCCAAAAGGCCCAGGCGTTCCAGCAGCAGGTCTACGACAACTACATCACCGAGGCGGACATCCGCCAGATCGCCGAGCTGGGCTTCAACTCGGTCCGCATCCCGATCAACGCCAAGATTCTCGAGGACGAGAACCACCCCTACGTGTATCTGGACTCCGGCTGGCAGATTCTTGATCGCGTGCTCGGCTGGTGCGAGGCGCACCATGTCTATGCCGTGCTCGACATGCATGCGGTCCCAGGCGGCCAGTCGCGCCTTACCCCTTCGGACCCGGCCGCACCCGCCCAGCTCATCTGGCGCTCGCCGGAGAACCAAGATCGAACGGTCGCCCTGTGGAAGGCCATCGCCGCCCGTTACCGAGATCGTCAGATTGTGGCCGGCTACGACCTCATCAACGAACCGCTTCCCCCCAAGGGCGAGGACCTGCTTTCGCTCGAGCAACGCATCGTCGCCGCCATCCGCGAGGTGGACCGCAATCACCTAGTCATTGTCGAGGGCGGCCGGTTCTCCTCCGACTTCAGCATGTTCACCGGTCCGATCTCCGGGAACGAAGCCTACGGCTTTCATATCTACACCTGGTTCGGTGACAATCGCTCCAAGGTGTTCGCCGGACTGCGCAATCTGACCGACCAGCAGGATATCCCGCTCTGGGCCGGTGAGTTCGGGGAAAACGACTACGAGATGATCGCGACGACCGTGCAGATGTTCGAGGATCCGGCCCATGAGATCAACGGCGGCTGGTCTTTCTGGACCTGGAAGAAGGTGCCCGGTCGCCACCCGGCTCTGGTCGCGATCGATCCTCCCGGCGACTGGACCGCGGTGATGGCCTGGATCTCCGATCCCAAGCACAGCCCTCAGCCTTCCGCCGACCAGGCCTGGACGGGGATGCAGGATTTCATTCAGGCCGTTCGTCTGGAAAATACCCACATGGATCCGCAGATGCTTCAGGCTCTGACGGCCGGCCTTCCGAGCCCGCAGGCCGCGGAAACCCGGCCTGGAGACCCGCCGGCCCAGCTCGGCCGGCTGCACGCTCGCGAGGAGACCGAAAAACCATGTCCTCACCTCTTTCGCCCCAAAGCGATTCGCGCGGACCACAAGGTTCCCTGCGCAACTGGATCACGAACTGGAGGCAGCCCTTGCCCTTCCGCACCAAGCTCAGGCTCCTGGTCCGCAACCTTGGAATCCGAGTCTCAACCGGGTCCACCTGTTGCGGCCACCCCGGAGAGCCCGGCTGTTGACAGGAGGAACCCAGCAGCTCGGTCCGAGCTGAATGAGGATCCCCCCTCCCCTTCCTGGGGACGGCAACCGGCTCGTGCCTGACCGCAATCCGGGAGAGAGCCCGCCTCCCGACAGTCGGGCGAGGTTCCAGGGACGATCCGGAGAAACGCGGGCCACCTGGGGACCCTAGGGAAAGCCGGCCAGAGTGGAGCGGATCCAAATCACACCGACCCTCGCCTTGGACCTGGACGAGCTCGAATTCCATTTTGTGCGCGCCTCCGGCCCGGGAGGCCAGAAGGTCAACAAGGTGGCGACCGCAGCGCAGTTGCGCTTCGACGTGGCCCATTCCCCCTCTCTGCCCGACCCCCTCCGCAACCGTCTCCTCGAGCTGGCAGGCCGACGCGCCTCCGCCGCAGGGATCCTGATCCTGGAGGCTCGGCGATTCCGCAGCCAGGAGCGCAATCGAGCGGACGCGCTCGCCCGTCTGGTCCGCCTCCTGCGCTTGGCGGCCCAGCCCCCAAGAGTACGGCGAGCGACCCAACCCAGTGCGTCTGCGAAGCGCCTTCGACTGGAAGAGAAGCACAAGCGAGGAGAAGTCAAGAGGTTGCGCAGGTCCCGCCTCCCGCGGGAGGAGTCGGACTGACCCGCCGAGAGCAATCTGCCGGTCCGAAAGATTCCGAGGCACAACGCGCAGATGGGGGTCTCCCGCAAGGCGGAGTCCTGCGGCAAGTGGCCCAGACGAGGAGGCCCTCCAAGCCGGCAGGATGAAAATGGATGCGGGAGGCCGTGCCTTGGCAAAGAACGCGAAGGCCAATTGCAGAATCTCGTCGAACAGGTGCGGAAATCGGGGCAGGACGAGGGGGTCCCTCAACCCCCAGGCCGATCGCACGGCGGACCTTGACGGGGCTTCCGCCGCCGACCCGGCGGGTTGGCGCCGGCCGCAAGGCCCGAGGGGATACGGGCTACTTGCTCTCCAAGGTGAGAAGCACGGAGCCGGGGTAGGACGTGCCATCGGTCTTGGCACAGGAGGGCGCGACCAGCCCGCCGATCCAATCCCCGCTTGCTCCCACCTGAACCTGGTAGGTGACTCCCGCCGTCATCTCAAAGTCGCCGTAGCCCAAGCCCTTCTCAGGCTCCAGGCCGGTGAAGAAGTGGTCTTGGCCCCCATCCCAGCGGATGCGAACTTCGATCGCCGGGAGAGGGTTCCCGTCGGCCGTGGCAACCACCGCCTCCAGGAATGCAGCCTGAGCCGAGGGATCGCAGATCTGATTCTTGCCCAGAAGGGTGAAGAGAGCCAGGGGAGTGGCGCTCGGCGTAGCCTGCGGAACAAAGGTGGGAGAAGGGACCACGGTCAGAGGCAGAGCAGGCACGAGCGTCGGGCTGGCCGAAGGTTGGGCAGTGGCCAGCGCGGAGGGCTGCGCTCCCATGGGCATTGCCAGACTTGCGCTGAGGGTGGCCAGTCCCCGCACCGAGGAGACCGCGCCACGGCTGGCCAGAACCTGGCGTGCCAGGTCGCTGAGCTCGGCGGATCCCACTGAGGGGAACAGCGCCAGCCGCGCTCGGGCCCGCTCCTGGTCTCCGGTTGCGTTGTAGGCCGAGGCGATCAGTTCCAGATACTCGTCCTGGAAATCCTTTCTCAGGGCGGAGGGAGCCGCACCGCTGAGCGGAACCG
>JBEKHT010000130.1:0-4664 GCA_050012135.1 Anaerolineales bacterium | reverse complement strand
GATTCGGTCATCCCTGGCTTGAGCTGGGTGAGGAACTCTTTCATCCCCATCTCGGCGATTTCATTGGCGACCCGCAGCTTATTCTGCTCATAGGAGCTCTTCACCGAGCGGACGGTTTGGAGGAAGTTGGTCGCGTCAACGAGCTGGCAATCGGCGAATACTTCAGCAAGCACCTGGGCCCAGGGCCGGGCGGGGACCACCGGCTCGGCCGCCCGGTAGGACGGGGCAACTACCTCGAAGCTCATCTCAACCCCCACGCGGCCGCCCTTGAGTCCCAGGGCAGACTTGGCTCGAGTCAGGAGCTCGCGGTAGTTTTCATAAAGGTCGCGGTCTTTCAGGAGCCCCCAGCCGAAGGTTGTCGGCTCGCACCAATCGGGGGCCACGTACTCGGCTTCAACTTCAGGCAGGAAGAGGACCGGCTTCCCGCTGGGAGGCAGGATGGCGACGGAGAAACCGTGGTGCGGCCAGTAGTCGGTCAGATAGACAACGTTCTCGGGGAGTCGGCACACAAGGGCATCCAGATGAGCCTGCTTCATCTCCCGCTGGGTTCGATTGAGGCGATCCAGGTCAACTCCGCTCATTCTTTCCTCCCCACTCAGGTTGAGGTCTTCGCTGGTTTCCCCTCTGAAAGATCTGAAAGAATTGAAGAGTCTTCGTCAGATTGGTCCTGGGGCGGCACCCTCCTTCTCACAGACGACCAAACTCGGCCAGCAATTCTTCAACGGTTTTGCCTTGGCGGATCCGCTCACGAGTCGCTTCCTCTTGGGCCGCCTGAACCTCGGCACGCCTGAGCACCTCGCCCGCCTCTGCGCGAGGCACCACGACCACTCCGATCTCGTCTGCCAGGACCACGTCTCCAGGGAAAACGACCACGCCGCCGCAGTGGATGGGGACATTGATCTCGATCGGTTCCATCCGTTTGGAGTACGGGGAATGCGTCGAACGAGGAACGACAGCACGGCTGAAAATCGGGAAGCGCAGGCTCTTGATCTCATCCGTGTCGCGGATGGCTCCGTCAACGACTGCCCCGACCACGCCCTTCTGCTGGCACAACCCGGCCATCAACCCTCCCCAGATTGAGGTCTCAGTCTCGCCGGCTGCGTCAACGACGATCACGTTGCCTCGTTGCGCGACCGAAAGAGCGTCCAGGCAATCCACGAGGTCGCCAGGATAGAGGCGAACGGTCAGGGCTGTGCCGACAAATCGCGCTTCGAACAGCGGGCGGATGTCGCTGCGCAGGACACCGCTGCGTTCCTGGCAGTCGGATACCACGCACGAGGGGCTCATGATGCCCAGGAGCTTCTCGAAACCGGCCAGGGTCTCCGCAGGGGGTAGTGGACCCATCGGGTTGATGATGCGCCGCATGGCGATGTCACCTCCTGCGCCCGTTTCCTCAACGGCCCAATTGGGCGCGGTGGGCCTTCTAGCGTCTCTCAGATCGGGCAGACGCGACGGCATCGACGAATTTGCGAGCCAGATCTGTCAATTCATCAAACCGCTTTGCCGCGACCACGCTTTTCTTGACCAGGTTGCTACCGACCGCGACCGCCGAGGCTCCCGCCTTGATGAACTCCCCCGTGTTTTCCAGTGATACGCCCCCGACCGGGATGAGGCGGACTTGGGGCAGGGGGGCGAGAAGAGCCCTGAAGTACTCGGGGCCTCCCAGTTCTGCCGGGAAAACCTTGACGAAGTCCGCCCCGCATTCCCAGGCTGTGAGGATTTCCGTGGGGGTGAAGGCGCCGGGGATCACGACCTTGCTGTACCGTCGGCACATCTCGATCACATGCGAATTCAAAGTGGGCGCCACGACGAATTGGGCGCCAGCCAGAATCGCCGACCGGGCGGTCTCAGGATCCAGCACAGTTCCGGCTCCAAGGAGAACATCCTGCCCGAACTCCCGGGTGGACTGTTCCAGGATCCCCAGGGCGTTGGGAGTGGTCATCGTGAACTCGATCGCACGCACCCCCCCGGCTCGGACCGCACGAGCCACTTGGACGAGTTCTTCCGAGCGGTCGAACCGGACAATGGCGACGACCCCCCCCTCTTCAATTTCGCGGACAAGATCCTCTCTGGTCATCTTCCGTCTCCTCAGCGCGCGATCCTCAGGTTCTCCGCCTTGAGCCCCTTAAGCAGACCTTCGGCCTCCTCGCGTGTCGCCCAGTTGAAGTCCGTCCAGGAGGTCTGCTTTAGCGCCGAAAAGGCATTTCCTAGCCGCACGGCCTTCTCGAGGCCTTCAGTCATGTACCCGCAGATGAAGCCGGCAGAGTAGTTGTCCCCGCCACCCAGCCGGTCCACAATTTCGATCTCGTAGGTCACGTCCTCTACAAAATCCTTTCCGTCAAAGGCAAAGGCGCTCCAGGTGTTGCGCCACACCGATGGTGTGCCTCGCAGGGTGATGGTGACCACCTTGAGGCCAAACCTGTCGGCAAGGTTCCGGGCCACCTGCTTATAGTCCCGGGCCTTTATGCCGAAGACTCGCTCCGTATCCTCCTCGGTGGTGATCAGGACATCCACGTACTTCATGTAAGATTCCTGAACCGCCTGGGCCTTCTCCTGGGGCCAGAGCTTGGCGCGATAGTTGAGATCGTAGCTGACGGTGAGACCCATTTCTTTTGCCGTGCGCAGGGCGGCTTCGGTGACAGCCGCGGCGCTGTCACTCAGGGCAGGAGTGATGCCGCTGGTGTGGAACCACCGTGACCCATGGAACACCTGCTCCCAGTTCACCTCGCCGGGTTGGATGCGGCTGATCGCGGAGTACCCCCGGTCGTAAAGAACCCCGCTCGCTCGTGGGGAGGCCCCGTATTCGCAGAAATAGAGCCCTATGCGGTCTTCTTTGGTCCAGACCAGGTGGCATGTGTCCACGCCGAATTCACGCGCTTTGTTTTGAGCCATCCGACCCAGAGCGTTGGCTGGCAGGCGGCTGACCCAGGCTGCGCTCAAGCCCAGCCGCGCTACCCCCGCTGCTACTGTAAGCTCCGAGCCTCCCACGCTCATGCGGAGAGCCGCCGCCTGCTCCAAGCGTTCAAACTCAGGCGGAGCGAGGCGGATCATGGCTTCCCCGAAGGTGACGACCTCAGACATATGGCCTCCTGGCTTCCTCGGAATTGATCCAGGCGCGATCTGGGATTCACCTTTTCCAGTTAATGAAGATATCCAGGTAGTTCAATGGCCTGTCCGTCGGATTGCGGACGCCATGAGCCACTCCGGGGGGAATCGTCACTGCGATTCCTGGGCGCAAGGGGAATTCTTCGTTGCCAAGGCGGACGATTCCTTCTCCCTCCAGGACGTAGTACAACTGATCCTCGATTTCGTGGGAGTGAACCGGGAGCTCCTCGTGAGGCCTCACGCTGATCAGGCCGAGTTTGAGATCCTCGCGGCGCACAATGTGCTTGTTGTCTGAATGGTCTCGCGCCACTGCCTCGATGCGATTGACGTCGATGACGTAATCCATGGCTCGCCCCTCCTGCACCTCGTCAACATCGAGGGCCACAAGGATCTCTCAGTGCAACGCCTACAGCCGCGAGCGGCCCTCCTCAGAGGCCGACGGACGGCTTGACCTCAGGGCTTTGCGCGTCTCATCCGCCCATTCCCGCCGGTCCGGTGAGACCCAGGCTCGGACATGCCGTTCTGAACTTCTGCATCCCCAAGCTGGTCCACCCCGCGTCCCCAACCCAACCGAGCCGAGACCTCTCCTCCAGCTTGCCGTAATGCCTGGATCAGGCCGTCATGAGCAATATGTTGGTCCATGCGCTCAACCGGCCCTGACACACTCATGGCCGCAACGATTCCTTTGTGATTGAAGGTCGGAACTGCAACGCATTTGACGCCTGGCTCATGTTCTTCCTGGTCGACCGCAAACCCTTCGGTGCGGACCCGAGCGAGTTCCGCACGAAGGACGCCCAGGTCGGTGATTGTGTGCTCGGTGAAGCGGGGCAGCTTCCGGCTCGAGTAGCGGGCAAGCAGTTCTTCGTCTGAGACGTAGGCGAGCAGCGCCTTGCCCACACCCGTGCAGTGCGCGGGGTTGCGATCACCGACACGCGAGGACATCAATCCGATGGGATGCAGGCCGGCCAGCTTTTCCAGGTAGACCACCTCGTTGCCCTGCAGGATTGTGAGGTGGACGGTCTCGCCGAACTCGTTGCGCAGGTGCTCCAGGATATCAATGGAGCGGGCGCGGATGTCGTTGTTTTTCAGGAACCGCGAACCGAGTTCCAGGCAGGTCGCGCCCAGGCGATACCTTCCGCTCGGGCGGACTTGCTCCAGAAATCCATGCCTCTCCAGGGTTAGCAGCATTCGGAAGACTGTGCTTGGGTCGAGACCCGCAGCCTTGCTGATCTCGGAGGCCGAGAGGTCGCCGTCGTGGAGAAGAAATGTTCCCAGCAAGCTGAGGGCCCGATCCACAGAGCGGATGCGGTATCGCTCAGGTATCAAATTGAGTCTCCGCGCGCTCGGGGAGGCACCGGCAGGTGTTTTCATGGTATGAAATAGGGTTTTGTACAATGAAACTATAGATCAGCAGGACCCTGTTGTCAATACGCTGTTGGAGTTCAGGATGTGTCAGGAAATTGCCGAGGGGAAAGAAAGGATGTAGGCTCACCCAAAGCATAGGATTGCCCGAGAGGGCAAGGAGGATGAGCCTACATGGCGACCGTCGAGATCACGGT
>JBEKHT010000129.1:0-4701 GCA_050012135.1 Anaerolineales bacterium | reverse complement strand
TGACATCGGCGCATCAAGGGGATACCCTTTCGATCAATTCGCGATCGTGATTCACCAGGCACGTTGCAACCGGAGGTCAGTAGGCGACCTCAAAGGGGAGAAAAAGGGCGCTGAGGCTGCCACCTGTCGACGAGGTCTCATAACCCGGAGGTCGCTGGTTCGAGTCCAGCCCCCGCTACCTGAAACGGTGAACGCAATTGCTCTTGTTGAGTTCGAGGTGGCGCTCAACCGGTAGGCGTCCAGTGCCCCCACTAGTGAGTGGTTAGGCCCCCACGAGCCGGCTCTGGAGAGCTCGGGCCAGTTAGCTCGCCGTTGGCGAGGACTGGGGAAGGTGAGACGCCTACTCGGGTGCAGTCTCTGAGGAAGACGGTGCTTCTTCGGTATTCCTACGACGTCGGATTGAGGGATCGGGCTTGGAAGCAGGGGCGGGTTCGTCTGGCCCTGAGTCTGCACGCGGTTCGGGTTCGGCCTGTATTCTATTGGGAGTGCGGCCTTCGAGAACGTCCTTCATCATGTCCAGAATGTGTGCCGCAGGTTCGAATTCGCTCCTGAGGGATCCGTCGGCCTTGCTTACCTGCGCGCCGGACGTCCTCAATAGCGAAACCGCCTCAGAGGCGACACGGACTTTGTCAAACCCGCCGAATTCGCCTTTGAGGGACTCCTTAAAGTAGAGCTCCAGCGCCTTCCCTAGCGTCTCACCTCGAGGGCGAAACGTGCCCACCAAGGCAGACCAGGTGGGAAATAGGCCGCCGTAGTACTTGTCGACGGCCTCCAAGTACACCTTTGTCGGGAACAAATCCTCGATAGACCTAGGCTTCTTCTTTGCGTACGCGTCATCTATCGAAAGCAATTCGACCTGCCTCGGATAGGGAGACTCGGTGATCCTGTCTCTTTCTCTCTGGGCAGCTGACGTCCTTGTGCGAGCCAGCTCCTTTTGGCCCGCCTCGTCGCTATCGTAGAGGGCGACAACGTTGAGTCCTCTTGCCCTTGTCATCACGGTAAGGGTTTCGATGAGTTCGCAGCTACCGGCTGGAATGACAGAAGTTGCATTCAGGTTGAGGTGACGGGGGTCTCCAGCTTCTGCGAGAAGCTGTGAAAGTCCGAGGATCAGGATTTGGTCAGACGGCCCTTCGACGATGACGTTGTTCTCGTTGAAGCTGAGCGAGTCCCCCAGGTTGAGACCGAGCGCCCGTTGCAACGGCTCAAACGCAAGGGTGTAGTACTCATTGTTGCTTGCGGAGGGTTTGTTCTGAATCTTGGTACCAGTTGCGTCCTTTGACACAATTCGGACTTCACGAGGGTAGTTCCTGTCGACAAGGTAAGGCGTGTGTGATGTGTAAACGATCTGGCATCGTTTAGCGAGCAGTGTGAGAAGGGTGAGCAGATCGCGCTGGCCCCCTGGGTGCATGCGAATGCCAGGCTCGTCAATGAGAAGTATGTACGAGTGAGGAGACTGGTCCGCGATTCTTGACAAGAAATCCACCAGTATCGTCAGGAATTCGCTCGTCGCCTCACTGTGAAAGGAGGGCAGAGTGGACCTCGTGGTTTGCTCTCGGAATGAGAAACAGATCTGGCCGGCCTCATTGGCAAGCTCGAGTGCTAGGTGCGCATCCTGCTTCCAGTACCTTCGAAGGAGTTCGGTCAGCCTTTCGCTCACGTCCTTGATGTTGTCACGACGGTATGTGTCGTCAGGTTCGCGCAGGTCGGACAAGGTCCTGATACCCCCGAGCTTGAGAATGCGTCGGGCAGTTTCAAACTCGGGTGCGTCTGACAGCAATTCGTCGATTGTGGCGGCCGCGGGGAGGGGAGGCAGCGCCTGAAGGAACAGAGTCTCTGGCACCACCTTCCAGAGTGCGGTCAGGATATCCCCAGAGTCGGCCTGGGGCGATTCGGTCGTTGGTGTTTCGGTGGCAGGAGTAGCTTCTGTCGATTCCGTGTTATCGGGACTCGATGTTATCGGTTTTTCGTCGGCCAGGAACTGGTAGAAGCCAGGGATTGCGTCATCGACAACTACCTTGAGTGAGCTCTTGATCGAGACTTTAATGGGAAGAGACTGAAGCTGTGCGGAGTCTTCGTCTGTGGGGTCGGTGAATCGAAAGGTAATCCTGGGCTTGCCGTCTTGGGGGTGCGCGTGTTTGCAGCGGTCATCTCTGTCAAAGGGGGTGTCTAGACCGAGGGTGTGGATGCCGCTGAGAATGTTGGACTTGCCGACGTCGTTCCTCCCCATCAGCGCGGTGGCAAAAGGATCGATGTCTAGGATTTCGCTGCGAATTGAGCGATAGTTGGAGAATTCGACCTGGGCGAGTCTCATGTGGCCCCCTTTACGTCCATGTTGCGGGCGGTATTTCTAAGATTGATTCTACAGGACTTTCGGACTGGTGCACAAGTCTTGGAATTGGGGGCAGGGCTTGGTTGTGCCGCCGGGGGGGTGCCTCCAGGCATCGTCCTGGGAGTGGGCGCCTGTATTCTGGATCATGCTAGGTTCCTTCCTTGATTGAACCGGGATCATTCGCATCGTCGGGCGGGCATTAGTCGACAAGTTATGACCCTTGCGGGCTGCCGCCGAACGGGCCCGAGCTAGGCCGCTCGGCGGCTCAGGCTTGTCCCCCTCATTCTACACGCTTGACCGGCGCATCAAAGCCATAGTAGACGCCGGGATCGCCCCAACGCTCACCGAGACAACTGGGCCGCTGCCACCGCTCGAGATCAGACTATGACCAACTCTCCGAGGGCCCCTTCTGTCTCAAACTCCCCACTAATAGTCTTGGGGACTTTGCCAAAAAACACGCCCTGCCCGCTCCCGCCGGAGCCTTATGCTCGCGACCACGTCGCCGGTGGCCCGGCCACCCCGGCTCGTCCCTCGCCGGGCCCCCGGCCGGGGCTCCCGGCGACTTCCCGCGCGACCAGCGCCGTCGCTGCTCCGCAACGACTTGCTTCCAAGGAGATGGAAACATATACTGCCCCTCCGTCACTCGCATTGCGGAGACTGATCCATGAAAGTTGCCATCTACGCTCGTGTATCTTCTGAAAGCCAGCCGCAGGAAGGCACGATCCAGTCCCAACTGGAGGCACTCCGCGACCACGCGAAAGCTCAGTCCTTCACCATCGTAGAGGAATGTCTCGACGATGGGTACAGCGGCACCAATCTCGTCCGCCCCGCACTTGACCGCGTCCGCGACCTGGCCGCCCAGGGATTGATCGAAGCCGTGCTCGTTCTCTCTCCAGACCGCTTGTCCCGCAACTATCCCCAACTGGTCATCCTCCAGGAGGAGTTCGACAGGCGAGGCATCAAGCTTCTCTTCACCAACAAGCAAATCGGCGACACACCCGAAGACAAGCTGCTCCTCGGTATGCAGGGTCTATTTGCCGAATACGAGCGGACTAAGATCCTTGACCGCACGCGGCGAGGGCGGCTCATGCGTGCCCGACAAGGCCACCTTAGTGGTGGCAACGTCCCGTATGGCTACCGCCGCATCAACAAGACCAAGGACGCCCCACCCAAATGGAAAATCGACCCTGATGAAGCCCAGGTCGTTCGCCTGGCCTTCCGCCTCGTGACGGAGGACCACTATTCCCTCCGCAAGGTCGCGAGGTATCTCGAGGAGCACAACTACCCCACTCGCTCAGGTGGCCACAACTGGAAGACGAGCCTCCTCGCGCACATGCTCCGATGCGATGCCTACGCCGGCACAACCTACGCATACAAGTCCCGCGCCAGCGAACCTCGTCGCAGCCGCCTCAGCAGTCCGTATTCAAAGCGCAGGAACCACTCGAGCGTCCCTCGACCTCGGGAAGAATGGATCCCTATTCCGGTCTCGCCCATCATCGACCCCCGAACTTTCGAGGCCGCGCGCGCTCAGCTCGAATACAACGCGAAGGTCTCCGCCCGGAACAACTGGAAGAACGATTACCTACTCCGCACCCTGGTCAAGTGTGACATTTGTGGCAGCCACATCTGCGGCCTATCCCGGCGCGGCAACGTCTTCTACAAGTGCTCTCCCTGGTCACATAGCGAAACCGCACTCCGACACGATGACCAACCCATTGTCGTTTCCAGAGATGTCCTAGACCGCCAAGTCTATGACAGCCTCGTCGAGCTTGTTAGCGACCCGAGAAATATACGCGACCAGCTCGCCAAGCGGCTCGAGGCCTACGGGACGCGGACAGATCGCACCAAGGAGGAGGTTCGGGCAACTCACGAAGCCTTGGAGAGGCTAGCTGCCGAGGAGGAGAGACTCGTTGACGCCTATCGTGCTCAGGTAATCTCGCTGGATCAACTCAAGACGCAGCTGAAGAAGGTAACTGACAAGCGAACTCGCCTGAAGGATGAAAATGACCGCCTCCAGGCCCACCAAGAAAGCCCAGGACACCCCGACATCCCTCTCCGCGACCTAGGAGACGTTTCGGCAAGACTCAAGCGCGCCATGACCCGCACAGATTTCCAGACGAGGCAGCGGATCGTCCAGGCCCTCGTCAACTCCGTGACCCTCTACCCAGATCGTGCCGTTGTCTCAGGCGTTCTCCCCCTCAACGGAAACATCCCCAACGACACGCGCCTATTGCGTTCACCGTTTCCTAAACAGAGAACCGAGGCCGCTTGAGCCTCGGTTTTTCGTTGCCCCAAAGTGATTTCGATTTCGTGCTGATCATCTCCTGGCTTACGAAGGTGACCCTCAGTGAACTGATCGGCAAACTAATCCT
>JBEKHT010000128.1:0-4743 GCA_050012135.1 Anaerolineales bacterium | reverse complement strand
CGCGAACTGACCGTTTCACCGACCAACTCCTAGTTCGGGCGGGACGAACCGGCCCGCTGCCAAAGAGCTCCCCCGCAAGCGTGGTCATGAGGTCCCAGGCCAAGACCTTAAGCGGGGGCGATGGGCAGCCACGTTCCCTCGCGACCAGGATCCAGGGAAGTCTCTCAGGGCATTTGAGATGAGTGAGACAGTGGGGACGCTTCTCCGCCAGAGGAGGGAATCACTCCGCCTTTCGCTGGAGGATGTCGAGCGCAAGACTTACATCCGGGCGCGCTTCTTGGCCGCAATCGAAAGTGATGACCTGTCCGCGATGCCTTCGGAGGCGCAAGCGCGCGGTTTCATCCGGACCTATGCCACTTACCTGGGGATGGATGGGGAGGAACTCCTGGCCCATGCCGGAGGAACTCGCCCCAGGCCAACGCAGGCCCCCTCCAGGCCCCCGGCCTCCCGGCCCGCTCCGGCCCGCTCCCCGGTGCGTTTGGGATCACCTTGGCGCCGCTTTGTACGCCTGGACGTCCTCCTCAGCGGGGCGGTCGGGGTTCTGGTCATAGGGATTCTGGCCTGGGGAAGCGTGCAGTTAGTTGGCTTTCTCTCGCGGGGTTCTCCGCCGATCTCCTTGGCCTCTTCGATGGTCCTCTCCAGCGGTACCCAACTGAGCCCCGCCCAGCCCGTGCCGACTTCTACCCAAGGGGCAGACGCCGGGGGTGTGGTGGCCGCAGTCATCGGGGGGGGAGGTTTGGCTGGCCTGACGCCTCAAGCGACCCCGTTGGGAGGAGTTTTCACCACGGTCAATCTCCGGCTGGTCGCTAGGCACGAGACCTACTTGCGGGTTCTGGTGGATGGCAAAGAGGCCTTCAACGGTCGCCTGTTTTCAGGCGACATTCAGAATTTTGAAGGGACCCAAACGGTCGCCCTCTATGTCGGCGACGCTTCCGCTCTGCAGGTTGAGTACGACGGTCAGGATCAAGGGTCCTTGGGGGCTTTTGGACAGCCATTGATTCGTATCTGGACCCTGTCCGGTGCACAGACTCCGACCCCCACGATCACCCCCACCCCGGCTCCGACCGCGACTTTCACCCCGACTCCCCGAGGCGCAACCCCTCCCGCAACAACCACGGTCGCCCCAGGAGGCTGATTGAGCACGGCACCTCGGTTTCATTTGGTTAGCTTGGGATGCTCCAAGAATGCGGTCGATTCGGACTCTATGGCCGCGCTTCTGGAACTGGCCGGGTACCGCGCCGTGAGGCAGGCCCATCGGGCGCAGGTGTTGATCGTCAACACTTGCGGCTTCATTGGACCGGCGCGCGAGGAATCGCTGCGCGTGCTTCGCGAGTTGGCCTCTGAGAAGAAACCCGGGCAACTCCTGATTGCCGCTGGATGCATGACCCAAAGATTCGGGGCCGAGGTTGCGCGCGAAGTGCCCGGGATCGATGGGATCCTGGGCACCCGGCGGTGGATGGACATTGTTGACCTCCTCCAGCGCCTGCGCGGCGGGAGCGGCCCGACCGAACGGTACCATCTCCCGAGCGATTCGCCCGCCGTCGGCCGCGATGACCGCGGTGTCCTGCGGGCCTCAATCCAGGGGACCAGTGCGTATCTGAAGATCGCGGACGGATGCCGCCGCCCTTGCGCCTTCTGCGCCATCCCACTGATCAAGGGGACCGCCGTCAGTCGACCGCTGGAGCGGCTCCTGGAGGAGGCGAGGATTCTGCAGTCGCGCGGCGTGCGCGAGATCATCCTCATCGCCCAGGACACCACCGACTACGGCCGCGATCTGGGCTGGAAGGACGGACTTTCTCGGCTTCTTGAGGCGATGCTTCCGGAGATCCCCGGGATTGAATGGATCCGCTTGATGTACGCTTTTCCAGGAGCGATTACGGATCGGTTGATTGAGACCCTCGCCTCTCACTCACGAATAGTTCCCTATCTCGATCTGCCCCTCCAGCACGGCGATCCGCGAGTCCTGCGCCGGATGCGCAGGCCATCCAACCTCGACCGGGTGCGCTTGACCCTCGAGCGGATGCGGAATGCCATTCCGGACTTGGCTATCCGGAGCACCTTCATCGTTGGTTACCCCGGAGAAACCGAGGAGGAATTCGAGACCCTGATTGACTTCCTGAGCGAGATGCGGTTTGATCGGGTCGGTTGCTTCACCTATTCCCACGAGCCGGGGACCGAAAGCGGTCGACTGGAGGACACTGTTTCGGGGGTGGTGAAGGAGGAACGCCGCGCCCGCTTGATGGAGCTTCAAAAGTCGATCGGCTTGGAAAAGAATCAGGCCTGGGTGGGGAGAACGATGGCCGTACTCATCGAGGGCGAGGATAGAAAGAAGAACCTCTCTGTCGGACGGTCCTTCCGCGATGCCCCGGAAGTAGACGGCCTGGTCCTGATCGAAGGCCAAGCCCCGATAGGTTGCATTGTGCCGGTGCGGATCACGGGCGCGCTTTCTTATGACCTGGTCGGGCAGTTGGCTCGGGCCGGGGGAGAAGCCCCGGCTCAACCTCCCGCGGCCATTCCTATCACGTGAGGGGGCGAGGACGCCGTTGGCCCGCCGGCTTCGCGGATTGCGTGACGAGCAGGCTGGGATGATAGGACCCACCGGTGCCGAGTCTCTGAGGATCCGACGGGAACCGAAGGAATTCCCACTGGGGTGATCTTCGAGGATCAAGGCCGATGAGCCAGCGCTTTGACGTGGTCGTGGTTGGAGCCGGTCCGGGGGGAGCGACAGCGGCCTTCGAGCTGGGCGAGGCGGGCAAGCGGGTGGTGGTTCTCGAGAGGGGCCATCTGCCTCGCTACAAAGCCTGCGGGGGAGGGCTGTCCCTGGGCCTTCTTCAGCAATTCCCCTTTCCGTTTGATCCGGTGGTGGAGTCCTCCGTCCGCTCAATAACCTATTCGTTCCGCTCCCGCTCGGTTCGCTTCGAGCTCCCGCCAGGACAGATCTGCATGGTGATGCGAGACAAGTTTGATGCTTATCTGCTTGATCATGCGCGGGCCGAGGTCAGGCAGGGAGTCCTGGTGAGCCGCGTGAGAGAGCTCGCCGACCGGGTCATCGTGGAGAGCGATGGGATGCCCTCCCTGGAGGCGGACTACGTCATCGGCGCAGATGGAGCTAGTTCCGTGGTGGCTCGCGATCTTGGATTGCGCCGGGGAAAACGTGTCGCGGCAGCGATTGAGGCAGAAGCTCCGGTTCCGCCCGAGGTGTTTGGACGATATGCCCAGGCCCCCGTTTTTATCTTTGGCAGGATTCGCGCTGGGTACCTGTGGATCTTCCCCAAAGCAACTCACCTCTCGGTGGGGATCGGAGCCTATCGGCCCCGGCCGGGACAGATGCAAACGGTGCTGAAGCAGGTGATGGCGGAATACGGTATCTCCCTGGAGGGAGTCCCGCTTCACGGGCACCCTTTGCCTGTCTATCTTGGGAGAGAGCGCATCGCCACGGGAAGGGGCCTGCTGGTAGGCGATGCGGCAGGCTTAGTCGACCCTCTGACGGGGGAGGGCATCCGTTACGCCGTAAAGAGCGGGAGGCTGGCGGCTAGGTGCATCGTCGAAGACCATGCGGCGGAGTACCAGGCCCGCATCCAGCGCGGAATAGGCCGAGGCCACGCTCTTGGTCTGCTCCTGGCGCAGCTCTTCTACCGCCTGCCCATACTCTGTTACGCGCTGGGAGTCCGCAATCCCTTGGCGACCAGCGCCTTCCTCGATTTACTTTCCGATCGTGTGGAATACCCGGAAGTGGTGGCGAGCGTGTTTTCCAGCCTGCCTTTCTATCTGATGACCGAGATCCTGGCGGGGATGGCAGGAGCTCTGGGCCGCAAGGAAGTCAGAGACCGAATCCGTTCAGCTGTATATGGAGAGTATGTATAGGCTGGAGCCCGTTGGCTTGAGCAAGTCAGGAAACCCTGAAAGGGCCGGGGCGGGGTCGGGAGTAGCATTGGAATGAGGGACGATGACCTTGCGAGAGGCGCCCAGGTCCGGTTGGGCTACCCGCTCTTAGCCCGCCAGACAGGCGCCAGAGAGGAGAGGTTCTAATGGAAAAGGATCCGGTTTGCGGCATGAGGGTGGATCCCGCGACAGCCGCCGCGAAGTCCGAATACCAGGGCAAGACTTACTATTTCTGCTCGCCGGGCTGCAAGACCTCGTTCGACAAGAATCCGGAGGCTTTCGTGAGCAGGCCCTCCACCAAGCCGAGCCCCCGGTAGGCCATCAGCTCTTGGCAGGTCGGCCGCGCCTTGGGAATCCCCCTTCATGCAAACGATCGGACGTGGTTGAGGTTTCGCCCCGCTCGAGGCACAATCCATTTGGAGGGCAAAAGGATGCTGGCCGCTCTCCGGTCGAGCGTGCCCGCAAATGCGGCCCCGCCCGGTTGTTAGGCCCGGAGGGGAGATCTGGGATGCCGGAGGACATCGATGCGAATTGCCATACTGAGTGACACACACGACAACATCTGGCGGCTCGAGAGCGCCTTGCCCCAGCTGGCCGAGGCCGACGTGGTCCTTCATTGTGGAGATTTGTGTTCTCCATTCATGGTGGACCGGCTTGCTCTGGGTGTTAAGGGCAGGCCCATTCATCTGGTTTGGGGGAACAACGACGGTGACCGACAGATGATCACCGTGGCTGCGGCCAAGGCGGGCAATTTCTTCCTGCATGGAGAACTGGCGGAGCTCGACCTGGAGGGAACCCGCGTGGCGATGACTCATTACCCGGAAGTCGCAAGAGCTCTGGCGGCTTCGGGCCTTTATGACC
>JBEKHT010000127.1:0-4813 GCA_050012135.1 Anaerolineales bacterium | reverse complement strand
CCACATCGGCAATGTTCACGATGACACCCCCCTGGGGGCCCATGAGTCGCACCGCCTCCTGCGAGCAGAAGAACGGGGACTTGAGATTCATATCGATGGTGCGGTCCCAGTCTCCCTCGCTAAGCTCGCGAACGTCTCCGGCATCCATGATCGCGGCGGAATTCACCAAGATGTCCAGCCGGCCGAACCTCTCTGCGACTTGGCGAAACAGGCGCCCGATCTCGGCCCGTTGGCTCAAGTCGGCTTGGAGACAGACGCCCATGCCACCCAGTCTCCGCACCTGCTCGAGCGTGGCCTGGACCTCCGCCTCCGAACTGCGGTGGTAGTGCAGGATGACCTGAGCGCCCGCGCCGGCCAAAGCCAGCAGGATCGCTTTCCCGACCCGTCGAGCGGATCCGGTAACTAGGGCAATCTTGCCGGCCGGGTCCATGGGGCTGCTTGCCGACCTGATCTATCTGCGGATGAAATTGGAGATGAAGAACCACAGGTTCGCCGGCCGCTCGGCCAACCTTCGCATGAAATACGGATACCACTCGGTCCCGTACGGCACGTAGACCCGGACCGCATGGCCTTGCGCCGCCAGAGTCTCCTGCAGGTCTCGGCGGATCCCATAGAGCATCTGAAATTCAAACTGGTCGCGGGCGATATTGTGTTCCCGCGCATACTGTGCCACCGCGCGGATGATTCTCTCGTCATGGGTCGCTATGGCCGCCAGCGGGGGAATACAGCGACGCGGGTCGGCCGGGAGGCGGGCCGCCTGGCTGGTTTCCAGAAGCCTTTTTGCCAGAGCCAAGTAGTTCTTGTCTACGTCGCGCTTGTTGGGGAAGGCGATCTCGGCCGGTTCCTTGTAGGCTCCCTTGCAAAGGCGGACGCGCGTCCCCTCCGAGAGCAGCTTCTCGACATCCTGTTGGCTCCGGTAAAGGTAAGCTTGAATGACGACTCCCACGTTGTCATATCCCAGGGCCCGCATTTGCTCATAGAGCCCCAGCGTCGGATCCACGCAGGTGGAATCCTCCATGTCAATCCGGACGAATATTCCCTTTTGCTTCGCCCGGTCGAGGATCTTCCTGAGGTTCACTGCGCACAGATCAAGCGAAAGCTGCTGTCCCAACTGCGAGAGCTTGAGCGAAGCGTTCGCGCAGAGGTCTGCCTTGGAGATCTCCTCGAGCAAGCCGAGATAGTCCTCCGTCGCCCGCACGGCGTCGTCGGCCATTACCACGCTTTCCCCCAGGTGATCCAAGGTCGCGGTGACTTGGCGCGCATTCAACTCTCGAATGGCGCGGATGGCATCCGGCAGCGTCTCCCCGGCCACAAATCGCGAAGCCACCCGCCGGGCGAGAGAGGATTCGGTGGCCAAGCGCCGGGACCACTTCGCGGTTGACAGGTTGAGCAGGACGGAGCGCAGCATTGGGTCTCCTTTCAGCCGGAGGGCCTGCCCCCCCGGGGCTGGCCAGAGTAGAAGGGGCCGAGACGGTCGAGACCCCCAGCAGAGCGGATCCGCCCCCCTGGACCGGGTCCCGGAGCAACCGAGATCCTCCGGGCGAGGCCCAGAGCGCGGATCGACGGGTCGGCTCCGGTCAGTCTCTCACCCCGACCTGGGTGCCGAGCCGCTGTTCCGAGTAGAAGGTCAGGGGCACGATCGGTCGCGCCCAGCGGTAGACCCAGAGCGCCTCCGCTGGCCGCATGTTGATGCACCCGTCACTCCTCGGCCGCCCGAAATCGTTGTGCCAGTAGACGCCGTGAAAGGCGATGCCGGTCATGGTGAAGAGCGAGACCCAGGGAACCCCCGGAAACTCGTTGGCCTCAATGTCGCTGGTCAGTCTCCCGTCCCCCATGTGCCGGCTCGGCATCTTTTGGAATACCGCGAACTGGCCGATGGGGGTCCAGGTTTTCCCCTCCCGGGCCGGGGGATTGGCCCGGTACCTGCCACCGGAAATCGTCGTCGCGAACACCGGCCGACCCGACTCAAAGGCGGTCAGGCGTTGCTGAGCCAGATCGACCTCGATCCGCTTCTGCTCAAGGGGGACTTCGGGAGAAAGAGGTTCGAGTTCAGCCGGTTCAAACACTCGCAAGTACTTGGCCTGGACGTAGGAACGCTTATAGAGGCGCTCATCCAGAAGAGTGTACCAGGGCTCCCCATCGACTCCTTGGACGACACCCACAACCCAGAAGACCGCGCTGCAGTACAGCCGATAAAGGCGCCGGCTGGAAAGGTCGGCCTGTTCGTAAGATTGGGTGTAAGGGACGGTCACTTCGGCCAAGCGACCCGGGGCATCGATTGCCTCCAGGGGAGGGTTGAGGACATCGCGAACGGGCTGGAGATAGGCCGTGTGAGCGAACCCGTCCGCCAGGTGGAACCAGCGCGGGTTCCCAGACGGCCCATTCGGCCCAATCACCTCCTCCCGCACCGCCACCACTTCATCTCGGACTAAGCGGCGAACCAGAGAGGCCCCCGGATCCGGATTGTCCAGAACGCCTATCCCGAACCGCGTCGCCCGTGCCACCAACTCCCCGCCGGAAGAATCGCCAGGAGGCAGACTCAGGGGAGTGAACGCGAGCGTCCCGAGGGTCAAACCCGCAATTTGAAGAAACTCGCGCCGCGAGATGCGAGACATGACCGCCATTTTAACCCGGCCAACGCGGAGTGCGCGAACCGGATGCGGCCGGGGAGAGAAGGGCGAGGACTCAGGCGGCAGGAGGCGGAACCGGCAGATCTTGCTCCCGCACTTTGACCCAGCGGTCGCCTTCCTCGATCAGCATCACCGGGATGTCATCCCGTATCGGATACTTGCGACCGCAGCCGGGTTCCTGGCACACGAGCCATGAATCCTTGACGAGCTTCAGGAAACCATCCTTGGTTTGAACACAGTTCGGGCAGCGCAGGATTTCGAGCAAGTCGGGTGAGATCATTCGATCCTCTCCGGGTGGATGCCATCGATTCCGGACGAGACAGTCCGTGCGCGAGAGCGTGAGCCGGATGCCTCCCCAGCCTACGTCGGCGGACAGGGATCCCCATTGACGTGCGGATGGGCGGGACTGTACTGACAGACGGCCCCCCAGGCTATGTAGTGGGTATCGAAGTGGTCGACCCTCGGCGGCTGGCCCGCCAGCGTAACCGTGCGCGTGACATAGACATCGGCACCCTGGACGGCCCAATCCACCTGTTGCCACGGTTGGCTCAGGTCCGGATTCTCAACCCACTTGGGCGCCGGGGGGTCCTTCATATTGATCGGTCCTGATGAGTCTTGGGTGACGACCCGGCCATCGGAGGTTGAGTAGAAGCTCCAGGTCAAACGGCCTTTGGTCCGATCGACATTCGTCTCCATGAGAATCCAGTAGGGGCTGTCGTTCAGAAATCGAAAGTCGACCTGGGGGACGAAGACCGTCGCATCAAATCCGGGGCCCAGGTGCTCAGGCCCATCGAACTTCTCGTAGTACGACACCCGATACGCATGGGGATAGCGCTCGACGATGGGGAATCCCGTCATAAAGGCCGTTCGGTAGAAGGTTGTGCTCACCTGGCAGACCCCTCCGCCCGCGCCCAGGATAGTCCGGTTGCCGACAATGATCAAAGCCTGGTCGTAGCCTGTGTCGAAGCTCACATTCCCCAGGTATTGTGCCATCGAGAAGTTCTCCCCCGGGGCGACCAGGACCCCATCGAACTTGCTGGCCGCCAGTTCGATGTTGTGGATGCGGGCATTGCTCGACCCCTTGAAGCCGGTCCATTGTTGTCCCTTGGGAAGCAGGCCGCTGATCCCCAAACTGGACGCGGTGGCATTGTCGCCCACCTTCGGATCCATGTAGGTGAGAACTAACGAGGCCTGATGTTGACCGGCCGCTATGGCCGCCTGGATGGACGAGACCGACTTCGCCAGATCCAGGCTGCGGCCTTTCACCCCTGCCTGCAAAAGCACAAGCTGTCCGCTGGCCTCATCGAAGTGAAAGCGCGGGTTCTGAGGAGGCCGCCCCAACTTCGGGGCAAGGGAGTTCAGGAAAGCGGCCAGCTGCGTATCCTCGAGTGCCAGCGCATACTGGACGCTACTGCCTGCATTCACCCGGCGGAAAGTGAGCATCGAGGACAGGTCCCGGGGCGACCAGATCCAGGGCCCCGGGTCCCCCGCGACGGCTTGAGGCAGCACTACGCTGAACGGTTCGGAAACCAGGGCCTGCGCCTTCTGGGCCTGGGCGGAAGCATCCAGCACCAACGGTGCGCTCTGCTGGGTTACCAGGGGAATGGTGGCTTCGGTCATGCTCCCGAGGGGGACCGCCAGAAGCGAAAGAGTGGTCGGAATGTCCACCTGCCGACCCACTTGGCCAGGCAGCGCCTCCACCTGAGTGCCGTTCATGCGCATGCGCGCTTCGACCGTCGGTTGATCCAGGAGGAGCGCGATCCTTTGCAGGAAGGCTTGAGCGCTGCCTGCGTCGTACTGAACGATCACGGGAAGGCTCCGCCCAAAGAATCGCGCGGAGGCTTGATCCACCATGTCGACCCAGAGATCTCCAGACCGCCCCACCCGGAAGGCCTGGTTGAGGGTCCCCAGGAGATCGATTGACACCCCCAGCTGCGATGGGGAAGCCCGCCAAGATTGACTGCCGTCGGTGAAAGTGATGACGCCCTGCTGGGGATAGGACAAGCCCCCCACCAGCTGCCGGGCCGCCTGCTCGGCAGTGAGTCCAGAAAGGTCCAATCCGCCAACTGAGACCCCGGGATAGATACGACCGTTGTAGACGGACTGGTAGAAACCCAGGCCGACTGCGGATAGGATGACCAGCGAAATTGCTCCGGCCAAGGCGACGGCCAGGATCTGCAGGG
>JBEKHT010000126.1:0-4843 GCA_050012135.1 Anaerolineales bacterium | reverse complement strand
CTTATGACGGTGATGCCAATCGTGATAAACAGCTGCTGACGTTTCACTTCTCTCCTCCCAGGTGATCGGTTTTGATACACGTGAAAAACAGGAGGAACCGCAGGGGCATTACGATACGACCACCTCCTTTGGGCGTCAGCCATCCATCAATTAATTTGGTGGATTATAGCACAGGAGAGGTCGTTTGCATCCACTCTCTTTCGAGGAATCTGCTAACTGTTCGTCGGCCCCTTCTGGCGGGTCAGGCAGGCCCGCAACTGGTCGATGTGCATCACGTCGTGTTGGGCGACGAACTTGAGCTGCTCGGCCAGCGTGGTCGGGCCAAACAGAGCGTGCCGCCCGGAGCGTAGCCAGGCTTCAGCCGACAGCGGGCGGAGCCTTGCCAGCGTGCCCTCGCGGGACCGGGTGAACTCGGTCAAGGCCGCCGGACCGTCCTGGGACCGGTAGTCGCGCTCCTCGGCCCAAAGGTCCGATTCTACCGCCGGCAAGTAGGGATCCCGGCCCTCCAGCAGCAGGTCGATCCGGGGCTGGGTGATCTCCCGTTCCACATCCCGCAAATGACAGGCAATCTCGGTCGGACCCCAACCCTCATCCAGGGAAAGCCCTTGCCAGGTCTCCACCCGCCGGAACATGTCGAGCAGGACCGCCAGGTTCCCGCACAGCCTGGAGGGCAGACCGGTCGGATCGGGGGAGTGCGGTTCGCCGAGTTCATCGTCGGGCGAGGAGAGAGCCGCCAACAGGACCTGGAGGGGTCCGGCCACGGCGTGCCCGCTCCCCCCCACCACGGTCTCTTCCTGGACCACGAACGTGGCGAGGCCCAGTCGAGCCGCGGGTTGAATGTCCCGCTCCAGGTCGTCTCCTACCACCAGGGCTTCCTCTGGGTTGCAGCCCAGCTCCGCCAGGACCTCGGCAAAGTACTCGAGGTGAGGCTTGGCGAAGTGGGCTGTCTCGTAGGAGGTGATCAGATCAAAGGGGAATTCTCGCAGTCTCAGGCCCGCCCACAGCAGACGTTGCTCGACTGCGGTCCGGGGGAAAAGCGGATTGGTTACGATCGCGGCCTTCCATTTGCGCTCAAAGACCGCCCGCACCAGCGGCACGGCTTCCGGTTTGGGTTTCGTCAGGGAGCGCAACTGGGGGAAGCGAGAGGTGTAGAAAGAATCAATCTGGGCCTGCACGGACTCGGGCTGCCACCCCAACGCCGGGTAGAAGACGGAGTTGAACACCTCGCGCAGGGTTCGTTCGGGGTCGTCGTTTTCGATCATGGCCTGCGTCCCCGCCAGCAAGGCCTGCGTGAGCTTGCCGGGATCCACCTGCTCGGCCATGTACTTGCCCAGTGCCCCCAGGTAGTTGGGAAGGAAACTCTCCATGTCGTTGCAAAGCAACGTGTTGTCGAGGTCAAATAGGACGGCGGAGATCATTGGGGTTTTCGGGAGGGAGGCGGAGATCTGTGAGATGAAGATGGCACTGGCCACACCCGATGTGCGGCTCAGAAACCGACCGGGCGGTCAGGTTGCATTGCGCGTTCAGGCGCATGCGACGCCTCAGGCCAAACCATTCTCGCCGCACTTGGCCCGCGAGAACCAAATGCGGGCAGGCATTGGCCAGCTGGATCCCCGGGACAGGGCAGCTGAAGCAGACCGAGGGGCGCCATTGGGGGGCTTGAGCGGGGGCCAGAAGTCGGCATTCCCTCGTTTCTCGCCCACGGAAGTAGTCCTGATAGTAGTACGTGCATTCTTTCCCAGCCGGAGTGCGCACGATTTTGATTATAACTCGCGCTCATTCTTGAGCCTGAAAAGAGACGTAGAAGGACGTCGACCCCGCTCCTTTCCGGGCGGGGAACAGAGCGCCTGAGGTGCCCTCACGAGGGCTCCCATGGGAGTTCCCTCCTGCCCTTTCCCGCAAGCAGGCGCCTCCGAAAACCGCCGCGAACGGATCCAGGACAGAACCAGATCGCCTCGGCCCTTTCGAGATCCCCCGTCCAACCGCCAGGCCGCCGAAAGGTCCGCGGCCGGACCCGTGCCCGGAGGCTTGAGGGTGCGAGGACCCAAGGTGCTTGGACGTATCATAGGGCCATCGGGGGGTTGAGGAGCGTAGAGGGGACAGGGAGCATCGCACCCGGGATCAGGTGGTCCAGACCCCTGGGTCGGGTGCGTCGCCCACTCGCACGGCTCGGGAGGACGGAATCCAGCTCCTTCCCCCCGCGCGATCAACATCCACGGGTGCGCGGTGCCCACCTGTGGGACCGGGAACCGGAGGCTCGCGAGCTCGGGGTTTCGTGCGGCCACGAAAAGTGCGGCCTAGGGCGCGATCACGCCGTGAGAAGGGAGACGCTTAGGATGCCCGAGACATCGGACGCCATTATCATCGGTGCGGGAGTAACTGGAGCGAGCATAGCCTATCACCTGGCACAGCGAGGGCTGAGGCCGCTCCTGATCGAGGCCGAGCATGTCGCTGCTGGCGCCACGGGCCGGTCGAGCGGTCTGGTACGGATGCACTACGACTTGGAGGAGGAAGCGAGGCTGGCGTGGGCTAGTTTTGCCTACTTTTCAAAGTGGGCTGAGCGGGTAGGAGGGCAGTGTGGCTTCACGCGCACGGGCTTCCTGCAAGTTGTTCCGCCCGAACACAATGAGTCTCTGCGAGCCAATGTGGCGATGCACAAGCGGATCGGCATCCTCAGCGAGGTCCTTACCGCTCAAGAGGTCAGAGACCTGGTTCCCTCGTTTTCGACGGAGGGTTTTGATCTCGCCGCCTTTGAGCCCGAATCCGGCTATGCTGATCCGGCGGCAACCACGGCTTCGCTTGTCGAGGCGGCCCGACAGCTCGGGGCGCGCCTGATCCAGGGGTGCAAGGTAGTCGGGATCCGCACCCGCGGGGGCAAAGTCCTTGGGGTCAGCAGCAATTTGGGTGAGCACGATGCCGCCGTGGTCGTGAACTCGGCCGGGCCGTGGGCAGGGGAGGTGGCCAAGCTGGCTGGGGTCAGCCTGCCATTCGACACATGGACCCACGACGTGATGCTGGTCCGGCGGCCCCCCTTGGTCGGCTCTCATCCCGCCGTCATCGATGATGCGCTGCACATGTACTTTCGAGTAGAAACCGGCGGCCTAACCCTGGTGGCGTTGGAGGATTGCAACCGTTTTGGGGAAGCGCCCGATCGGCCGCTGGAAGGGGTTTCGCAAGGATTTGTGGAGCGAGCGGTCGACCGGATTTGCCGCCGGATCCCCGGGATGGAGGCGGGAGGCGTCCACTCGACCTATAGCGGGCGGGATGGTCTCTCACCGGACCAACACCCAATGCTGGGGCCAAGCGGACCGCAGGGTTTTTACCTCGCCTGCGGATTGAGCGGAACGGGTTTCAAGCTGGGTCCGGCCATTGGAGCCTGCATGGCGGAGCTGATCCTCGATGGCCGGGCGACAACCGTGGACATCTCGATCTTTTCTCCCGGCCGCTTCGCGGAGGGCAAGAACATCCAATCGGAGCATCCGTACGGGCCCATTTGGACGCGCTGAGAGCCCCGTTCCGCCTTTGGCCGCGGCGTCAGGAGAGGCATGCCGGATGGGCAAGGCAGGACCTGGCGGGAGGCTGCCAAGGACGGGGGAGAGGGACGATCCCAAACCCCAGGACGAAACCGAAGCGAGAATAGCCGAGCGCTGGCCGCAAGCACGCCCCCCATGTGGGCTGGGCCAACGCGAACCCCCCGGGCCATGAACCCCGGCTTCTTCTGGAGTGGGATCTGCGCTCGAAGTTCTCTTGAGGGGTCCCGGGCGCCCTCGTGATCGCACTGGGCGCGGGGCGCAGGGTCGCTTCTTATCCGCTGGGGTCGCCTTCAGACCCGCGTGAGGTAACTGCCGTTGCGGGTATCCACTCGAATTGTATCGCCGGCGTTGACGAAAAGTGGCACGGAGACCTTCAGGCCGGTTTCCGTGGTGACTAACTTTGTCGCCCCGGTGGCTGTGTCGCCCTTGACGGCCACCTCAGCTTCCGTTACGCGCAAATCGACGGAGGCGGGCAGGTCGACATTGAGGGGTTCGCCGTCGTATTGGGTGAGTTTCACCTCCAGCCCTTCCTTCATGAAGCCCATGGAGTCCCCAATCACGGCGCGAGGAATCTGCGATTGCTCGAAGTCCTCGCTATCCATGAAGTGAAGGAAGTTCTCGTCCGCGTAGAGGAATTGGACCTGATGATGGTCCAGGCGGATGTCCTGGACTCGGTCCCCCGACTGGAATGTCTTCTCCAGACCGGCCCCGGAGCGGAGATCTCGGACGCGGGTGCGGATGCTGGCATTGCCGCGCCCCGGCTTGTTGTGGGAATACTCCAGAACCTGGTAAAGATGTCCATCCAGTTCGAAGGTAACACCCTTGCGAAGGTCGTTAACGTCGATCATGGTGTGCGCCGAAGTCCTTTCCGGAGATGACGACCGAATTATATCAGGCCAAGTTTGCTCCGGTGGAAAGCCAGAGCCTTAGCCGATGGGGTGACGCATGGGCCGGCCTCCCATCACATGGAGATGCAGATGGGGGATGATCTGGCCCGAGTCCGGACCGGTGTTGATGATCACCCGGTACCCGCTTTCGGCCACGCCTTCTCTGCGCGCGATCTCGCCGGCCGTCCACAGGAGTCTTCCTCCCAAGGCGAGGTCGTCGCCAGACAGGTTATCCAGGCTGGCTAAATGCTTGTTGGGGATCACGAGGACGTGCGTGGGCGCGACCTCTCGAATGTCGCGGAAGGCGGTCACCCAGTCATCCTGGTAGACGATCTCGGCCGGCGCCTTCCGCGCCGCAATCCTGCAGAAGACGCAGCGGTCCTGACCATTCATGTTTCAAACCCCTCGCAGGACGATCTCCCA
>JBEKHT010000125.1:0-4911 GCA_050012135.1 Anaerolineales bacterium | reverse complement strand
CGCCCAACGGACCCGACGACCTCAGCCGAGCCGGTAATGGAGGAAAAGGTGATTGAAGGCAAAGTGGCCTTGGTCACGGGCGGCGGTCGTGGCATCGGCCGCGCCATTGCGCTTCGGCTGGCCGGAGAGGGGGTGCACATTGGCGTCAACTTCTTCCGCAATCGAGCCGAGGCGGAGGAGACGGCGGCCGAGATCCGGGCCTTGGGCCGGCGGGCCGAAGTGATCCGAGCCGATGTCGGGCAGATGGAGGGGATTGAGAAGCTCTTCCGGGAGGTCATCGACTCGTTCGGCGGCCTGGACATTCTGGTTTGCAATGCCGCCTCGGGATACAACCGTCCTGTGCTCAAGCAGAGGGCCAAGGGCTGGGACTGGACGATGAATATTAATGCGCGCTCGGTGCTCTTTTGTGCACAGCGGGCCGCTCCATTGATGAAAGCACGCGGGGGCGGAAGCATTGTGAGCATCTCCTCCCCGGGCTCTGGCCGGGTGCTGCCCGAATACGTGCTGGTGGGCTCCTCCAAGGCTGCGCTGGAGGCGATCACCCGCTACTTGGCCGTTGAGCTCGCGCCCTTGGGTATCGTGGTCAACGCCGTGTCGCCCGGGATCGTCGACACCCAAGCGCTAAACCACTTCGAGGTGCTCCACGGGTTGGACTGGCGGGCCGAAGCCAGGAAGCAGGTCCCCGCCGGGCGTCTGGTGACTGCCGAGGACGTCGCGGGCGTCGTGGCGTTCCTATGTTCGCCCGCGGCGCAGATGATCCGGGGGCAGACCCTCCTTGTGGATGGGGGCCAGACTCTTCCCCTGGGAGGGTTCACGCCGGTCGGGTAGGAGAGACCTCGGGGCGGGGTCTTGTCCCGCGAGGGGATCCGAGGCCAATGGCCCCCCTCCGGTGTTTGCGAGGTCCCTCAACGCCTGCTGCCCAGGATCGGGGGTCGGGGCCGAATCGCGTGTTCCTTGACGTGCTCAAGGTTCCGATCGCCACGGTGGGCGTGGGTTACCCGAGGGATCGAGGGCACGCGCCCAATGAGCACGTGGTTCACGAAAACTCGACCCATGCAATTCGTCACACGGCAAGAGTCATCATGCGACGGACCGAACCCCAGGTCCTCGCCTTTTCACTAACGCGGCTGTCAACCAGGCCCGAGGCCCTTCTTCGCCGGGCGAGAGCCACGACCTCCGAAAGCGAGCCCTTGCGACATGGTCGACTACTTGCATTCTCCGCTCACCGTGGTGCTGCCGACATACAACGAGGCCGACAACCTGCCGGAGGTCGTCCGCATCTTGTGGGACCTCCCCCTCTCCGACCTTCACCTCATCATTGTTGACGACGGCTCGCCGGACGGCACGGGCGAAGTCGCGGACTCCCTGGTCAGGGAGAGGCCCGGACCGCTCAGGGTCGTCCATCGCACTGGCAAGCTGGGACTGGGCAGCGCGTACCGGGCGGGATTCGAGCTCGCCTTCGAGGAGCGCACTCCAGCCATTGTCCAGATGGATGCGGATCTTTCGCATTCACCCGCTGATCTCCCGCGTCTTCTCGAGCGCCTCGCGGAGTGTGATGTTGCCGTCGGCTCGAGGTATGTTCCCGGGGGCCGGCTCGACCTCCGCTGGGGACGGGGGCGGCGCCTGCTCTCCTGGTGGGGCAATTTCTACTCGCGTTCAGTCCTTGGCCTGGGGCTTCACGACATTACGGCAGGCTTTAAGGCGTGGAGGCGAGAAACCCTCTTAGGGATTGGCCTGGGGCGCATCCATTCGAACGGCTATGTTTTTCAGGTGGAGATGGCCTATGTCGCTCAAAGGCTGGGGTATCGCGCTTGCGAGGTGCCGATCTACTTCGAAGACCGCAGGCTCGGCCGCTCCAAGATGGACACGCAAGTGAAGCTCGAGGCGGCCTGGCGCGTCTGGCAGGTCCGCTGGCTTCATCGCCGCCTGACGCCGGAGGACCGCTCGCGAGAAACGGAGGCGTGAAACCCCGTTCGAGGCGGCGAGGGCTAGGCTTCCCTGGCCGGATCAATTCACCCGGCCCTCCTCGGTCAAGAGCCGGGGCAGAGCGGCACCCAGGTTTTTCCATTCCTCCAGGCTCAGGGTTTCTGCCCGGCGGACGGGATCGACGCCCATCGATCCCAACCATTCTCGGACCCTTCCGTCCTCGACCGCCAAGCCCGCGCTGAGCGAATTGTGAAGCTGTTTGCGACGCTGCGAAAAGCCTGCCCTGGCCACACGAAAAAAGGCCTTGTTGCCGGATGGTTCCAGTCCGGCCTTCGGATCCAGGTCGACGCGCACCACGGCCGAGTCCACTTTGGGCGCGGGGAAGAAACACTCCGCCGGAATCCGGAAGGCAATCCGGGGCTGCCCGAAGTACTGGACGCTGAGCGCGAGCAAGCTCATGCGGCCCGGGCTGGCGCAGATCCGCTCGGCCACTTCCTCCTGGACCGTCAAGATCATCCGCTGGGGCCGACGAGGCGCCTCGAGCAGGTGGCGGATCGCAGCCGAAGTGATGTAATAGGGCAAATTGGAGACGACCAGGTAGGTCGCCGCGGCAAAAGGTGCGGCCAGGGCAGCCGGATCCAGCTCAAGAATGTCCCCCTCGACCAGGAGGACGTTCTGGTCGGGTTCCAACACCCTGCGCAGCACCGCGAGAAGCGCGGCATCGACCTCCACCGCAATAACCTGACCCGCCTGGCGAGCCAGGTGCCGGGTCAGGCTCCCCAGGCCGGCGCCTATCTCAAGCACCACGTCCCCGGGCTGAATCTCCGCACAAGCAACAATTCGCGCCAGCATCTTCTCATCGATCAGGAAGTTCTGTCCCAGCGACCTGCGCGCCGGGATTCCCGCCTGCCGAAGCAGATGGACTACGTCCAGCGGCGCCAGGTCAGGGGTTGAAGAGGTCATCGCACGGGGAGGCGAGCCACAAAGCGAATGGCCGCCTCGCTCGGCGCGGGGGCCAGGAAATAGAGGACGGTTGAGCCCGGAGCGTGTCCGCCCAGATTGAGGAAGGTCTGATAGTCTGGATAGGCCACATCCACCCAGTAGTCGCCGCGAACGTTGATGCCATTGTCCTCGACGCTCGCCGGACCGTAACCGTTCACGTAGACCGGCCAGCCCTCCATCACCAGATACCATGAATAGACTACGGCGATCATCTTCAGGGCGACCTGCTTGCCGCTCGCGGTCTTTGAATAGCATTGTCCTGGAATTCCCGCCGAACCGCAGGGCCAATAGCCCGAGGCATAAACCGGTATAGAGTACCAATACTGAATCGGCCCATCCGGAGTGCTGGCGGTCTGAATTACAACCTGGATCCCATAGCCAATGACCTGGTTCGTGGGCTGGACGATCACGGCCTGCTCCTCGGCCGTGCGCTTCACCTCGACCCCATCCTCATACCTGACCCGAATTACGCTCTCCTCGACCCCATACTTGCCTGCGGAAAGGAGTTGCCGTTGGCCTAGCTCCAGGTCCGCGAGATACTCGGCGCTGGTTCCATACGGCAGAGAGGTCTGATTGCGGAGCACCGCCTCGCGTACGCGCACGATCCGGATCCCGCCATCCGCAGGCAGGGATTGGTCCTCGGCGGGCACGGTGTAGTCCTCACCGGAGAGAGCCAAACCGCTTTGCGCCAGCGCTTCGCCGACCGTGTCTGCCGCGGAGCGTATCGTCACCTCTTTTCCGTCCGCCCGGACCTGCAGCGGACGAGAGGACTTGAGCATGACGCGGATCGGTCCTTGACCGTTTCCGGGGCTTAACGGAGTGTCTGCCGGCGGGTCCAGGGAATCTCCTTCGTACACAGGGATCCCCAGCTGGAAAAGGGCTTCGCCCACGGTCGGGCCGGCCGCTTGCAGACTCTCGATCTTCCCGTCATGGATCAAGATGAAGGGGGTGCCTGCCGTGACCCGAATCACGGCCGGCACTTGCCGGAGCGGCAAAGAGGCGTCCACCGCCGATCCGTCGGCCAGGACCACTTCTCCCGGAAAGACGGGGATCCCCATGGCAAGCAGAAGATTTGCCGGAATGAGCAGATCGCTCTGGTGCACGAGGACTTTTGTCGACCGAGACTTCGTCTCCAGCCGGACCCATTTCCCCCGATCCACGCGAACCGACATCCCGGCCGTCACGGGGGAAGACAGATCGGGTTGAACCCGGTCGTCCGGACCGAGGACGACCCCGGCATCGCGCAGCACCAGCGCGACCGAGTGTGCGTGCGTCAGCACGCTCAGAGAGCGACCGTCCGCGACGACGGCCACAGTGCGTCGGGTGGCGAAAAAAAGCCCTGCGCCGACCAGAGCGATTGCGACTCCAGACAAGACTGGAACCGTACTTGCCCGCGTGAGACTGGGGATTTTCAAGGTCATGGGAGTGAACAGCCCGGTCAGGTTTCCCGGCGGCACCCGGATGGTCCCTCTTACCGTTGCTACCTTTCGGTCCTGGCGGGGTTCAAGGGATTCCGCCGCGCCGGACCCGGCCGGGCTAGCTTGCCATGGTAATTCAAGGGGGGAGGGCTGTCAACGCGCGGCTCGGCGACCAGGCCGCGAAAGCCCTGTGCGGCTTGGCTGCTTTCCCCCCTCGCGAGTCGGACCCGCAGGAAATGGGTGCAGATAGCCGAGGGCGAGCCTCCAGTCGCGGCCCCAGAGGGAGGCCTGCCCGGCATCCGGCGGACGCCCCCGCTCAGGGACCCGGGCGCTCGCAGAGGAGGGGCTTTCCGCGGCGGTAGAAATGCAAAAGGCCGTCCATTCAGACGGCCCTTTGCAGCGCTGCGGCATCCTTATCCGTGGAGGAGTGATGCCGCAGCGCTCGGACTACATGAGGTTTTCATCTTCGGCACCACCTCCTCCCTTCTTAGGATAGCGAGGGAAAGAGGCTGTTTCTCTAACTTGGCCGCTAGTATGACACAGAGGCTTCAGATTGTCAACCGGC
>JBEKHT010000124.1:0-4979 GCA_050012135.1 Anaerolineales bacterium | reverse complement strand
CAGCCCGAAGCTCGGCAGTCTTTTCATCGAGAGCCAGAAGGAGAGCCGCCTGGGCATTGGCCACCTGACCGATCCAAGCCGCAGCCCAAGCCGCGCGCTCTGCTTCCCCGCCTTCTGGTTCGAAAAAAGGGAACGTTCTGGCGCCGGTTGGGCGCGGTAGGGTCTCGACGGCGGCGGGCCGTTGATCTACCTGGGGTCCAGCGGGGGCCGGGGCGGCTTCCCGCCGCAAACGGCCAACTACTTGGTAGGCCAGGAGGGGATAGGCGATGAGTTCGCTCAAGCGGGTGTACTCTGCCAGGTCCCCGCTGGGACTGCCCACTAGGATCTGCAATACGGAGCCGAGAAGCAGGAAGGTGATAGCGGCCAGCGCGGCGCCCCGGGAGGCGCGAGGCCGAACGATAAGCAGAACCGTCATCACGACCAAGGTCAACGCACGCAGGATCTCCCAGGCGGGGGCGAGCGGCGTAGAGTTGAACTCCAGATTCGGCGCGATGACGACGGTGTAGGCGAGCAGGTACGTAAACAGGATCGCCAGGGCCCCCGTCAAGACCAGCAGGAGGGGGGTGAGAAGATCCGCAATTCTTGATCGGTGGGGGGCGAGGAAGATCCAGCCAAATACCAAGGCGGACGCGAGCGAAACGGCCCGCTCCAGGTTTCCGAGGGACGTGCGAGCAAACGCGCCCGGGCCGACCGAGCCCCACCCCCCCGCCACCAGCAAAATCGCCTGGAAGATAAGCAGGACCAGCGGGCCGACCCAAGCGCGCAGCCAGGTGTCTGGCATCAGGCGCTTGCGGTAGGGCAGGGCCAGGAGAATGGTCAGCCCCAAAACCAGGACGACGAAGAGGTGGTAGAAAAGACTGCCTTGGGTCGTGGTAAGGACGTCCATAGCTCGATGGATGGCTCCCCTATGCGCCCCGTGCTAGCTCCGCCGCTTCACCCATCCTGTTCTCATCTTATCATGGGCCACTGCGTCAGGCTCCAGACGGCTTCCAACGCGGCATCGCGGACCAGGGGCTCTGAATCCTCAAGCGCGCCCAGCAATTCGGGGAGAAAGCCGTCGAACCCAGTCTGCTCCATGGCTTGGGCTGCCGCGGCGCGCTCAAGAGGATTCCCCTCCTTGATTGACCTCCGCAGAATGCCGTGGCTGGCTTCCCCGGTCGCCACCCCAAGCTTTCGCGACGCGGCAAAGGCAATCAGCCAGGGCCTTTCCCAGAGCACGGGTGGCGGCTGGGGAAGGCGATTCCCTCCCTGGAGGGCCTCCAAGGCCCCTCCCGCCGCGGCCCTGACTGCCCACTGATCATCCTCGCGTTGCATGCCCTTGAGCAGGTCTTCGGCCCAGGGTTCATTGACCCGCGCGAGGCCGAACGCCGCAGAGCGCCGCACCATTAGATCCTGATCTTTCGCTGCTTCTCGCAACAGCGGATGTCCCTCCTCTGCGTTTTCGGATAATCCTTCGGCCGCCGCGCGCCTCAAGTTCATGTCACCGTGGAGGAGAGCCGCTCCCAGGGCCTCCAGGGCTGCCGCCTCTGAGTATCTCCCCAGGGCAAGGGCGGCTGCCCATGAGAGACGCAGGTGGGGTGAGTTGAGTTGAGCCTGGAGTGCCGGGAGGGAAGCGCTATCGTGTAAAGCCCCCAGGCCCAGGACCGCAAGGATTCTTCCCTCCGGATCGGCATCCTCCTCCAGCATGCGTCGAAACAGGGGGGAAATGGAAGCATCTTCAGCCCGCAGGAAGGCGCAAAGGCAACGGGCGCGAAGGGGGAAGGGCTTTCCCGGATTCCGCAGGACCTTCGCAAGGCCGCGGAACAGCTCGCTCTTCCATGGGGAATGCGGATCCAATCCTGGCAGGTATCGACTAATGCGAAGGAGATCAAACGTACGGGCAAGGTCCGCCGGGAGCCCTTTCCCGGGTCCGGGCTCGATCCCCTCCGACCGGGATGGGCCCATCAACGCCTGAACGTAGACCGTGATATCCGCCCTTTGGGCCAGATGGCGGAGGGTCAGTTCGAGCAGGGGTTGTGACTTTGGCCACCCGAGTTCCGCCCCCGGGGGGTTCTGGGCGAAGGACCTCGCGGCCAGGTAGGCCGCGAGGTCGCAATGTACGAACGCGGGTCGGCCATCTCCCCGCTGGATGAGAACCCGGCGGGCCAGCGCATGAGCGAGGGTCTTTTCCAGCGGGACCCTTCTCACAGACTCGGCATCTCTTGAAGGGCCGACTGTCCGCCCGGTTGCCTTCGGATCAAATGACTCCTCCCCGGACAGGACGATGCTTCGCGCCATGGCGGACAGGGCGAGGATGTCGCCCTCAGAAAGTTGCGACTCGAGGTAGGCCTCCCAGCCATCTGGCGAGGCGCGTTCAGCGGGCCTCCCGCGACAGGATGCCCAGCAGCGCAGCACAGTCTGCAAGGGGGTTTGCAGATCCGGGGTTGGGTCAAGCCAGCCTGAAACCAGCGCCGGATCCGGTGCGGGGCCACGGGCTTGCGCCTCGGCGGTTATCCTCGTGGTCCATCGACGCACCCATTGCTTGGCAAGGTTTTGGTGCTGCAACCTTGTCCAGGGCGCCAAGGACAAGCGGACAAAGCCCAAGGGGATCCATCGGGCTGATCCGTTGGGAGAATCGGCCGCTACGATGCGGGCCAGCGGAAACTCTTGCGTGAACAGGCGGATCCAGCGGAGCAGCCGGGCGGTTTGGTCCGGCGAGGCCTCATCCACGGAATCGAGGGTCAGGACAAGGCCCCCCGATCGGGCGGAAATGAGCAGTTCCTCCAAGATCTGCCCGGAGGACTCAGACGCAGTTATTCCCCGCAGGGCGGATCGGATGGGCTCAAGGAAGTCCTTCTCAGAGTTGAAGAGATCCAGGCCCGGAACGTCGAGGGGCAGGACGGGGAGCCCTCGGCCTCCGGCGGAGGAAGGAGCGCGCTCCTCGCGCAACTGCAGGAGGGCAAGCATCCATAGAGCGCAGCTCCGCCCGCTACCCGGTTCTCCAGAAATTACAGCATTGCCACGCAGATGGAGAAGATCCTTGAGAGATAGGGTGGCCTGTCCGTAGGTTGCCGCCAATTCCAAAGCATCGGGAAGATAGGGGGGGATTTGCCAGGCGTCCGCATCCGGCGGCTGGAGCGGATCGATCCGCTCCGGGGGAATCAGGAACCGCGGCGGGACTGCAATTTCCTCGAGAGGGAACCAAAGCCCGGCAAGGTGCGCGCCCTGGGCCCTCGACTCGATGTCGGCGCGCAATCGATCGCTGGTGTTGCCAGCGTGAGAGGTGCGCGCTTTTCGGTAGGTTTCGCCGAGCGCCTCGATCGCGGCTAGAACAGGCTTGTACGCCAGGAAAAGGCACAGAGCCAGCAGGCTGGCAAGGGCGAACCCCATGAGGAAAGGCGGGCCGTTATAGATCCACCATAAAGAGATTGGCATCCATCCTCACCCGGCGTACAGGATCCGACCGCAATTGCCGCAAAAAACGATCTGCTCCCCGGCGTTGGCTTGTTGGATCTGGGTTTGGGAGAGGGCGACACCGCACGCGCCGCAGGCTCCTCCTTCGATGCGCGCGACAGCCAAACCATGATGCGCGTCCCGCATTCGCGCATAGACCTGCAAGTCCTCCTCATCTACAACGGCAATCCCCGCCTCCCGTTGGGCCTCGAGATTTTCCCGTCGGGCGAGCAACTCGCCTTTCTGTTTGTTCAGGTCGGCGGACTGGATCTGACGGCCCGCCTCCACTTCATTGAGGTGGCTGTGGGATCGGTCCGTCGCCGACTGGGTGTCGTCCACAGCCATCATCTGCTCGAGCTGCCGCTCCTCCAGCGAGGTGATGTGATGTCGCAAGGCGATTTCCTCGTTCTGTAGGTCCAGCAGTTCCTTGGGGTTCCTGACCTCTCCGCTGTAGAGGCGACGGGTGGTCTCCTCCAGTTTTGCTTTCTGGCTGGCGGCTTGGTCCTCGAGGTCTCGCAGAGCTCCATGGGCCGCTCTCAGATCCCCCTCGGCCGACATCGCCTCCTGGCGCGCCGTTTCCAGCTCCGGCGCGGAGGACAAGATCCTGTCGGTTTCCTTCAATCGAGAACGGATCCCATCCAGCTCGCTGTCCAGGACCTGCAGGCGCTGAAGGTTCGAAACGCGGCTCATCGCCAAGAATTATAGAGAAGATGCCGGATCCGTCAATGCATCACGCTTCGGCACCGCAAGAGAACTCTAAGGAAACTGTCAGGGAACCAACCTTGCCCACACGTTCTACAATGTGCTCTGTCCGGAGGAACCAGCGTCCCAATCTCCTGGAGCGGGTCCCCGCAAGACTCTGGTTTGCGACCGGATGGCTCTTTGGCATCCCAAGCCCGCGGAGGAATCGCGGGGCTCGTTCCTGGTCTTGATTGACCCCTCCGGAGGGTAGCGGTACAATGCGCGAACCCCGCACGCCATTTCCTGCCCTCCCCTCCAGCCTCAACCGACCTGGCAGATCTCCGAGGGAAGCCCTGCCTCCTGCAGGTCTGTTGTTCGCGAGGATCGCGGAGAAAAGGAATTGCATCTGGGGATGGAATCGTCGCCTTTGAGAGGGGATTGACCATGACAACCACTCGCCGCCTTCCCATGATTCTCGCTGTTTCATTGGCTTTGGCCTTGCTCGTCACGGCATGCAATTTCCAGCAGGTTGCCGGAGGCCTGCCTGTTTCGCCTCCGGCCTCGGACACGCCTGGGCCCGGGGCCGTGAGCGTGACAAACACAGCCGCTGCCCCGCAGGCCTCCGCCACGACGGCTCCGACCGCCACCTCTCTGCCCCCTACGCCCACGGCAACTCCCAACCTGTATCCGGTGGGCCCGGCCCAGTATCCCACGGGTGTCGACCCGCTGACCGGCCTGATTGTGGCGGATCCCTCGCTCCTGAACCTGCGGCCGCTGGGAATCAAGGTGTCGAACTTCCCGCGCAGCGCCCGTCCGCAGGCGGGGCTTTCCAAGGCTGACCTGCTCTTTGAAATGTACACCGAAGG
>JBEKHT010000123.1:0-5012 GCA_050012135.1 Anaerolineales bacterium | reverse complement strand
CCCACCAGGACCTCGGAGGCACCCAGCTTGGTGAGGGTCTGCGAAGGAGGAGGGCCCGCTTCTTCTGCGACCACCAGGATCGGCAGGTCGGCTTGAGCCGCGTGAATGGCCTGCGCGGCCTCCAGCACAAGTTCGGGCGTGGGCACCAGGTACAGGATGGCGGACTGCGCCGGAAATTTGCGGAGAAGGTCAATCGCTTCCGCCGACGATTCGGCGATGAGGATCGGATGACCATGCGCGGTGAAAAGACGCTCGATCAAACCGGGCGGGAAGGCTTTCTGGGGGTCCAGGAGCAAGACGGCGGCCGTGGCCATACAGGCCTAGGATTCTGACCCTGGGCTCGATTTCCCCAATCGAGCCTCGAGCGATCGGAAGAGACGGGCGTTGGTGATTGCGATGGCGGCGTAGCCTGCAACCGCCTCCAGCAAGGCTTGATCGTCTTGATTGAACTCGCGCGGCCGGCGGTTCGCGACGGCCAGCGCTCCCACGGTTTCGTCCTTGGTCTTGATGGGCGTGATCAACAGCGCCTGGCAAATCTGCCCCAGGGGGACACGGCGAAGCCCATTGACGCCCAGGCGGGCGGACTCCCCGGAGGGCAGAAGCGCGGCCGACACCCCGTCATCCCAAGGCTGGCCGAGACGCGTGACCACGGTCGCGGGCAATCCATGCTGGGCCCGCAGGATCAAGTCGGACGTCTCTTCATCCCGCAGGAGCAACCAGCCCATCTCGGCCTCGGTGGCAAAGCGCGCCCCTTCCAGCAGGCGATCCGTCATCTGGTCCATTTGGTCCAAGGAGGTGATCGCCCGACCGATCCCATGCAGGAGGGTCAGCCGCTTGACTTGTTCCTCGAGCTTTTGGTTGGTTTCCGCCAGCCGCTGGCCGAGCGTCTCGCGCTCCTTGCGCAACCGAGACTCCACGAGAGCTCTCTCGACCGCGGAGACAACCTCGGCCTCGCGCAAAGGCTTGCTCAGGTAGTCGCGGGCGCCGAGCCGAAAGGCACGCAAGGCCATGCTTTCCATGCCGACCGGGGCCGTGACAATCACCGGGGCCTCGAGCCCTTGGGACCGAAGCGTCACCAGAACGTCTTTGGCGGTGAGCCTCGGGAGGGTCAAGCTAGCAATGACCACGTCGGGATGAAGCGTCACAATCCGCTGAATCGCAGTCGGACCGTCCGTGGCCGTCACCACCTCGTAACCCATTGGCCCCAGGGTGTGACGGGCGAGGTCGTCCATCAAGTCCGGATCTTCGTCGGCGATAAGAATCTTCTCGGGATTGGCAGACAAGTCAGGTGCCTAGCGAGCCTCGCGAAGCGCCTTCCTCGCGCAGCAGGGAAACTGTCGCCCTCTCGCCGCGGACACACACGGCTACGGTTCCCCCAAATCGCAAGGAATCCCTTGGTTCCAGCAGGTCTTGAGCCTAATATAGCACAATTCAACGGGCCTCATCGCCCACTCCATGTCGATTGCAGCGGGGGCCTTGGCGCTGTTAGAAGATTGTAAGAACTGACTCGGCCATATTGACTCCACCCTCGCGCTCCCGCTAGAATCTCAGAGGGGGAATAGGTGCCTGCCATGGATTACAAAGACTACTACGCGGTGCTGGGTGTTCCCAAAAACGCCAGCGCGGGGGAGATCAAGAAGGCCTACCGCAAACTTGCCCTTCAGCATCACCCCGACCGCAATCCAGGAAACCGTCAGGCGGAAGATCGATTCAAAGCGATCAATGAGGCCTACGAGGTTCTCGGCGATGCCGAGAAGAGGGCCAAGTATGATCAGCTGGGCACGGCCTACCAGCAGTGGCAGCATACCGGAGGTCAGCCCGGTGGATTCGACTGGAGCCAATGGGTGGGCGGCACGCCCGGCGGGATGCGGGTCGAATTCGGGGAGGCCTCGGACCTCTTCGGCGGAGATTTCTCCGACTTCTTCAAAGCGATCTTCGGGGACATGACGGGCCGGGAGGGGGCTCCCTTTTCCGGTTCCGCCCGTCCCGGGCGAACTCGCAGGCGATCGCGTGGGGCGGACACGGAGGCGGAGGTCGAGATTACCCTGGAGGAGGCCTTCCGGGGTACCGTGCGCACGTTCCAGCAAAATAGCCACCGGCTGCAGGTGCGGATCCCGGCCGGAGCCGGCACCGGAACCCGCGTCCGCTTGGCCGGCGAGGGGGGACGGGTGAGGGGGGCCGAACCCGGCGATCTCTATCTGGTCGTTAAGGTGAGGCCGGACGCCCGCTTTCGGCGGGAGGGGGATGACCTGTACCTGGATCAGGGTGTCGATCTCTACACTCTGCTGCTGGGTGGAGAGGTACCGGTTCGGACTCTCGATGAAAAGACGATCCTGCTCAAGATCCCGGCGGAGACTCAACCGGGCAAGACATTTCGTCTAACCGGACTGGGGATGCCCCGGCTCCATTCGAACCAGATGAGCGGCGATCTCTACGTGCAGGCCCAGGCGGAGTTCCCCACGAATCTCAGCGACGAGGAGAAGCACCTCCTCCACCAGCTGGCCGAGCTGCGCAGAAAGAGATAACGCCGCGGGCGATCCCCTGCCGGGGATGAAACCGCCGAGGGAATGTGACCTCCTTCCCTTCCTGTCCACCTTTTCCCGCCAGCTGCCCCCTCTCCGAGTCGACGGTTGCCTGGAAAGCTGTCCCCTGGATCCTGCTGGCAACTGTGGGTCTGAACGCAACCTGCGCGGCCCTCGCCTGGGTAGCCCCGCCCTCACCCTCTGGCAAAGTATCCTGGAGGTGGGATCCGGTTTGGCTCTGAGCCTGAAAGGCGCCCGCTCGGCCAGTGCCCAGCCCCATCCCAGCGGGGGAAGAAGCGGCGGCCGTCCCTCCCGGCGTTTCACGAGGCCCTGGCCGCCCCCCTGCCCGGCTCGCTGGAGAGCATCTCAAAACCCAGCCGGGCCGGCTTGCTTGCCTGCCCACGGCCCCACGGAGGAGCAGGGGATCCTTTGAACGGCCAGGCCCCCAGTGTCCGGAGGGGGAGAAAAGGAGGGGAGGCTCACCCGAGGCGCCCAGCGATGAATCCGGGCGAGGCACCGCAAGAGAACCCGTAGAGCCGCGCAGGCTGCATGCGAAGGAGGCGTCCATGCTCAGCGAGCACGACCTGAAGAGTCTCCTGGAATTCGAGAGCCAACATCCCGTGCTGAGCGTCTATGTCAGCGCCGATCCCACCGAGAAGGGAGTCGAGCCCATGCGGCGGAGGCTTCGGGCTCTCCTGCGGGAGATCGAGGGAGGGGCCGAGCCGGATGTGGAAGCCGTGGAGCGCTATTTTGAGCATGCCTTCAGCGGGTCGGGCCGCAGTGTGGCGGCCTTCTCCTGCGCGCCGGCGGATTTCTTCAGGGCCTTCGCTTTTCAGATCCCCATCCGCAGCCGGATCCGGCTGATGCCCAGGCCGTACGTGAAACCCTTGGCGGATCTGCTGGATGCCTACGGTGGATACGGGGTGGTACTGGTGGACCGGCAAGAGGTGCGCCTTTTTCATTTTCATCTGGGTGAGTTGATCGACAGGCAGGATGTGGCTGGCGAGGAGGTTCACTCAGCCAAGAGGGGGGGAGCCTCCTCGGGGCCCGGCCGAAAAGAGGGAAGGGCGGGACAAACCCGGCGGGAGGAAGAGCTGACCTTGCGCAACATGCGCCGTTTCGCCGAGGCCGCAGGTGAATTCTTCCAGAAGGGGCATGTGCGCCGGATCCTCCTGGCCGGAACCGAGGACAACCTTTCCCTGTTCCGAGGTTTCCTCTCCAAGACCTGGCAGTCGTTGGTCGTTGGGACCTTTGCCGCCTCCATGGGGACCCGGCCCACGGAAGTGCTCGCCAAGGCGCTGGAGGTGGGGGCCCAAGCAGAACGGGATCGCGAGACCCGCCTGGTGGAGACTGCGGTGACGGCGGCCGCCAAGGGGAAGGGAGGCGCCGTAGGATTGGATGACACCCTGGCCGCCCTGCACGAGGGCCGCATCCAGGTACTCCTCGTCAGCGAGGGCTACCGGGAGACCGGGTTTGAGTGCTCCGGGTGCGGGTTTCACACCGCGCAGGCCGTCCGGGTCTGCCCTTTCTGCGGCAATTCCTTCCGCCCCATCGAGGATGCCGTCGAGCATGCGGTCCAGACGACCATGCGTGGCGAAGGGGAGGTGGAGATCATCCGCGGCAATCCCGAACTGGAGGGTGCCGGTCGCATCGCCGCCATCTTGAGGTATTAGCCTGGGAAGAGCGGACGAGCCGACTGCCCCCCAAGGGGAGGATGAGGTCTTGAAAGAAGCGGAGGTGGGGTTGATATAATTTGACCATGTTGGCCTTTCCCTGGGTGCACTGGGTGAGTCTGGTTTTGGGGGTCGCGCTGATGGCTCCCGGATCCTCGCCTCCACCCCCTGACCCCTCGGCCGTGGGGAGCTCCTCGGGTGAGGTCTGCACGGTCCGCTTCCAGATGGCCGACCCGGGGGATTGTCCGGCCTACGGCCCGGGGGCCCAAGAGCTCCAGTTGCGCCAGCTCGGACTCGTCCCCGAGCGCCCACTGCCTATCCTGCCTTTCGACACGAGCCTGGGCCAGACGACCAACCTGTCCTATCACGCGCTGAGCAAGAGCAGCCAGCTGAAGGTCTATTCCACCGTGGCCGACGCGTTGGCGAAAAGCGCGGCCCAAATCTTCCACAAAGGTTTCGTTTACATCTCCGTCACTGGTCAGATCACTCAAAATCGCAAGATCCTCTACACCACCCCGGAGGGGGTGGTCCGCCAGGACGAAGTCGGAGCCAAGGTCACGGTCAGCACCTTCCACGGGCTCGCGTTTTCTCAAAGCCCGAGCCGGACCTTCGGCTGGGTCGTGGAGAGCGCCTATCCCTCGAGCGAGCCGGGGGCGGCGGCGGACAAATCCCTTCCCTGGCTCAATCGATACACCCCGGTGCAAGTGTACGAGACCCAGCCCGTCAATGGGCTGAACTGGTATTTGGTCGGGGTGGGTCAATGGCTGGACCAGAAAAAGGTCGCGCTGGTGGCACCCGACTCGAGCCCGCCCCAGGG
>JBEKHT010000122.1:0-5043 GCA_050012135.1 Anaerolineales bacterium | reverse complement strand
ACCTGGAAGTCTGGCTGCCCGCCGCAGGCGAGTACAAGGAGATTTCCTCCTGCACGAATTTTGAAGCCTTCCAGGCGCGCCGCGCCAACCTGCGCTTCCGGCGCAGCAAGGCTGGCAGGACGGAATTACTCCACACCCTGAACGGTAGCGGGCTGGCCATAGGGCGCACCTGGGTCGCTATTATCGAAAACTACCAGCAGGCCGACGGCTCCGTCAGCGTCCCCACCGCGCTGCGCCCTTATTTCGACGGCCTCGAGCGCATCACACGGCAAACCTAGTGTAGTGTCTACGAAATACCTCGACAATCCGCTTGCCGTAGCCGCTAGCGCAGCGCGGCCTCTGGCCGCAACCAAACATGGCGTGGGGTCTTGTAGGGCCGCCCCAAGGGGTGGCCCTACACGCGCGCCGAAAAATGTCTGGTAAGAAAACAAGAAATTACGACCTGGCATTGCAGGACCCGTGCTCCGGCGCGGGTTCTCGCCGCGCCGCAGTAGCGCGGACCTTTAGTGTTTGTTGCCAAGACCCTAAAGGCTGGCGCTCCAGAATTCGCTTTACGCAACTCCCTGCCGGAGTGCCCCCCAGCACGATCATTGTCACCCCGTGCAACCCGCCATGGCGGGCAGGCATCCTCCTATCCCAAGGGCGACGCCCGTTTTCCGTGTATTGGGCAGTCCCAAATGCGCAGGCTCTATAGTATTATAGTCAAGATCAGGGCTATCCGGAGGCGCTGAGTCCGGGTCGACCAGAAGCGAATCGAACAACTTGAGACGGATGGGTAAGTCTCGACACAGATACTGGGTCCATGCACTCGTCGCCTGCCTCGCGCTCGCCGGTGAAATCCACCTCTTCTCTGTCGAAATTCTTCACCATCATGACGCGGCTGTCGCGGTTTGCCGGATTGCCCACGAGGGTGCATCGTCCCTACACGCGAGCCAGGATGTCAGCCCTCTTTGTCCCCTCTGCCAGATTGTTCGCAGCAGCTCCGTCCGCCCCGCGGTCCGATCCCTCATCGCGAAGCCGTGCAGTGAAGCGGCTTACCACCTGATCGCTCGCAACGCAAAGTATTCCCACCGCCTTGCGCAAACCCTTCTCGCCCGCTCCCCTCCGCTCTCCTGAAAGTTTTGCGACATCCCGGGTCAACCCAAAAACTTTCAGGAGGTAACGAAGTGACTTCTCATACCAGTTCACGACCATCTCTGGGGTCATCGCTATTGACAGCCCGATCTCGTTCCAGACTCGCCGCCGCGTTCAATCCCATCGCGACGGTAATGCTGGCCCTGTGGCTCCTTTCCACCGCCAGCCCGCTGATGTTTGGTCAAAGCCTCGGCACTTCGGGGACTATCCAGGGGTCTGTCTTTGATCCCTCCGGCGCTGTCCTTGTTGGAGCGAAGGTTAAGATTCGCAACCCCGTCTCCGGTTATGATCGGAGCACGACAACCGACGCGTCCGGCCATTTTGAGTTCTCGAACGTTCCCTTTAACCCTTATCACCTGGCAGTGAGTGCCGCTGGTTTCCAGGATATCGATCAAGATGTCCCGGTCCGAACCACCGTGCCGATCGACCTCAAGTTCACCCTGACAATCGCCACCGCCGCGACCGTGGTGACCGTTCAGGGAGAGGCGGCGGACCTCATCGAGCAAACCCCCACAGCCCACACCGATGTGGATCGCACCCTGATTGACAGATTGCCGATTGGGAACCAAGGCATCGGTTTGAGCGAGGTCATCGCCAACACCTCGCCTTCGGTAGCGGCCGACGCCAATGGTTTCTTTCATCCCGCGGGCGACCATGCCCAGGCCCAAATTTCGCTGGACAACCAGCCCATTACAGACCAGTACAGCAAAATCTTTTCCAATCAGCTCCCGCTCGATGCCGTTCAGTCGCTGGAGATCGTGACGGGAGCCCCCCAAGCCGAATACGGAGATAAAGACAGCTTGGTGGTCAACGCCGTGAGCCGGTCCGGCATCGGCGATACAACTCCACACGGCAGCTTCTCGACGCAGTATGGGTCGTTCGGCACGCCAGCGACTAACTTCGCTCTCGGGACCGGAGGAAACAAGTGGGGGAACTTCCTGGCAGCGTACTTCACCAACTCCAGCCGCTTCCTGGACACCCCGGAATTCGGGAACTTCCACGATAAAGGAAACGGAGAAGGTGTGTTTGACCGGATCGACTTCAACCCGACGGAAAAAGACACCTTGCACCTCAACCTTCAGGCCTCGCGCTCCTGGTTTCAGATTCCTAATACTTACGATCAGTTGGCGGTCACCCAGGACCAGCACCAACAGATTCGGTCCATCAATATCGCTCCGGGATACACGCACCTTTTCGGCCCGAGCCTGCTGCTCACCTTCAACCCTTACGTCCGCATTGACCACGTGCAGTATTACCCCAGCCCGAGTGCTTTTTCTGACCTGCCGGCCACTCTGGCGCAAGACCGCCGACTGGGCGTTTACGGAGCCCGAGTCGATCTAGCTTATTCGAAAGGCATCCACAACGCCAAGGTGGGAGTGCAATACAAGTACAACGCTCTGACGGAAGGGTTTGGCGTCGGCATCACCGATCCCACCTACAATGCGGTCTGTGTAAACGCCAGCGGCAACGCAGTTACCAACCCGAGTATCACGAACCCCAACAACTGCGCGGCGGCAGGGTATCAGACAAACCCTGCTTTCCTGCCAGGATTGCTTCCCTTTGACCTTACCCGCGCCGGCCAGCTCTTTGATTTTCACGGTCGCGCGGCGGTCAGGGAAGCTGCCCTCTATGCCCAGGACACCATAACCCTCCACCAGTGGACTTTGAATGTGGGCCTGCGCCGCGACTTCTATAATGGTCTCAGCTATGCGGTTCAAACCGAGCCACGGGTGGGCGTGGCTTATACGGTGAAACCGACGAACACGGTGCTGCGTTTCTCGTATGGCCGCTTTCTGGAGACCCCCTACAACGAAAATCTGGTTTTGTCGAGCGCGACGGGCGCGGGCGGGCTGGCCACGAATGTCTTCGGGGCCTTCGCAGCGGCGCCCCTTCAATCCGGCCGGCGAAACCAGTACAACGCCGGGTTTGAGCAGGCCATCGGTCGCTGGGTGGTGGTGGATGTGGACTATTACAATAAACGCACCCACAATGGCTACGATTTCGACGTGCTCTTCAGTACGCCGCTGGCCTTTCCCATCAGTTGGAATAAGTCCAAGCTCGACGGTATCGGAGCTCGGATCAATCTGGCCAACTATCGTGGCTTTACGGCCTACTCGGTCATGGGCCACAACCGCGCCCGGTATTTCCCTCCAGAAAATGGAGGCGTGATCTTCAACAATCCGGTCAACACCTCGGTCTTCCGAATCGACCACGACCAAGCATTCCAGCAGGTCACCCACTTTCAATACCAGTTCCCCAAGCGGGGTCCCTGGGTTGCGCTCACCTGGAACTATCAAAGCGGGCTGGTGGCAGGCGCCGTGCCGGACCTCGCCTCCGCTCTGGCTCTCGATGGAGATCAGCAGGCGGCGATCGGGTTCTTCTGCGGCAGCAATGTTGCGAGCCTCACAAACCCGATTACCTCGTGTAACGTACCCTATCCGCAGTGGGGCGCGACGCGCGTCGTGATCCCGGCTCCTGGCACCGAGAATGACGACACCCACCCGCCCCGCGTCGCACCCCGTAACCTTCTCGACCTCGGCACGGGCATCGACAACATCTTTCACACCGATCGCTTCAAGGTGAATCTGCAATTCACGGTCATCAACCTGACCAACCGGGAAGCTCTCTACAACTTCCTGTCTACATTCAGCGGCACGCACTTTGTGACTCCGCGTGTGTGGCAGGGCCAGGTCAAGTTCGTGTTCTGACGGGGCTTCGCCCGAGCCCGACGAGCGTGTCTGTTTGGTGGGAGGGCGGGGTGGAACCTGTCCCGGCAATCCCGCGAGGCGGGATTGCGCTATAATTCGCATCATGTCGCCCTTGTGCCGGTTGCGGCCCTTTTTGACTTTGTCTCCATTGGGTCGTTCTTCGGCCTTCCGATAATCTGAAATCGACGTGCCCCACATGCCACAATCTACCAACTGCTTACTGCCTCCGTCCGGAGCCCAAGGGCAGGGACTGGGGGCTAGGGGCTGGGGGAGGAAAGACCAGGAGACAGGTTACAGGGAACCGGTAATAGGGAACGCTAAGGACCGGGACCAGCAAGTCCCTCCTGTCACCTATAACCTGTTACCTGCCGGGCGCCGGGTTCGGCATGTACATGTGAAATTCGCCGGGCGGGTGGGTGTGCTCGAATTGTATCGTGGTGTGATGAATTCCAAATTCGCGGGCCAGCACTTCACGGATCTGGTGGGCGATCTGCTCGCTCTCGGAAGTGGGCATGTCAAGAATGTGAACGTGGCAGGAGAGCGCGTGGTCATTCGAACCCAGGCTCCAGATGTGCACGTCGTGAACTTCTTTAACCCCCGCGACGCCGAGCATGCAGGCTGCCACGCCCTCCAGGCTCATGCCTATGGGCAGGCTCTCGAGCAGGATGTTCGCCGAGTCGGTGATGATCCCCGCGGCCGTCCACAAAATCATCCCCGAAATCAGAAATGCGATGGCGGGGTCAATCATCGTCTGCCCGGTCGCGCGAATCAGCCAGGCGCCCGCGATGATCGCGAGGTTGGAAAGCGCATCGCCGAGGTTGTGGATGAACACCGCGCGGAGATTCAGGTCGCTTCGCTCACTCGCCAAGGCGAGGGAGATTCCGCCGTTCACTACCAGGGCGATCGCGCCGACGATCAGCATCGTGCCGGAGGCGACGGGCTGGGGCCGCAGGATTCGCTCGTAGCCCTGGTAGCAGAGAAACAGCGCGACGCCCACCAGGATCAGGGCGTTCACGAAGGCGGCCAGGACTCCCGCCCGCTGATATCCATAAGTCCTCTGCTGATCGGGGGGCCTGCGCTCGAAATAGAGCGCAATCCAGGAGAGGATGAGCGAGGGAACATCGGTAAGGTTGTGCCAGCCGTCGCTCACCAGGGCCAGGCTGTGGGCGAGCGCCCCGGCCACGAATTCCGTGGCCACGAG
>JBEKHT010000121.1:0-5107 GCA_050012135.1 Anaerolineales bacterium | reverse complement strand
GGCGCGTCGCTCATGGTGGACAACGGGATGACCGCTCAGCTCGAAACGTGGTAACTCGAGGCGGAGGACCTGCAGCCTGAGTGTCCTGGGCGGGTTGGAGGAACCAACGGAATGCGAGCCTTGTCGATGAATCTCCCCTCGATGAGGGGAAATCGAGAGATCTGGTGGCAAGCCTCTCGGCGATGGCAAGGTGGTGAGGTGATCAATGGCTGAAAGCCGAAGCGAGGGACATCGCGTCAAGCTCGGGCATGTCCGCCTGAAGGTGCGAAACATGAACCGGGCCATCTCCTTCTACACCCGCATGCTCCACATGAGACTCGTGGAAAAGGTTGGTGACGAGTACGCGTTTCTTTCCGGGAGCGACTCCTATCACGAGGTTGCGCTGCAGAGGGTGAGCGAGTCGGCGCCGGCCCCTGCGGCTGAGGCGACCGGGGTGGATCATGTGGCCTTCGAACTGGCAGACCAGCGGGAGCTGGCCCGGGCCTTCCAGGAGCTATCCGAGGCGGGGGTGGCCCCCCGCACCGTAGACAACGGCATCAGCTGGGCGATGTATTTTAGCGACCCGGACGGGAATCCACTGGAGTTCTTCTGCGACACCCGGAGGATCCCAGGCGGTAGGGAGAGGTGGGAAGGGCGGGTCGAGGAACTCGCGCCCGCAACTATTCTAGGCGTGCTCAAGGAAGGGAAACGCCCAATCGCCTGACAGGAGGAGAACTTTGCGGTCTGAGGTCCGGGGCATCTCGCGCGCCAACCTGATTGCAGCACGGAGCTCAAGAACAGATTTGGGAGCGGCCCAGGAAACCGTCATGGAACACATGGGCAAGGCCGGAGGCGAGGAGGGCAAAGATCGCAAATCTGAAACATGCCTCGAATAGCAATTGAAGATTGAGTCGAATCGCCAGAGAAAGGAGAGCTTATCGATGAGACCGTTTCGAACGTGTTATTGATCCAACCGGCGGAGCTGTTTCTTGCGCCACAAAGGAGGAAGAATGGGTAGGATAACTGCACGGAATGTTTTGAGCCTCGTTTTCATCGCCGGTATGCTGCTGACCGCCTGCGCTCCTGCAGCGCCGGCCGCGGCCCCGACGGCCGCGGCACCGAGCACATCGAACGAGGAGTACATCTACGTCTCTGCCATGGGGAACCTGGAGTTCTTCAACGCCCACAAGTACGGGTGGAAATGGGCCGGGCAAACCCTGGGGGTCAAGGCGACCTATGTCGGCCCGGCCACAACCGATGCCCCCGGCCAGGTGGCTGCCTTCGACCAGGCGATCGCCATGAAACCAGCAGGGATCTGCGTTTTCGCATGGGACCCCTCTGTGGGGCCGGACATCGACAAGGCCGAGGCGGCCGGGATCCCGGTGGTTACGATCCTGGGTGACCTGCCCAATACCAAGCGTATTGCCTATGTCGGGTCGGATGAGCACCTCCTGGGGTATGTCGGCGGGACGCATCTCGCTCAGGCCATCAACGGACAGGGCAAAGTCGCCATCCTGACCCTGCCGGGGACGGAGATGTTTGATGAGCGCGAGGCTGGCTTCCGAGATGCCTTCAAGAACTACCCCGGCATTCAGGTGGTCCAGCGCGGTGACACCAAGGCCGACACGGCGACTGCGATCAGCGTGGCCAAGGACATCCTCACCCGCTACCCGGACCTGGCTGCCTTCGTCGGCACCGACTCGACGGCAGGAATTGGCGCCGCGACGGCCGTGAAGGAGGCCGGGTTGAGCGGCAAGGTCAAGACCGTCGCGATGGATCGCAACTCGGACGTGCTCCAGGCGATCAAGAACGGGGACCTGACCGGAACCGTCGCCCAGGACGATGCCGCCATGGCCTTCTGGGCCATGCTGGTGCTGTATGAATACAACCATCACCAGGCGCCGCTGACTGTGGATAACGCCAAGGCCGGAGTCCAGACCGGTCCGAGCATCGTGTACACGTCAGCCAACTACATCGACCAGTCCAATCTTCAGTACTTCCTGGATGCCAACTCGATCTATACCAAGTAGAATCGCCTGCAGGTGGTACGTTGATGGGGCGGGGGCCAGCCCCCGCCCCATTTCTTCCGAGGCCTAAAATGGTGGATGTCCTGAGAGCGGAAAGCATCTCCAAGCGGTTCCCGGGGGTCCTGGCGGTCGATCACGTCAGCCTGAATCTGGGGCGCGGGGAAATCCTGGCTCTGGTGGGCGAGAACGGCGCCGGTAAGAGCACGCTGATGCAGATCCTGGGAGGAGCGCTCCGCCCCGACGAGGGCAAGATCTACTTGGAGGATCGCGCGGTTTCCTTCTATTCCCCGGAAGATGCGATCCGCGCCGGGATCAGCATGGTGTTTCAGGAACTCTCCCTGGTGGGTAGCCTGTCCATCGCGGAGAACATCTTCGCCCATCGCCAGCCGGTGGGGTTCATCAACAACATCCACTGGCGCCAGCTCTATCAGGAAACGGAAGATTTCCTCGGGCGTTTCGGCCTCAGCCTCAACCCACGCCGGCTCGTCAGAAGTCTTCCCGTGGGTCAGCAGCAGATCCTGGAAATCCTCAAGGCGATCTCGACCAACCCCAAAGTGCTGATCATGGACGAGCCCACCTCTCCCTTGACCGAGAGCGAGGCGGCGACCCTTTTCGATACCATCCGTAGGCTGCAGGCGCAGGGGCTATCGGTCATCTACATCACCCACAAGCTCTTTGAGGTTTTCAAGATTGCCAGCCGCGTGATCGTCCTTCGGGACGGTCGCTATGTGGACAGCCGCAAGGTGAGCGAGGTTAGCGAAAGGGACCTCGTGGCCCTGATGGTGGGCCGCGAGATCTCCAATCTCTATGGCAATCAGACCCAGGTGCAATCGGAGAAGGGCTACTTCCGTGTGGAAGGACTGAGCCGGAAGGGCGAGTTCGCCGACGTGAGCTTTGAGCTGCGCCGGGGGGAGATCCTGGGTATGGCCGGGCTGGTTGGTGCCGGGCGAACCGAGATCGCCCGGTGCATTTTCGGCGCTGAGCCGGCGGACAGTGGCCGCATCTTTCTGGAGGGAAGGGAGCTGACCGTCACCCGGCCCAGCGAGGCAATTGAGCGGGGAATTGCCTATCTGACCGAGGACCGCAAGAGCACTGGGCTCTTTGTCACCATGCCGGTGCGGGACAACATCGTGGCTCCGGCGATCCGCCAATTCACGACGGCCGCTGGATTCATTCGCAGGGGCCGCATGCAGGCCTACGCGGCCGAAAAGGTGGAGGAATTCGCCATCGCCACCCCTTCCATTGAAAAGAAGGTGCTGGATCTCTCCGGTGGGAACCAGCAGAAAGTCCTGGTCGCCATGTGGATGAGCATCCGGCCCAAGGTCATCATCTGCGACGAGCCCACCCGAGGGGTGGACGTCGGCGCTCGGGCGGAGATCTACCAGAAGCTGCGGGAATTTGCATCCCGGGGTACCGGAATCATCATGATCTCGTCGGACATGCCCGAGTTGATCGGAATGTGCGACCGGATCCTGGTCGTGTACCGAGGCAGGATCGTCTGGGAAGTCCGCCGCGGAGAATACAGCGAAGCCCAGATCTTGACTCACGCGGCTGGCCTGGTGAATGGGGGAGAAGCGCAGCGCGCGGTGCCCCCTTAAGGCGGGGGGAGAGTCGCGCCGGACAGCCGGAGACAAATTGGGTACCAGGCGGATATGGGGTGGATCGCTGATCGAGGTGAGGAAACGGAGGGGCTGTGCGCCTTCTGAATGCCACGCGGGATCTGAAGAAGACCGGAGGGGAGACAAGCCAAGGAGGCGTCACCTCGATTCGCGAGCGTGTCCTGAACTTCGTCTCCCAGCGCGAATTTGCCCTGTTCCTGGTGCTCCTGGCTGCGTGCATCATCATGAGCCTCGTGTCCCGGGTGTTCCTGAGCGTGGGGAACATCGAGGCTCTCCTCCTCGCTCTTTCCCTGGACGGTACGATCTCGATCGGGATGGTCATTCTCCTGATCTCGGGCGGATTTGACCTCTCGGTTGGGTCGACATTGGCCTTCACGGGCGTGGTCACAGGCCTGGCCCTGAACGCTGGCGTTCCGGCCGTTTTCGCAATCATTCTGGGACTCGTCGCCGCCCTGATGGTGGGCTTGGCAAATGGTTTTCTCGTAGCGCGACTGGGAATCAACTCCTTCATAACGACCCTGGGCATGGCCATGGGGGTCCGGGGAATTCTTCTCGTGCTCGCCAAGGGAACGGCGGTGCTGAACCTGCCAAGTTCCTTCACCGTGATCGGTCAGGGTCGCCTGTTGGGGGTCCAGTACCCGATCTTCGTGATGCTGCTCCTGGTGCTGATGGGCGAGATCCTGGTCCGCAATTCCCGCTTCTTCCGGCAGTCCTATTATGTAGGCGGGAACGAAAAGGCCGCCCGCCTGTCGGGGATCAACGTCACCCTGGTCCGGATTTTCAATTTCTGTCTGGTGGCCCTTTTGTCGGGCGTCGCGGGCCTCCTGATTACGGCCCGATTTGGCTCGGCCTCGGTAACCATCGGGACCGGAGAAGAGCTCAAGGTCATCACCGCCTGCATCATCGGAGGCGCGAGCCTGGCCGGGGGCGAGGGCTCGGTCCTGGGCGCCTTCCTCGGTGCCTTCTTCATGGCCTTTCAGGCAAATGCGCTAAACCTGCTCGGCGTGGACGTTTACTGGCAGAACCTGGTCACAGGTTCGCTGCTGATCTTCGCGGTGGTCGTCGATGTGCTCAATGAGCGGCGAAAGGCCCACCAGCAGCGCAGGAGTATCAGCGTCTAGCGAAGCCAAATCTCCTTCGTGCCTCGGGTGGGGTCTCCTATCCCTGTCCTGGGTGAAAATGGGCCTGGATTGGACGTGCACAATGCTCCTACCATGGATTCTGACCGACTATCTAAGGATCAATCCGCAGCCTTCGAGATTCAATCAATCTCAGTGCGTTGACAAACGCGCCCATCAAGAGGTACCCTTCGAACTAGACTCACGGATCAACCTCGTTGGGCTCGAGGATACTGAACCACGGATGGTACCCTCAAACAGCTGGAAATCCTGTTTGAGGCCCCCTCCCCCAGGTTGGGGCTTCCATGATGGGGCCGCTGTCAAGCCCCTCGGTTGTTAGCAACGCTCTTCCCTGCCGGTGCCT
>JBEKHT010000120.1:0-5185 GCA_050012135.1 Anaerolineales bacterium | reverse complement strand
GCGGCTTCCAGCGGGCCCGCGTCAACGGAGTCGTGCTGGATCTGGGCGACCCCCTCAAGCTGGCCAAGACGCGCAAGCATGACATCGACATTGTAGTGGATCGTCTGGTGCTGCCTGAGATCAAGGATGAGGACTTTCGCTCCCGGCTGGCCGATTCGGTGGAGACGGCCCTGCGGGTGGGGGGCGGGGTTGTCGTCATCGAGGTCGCGGGGGGCAAGGACTTGGAGATGAGCGAGCAAAACGCTTGCCCGCACTGTGGCATCTCCTTCCCCGAACTCGAGCCGCCCATGTTCTCCTTCAATTCCCCCCTGGGCATGTGTCCGGATTGCAATGGCCTGGGCCAGCTCTTCAGTTTCGACCCAGAGAAATTCGTCGAGCCCGGCAAGTCCATCCTGGACGGCGCCGTCCGCTCCTGGGGTCCACTCCAGACCTCCAAGTCTGCGCGGGTCATTGCCAACGCGTTTGTCCGGCGCTACAAGTTCCCGCTGGATGCGCCCTGGAAGAGGCTGCCCGAAAAAGTTCGGCAGGGGATCTTGTGGGGCGATCCGGAGGTGAAGGTAAAGTGGGAGTGGGGCGACCACGACGGTGGGCAGGGCTCCTGGATTTCCTCCTACGCGGGGGCCATTCCCAACACCCAGCGCCGGTACCACCAGACCCAGTCGGAGGACATGCGTCAGTGGTATTCGCAATTCATGTCTTACCAGCCCTGTGCGACCTGCCACGGCACGCGCCTGCGTCGGGAGGCGGCCGCCGTCCGCTTCTGCGGCAAGACCATTGTGGAGATCCAGGCGATGTCCATCGCCGAGGCCAAGGAGTTCTTCTCGGGATTGGATCTGAGCCAAGCCCAGCTGGCGGTGGCCGGGGAGGTTCTCAAGGAAATCCGCGCCCGGCTCGACTTCCTTCTGAATGTCGGCCTTCACTACCTGACCCTGGAGCGGGCGGCACCCAGTCTTTCCGGAGGTGAAGGGCAGCGGATTCATCTTGCCTCGCAGATTGGATCCGGGCTGGTCGGGGTCCTGTATATCCTCGATGAGCCTTCGATCGGCCTGCACGCGCGCGACAACCGTCGCTTGCTGGACTCCCTCTTGCGACTGCGGGATCTGGGCAATACGGTGATTGCCGTGGAGCACGACCGCGAAACCATCGAGACGGCGGACTGGGTGGTGGATTTTGGACCGGGGGCAGGCCTCCAAGGAGGCCGAATCGTGGCCACTGGAACGCCGGCCGAGATCGCCGACAATCCCCGCTCGCTCACCGGGCGCTACCTCCGGCACGAACTGGAGGTGGCCGCGGGAACCTCGCAGCCGGGTTCCTGTTACGGCCGGCGATGCCCCAACGGCAACTGGCTCACCCTTCTGGGCGCGCGACACAACAATCTCAAGAACCTCGACGCCCGTTTCCCGGTCGGGCTTTTCACCTGCGTGACGGGAGTATCGGGATCCGGCAAGTCCTCACTCATCGCGGAAACCCTCTATCCGGCCCTCGCAGCCCGATTGCATGGATCCAACCTGCGGCCGGGAGCTTTCCGCCGCATCGAAGGACTCCAGCATTTCAACAAAGCGGTCAACATCACCCAAGACCCCATTGGCCGCACGCCGCGCTCCAATCCCGCCACCTACATCGGGGTTTACGATGACATCCGCAAGATCCTGGCGCAGGTTCCCGAAGCGAAGGCGCGGGGGTACAGCGCGGGAAGGTTCTCCTTTAACGTGAGGGGGGGGCGCTGCGAGGCCTGCCAGGGCCACGGCCAGAAACGCGTCGAGATGCACTTCTTGCCCGATGTGTGGATCCCCTGCGATGCCTGCAAGGGGACGCGCTTCAATCGCGAGACCCTGCAGATCAAGTACAAGGGAAGATCCATTTCGGACGTGTTGGAAATGGATGTGGAGGAGGCGCTGCAGTTCTTCAATGCGTTTCCAGTGGTCCGCCGGCTTCTGGGAACTCTGCATAGCGTGGGATTGGACTACATCAAGTTGGGCCAGTCGGCAACCACGCTCTCCGGAGGCGAGGCCCAGCGAGTCAAGCTCGCCAAAGAGCTGAGCCGCGTGGCGACCGGTCGCACCCTCTACATCCTGGATGAACCGACCACGGGGCTTCACTTCGCAGATATTCAGAAACTGCTCGACGTCCTGCATCACCTCACGGACGCCGGGAACACCGTGATCGTCATCGAACACAACCTGGATGTCATCAAGACGGCGGACTGGATTTTCGACCTGGGTCCCGAGGGGGGCGAGGGGGGAGGACGCATCGTGGCCGAGGGTCCGCCCGAGGAGGTGGCAGGGATTCCCGCCTCCTTCACCGGGCAGTATCTGCAGGCCATCTTGAGGCGAGAAGCCAGCTAGCCCCGCCTGGGGATCCCCTCGACCGCCCCTCAGCGCCCTGGCCTCCCGATCCGGCCTTTGGAATCCCAGAAGCCCCACCCGTTTCCGGCTCTATAATCCTGTCCTGATCGGGTCAGGCTTCTGGCCTCACGCTCTCTCAATTCGCGTTGCCCTCCCAGCCGCTTGAACTAGAGCGCCTTCCCCTCGCCTGCCGGCTGGCCGATCGGGGATGTCGCCCACGGAGACCCTCATGCTGCTCTGGAATATCTTTGTCCTGTTCACCCGCGTAGCCGTGTTCTCTTGGGGGGGTGGCCCGGCCTCGCTCGCGCTCATGCAGCGCGAGACCACATCCGCCGGATGGATCTCGGAGGCCGAGTTTGCGGACGCCGTTGCACTCGGGAATGCCCTGCCGGGGCCGATTGCCCCGCAAGTCTCCGCCTATGTCGGTTACCGGATGGCCGGTGTTCCCGGCGCCGTTGTCGCGGCCTCCGGGACAGTCCTGCCCACGACCCTGCTCATGCTCCTCATGGTCATATTCTTTTTCGGCATTAAAGATAGTCCCGCCATCCGCGCCATGCTGGCCGCGGTTCGCCCGGTCGTGGTCGGCCTGCTCCTGTGGACTGCCTATGACATGGCGCGGGCGGTCTTCGCCATTCAGGGCACGGCCTGGCCTATGGCCTTGGTTCGAGGTTGGGACAAGGTCTTGATCAGCCTCGGAACCTTCACCCTGCTGACCCTCACCGGCATCAATCCCGCCCTGGTGATTTTGGCGGCCGCCATGCTTGGTTTGCTCGTGTACCGAGGAGCCTAGTCGGCGGTTCGGGCAGGTCCCGACCAGGCAGGATCAGCGCGAAATTCACTCTCGGAGCACGCGGCCTGGAGCGAACACCTCGGCGAGGGCAGCCAGGCGATTGCCCGGATCGGCTTGCGGCGCAGGGGGGGAAGGTCCGGCCCGCGTTCCTGAGCGCGGCCAAGGGCCGGACTTGAGTCTCCCTATCCGCCAGGAGGCTGCCGCACACTGGCTCCGGGGTGTAACCGGGCGCCAAGTGGCTGATACAATACCGCCATGCCTGCCGCGATTCGCCTGTTGCATTTCTCCGATCTGCACATCGGCATGGAGAACTACGGGCGGCTGGATGCCTCCACCGGAACCTCCACTCGCGTCCGGGACTTTCTGGATCGCTTGGATGAGGTCGTAGATTATGCTCTGGAGCACCGAGCGGACCTCGTGCTCTTCACCGGTGACGCGTTCAAGACTCGCGACCCCGAGCCGACCCAGCAGCGAGAATTTGCACGCCGGATCAAACGCCTTGCGGAGAGCACTCCCACCTTGCTCCTGGTGGGCAACCACGATCTGGCCGGAACCGTCCACAAAGCAAGCAGCGTGGACATCTACCGCGTCCTCGACGTTCCCAACGTGATCGTCGGCAATTCCCCGTCCGCCCAAGTGGTGGAAACGGCCAGTGGACCCGTGTTCCTGGCCTGGATCCCCTATCCGATGCGAAATCGGCTGCTGGTTGAGGAGGAGCACCGGCTCAAGACGATGGAAGAACTTGACCAGGCGCTACGGGGCGTCCTGATCGATTTTCTCCGCGGCTTTCGCCAGGATGCACAGACTCGTTCCATGCCCCGCGTGCTGGCTGGCCACTTCTCCATCGCAGAGGCACGGCTGGGTTCGGAACGCACCGTCCTCATCGGCCGGGAGGTAACCGTCCCCCGCAGCGAGGTGGCCGATCCGGTCTGGGACTACGTGGCCATGGGCCATATCCATCAACATCAGAATTTGACCGCTGGAGTTCCGGGCTTGCCGCCCGTGGTCTATTCGGGGTCGCTGGAGCGCATCGATTTTGGAGAGGAGAGGGAACCCAAAGGATTCGCCTGGGTCGAGTTGGAGCGGGGCAGGGCGAATTACCAATTCGTGCCGGTCAAGGCACGCCCGTTTGTGACGGTTCGAGCGGATCTTGCGGACGAACCCGAACCCACCCAGGCGCTGCTCGATCAACTGAAACGGAGAGGTCAGGAGTTGGAGGGGTCTGTCGTGCGGCTGCTGGTCAGACTGAAGGCAGACCAGCTCGCCAGCTTCGATGACCGCCAAGTTCTGAGAGCCCTGGCGGGCTCTGCTCATGTGGCCATTCAAAAAGAGATCCTGCGGCCGGATCGAACTCGGCTGGGTGGCGCGTCGCCCGAGGCGCTTGCCCCACCTCAGCTGTTGGATCGGTACTTCCAGTCGAAGGGCGTCCCGGCGGAGCGGCTCGCCTCGCTCCTGGCGTTGGCCGGCTCCCTTCTGGGAGATACCCATGACCCCCCGTGAGGGTAGAGCCGCCGCGACTGTCTTCTCAACTCTCCGCCACCTGCACGCGCACGGCCAGGTCAAGATCAGGCCGCTCCGGGCGTGGCCCAGGCGGCCCGGCCCGCCGCGGCCGACGGGGCAGGTTGTGCCCGCGGGACCGGACGGGGAGGGGGGTCACAGCTTGTCAGGGGCTGCCCGCCGATGATTCCTGTTCGCCTCGAGCTCCAGAACTTCCTGGCCTACCGGCATCCCGATCCCATCGATTTCGAGGGTTTGCATGTGGCTTGCCTGTCCGGAGAAAACGGCGCAGGCAAGTCCTCCCTGCTCGACGCCATCACCTGGACGCTCTGGGGCAAGGCCCGAGGTCGCTCCGTGGATGATCTCATCCACCAGGGTCAACGGGAGATGCGCACTGCCTTGGTTTTCGAGCTGGAGGGTTTGCGCTACCGGGTGATCCGCCAGAGGCGGAAGGAAGGGAGGGGAGGAAGCTCCCTGCTCGAGTTCCAGGTTTGCGACGCCGTTGATGGATCCTGGAGGAGCCTTTCGGAGCACACCCTGCGCGAAACGGAAG
>JBEKHT010000119.1:0-5439 GCA_050012135.1 Anaerolineales bacterium | reverse complement strand
TTGCGGGGGTCCCTACTCTTGGCGATGCGGGGCCTTTCCGTTTCCTTGGCCTGCTGGCTGAACTACATGATTGCAGGCAGGGTCCGGCCAGGTGGGCGTTGGCGGTGACCGACGTCTGGCCTGGAACGCCGCTGCGAGCTTGGAATTCTCACTCGGGGTTGGCGCTCAGGTCGATGGCGAGCTCCTTGGGCCGAACCTGTACTATCCCTTTTCCATGCCGGCGCGGCCAGCCGGTTCTGGATGGACCGAGGGTTCGCTGTCTCGCGGAATACCTCCCCCCTTTATGTCCGGGCCTGAAGTGGCCCGAAGCCGCATGATGAGGAAAGCCGCGAAGATCCCAAGCAAACCGGTCGCCAGGACCATCCCGTCCGCCCCGCGCCAGTCGACAAAGATACCCCCCAGGCTTGCCCCAAAGAATTGCCCCAGTCCCAGGAAGACCGAATACAGCCCCATGATCGCTCCCCGCTCCATCGTGCGGGTTTCGGTGATATCGGCCAGGTAGGCCAGTGCCGCCGGGGTAAACCCGCTCTGAACCATGATGCTGATCACCAGAAGGATGGCCAGCGGCAGCACCAGCGGTGCATTGAGGGCCGCCTGGTGGTTGATGGCCAAGATCAGCAGGCAGGAGACAATCAGGCCGCCGGTACCGATGAGCATGGCATTGGCCTTCTTTATATTGGGCAAGAGGACGCTCCACAGGAAGATGCCCAGGATGAAGAAGGCGGCATAGCCGGCCCAGATGTTCCCGGCCTGGAAGCTGTCAAAGCGCCCCACCAGGAGCTGATTGGAGAAAGCGGCCTTGTCCGTGAGGATGCGCGCTGACAGATTGATCCAGATTCCCAAGACGGCATTGATGGCAATCCACGCGGGCGCAAAGCTGGCGATACGCGCGTCGCTGACGATTGCCCAATAGCGTCTCAAGGTCTCGGCGGGCGAAATCGCCGGCCGGGCTGCATTGCGGCCCGGTTCCATCAGTCTGCCCAGTCCGAGCCACAGGACGACCAGACTGATCAGATAGACTACCGCGTTGGCGGCAAAAGCCGGGCTTGTCATGGGAATGCCGGCGACGATCGCCGCGGTCCCGAACTCGCGCCATAACCAGCCGCCGAGCGAAAAGCCGATCGCAATTCCACCAATGGTGGCAATTTCAAAGAAACCGGCAATGCGGGTACGCAGCCGGGATGAATTCGAGGTCGCTTCCGCAATGTACCCGAGGGTGGCCGGAGCATTGCTCCCCGTCGATAGCCCTTCCAGCAACCGGGTGAGGACGAGCAGCCAGACCGCGGTTGTGATGGAAGTGATCAGGACGGCGACGGCGCCGAAAAGGGGGCCGAGGATGATGAACCATTTGCGCCCAAACCGATCGCTCCAGGCGCCCAAGAACAGCGCTCCAAGCAGTTCGGCCACGAAGAAGGTTCCGATGATGATGCCGCCCAGGGTGTAGGAGATCGGGTAAACGTTCTTGGCACCCGCAATGGCCCTGAGCGGCTGGTTGGCGGAAAGGGCCGCCGCGTGAATGGCGTTGAAGTAGAACTGGATGTTCTCACCCATCGCCCCGGCCGCCGCCCGCAGGAAAAGACTGCCGACAATCACGGCGGCCAGCGACCGGAGGAGATGGGGTGGTGGTGAGGAATGGCCTTCAGATGGGGTCACGATTCTCCTTGCCCGGGTTTGGCCGCCCCAAACAGAACCCGTTTCACTCGCGATGGACCACGCGTTCGGCCGGCCTAATCTATACCTTGTCGCAAGGGCGGTCAATCTGCCGAATGTCAAGAGCTTACCCCTTCGGCGAATCCACATGACCTCTGCCATTTGCGTAGCGGCTGGCCCGACCCTAAACTCGACGGATGGAAGCCGGGAAGCAGAAGATCATCCGGGATGAAACTCGGGACTTGCCGGCCTTCATAGGAGGAGGCATGAGAGCGAATCCTGGCTTGCGCCCCCTGGTCTGGCTGCTGCTTGCCGGAATGCTTGGCTCCCTGGCTTGCCTGGTCGCCTCCTGGGCGGCGGGCACATCCAGCTCTCCGGCCTCCCCAGCGGCGGGGGAACCCCGGGTCCCTGCCTTATCCTTGTCAACGCCGACCGGCGCCCCTTCCCAAAGGCTGCTCCTGCTTCAGCCACGGGGCGAAGCTCGAGAACTTCCGACGCGCCTGCTGGGTGCCTCCGTCGAGCCCTGGTTTGAACATCTCCTGGATAACCCCCAAAAAGTGGACATAGCGAGACAGATGGGCCTTGCCTTCGTGCGGTTTCCAGGGGGAAGCGAGAGCAATTACTACGATTGGCGCAGCGGGCTTCCCAACGTGACGACTCGCCCCGAGAGCTCAAGCTACATGCGCTTCTGGGCGAAACTTGCGGGCCAGATTCAAGCCGTGTTTCCACAAGGGATCAAGATGGAGGATTACGCCCCCTTTGCAAGGTCGATCGGGGCGGACACGGTCCTGGTTCCCAACTTGGAGACCTCCTCCATCCCTGAGCAGACGGCTTGGTTCAATACCATGAGCGCGGGGGGCATCGTCCCCGGGCACATTGAGCTGGGCAACGAATTCTGGATCGCCATGGCGGGAGATCCGGACGTCATGCGCAAATGGCCCGACGAGCCCACCTCGCTGGCGATCTCCAAGCAGTACTTGGACGCCCTGCGCCCCTACCTCCCACCCGGGGCCAAGGTTGCGATCCAGTCGGCCGGGAGCGCCTTTGCCTATGAGCCGAACTCGCCCCAGCCCTTTGTGCGGCGCCTGCTCAACTGGGACGCAGCGCTCCAACCCGAGTCATGGTTTGACGCGGTGACCTTGCATCTCTACCCCGATCCGCGCCAGGTGCTGGGTCTGGACCCGACAGCGCCGATCCCAAACGATTCCGTTTCCAATGCCCGTCTCTTCACAGCCATGATGGCTCGGTCCGACGAGGGCGTGGATCGAGTGCTCTCGGACATCGAGACCCGCCTCCCTGGGAAAGAGATCTGGATCACGGAGTGGAACCCGCGCGGGCCAAGCACTGACTATTCGAACGAGCCGGTGAATCCCTCCATGTTGGCGCAGCTGGCGGCCCGCATGACCTTCGCCTACCTGCGGCATCCGGCGGTGAGAGTCGCCCTCTTCTTCATGCTCAACTTCTCGGGCAACAACTCCATTTCCCTCTATTACCCGGACGGGCAGGGTGGATTCGCCCCGTACCCCGCGGCGATCGTGCTCCAGTGGTTCAATCAGGCAGCCAACGGCGGGCCGACCTATCAGGAATGGGTCGAAGAGGGGGGCCAGCGGGTGGCCGGAGGCGGCTTGCGTCCGGAGAGTTTCGTGGAAATCGAGGCCGCCAAATTCACCTCCTCGCAGGGGACCGTGCTGATCCTGCAGAACGCCTCGGCCGATTCGAGGTCCCTCGACCCCGCGACCGTGGTTGCCGGGCGCAAACCGACCCGGGTTGAATCGATCAGCCTGCCGGATCTCGGCAGTCCGTCGAGAACTGCCGTCGTCGCAAACCAGTCCAACCCCACAGGACGCATCCTCATCCCTCCCTACTCTGTGGTGAAGGTGGACTGGTGATGACCCCAAGCAAGACGATGAGGCCTGTGGCTCCCCTCGCCGACGAAGGGGCGGGCGCGGACCGGGACGAGGGCAGCGGAGTGCAAAGCAGGCCTGGGAGGGTCGGGCAGAATCCCACCATGGACACATGGCGCAGGCAGCCGAAATTCGATCCCATCCCTTCGCTCTTGGCGGCAGAAAGTGAGGCCATCCGCTACTTCGCCCGCCGGGATCTCTTGGCCGAGGCGGTTCCTCGGGTCGGGAGGTTGTGGACGCTCCCGGAGGCAGAGCGGATCCTGAGGGGCCAGAAGTCCGATGGGTCCTGGAAGTACCCGGGAGGCAAGGAACAGGTCCGATCCCGGGAGGACTACGACCAGCTGGAGACCTTCCGGCGCCTCGGCCTGCTGATTGAGAAGTACGGCCTCGACCGAAGCCACGGGGCGGTGAAAGCGGCGGCGGAGTTCCTGCTCGCCCACCAGACCGGAGAGGGAGACATCCGCGGCATCTTCCGCACGCAGTATGTCCCCCACTACACGGCGGGAATGTTGGAGCTCTTGGTCAAGGCGGGCTACGCCGGGGAGGCGCGCGTCGAAAAGGGATTCGGGTGGCTGCTCTCGGTCCGACAGGATGACGGCGGCTGGGCCTTCCCCCTCCGCGCGGCTGGCGTGAGCTATGCCCAAGCGGTGAGGCGCCCTGGTCCCATTCAGCCCGTCCGCTCCAAACCCTTCTCGCATCTCCTGACCGGGGTGGTCCTGCGCGGCTTCGCGGCCCACCCACGCCGCCGCAAGTCGCAGGCCGCGCATGAGGCCGGGCGGCTCTTGATCTCCCGCTTCTTCCAGCCCGACAAGTACATCGATCGGCGCGAGCGGAGCTACTGGGAGAAGGTATCCTTTCCCTATTGGTTCACCGACATCGTCTCCGCGCTTGATTCTCTTTCCCTCTTGGGATTCACCCCGGAGGATCCCGGTATCCAGAGCGCGCTCGAATGGATGCGGGGCAGGCAGGCGAGGGACGGCCGGTTTCGCATGAAACTCCTCAAGGCGAGTGACCCGGAGCTTCCGCTGTGGGTGGCGCTGGCCGTTTGCCGGATCTTCAAGCGCTTCTATGGCTAGTCGTCCGCAGAAGAAAGAGCGGAGGCAGGTCCGAGGGACGGTGCCGAGAGCAAAAACGCAATCAGGCTTATATTTGCAGAATCCAAACGAAAAGGACATGACCCGATGAGACGGATCGGAGTGCTGACCAGCGGAGGCGATGCCCCCGGGATGAACGCAGTGATTCGGGCCGTGGTCCGCAGCGGCCTCGAGAAGGGCTGGGAAGTCTACGGCGTGCGCCACGGATTCGATGGCCTTATCAGCGGAGACTATCGGCCTTTGGGCGCGCGCGACGTGGGCGGCATCATGCAGTACGGCGGAACGATTCTCGGGAGCACGCGCAGCCCCGAGTTCAAGACGGAAGAAGGCCGCCTCAAGGCCCTGCGCTCCCTCAACGAACAGGAGCTGGAGGCGCTGGTCGTCGTGGGAGGCAACGGATCCCAGGCTGGCGCGCTCGCCCTCTCCGAGCAGGGGTTCAAGGTGATCGGCGTTGCCTCCACCATCGACAATGACCTGTGCGGGAGCGAGATCACCCTGGGTGTGGACACCGCGCTCAACATCGCCCTCGAGGCGATCGACCGCCTGAAGACAACCGCCTCCTCCCATCAGCGCGCCTTTCTGGTGGAGGTCATGGGGCGCAAGTGCGGATCGCTTGCCCTGATGGCGGCCGTGGCGGGCGGCGCGGAGGTCGTTGTTGTGCCAGAGGTGGAAACCACGCCGGAGGCCGTGGCCGAGGAACTGCGCCTGTCTTACGAACGCGGAAAGCCCCACGCCATCGCCGTGGTGGCGGAGGGCGCGCGATACAACGCCGAAGCGCTGGCGGCCTACTT
>JBEKHT010000118.1:0-5700 GCA_050012135.1 Anaerolineales bacterium | reverse complement strand
GCGATCCCCGGCACCCCGCTGATCACCGCCTCCATGGCCGCCGTGACGGTCCCGGAGTAGGTGACGTCGTGCCCGAGGTTGGCGCCATTGTTGATTCCGGAGACGCACAGATCAATCTTCTCGGGAATGAGGCCGAGCATGGCCAAGGCCACACAATCGGAAGGAGCCCCGTCGGAGGAGTAGGCCGGGGTCCCGTCCGGCAGCTGGGTCGGCCGGGCCCGCAGGGGCTTGTGCAGAGTCTTGACATGGCCGCTGGCGGACCAGTTGTGATCGGGTGCCAGAATGGTCACCTTGCCCAGGGGTTCGAGGGCATGGGCCAAGGCGGCCAGCCCTGGCGAATTGACGCCATCATCATTGGTGACCAGGATGTGTGTCATGCTCGCCTCTTATATGCGCAACCCGTCAGGCCGCCTCTCGCGTGGGCGGGAAGATCTCGTCCAGGCGGGCCAAGACCTCGGCCGTGAGTTGGGACCGGGCCTCTGCCGCTCCCAGGTTCTCCCGCACCTGCTCGACCCGCGAGGCGCCCGTGATCACCGAGCTCACCAGCGGTGAGCGCAGGCACCAGGCAATGGCCAGTTGGGCCGGAGGGAGCCCCAACTCCTTGGCCAGCCGTGTGAAGCGGCGCGCTTTCTCAATCCGCTCCGGCGCGAGCGACTCCTCCCGCATCCACTCGTAGCCCGGCAGGGTCGCGCGGGAGCCGGCGGGAATGCCCTCGTTGTACTTGCCGGTCAAAAGCCCGAGGGCCAGAGGGCTAAAGACCGTGAGTCCGATCCCGTAGCGGTCCGTCAAGCGTGCGAGTTCATGTTCCACGCGGCGCCGGCGGAGAAGGTTGTACTGCGGCTGGTCCATGCTCGGAGGCTGGCAGTGAAACTGGCGAGCCGCGTCAAAGGCGGAGGCAATCTGGTCGGCGTGCCACTCACTCGTGCCCCAGTAAAGGACCCGGCCCTGATGAACCAGGTCGTCCATCGCCCGCACCGTCTCCTCGATGGGCACTTCCGGATCGAATCGATGGCAGAAGAACAGATCAACATAGTCCAGCCCCAGCCGCTCCAGCGAGGCCGCGATCGACTCAAAGATGTGCTTGCGGGAAAGACCTCGGCCGTTGGGCCCTTTCATGGTCGGCCAGAACAACTTGGTCGAGATCACCAATTCGTTTCTGGGGATTCCCTGGATGGCCCTCCCCAGCACCTGTTCCGCCTTGCCCTCGGCGTAGATGTCGGCGCAGTCGAAGTAGTTCACGCCCAGATCGAAGGCTTGCCGAATGCAGCGAAGGCTGGAGCCCTCGTCGACCTGGCCTCCGTAGGTCACCCACGACCCGAGCGAGAGCTCGCTGACCTTGAGTCCCGAACGCCCAAGACGGCGGTAATTCATCAATGGCCTCCATGCGCCTGGCTGACCCGTCCGCAGATCGCAGGCTTGCGGCGGTTGCGTGGCAATCGGACGGCCAGTAGCCCGACCCGCGCGCTCCCCGCTCGGCGCATGGGCTCACTTGCCGAGTCCCCCCGCACGAGAGCGATCGCCCTGCGCCCTGGGGTTGCCCCCAACGGATCTGGTCGGGATTATACATCCCAGAAACGGGCGAACCGAGTTCGGGCGGATCGGAATCCGAACCAGCACCCGGGGCTCCCGAGCCAGCGCGGAGGCTCCCCTTTTCAGCCGGGATGGGGGGAGGTAGAATGATCGCGCCGCATTGCGCGGGGCAGGACGGAAGACAAAGAGGGACATGGATCGGTATGCCGTTTGAGCCAACGCGAGACCGCACACGCAGGGGCGAGGGCCAGGTCAAAGAAGCGGCCCGCCCCGCTCGCCGCCCGGAATGGATCAAGGTCAGAGCACCGACCGGAGAAGCGGTCGAAGGCTTGCGCAGCCTGATGCGCTCCAAAGCGCTTCACACGGTCTGCGAGGAGGCCATGTGCCCCAACCTGGGCGAATGCTGGGGACGGGGGACCGCAACCTTCCTGATGATGGGGGACATCTGCACCCGGTCTTGCGGGTTCTGCGATATCAAGCATGGCAAACCTTTGGCCCTGGATTTCGCTGAGCCGGAGCGGGTGGCGCAGGCCGTCAAGTCCATGAGACTCCGCCATGTGGTGATCACCAGCGTCAACCGTGACGAGCGCAAGGATGGCGGCGCGCCGATTTTTGCCATGGTCATCCGCCGCATCCGCGAGGTCCACCCGGGTTGCTCGATAGAGGTGCTGATCCCTGACTTTAAGGGGAGCCTCGAAGCGCTGCGGACGGTCATGGAGGCTCGGCCGGAAATCCTCAACCACAACGTGGAGACCGTCCCGCGACTCTTTCACCAGGTGCAGCCGCAGGACCACTACGAGTGGGCACGGGCCACCTTGAGCAACGCCAAGTCCTTGGACCCCGAGGTCCTTACCAAGTCTGGGATCATGCTCGGGCTGGGGGAGACCTTCTCCGAGGTGGTCGAGGTGATGCAGGCACTGCGCTCGTGGGGCGTGGACATCCTCACCCTGGGACAATATCTTCAGCCCTCGCGCGAGCACCTTCCCGTCGAGCGCTTCTATACTCCGCAGGAGTTCGTGGAGTTGCGCAGAATGGGTCTGGAAGATCTCGGCTTCCGCTGGGTGGAAGCTGGACCCCTGGTCCGCTCCTCCTACCACGCCGAAGAGCAGGTGCGCGCCCTCTCGGCCGTCCACCGGGATCTGTGGTCCAGGCCGGAGGACCGGTGAGGAGCCCTCGGCGGGCGCCGTCCGGGGCCGGTCGCGGCCAGCCCAGGACGGGCTAGGGGCGGCTTGAGGCCTGCTGTTTCGTGATCCAGTTTGCGATCTGTCGGTCGGTTTTCCCCATGGGGAAGTCCTCGAACTGAGCCGGCGCGACCCAACGAACGGAGGCGGCCCTCGCCCGAGCGGGTCCGGACGAGCCGAGGCATTCGAAAGCATGGTGCGTAATACGGAAATGGCTGTAGGCGTGCTGGAGGCGTAGCACGCGGCGCCCTGCCCGCGCCCGGATCCCCAGCTCCTGCCGCAGCCTGCGCTCGAGCGAGGTCGCCAGAGTCTCCCCGCGCTCCGATCGGCCACCCGGAAACTCCCACAAATCAGCGAGCAGCCCCTGGCTCGGCCGACGGCGGATGAGGTAGCGGCCGTTGCGGCGGAGAATCGCCGCGCAGACCTGATAGTGAGGTCGCGAGGCGGATCGCTTGGGCCGCGGGCGGTCTTCCTGGACGCCGCGGCGGAAAGCCAAGCATCGGGCTCGCAGAGGGCAGCGCCGGCAATACGGCTGGCGGGGGGTGCAGACCATGGCCCCCAGATCCATCAGGGCCTGGTTGAAATCGCCGGGCCGGCGGCAGGGGACCAGGTCCGCGGCAACCTGGGCCAAGTCGCGCTGCCCTTGCGCCGAGCGAACATCTGCGCGGTAATCGAGCAGTCGGGCCAGCACACGGCGCACGTTGCCATCCACGACCGGGGTGCACTCGCCATAGGCTATGGAAGCGATCGCGCCGGCCGTGTAGGCTCCCACGCCCGGAAGGCAGCGCCAGGCCTGGGCCGTCTTGGGCCAGTCTCGGTCTGGCCGGTCCGCAAGCAGACGCGCGGCCCGGTGAAGGTTTTGGGCGCGGGCATAGTAACCCAAGCCCTCCCAACTTCTCAGGACCCGTTTGAGGGGCGCGCGCGCGAGCGAGCCAACATTGGGGAACTCTGCCAGCAGCCGCTGATAATACGGCAGGACAGTTTCCACCCGGGTTTGCTGGAGCAGAACTTCGCTCAGCCAGATCGCGTAGGGGTCGCGGGACCGGCGCCAGGGCAGGTCGCGACCGTTGCGGTCGTACCAGCTCAGGAGGCGGCGCGCGAGGGCAGCCGCCGAGGGAAAGCGGGCCACGTTCATCTAGAGCACATGCACCTGGGATCCTTCCGGGGATTTGACGATTTCGATGCGCGTAGGGAAGGCGTCGCGGATTTCGTCCAAATGGCTGATGACCAGGATGCGGTCGAAGTCCTCCTGGATGCTGTTGATGACCGCAATCATGCGCTCCCGGCCCAGGCTATCCTGTGTCCCGAAACCCTCATCAATGAAAAGCGCACGCAGTTGGGCGCCGGCCCGCTGCGCCAGGAGTTTGGAGAGGGCGATGCGGACCGCAAAGTTGATCCGGAAGGCCTCGCCTCCCGAGTACATCTCGTAGCTGCGCGTACCCAGCTCATCCCCGACTTGGATATCGAGGGATTCACGCAGCTCCCCCTCCTTGGTCTCCCGTTGAGTCTCCATGCGCAGAGTCATCCGCCCCTCGCTCATGCGGGACAAGAGAGCATTGGCAGTTTCTTCGAGTTCCGGGACGGCGGTCTCGATGATCATGCTTGGCACTCCCTTTCGGTTGAAGGCTTCGCGCAATTCCTCGAGGAGCGCGAGCCGCTCGCGACCGCTCTCGAGCTCCTTCGCGAGGGATCCCTCCTGGACCTGGAGTTGCTCGAGCGCGGCGAGCCTCTGGCGAGCTCCTCCCACCCGCTCGTCCGCCAGGCGCTTCTCCAAACGGGCTTGGTCGAGATTCCTGCGCAGGCCCTCTGCCTGGCGGAGCTGTTGCTCCACTTGGCGGAGCCTCTCCTGGATCGCCGGCTGGGCAGCCTGGGCTTCCTGCAGGGCGGCCTGCCAACGCTGGCGACGGGCTTCCGCCGAGCCAATTCTGGCGCGGGCCTCCTCCGCAGACTGCAGCGCGGCGCGGATCTCGGCCCGGCGTCTCTCCAGCTCCGGCTTTCGCTTGGCGGCCCCTTGGAGTGCCTGCATCTTCGTCAGGATGGATCCGAGGGTGTCCTGGATCAGGTGGATGCGTCCGGCATTGCTGCGGAACCGTTCGCGCATGTTCTCCAGACCCCGTTCCAGCTCCGCCTCGACCTGCTCCCGGTGCGCGGGGCTCAGGGGTTGACCACAAGTGGGACAGGTCGGATCCGTGGTGCTTCGTAGCAGGGCGAGGCGCTGTTTGATGGGCTCGGACTGGGGCGTGAGGACCTCATTCTCGCCGCGCAGCTGGCCCAGTTCCTGATTCCAGCGCTGTTGCTCCTCTCGCAGATTCTCTGTTTCCAGCTCCGCAGAGGCGATCTCTGCCCCTCGACGGTCGAGCTCCGCGAGCTCGATCTGCAGGGCCTCGGCCTCCGCCCGCGAGCGAAGAGCGACCAGTTCCTGCTCGACCTCATGCAGCTCGCCTGTGGCCTCGGTTTCCCGGTGAGCTAGGTTTCCCAGCTGTCGGATGAACTCCTGCTCGCTCGCCCGCACGGCCTCCGCCGCCGACCAAGCCTGCTCGACCGCCTGCAGTTGTTGCGCCAGGTCGCGGGCGAGGGCCTCGGCCCGGGTGAGGTCCTGTGCGTATACCTCGCGCTGGGACAGTTCGGCCTGGATGGCCTCGCGCCGGCCCTCGAGCCGTTGTATCTCCTGTCGCAGAGTGCGGATCGATTCCTTGGCCCGCTCCTCGTACGTCTGCCATTTCTCGAGCCCTAAGATGTTGGCCAGGATCTGCAAGCGCTGCGAGGGGGGCTTGGCGGTGAACTCGTCGGCCCGCCCCTGGGCAATGAAGGCCGAGTTCACAAAGGTCTCGTAGTCCAGTCGCAGGACCTGAACGATCTTTCCTTCCGTTTCGCGCAGGGTGTGCTCCGAAAGGCTCCTCCAGGATCCATCAACGGCGTCGCAAACCTGGAACTCGAGCAGGGAGCTTCCTCCCCTCCCTTCCTTCCGCCTCTGGCGGATCACCCGGTA
>JBEKHT010000117.1:0-5800 GCA_050012135.1 Anaerolineales bacterium | reverse complement strand
GACGCGACGCTAGGGGTTTACGGCCTGCAGGTAGTTTTGGACGGCCCAGCCCTTGCGGGTGAAATCATAGAGGCCCTGCAGGTACCACCAGGTGAAGCCGTCCGCCTGCACGGGGCCCTGCTGAACCGAGAACACCTCGTTGTCGCCCACCAACAGGAGAATAGCGCCTTTGAGGCTGGGCTTGTCGCGCAAGCGCAAGCCGTCGCTGCCCGTGCCCACCACCTGGACCGTCCCGCCTACCCCCAGGACCCCGGGGGCCGGTGTCGGGGGGACCGCGCTCGGGGTGGCCTCAGGCGGAACCGGGGTCGGGCCGGGAGTCAAACTGGGCGGCGGATAGACGGTGAACTGCGGGGGAACGACCTGGGTCGAGCTCGAGGGAAGCGGGAGAGCGAGAAAGAGCGCCCACCCCAGGATCGCCAGCATCAGCCCGAGAAGAACTCCCAGAGGCCATAGCCACCAAGGAAAGAGCGGGGAACGAGCCGGGTGGCCAGAGCCCTGCGGATCGCTCGGAGACGAGGGCATGAGGCTGATCACCGGCCCTTCGGCTGGCGCCGTTTGAGCCAATTGCGGATCTTCATGGGTTTCCAGGCCGTGACCACCTCCTTGCGGGTGAGCCAGGCGCGTCGGGCGACCCCGACGCCATATTCGCGCAGGGCGAACTCCTGTGGGCTGTGAGCATCCGTGTTGATGGCCAGCAGGCAGCCAAGCTCAGCCGCTCGGCGTGCGTGGGCATCATTCAAATCGAGGCGGGCCGGGTTCGCGTCGATCTCCATGGTCACTTTCCGCTCGGCGGCCTCCTTCAGGATCGCCTCCATGTCCAGGTCGGCCGGCTCCCGGTCCGGGATCAACCGACCGGAAGGATGCGCGACCAGATGCACGTAGGGGTTGCGGATGGCCCGCAGCATCCTGGCGGTGATGTGCTCCCGTTCTTGGCGGAGCGAGGTGTGGACCGCGGCGATCACCAGGTCCAGCTCGGCCAGGACCTCATCCGGGTAGTCCAGGGCCCCGTCGGCCCGCACCTCCACCTCGGATCCCTGCAAGAGGAGGATGGAGTCGCCGAGCTTGCGTTGGACGCTTTGGATTTCCTTCCTCTGTTCGCGCAGCCGGGTCGGGCTGAGGCCATTGGCAACCCCCAAGCTCTGGGAATGATCGGTGATGGCCAGGACCTTTAGACCCAAATCACGGGCCGACTGAGCCATTTCGAGAATGCTGGCATGCCCGTCGCTCCAGGTGCTGTGCGTGTGCAGGTCCGCGGTCATCTGGGAGAGCTCAAGCAGGGAAGGGAGCTTCCCCGCCAGGGCGGCCTCCATCTCGCCTCGATCCTCGCGCAGTTCGGGAGCAATCCAGGGCAGTTTCAGGCGCTCGTAGACCTCGGCCTCCGAGGCGCAAAGCATTTCCTTGCCGTTCTTGCGCGTCAGGGCATGTTCCGAAAGGGACAGGCCCAGGCTGAGGGCGCGTTCCCGTAGCCGAACGTTGTGCTCCTTGGACCCGGTGGCATACTGGAGCGCGGTGCCGAAGCGCTCGGGCGGGTGCACCCAGAGCTGGGCGCGAATGCCTCCCTTGAGCTCGACCGAGGCCTTGGTCTGGCCCCGGGCAATGACATGGGTCACCAGGGGATCCTGGGTGAAGAGGGCCAGCACCTCCTTCGGATCGCTGCTCGCGGCCAGCAGATCCAGATCCCCCACGGTTTCCTTCCGCCGCCGCAGGCTGCCCGCCGGCTCGGCCGCCCGCACCGCGCGCTGTTGACGCAGCCGCTCGAGCAGTTCCTGCGCCAGCGGCCAGGCCGTGCCGATGGGGAGGCGATCCGTGCGGCGCGCGAGCGCCTCGATCCCGGCCAGGATGTTCTTCTCCACCGCCGGGCCCAGCCCTCGGACGGCGCGAAGCTTCCCGGCGCGGGCGGCTTTCTCCAGCCCGCGCAGGTCCGTGATGCGGAGTTCCTTCCAAAAGAGGGCGGCGCGCTTGGGGCCGACCCCGGCGACCTGAAGCAGCTCGAGCAGGCTGGGCGGGACCTCCTTGCGCGCGCGCTCCAGCGCTTGCATCTTTCCACTCGAGAGGAGCTGTTCGATCTTCTCGGCAATCGCCTGGCCCACCCCCGGGATCTCCTGCAGTTCCCCGGCTTGGGCGATCTCCTTCAGGTCGCGCCCCAAGCCGCGGATCGTTTCGGCGGCACGCCGGTAGGCATTCACCCGAAAGGAGCTTTCACCCTGGATCGCGAGCAGATCCGCCAGTTCGTCGAACTTCGCGGCGACCGCTTGGTTGTCCATGGTTGATAACACGAGCCTGTGGGGTGTGCTATGCTCCGTGGCGATACGAGGTGGGCATGATCGAGATCGTCGGCAACCTTCACATCCACACGCCGTATTCCGACGGCGCATTGTATCACGCGGACTTGGCCCGCATCGCCCTGGAGCAGGGGCTGGACTTTATTGTGGTCACAGACCACAACGTATGGGTTCAGGGCCTGGAAGGTTACCGCAGCGCGCCGGACGGCCGCCGTCTGCTTCTGCTGGTGGGGGAGGAGATTCATGATCGGCAGCGCGAGCCCCAAAAAAACCACCTCCTGGCGCTGGGAGCCGAGCGCGAACTGGCCAACCTGGCGGACGACCCGCAGCTCCTGATTGATGGGGTGAGGGCGGCCGGAGGAGTAGCGTTCCTGGCGCATCCCTTTGAACGGCCAGCGCCCGCCATCGGGGAGGGCGATCTGAGCTGGGTGAGCTGGGAGGTCACCGGGCAGGCTGGCTTCGAGCTGTGGAACTACATGAGTGAGTTCAAGGCCCTGCTGCGATCCTGGCCCCGGACCATCCTGTACGTGCTCTTCCCTTCGCTCGGGATCTGCGCCCCGTTTCCCGAGACCCTCGCCAAATGGGATCAGCTTCTGGCCCAGGGAAAGCAGGTGGCTGTCTTTGGGGGCACGGACTCGCACGGCCTGGTCTTCGGATCCGGGGCCTGGAAGGTCGTGGTCTTTCCGTACGGGTACCTGTTCCGGACCGTGAACACTCACCTGCTGGTCGCTGAGCCGCTCAGCGGCGAGGCGCGGGCCGATCGACGGACGATCCTGGAAGCCCTGGCCCATGGGGCAAGCTGGGTCGCTTACGACCTGCCCGGGTCGAGCCGCGGCTTCCGCTTTTGGGCAGAGGCCGGAAAGACCCGGGCGGATCTGGGCGGTGAGATTGCGCTGGGGGCAGGCCCATGCGTGCTGAGAGCGCAGCTTCCGCGCAGGGCCAGAATCGAGCTCGTCCGGGCCGGGCAGGGCCTGCTATTTGCAGGGGAAGGGCAAGAGCTGCGGCAGCCTGTCCAGGAGCCGGGGGCGTACCGCCTGCAAGCCTGGATTCGCTTTCGGGGTAAGGAACGAGGCTGGATCTTCTCCAATCCGATCTACGTCCGGCCCTGACGCAGGAGCCCGAAGGGTCGAGCGGGCCGGTGGGTCCTGGGGATTAGGGTCCGGGGGTTTGGCTGCCTCCCCTCGAGGGTTTATAATGTGGGCAGACGGGGGTGAAGGTGCCCCTGCAAGGTTGCGCGAACGGGTTCGGCGCAGGAGGTGATGACCATGCCCGAGACATCCAAGAGCGACAAATCCCATGATCGATTCGTCCCACCCGAGGCCAGGGAGCATCTGAAGGCTGCCGGGGAGGAGATGCGCAAGAGCATCGAGGCCCTCTTCCCGCCTGAACTGGCCGACCATCGGCGCGCGGCGCGCAAAGAAGCGTTGCTCGCCGCCCGCAGCATCATCGACGCCGCCTTGGTGCGCATGGAGGAGCGGGCGAAGAAGGGCTAGCCCAAACCAAGGGAAGTCTCAGTTTCGGAGCCAGAAAGGCCGGGCACTAGCCCGGCCTTTTCCATTCCTCTCCTTGCGGGAGGGGAGCCCGCTTGCGACTAGGCTCCACCCGCAGGGGGCCTTCCCGGGGCCGGGGGGTCCTGGAGGATCCTTTGGGCAGTTAGCGATGGGCCAGTAGCTCCGATCGAAATCGGAGCTACTCTTCCCGATATCACGGACACCATTTGGGAGGTTGTGAAGTTGGGTGCGGAAGACCCCCCGTTCGTCAGGCTCTTGAACTAGGCGAACGGGAGCCTCTCGCGCCAGCCTTTACCCCCTCGGCGCAGCCGAGCGGTTCCCCGGACAGCTCAAAGCGCGTGAGGGCTCCATGTCCCCTTCACCGAGCGCCGGGTTCCCGAACCCGCGCGCAGCATTCCCCGGACTCTCCTCGGCGGTTGAGCGCCTCGCACCCTTCCCCGCCCGCCTTGGGAGGATCCCCTGGACGCGTGGGGCCGGCAGATGAGCTCGCGGGCCCCCGGGTGAGCCGGAAGCGGGCGGCCTCAGGTAGAATCCTGCTACAAGATCGAAGTGCCGCTGTCCGCTCGTCTCAGCGGCTGGTTTCTGCGGAGGGCGATCGTGCGGGTGGCCTATATCGTTCCGAAGCTGGGAAGCAAGGGGGGATGGGCAAGCGCCTGTACGGGCATTCTCACCTCGCTTCAAGGGCGGGTTGAGCCTGTCCTCTTCGTGTCCTCGGCCGATGCCCCGCAGGCGCGAGAACTCTTGCCGCGCGCTCAGGTGTTCATCTTGCCGGCCATCCAGCCCCTGGTGCGCGGCCCCTTGCGCATGACGCGGGCCCTGCTACCCTCCTGGGTCGCCTTGCATCGGCTTCCCGAACTGCACCTCGACCTGGTCCACTCGCTGGAGATGTTTCCCACCGGCTGGATCGGCCAGCAGCTCGCGCGGCGCCAGGTTGTCCCTCATGTGATGACTGCCCATGGAACCTATGCCATCCTGTGGGAGAAGTGGGCTCTCTTGCGGCGGGCTTATGAGGCGGTTCTGAGAGAGGCAGCGACCATTTGTCCTATCTCGCAGGGCACCGCCGACCGACTGCGGTCTCATTTCCCCGCTGCCCTGACTCGCGTTCCAGTGGAGGTGGTCTTGGAGGGAACGGATTTCGCTCGACGAGTTCCGCGAGCGGTGGCGCAAGACCGTCCCTGGCCCCATCCTCCTGTAATCCTCTCGGTTGGAGCGCTCAAGCCTCGGAAAGGCTATGACCTGAGCCTGAGGGCCTTCGCCCTCCTGCAACGTCGCTTCCCCGAGGCCTGCTACCGCATCGCGGGGTCCGGGCTGGGAAGTTCCTATCACCGGGAGTTGACAACCCTGATAGAGCAAGAGGGGATTCGGAACGTGGAATTCCTGGGATCGCCTTCCTTCGAAGGCCTGGATTCCTACTATCGCGAGAGCTCCCTCTTCGTTCTGAGCTCCCGGGAGCAGGGCCTTCACTTTGAGGGGTTTGGGCTGGTGTTCCTGGAAGCCGGGGCCTACGGCCTTCCGGTGATCGGCAGCCGCACGGGGGGAATCCCGGATGCCGTGCAAGACGGAGTCACAGGCCTGCTCGTCCCGGCGGAAGATATCCAGGAGTTGGCCCGCGCCATGGAGCAACTGGTCGCCGACCCGGCACTGGCCCGCCGCCTGGGGCAAGGAGGGCGAAAGTTCGCCGAGTTCCTCACTTGGGAGCGCTATGCTGCCCAGCAGTTCGGGATCTACGAGCGCATCCTAGGCCCTGGCCCCGACCCCGCCCCGCGCTCCCCGGTCACAATCCATTCTCCTCCTGGAGGGTCAAAGGGCAGTCGCATGCATGCCTGAGGCAGGAGGAGAGATCTGGGAGCTTTCGGAAGAATGTCTCGTGGAAGTCATCGAAACCGAATCTCTGACCCTGGACCAGGCGTTGTAACCTGCTACGCGGCCACGGCGTAGTCATCAAACGCAAACATAGCTCCCGGCAGGGAAAGCCCTCGCGCCTAACTTCAGGGAGCTGGTCTCAGC
>JBEKHT010000116.1:0-5824 GCA_050012135.1 Anaerolineales bacterium | reverse complement strand
TCGCCTGCGAAGCTTTCCTTCCCGGCGACCTACGCTTCGGGAGACGATACTCGGGTGAAAGGTGGTTTGGCACTTGGTTCCCAACTGCAAGATCCTGCCGCGGATGTAATGGACTTCTGACATCCAAAACCTGTGAGCGGTCCGCGGCTCGGAGCATCCGGCATAGATCCAGTCTATTGAGCGGCCTTTGGTCTGCCCGTGGGGCCCCTAGGACACCAGGAAGAGCATCGCTACGCCGGCGGTTGCCACTAGGGTTCCGGCGATTGCCTGCCAGCCGATGCGTTCATGGAAGAGAACCCAGCCGATGGGGATCAGCAAGATGGGGGGCAGGGCCATGAGTGTGCTGGCGATCCCCACCGGCGCGAATTGGATAGCGATAAGCGACAGCCACACGCCGAGGTAGGGTCCCACCACGGATCCCCCAAACAAGGCGGGGAGTGCAGCGGGATTGAGAGCGAGGCGATCCAGCGTGGATCCCGTCTCCGATTGAATCAAGGTGAATAGCCACAACACGGCCGTGGCGGCCAGCATGCGAATGACCACCGCCGAGAGCGCCGGGAAGTCGCCGCTCAATCCTTTTTTTGAAAGAACCAGCCCCAGGGCCTGCCCGGTGGCTGCTCCCAGCCCGAGAAGGACACCTCGCAGACGCTTGCGCGGATCGTGCCCACTCGAGGAGTTTCGGTCCCGATCCAGGACCACCCATGCGACCCCGGCAATGGTGATCAGGATGCCAATTCCTTCCGTGAGAATGAGGGCCTGCCCTAGGAAAATGGCAGCCAGGATTGTGCTTACCACCGGGGAGGTACTCACCATCAACATCGCGAGTCGCGGTCCGATCTCCACGTAGGCTTGAAAGAGGAGAGCGTCACCGATGGTGAGGCCGGCGACTCCAGAAAGACTCAACCAGATCCACTGGTCCGGCGTGGCGTGAATGGGGATCAGTGTGCGATAGACCAACAGATGCGTGACCACGAGGAGAGCCGAGGCAATTACCAGACGCCCGCGGTTGACTACCAGCGCACCGAGCCGCTGACTGGAGAACGCGAAGAAGAGGGCCGATCCTGACCAACACACCGACACGGCCAAGGCGGCCCATTCCCCGGCGTGAGCAGACATTTCCTGATGATACCCGAAAGACCATGGGGGTCCAAGCCGGTTTGGCTCGGGGCTAACTGATAAGAGGGGACAGCCAAAACCTGTTTGGCCTCTTTTGTGCAGTCACAATTATTCGCGCCCGCGCCGGTCCCTCGAGGCGAATCCTCACCGACCTGGGCGGTTTTCTCTCTCCGCGCCCCAGGCCGGATCCTCCAGGCTGGGAAAGGCTCTGTTCGAATCCTCGGGGCGGCCTCCTTTGTCAGGCGGCAGTCTGGGTACCGGTCTCCTTGATGGCAAAGCTTATCCGCGGCGCATCAGGAACACGTGTGCGTCGCGCTGCTGCAGCTCTTGGTCAGCACGTTGTTGGACTTGTTTGTCTCATTCAGTTTGTTGTTGGGATCGAGTACTGCGCGAATGGTCATATCCCCGTTCACAATGTACCCCGTCCAAAAGGCTTCGCTGCCGGCGGGAATGGGCACATCGGTGAGAGATTCAACCAGACCGCCGTTCGCGAAGACTTGGTAGTCAAACTTCCCGCTTAGTGACCCTGAGGGCACATTGGCGACGGTCAGCACAACCTCGTTTCCGGGGTTGGGTCCACCGGGGAAGGAGAGGAAGATGTTCTCGAGCACCAGGTCGCCGCTGGCAAGCGGCTGAAGTGGCATTGGTATGAAAATATGCGTTGGATTCACGAAATGCAGGTATGGGGTAGCCGTGGGAGTCCGGGTCGGCGTCAGAGAAGGCGGCTGATTTGTCACCGAGGGGAGGGGTGTGTAGGTGGGATAGGGGGTATAGGTCGGGTAGGCCGTCATCGTCGTCGTCGCGGTTGGGTTCTGCCCCACCATGGCAGTCAAAGTCATGACCGCGGCCGTCTCAATCGCTGCACCTGGTGAGGAGGTGGGCTGCAGGGCGCGCGAGGGTAAACTGCAGGTGCACGCCAGGATGACAGCAAAGAAGAGGACGAGGCTCAGGGCCAAAGGCGCGCCGTGCAAACGTGAGGTGTTATGGGTCATCGTTTATCTCCCCAACTTGCAGCAATTCGCGGGTCGTCTCTCGAGAAGAATGCCCGGTCAGCCTTTCGGATAGGTCCCACACGAATCTCACGGTTGCGGCCAGGCTTCCGCCGCTTCCCGTTCTTGACTTGCCACAGTGTGAACCCGATACGCCCCGAGCCCGCGTTTTTTCTTTTTGTCCTGGCCGGAACCTGCGCAGGATTCTGATCGTTGATTATTTGTTCGAGCAGGTTCCGTGGCCGGCAACCGTCAGGAGAGGTTGCCAATTGCACACGTCCAAATGAGACTGGCATCCGCTGGCGTTATTGTTGTACTGGGAGCAGTTGAGCGGCTGCCCCGCCGGCTTCGCAGGGCCCAGCAGCCGGCACTTGCCGATGAGGGGCACACCGGACTCGAGTCGGCCTCACTCCAGGTTGCATCATGAGCGGCAAATCCAGGCCCGGAATTGCGTTAGGAGCCTAGCACAGATATTGAGAATGGGCAATCGGCGGTCAGATCTTTCAGACCAGGAGGGCCTGTTGAGGAGCCTGCAAGCCCATGTGCCAGAAGTTGTCCGGGTCCCTTGGTTTCATCCGGTGAGGGGTCATTGCCGCTCATGACGTCTCAGATTCGATTGGGCTCCACAATTCTGAGCGCCCTGATGTGCGGATTTTTGGCTGTTTCCTGAGGTGGGCCGTGTGGGGCTCGAACCCACAACCTTGTGCTCAAAAGGCACTGCTCATCCGACCTGGACAGGCAACCCAGTCCCCTCCTGCGGATCAACCTGCACATTGATATCAAGGACCAATTAATTGTAGTTTCCGCCAAATTGTACGATCCCTAAGGATGAGGGGGTGCATCTTGGGCCGTTTTCCGATTTCCTAGGATTGAGTTCCAGATTCCGCAAACCGGGGTGTATGCTGATACAAAAGGGGCCTCCTAAAGAAAGAAGTACAACTCGTACGGAGCCAAGGAGGTCGCGGTTTTTTCCCCGAGGAAAGGGATATGAAACTCAGTGCACCCAAGCAGGTCACATTCTGGGTTGCCGTAGTTGTGGCGGTCATTGGCATCTTCGGGAGCCTTGTGACAATTCCTGTACTCTCGGGTTTTGCGTTTTGGCTGGTCGTGATCGCCTTCATAATCTTGCTGTTGGGCAATTTGATTGACGGCATGTAAGTCATTTCGGGTACAAGCAGGCAGATGGTTGCCTCCGCTTTCCCGGTGACGAATCTCCAGCCCGAGCACTAATCACTTTTCGCAGGAGGCGTATGAACAGGAGACAACGTGGGTTCATCCCGGTGATTGCTCTCTTCATGGCTATGTGTCAGTTGGTAGCCGTCGCTCCGGTTTACGCGGCGGCATCCTACCGCAAGGGGACCCCGACCCCAATCGTTCCAACAAAGCCGCCAGCGTTTTTGCCTGCCCCAACTCCACCGCGCACTCCAACACCAACACCCGTTAAGCTGGCACCAACGCCCGCAAAAACGACAGTAGCAAAGCCGACCAAGGATGTGTGCAGTGGCTGTAGGTGTGGCTGCGTATGGTGGGATATCTCGCCTTGGGACGCTTCTGATAGGAACAACCCGGAGGATATGGAGTTCGTGATCAGCGGAGGTGGAGGGAACAAATTGCACTAGCGTCGCTGAGCAGTGCCTGGGAGGTACCTAAGGTTCTCTGCAAAGCGCGCGGCCTTCGCGTCAGTCTTGGTGACGAGCGGCAAACGGGGGGCTCTCTGCCGGTGCCCTTCCTTGACGCCCGTCGCGCCGACGGTGAGAGGTCCTCGAAGGGTGGGATTGGCTTTGAGCTGAAGTACCTGGGAATCACCGCGAAGTAGCTGGTCCCCATGCCCAGCTATTGGAACGAGGAAGCCCGCCGTAAGGCGGGTCTTGTGCTGTTTCCTGAGGTGGGCCGTTTGGGGCTCGAACCCACAACCTTTTGCTTAAAAGCCACTTGATGGCAATAGGCCTGCCGCTTGCAGGCTTGTTCACTTTGCGGAAGGCAGGGGAGTGTTCGCCTGGGGGCGGATGCTGCGTCGGCAGGGAGGGGGACGCAATCGCCATTGTCGAGTTCGAACTGACCCTGAGTCGGCAGGTGTCCCGTGCCCCACTCGTGAGCTGTTGGGCGGCCAGAAGACACGGGGTGCTACCCGAGAATGGGGCCTGAATGTGCCGACGGCGCGGGAGTGACGCGCAGACGGTCGTCGCGGCGGCTCAGAGAGCAGACGTGGTCAGAGGTGTTCGGAAGTAGCGCGGACAAGGCGTCTGATCTCAGCGACGACATAGTCGGCGTGGGGGCCAATGTGATCCTCGAGGTCGTCCCATTGTTCGGCTTGGTCGCCAACGTAGATCGCACGTGCACGAGCGAGAACCGGCCGGTGTTCCTCGGGCAACCGGTCGAGCACCCAGTCTGCTGCGGCGTCCTTCGAGCGAATCGCGCCCGTCGCGACCGTGCTCCAAATGCGAGCGAGCGTCAGGATCACATTTCGTGTGTCAGAATCGATATCGCCTCGCAGCCTGTCGATTTCGCCCACCATCGCGCTGAGCAGGTCGTCGTTAGGCACAGGATCGAAGATCTCAGCGGGCGGCGGACCGAGCAAGGGCGTGTTCGCCAGCATGACCATCGTGATCAGCATGGCCAGATCGGGGTTCACCGTCGTCGGCCACGGCTCGACGTTGCCGCTCTCGAACTCGCTCCGCAGCCAGTCCCCGTACTGGAAGTCGAAGCTCGGCGGATAGCGCCACGGCTTGACGTCGCGGTCGGCCACGATCGTCAACTCGATACGCCGCCACATCCCATGCGGAGTCCTCCGCCCCGACGCGGCGAGCAGGCCATGGACGAGACGTTGCTTCTCCGCGCGCGTCGTGCGCCGCTTCGACACCACGAGCAGGTCGAGGTCGCTGCCTGTTTGCAGGCCGCCGAGCACCGCTGACCCGAAAAGGTAGGCGGCGACTGCGTCCGAATCGAGAACGCCGCGCACGAGGGTCAAGACGCGATCGATTTGCTGCTGGTCAGCGGCGTTCAGCGTCATTCAGCCATGCTCCTTCCGGCAGCTCGCGCGGAGCTGGAGTAACAAGTTGTGCGCTGGCAAAGTGGCGATGAGTGTCGCCGTCGCGCGGACCGGGGTGCGCCGAGGCCAGGTGTTGGCTACCCAACGTCCTCAAACTGCGCCCGCGCGGCATCAGCACGCTCTATTCTAGGCCGGCAGTACCCGATAGACAACATCGCACACAACATGCAACACAGCGGGCAAATCGCCTAGAGCAGATTTGCCCACCCTCGGGGCAGTCAAAACGGCTGCTCTCATAACCCCACACCCTCGGAGGACGTGGGGTCAAAAGCAAACCGCCCCAGTTGGGGCGGCTCGGTTTTGCGCAAAACCAACGACTGACCCGGCTACTTCTCGCGCATGCCCTTGACAAACTCCCACTCGTGCAGCACACCCATCCGGCGCAGGAACTGCTCCAACGTGTAACTGGGCCTCGTCTCTTTCGGCTTGCTCCCATCAATGGGCAAGAAGTAGCTCATCGACAGCACACGGTCCGCCGATCGCATCTCTTTCTGCACCGCCCAATCCAGCTCCCCCCGCAGGAACTTGATCCGCTTCAACACCGTCGCCTTGGGCACTGCGACCCGCTCGTGCGTCGTCCACCTGGTTGGTGTCATCTCAGCCTCCATCTCCATGTGCGATGATGATACAGCCAAAATCTCTAGAGCACACGCCAGGCTATATGAACGTG
>JBEKHT010000115.1:0-5867 GCA_050012135.1 Anaerolineales bacterium | reverse complement strand
GTCCGAGACTTCCAGCAAAGGCATGGGCGGATATCCCGGTGCGGTGTCTAGGCGGCGGCCAGGTGGGCTTGCCCCAAGCCCGAAGAGGCCCCACGCCCGAGATAAGCCTCAATGACTCGGGGGTTGCGCTGGATCTCCAGAGTAGTCCCTTCGGCGATCTTCAGGCCGTAGTCGAGAACGGTCACCTGCTCGCTGATGCCCATGACCACCCGCATGTCGTGTTCGATCAGAAGGATCGTAATCCCCAATTCGTCCCGCAGGCGCTGAATGAAGCGCATCATTTCATGGGTCTCATTCGGATTCATGCCCGCGGTGGGCTCGTCCAGGAGCAAGAGCCGGGGTCGGCTGGCCAGCGCGCGGGCCAACTCCAGTCGGCGTTGGGCTCCATACGGCAAGTTGCGTGCCAACTCGTCCCCCATCCCCGCCAAGCCGACGAAGAGCAGAAGCCGGTTGGCCTCCTCGACGGCGGCCCGTTCCTCCTGACGCATGCGGGGAGTCCGCAGTACGGCCTCGAACCACATGGAGCGGAGACGCGGGTGCTCCCCGACCAGGATGTTCTCGATTGCCGTCATGTTCGCGAAAAGGCGGATGTTCTGATAGGTGCGGGCGATGCCCTGATAGGTAATCTGATCTGGGGCGAGCCCAAGGAGGGAGCGGCCGTAGAAAAGGATGTCCCCCGAATCAACCGGGTAGAAGCCCGTGACGCAGTTGAAGACCGTGGTCTTGCCGGCTCCGTTTGGACCGATGACACTGGCGATCCGGTGTTCGGGGACGACCAGGTCCAGGCTGCCGACCGCCGCTAGGCCTCCGAAGGTTTTGGTAAGCTGGCGGATTTCAAGCGCGGACGTCATCGTGGGTCGCTCTTTCAGGGCTCGGCGAGCCTGTTTTTTCGGGTTCGGGAAGGCTCTCGTCGGCATGCATCTCTAACCTCCGGCGGCGAGAGGGAAGGATCCCTTCCGGCCGTACAATCATCATCACGACCAGCAGCGCCCCAAAGGCAACCAAGCGGTAGTCTTCGAGCTGGCGCAATACCTCGGGCAACCCCTTGAGCACAAGCGCTCCGGCGATCACGCCCGGCATGTTCCCCATCCCTCCCACGATCACCAAGCAGAGCACGTTGATCGAAACCATGATGGTGTAGTCATCCGGGCCGGTAAACTGGTTTCGGGACGCGAAAAACACTCCGCCCAGGCCCGCGAATGCAGCCCCGATCCCAAACGCCAGCAGCTTCTGGACCAGGGTGTTGACTCCCATCGCCCGGGCCACCGTCTCGTCCTCGCGCATGGCGACCCAGGCCCGCCCCACCCGCGAATTTTGGAGGCGCATCGTAATGAAGATAATGACGACCGCGCCAATCGCCATCAGGTAGAGATAATCCGCTCCGCTCGCGAAGGTTCGGCCGAATAGGGTCGGGCCGGCAACATCCTTGATGCCCATGGGCCCCCCGGTGAAGGAGGTCAGAGCATCGCTGCGGGCCAGGGTACCCAGGATCTCGCCAAAGCCGAGGGTGACGATGGCCAAATAGTCCCCGCGCAGGCGCAGCACAGGAACACCCAGCAGGACCCCTGATAAGGCGGCTACGGCAATTCCAATGGGCAAGGCGATCCAGAAACTCCACAACAGATGATGGGGCTGAGGAGCGGTGAGGAGCGCCACCGTGTAGGCCCCGATGGAGTAGAAGGCCACATAGCCAAGATCCAGGAGGCCCGCCAGGCCCACGACGACATTCAGGCCAAGGCCGAGCAGCACGTAGATCCCCACGGTCCCAAGGGTGTAGTTCCAGAAAGGGCCGATCCATTGAGGCAACATCAGGGCGAACAGCAGGATCAAGCCGTAGAGCCCATAGCGGGAGATTCGATTCGCCGACGCCTTGTGAATCGCTCGGTTTCCCAATCCGAGTAAGCGCTCAAGGGGGCGTCCCAGGCGATCATTCAGCGCTCGTGGCCAAGAGGCGCGGATCACTCCCCGGGCCAACACGGCGCCCAAGAGCGCCGACAGGACTATTAGGACGAAATCGAGTAAGGCGATGCGGGATGCAGAGAGGTTGAGGGTAAACAGCTTGATGGTGGAAGGCACCAACTGAGCGAGGTACGTGCTCATTTGAACCCCTGCGGCGTTCAGCCAGGCCACGAGAAAGGCCAGCAATCCCAGCACCATGCCCGCCAGCCCGCCCGCCAGAGCTGCTCCTTCCAACGCGTGGCTCCAGAGGTCCGGGGTTCTTCTGGGAGCCGCGCTCATGCCTGCCCACAGGCCAATTAGCGCGAAGAAAATCAGCATGTCCAGGCCGAGCCCGGAGCGTCCTGAAATCGCCGTTGTCCCAGCGTTGCCCAGCAGGCTGCCGATCAGCTGCGCCGCGGTCACCTGGAACCCAATTAGCACCAGAAAGACCAGGACGACCGCGAAGACGGCTCCCGTAGTCAGAGCCTTGCGCAGGCGCTCGGGCATCATACTTTCGCCTCCGTGAGCACTTCTCCCAAGATGCCTGTGGGTCGGAAGACCAACACCAGCACCAGGATGGCGAAGGCAATAACATCCGCGAGTTGGAAGCTCCACCCCAAGATCGGTGGCCCCAATGCCTCCACGACGCCCAGGAACAACCCGCCCAGCATGGCTCCGGGAATGTTGCCGATGCCACCCAGAACAGCCGCCGTGAAGGCCTTGATGCCGGGGATAAACCCGACGTTGTAATACACCAATCCCAGGTGGATACCCCACATCACCCCAGCCGCTCCCGCCAGAGCACCGCTGATGATGAAGGTGCGGCTAATGACGCCGTCCACGTCGATGCCCATGAGGGCCGCGACGGGCTTGTTCTCGGCAACGGCACGCATCGCCCGGCCCAGGCGCGTGCGCTGAACCAGAAGATAGAGGCCAATCAGGATGAGAACAGAGAGGACGAAGGTGAAAACGCCCGTGTACGTCAGAACAACGGTCGAGCCTGCAACGGAGAGATTCCAACCTGAGCCTCGAGCCAGGACGGCGGGGTTAACGTAGTCGCGCCGTTGACTGCCGAACAGGAGCTGCGCCGCGTTTTCCAGGAATATGGACGCGCCAATCGCACTAATCAGGGGCACCAGCCGGGGGGCGCTGCGCAAGGGGCGATAGGCTATCTTTTCCAGAAAGTAGCCGCCGACCGCTGAGATCCCCATGCCGCCCGCGAAGGCCAGCAAGACGGAGGGGATCGGATAGACATCCAGGAAGGAGCCGCCCTGAACCGGTAGGGCTCGGAGCGCCTCGAACACGAAGTAGCCCCCAAAGGCCCCGACCATCATGATGTCGCCGTGGGCGAAGTTGATCATGAACAGGATGCCGTAGACCAGCGTGTACCCGATGGCGATGAGGCCATACACGGCCCCGAGGACGACGCCTGAAATTACCAATCGCAGCCAGGTGTCCGGGCCGTAGGTGCGTTCGACAATGAGGACTGCGTAGAAACGATAGATGAGGTAAATGGAAAACGAGATGCCGATGACGATCTGGGCGATTTGATAGGGGGTGAGGGAGATTCTGGTTCGCAGGGGAACGACTTGCTGCATGAGCTCGACTCTTCAATGGTTGAGCGCCGGGCTGATCTGGCCCGGAGCCTCAAGCAGGCGGGGCAGGAAGTGGGATGCCTGCCCCGCCTCAGAGAACACCGCTTAAGCCGCAGAAATACCGGATCAGGAGGGAGCCACCACCCACTGGCCGTTCTTGACCACGTAGAAGGTTGGACCCGAGCCCGAGCATTCGCCGGTCGGATCGCACGTGACGGTTCCCGAGAGCCCCTTGTAGCCGCTGATGTGCCGCACGGCGGTCAGCAGCGCGCCGCGGGGGACATACAGGTTGCCGTCGGAGCCCTTGACTGCCACCTGCTCGATCTCCTGGATGAGAACCGCGGCAGAATCGTACGCCGTCCAGGAGTAGGGCGAAAGTTTCCCTGCCGGCTGCCCGTAAGCCGCCTGGTAGGCCGCATCGAACTTGGTCTTTGCGTCCGAGCTTGGCGGGATCAGGGCTGTGGCATAGGCACCCTCGCCATTGGCTTTGGCGCGATCGATGAATTGAGCCCCGAAGATGCCGTCATCGCTGAACAGGATTACGCCCTTCAATCCGGCCTGGCTCATCTGGTTGGCGATGATCACGCCCTCGGCTACGTAGCCGCCGTAAAACAGCGCCTGAGGTTTCTTGGAGGCGATAGCCGACAGAGGCGCGCTGTAGTCGGCTTGTCCGGGTGTGATGGCCGTGAACGCGACCACGGTGCCACCGAGTTCGGTGAAGTGGGTCTGCACCACGGTCGCAAGACCCTTGCCGTAAGTCGCGCCGTCGTGCATGATGGCCAGCTGCTTGATGTTGAGCTTGTTGTACAGGTATTCGGCAGCAAACTTGCCCTGCGCGGCGTCAGTGAAGACCAGCCGGTTGAATACCTTCGAGCCGGATTGTGTCAAAGCAGGATTTGTGGCGGAAGGTGACATCATGGGGATGCCGGCCTTCTCGTAGATGGGGATGGCTGCCTGGGTGGCACCGGAGAAAATGTGTCCAGCCACAGCAACCACGGTCGAGTCAGAGACCAGCTTGTTGGCGACCGCAGCGCCGCCCTCCGCGGTGCCGCCGTCGTCTTGGGCGACGAGCTCAAACTGGAAGCCTTGGAATGTCCCCGCATCGGACACAGCGATCTTAGCGGCATTCGAGATATCGATGCCGAAGGACGCGTTGTCACCAGTCATGGGCGCGCCCATCCCGATCTTGATCGTCTGTCCTGGCTTGATCACGGCGCAGCCGAACGCATCCGTCGAGCAAGCGGCTGGAGGGCCCGCTGTGGGCTGCGGCGGGGTCGTAGGCGCGGCCGTTGGCGCCATCACCTCAGTTGCTGCCGCAGTCGGTGCCACGGTGGGTGTGGCCGCCGGTGCGCAACCTGCGAGCACGATGGAAAGAACAAATAGCGCGGATAGTGCGATTCGGGCCTTCATTCTAACTCCTCCTTCTCCCATATGATCTACAGACAATGGCCTTCTCAGGAAGCAACTCGGGTATGAGCTTGTCCATGTTGCGGGCCCTTGAGCGGCCAACGGTACGGCCGCTATGCCCTCCACCACCTCCTTTCATTCGTTCAACGGCTCGTGCCATGCACGACTTGTATAGAGCGAACGGCACCTCGCTAGCGTGGGGTCCTTGGATGTAGCGCGCATCTCACCCCGCTGGCACGATCCACTACATTAAGCTCGACCGGGGCGGCGCAGCTTGTTCGGTTGTTCGAAATCCCCACTGGACTTGGAAGGGCGATACGCAGACCGCGAACGGTCCATCGCAGATCCGCAGGACAGGATCGCTCCCCACGGCGCGGCGTCTATCATTCTCGGGGCGAAGCCTGCCCGCACCTATTTTGACGATTATAGCAGTGAAGGGCGCATTGTCAACTTTTTGCCTCGGGCTGCGCAGCCCAGGCCCAAGTCGCAGCCAAGCAGGCAAATCCGACCCAAAACGGCTGGCTGGAAGGATAGGTGAGGAGAAGGGACATGAGTCCTGGATTGGGGATTCCGGCGTTGGCCTGTCTAGCGTTCCAGTCCAAACTCCAAGATCAAACCTCAGCAACCGTCAGGCTCCCGGAACGGGTGCCGTGACGTGGCTCTCAGCGAGGTCCCCCGGATCGCTCGGCCGAGGAAGGGGGGGATTGTCCGCTCGGGATCCCTCCCGGCAGAATGCCCTGCCTCGCTCTGGCAGCTTTTCGCCCTCCGCGACCCTCTTCCCCTCGCGGTCGACCGCCGCAGTTAGCCGGACTTTCCCTATTCGCAGCACGAATTGACCAGTTTTGGCAGGTTCAACAAGTAAACCATCGAGGAATATTGTGATCGGGATGGATTTGGGCAATGGTGCAGACCTTGGTACTTGAATAG
>JBEKHT010000114.1:0-5882 GCA_050012135.1 Anaerolineales bacterium | reverse complement strand
TCGGACCGGCGGATCGGTTTGGTGACGATGGTCTGGATTGTGCCCGAGCTGATCTCGCCCGCCAAGGTGTCTGCGCCCAGGAGAGCCGCCATGGCGACGGAAAGGAAAGTGACGGCATAGAGCCCCGCAAGGAGCAGCAGGTTGATTCCCTCGGTGCGAGCGATCCGGGCCAGCCCCGGGCTGTTGCTTTGCGCGGAAAGGTTCGCCGCGCTCGTGCCGATCTGGGAGATGATGAAGTGAAACCCGGCGGTAAAGATGATCAAGAAGCAGACCCCCAGGACGACCCCCGTCAGGACAATTCGACGGCGAACGGCTTCCCGAAATGTCATGCGCGCGAGAACCCAGATGTTGTTCACAGCCCCCCATCCTTCCCAATCGTCTCGATGAAGATCTCCTCCAGGGACTTGCGATTGGGCACAAGGCTGTACACGTCCGCACCGTGCGCCACAAGGTGTCGCACGATCTCGGGCAGGGCCGACTCGCTGGGGACGGAGAGGCTCACCTGTTCGCCTTCCGCGTGGACGTCCTGCCCCCACCGCGTGAGCCCCTCGAGCGCTTGGGCGGAGAGGTTGCGCACGTGAAGGGTGGCCACGGTCTGCCCTGCCTCAAGAGAGCGCCACTCCATGACCCGGACGACCTCCCCGTGGCGGATGAAGGCCACCCGGTCGCAGGTGACTTCGATTTCGCTGAGCAGATGGGAGTTCAAGAAGACGCTCGTGCCGAGGGAACGCAGCTCGTGGATGATATCTCTTACCAGGCGACGGCCGATCGGATCCAGTCCCGAGGTCGGCTCATCGAGGAAAACCAGGGAGGGCCGGTTGAGCAGAGCCTGAGCCAGCCCGATCCGCTGCAACATCCCCTTGGAGAAGGTGTGCAGTTGTTTTTGGCGATACTCCGAGAGACCGACTCGGTCCAGCAATTCGCCGATCCGCAGTTTCAGGTCGCGTGGGTTCATATTGCAAAGCTGACCATGGAGCTCAAGAAACTCGCGGGCAGTAAGCCACTCCTGGAATCGGAAGTGCTCGGGGAGAAACCCCATGCGAGCCAAGGCCCGCCGATCGCCAATTGGCGCCCCCAGGACGGAGGCCGTGCCGGAGGTAGGGGCGATCAACCCCAGCAGCATCTTCATGGCGGTCGTCTTCCCCGCGCCATTGGGCCCCAGGAAACCGAAAACCTCACCCTGCTCAACCAGCAGGGTGAGGTCCTTCACCGCGGCCCGCTCGCCGAAAACCTTCCTCAGCCGGTCCGTACGAATCGCCGGTCCACCAGACATGAGAGGCCCCTAGGGGAGTGAGTTCGCCATCTGGATGGCCCGTTGGGAATCGCTGCCCAGGCCGCTGATCCCGTAGATGTCCCCGCCTTTGACCCACAGCAGCCCGAATTCGGGAGCGTCATCCGCCGGACGCTGGATGAGGGTTCCCACCACGCCGTCCACCTTCACCTGCTCGTAGGTTGCGGCATTCTTGGGAATGGGGATCACGAGCGTTGAGGTCCAATCGACGGTTTGGGTAAAGGCCGCAGCCTGTTGGCTGCTCATGCCCGTGAACTCGAGGCCGATTTGGGCCAGCTGAGCGACGTCCAGGGTCGGCGGAGCCGTGACCGTCGGACTGGGGATCTCTGCCAGAATGACGCAGTCCGGGTAACGGCGGCCGGCGGAACCGCCCGCACTCAGGTCGATTCCGGTCTCGTCTGTGTTCGGCGCAGGGCAGGTGCCGTAGTCGACGCTGACCGCCGCCGGGATCTTCACGGAGACGAGCGCGCCGTCAATCGAGGCAGGCAGGAGAAGATCGCTCCTCCCGGCCTCATCCAACAGCGCCTGCGCCTTGGTGCGATTGACCGTAAAGGTGAAAGCCGACGCGCCTACCACGCTGATGCGCGAGGGCGTCACCCCCTGGGGAAGACGGACCTTGAAGCCTGCCAGCTGGCTGGCGTGAACCGCATCCGAAACCTCCACAGGGGCCCCGGGCTTCTGATTTGTCGTGACCGAGTCCGAGATCAGTTCACTGAGCTGCTTTCCAACCGTCCCCTGGCCCGTGAGTTGCTGCAATCCGGTGAAGTCGACCGGGATGACCGCCACCTCTTGCACTCGGAACAGATCGAGCAAGCGGTCAGCCAGGGCCCGCGTGGTGGGAATCGCCAGGATCAGAACCAAGAGCACAACAACCGGCAGGCCGTACTGGATGACGGGTGAACGAAGCGCCTTTCTTGCCATGCTTGAGCTCTCCTTTCGGGCGAGTTTTCGTTCGTGGAAATGGCTCAGGGCGGTCCGGGAGGAGAGATCCGCCGGCGGGTTGGCCTGGGAAAACAGGGCGAGTCTCCCCGCGGTCGGTTGCCACTCCCGGCGCACCGCCTCGCCTCGTTCCCGACACTCTGCGCAACTTTCCAGGTGGCGCCGATCCGCTGAGCCGAGCTCTCCATCGAGCGCCGCTCTCAACTGGCCATCGCTCAGGTGTTGGCTCATGCTTCCTCCTCCATCAGAGACCGGTAGCATTTCTCGAAGGCACGTTCCGCGCGCAGCAGCAGAGGACCGACCGAGTTTGGCGAGAGGCCCATGGCGGCGGCGATCTCTCGATAGGTCATGCCCGAGTAGCGCAGGATCAACAGCTGGGCCTGATGAGAATTCATCCGGGCCAGACCCATTCTTGCCAGCCGGCGCTCTTCTTCGCGGGCCTGGACCTCCGCCGGCCGATTCTCAGGGGCGTCCCCCAGGACGCCCACACCGGCCTCAAGCTCGTAGCGCTGGCGCCGCTGGTAGCTTCGAATTGAGCGGAGCCCCAAATTGCCCGCCACGCGGGTGAGCCAGCCTCCCACATTGAAGCCTTCCGGTGGCTCCGGGTAGCGCTGGTACAGTTTCAGGAAGGCTTCCAATGCCAGATCCTCCGCCTCGGCTGGGTCCCCCACCAGGCCAAGGACCAGCCGGTAAACATGCGTCCAGTGGTCCAAGAACAGGTTCTCAAAGGAGGGGGACAGCGGCATTGCCTGCGGACTTGCGGGCGCAGCGGCAAGACCCTTGCGGAATCTCATTGTGTGAAAGATGCCCTTGCGACCAATCTCTGTGCCCATTGCCTCGCAGGCCGCCCTGCAAGGATAATCCCTTTCGATGAGAAATTGAGACATCGATTGTGGGGAAGGGGGCCGGCAGGCTGGTACCACCCCCCCATCGGCGCCGGCCTCCTGCGGAGGATCCAGGCCTTTCGAAGCCCCCGACCTGCGCCGCAAGCTCCGAGTAGTGCTGCAGGACACTTTCTTGTTCTCCGCCACGGTCATGGAGAACATCCGCTTCGGTCGCTTGGATGCCACGGATGAGGAGGTCGTGGAGGTGGCCGAATGGCGGACGCCGACCATTTCATTCGCCAATTGTCCCAAGGCTATCAAACCGTGCTATCGGAGCGGGCCAGCAACTTCAGCCAGGGGCAGCGGCAGGTCCTCTCCATCGCCCGAGCCGTGCTCGCGGATCCGGTCATCCTGATCCTGATGAGGCCACCAGCAGCGTGGATACCCGGACCGAGGCCCGCATTCAAAAAGCGCTGCTTCGCTTGATGCAGGGACGAACCAGTTTCGTCATTGCTCACCGTCTGAGCACCATCCGCGACGCAGACCACGTGCTGGTCATCAACAATGGGCAGGTTGTCGAACAGGGGTCGCACCGGGAGTTGCTTGAGTAGAGGGGTTTCTACCATCATCTGTACATAAGCCAGTTCAAGGGACAGGCGATCTAGGCGGGCGTTCATCCGCCGCTCGCTCGAGCCCACCCGAAGCTCCAAGGGCGGAGGGCTTCTCCTCCAGACGGCGGCATGTCCCGGGCCCGGTTCGCCCCTCTTCACCCAGAAGGGAACCGTCGCTATCCGCTGGACTTCCACCGACGGCGGGAGCGACCGAAACAGCCCGAGGGGAAAGCCGACTCCCCGCAAGCTCCATCCGGCCCTCAGGCGATCCGTCCACCCGGCAGCGGCGGTCCGCCGGCATAGATCTCTCGGACCTGAATCGCGCCGGCGCGTCCGGAGGCGCTCCAGGTGCCTTTTGCTTGGTAAGAAACGGCGTCGAGGGTCAGGATGTTGGTCGCCACCGAGGCGCCCGGAGGCGGCTGGGGCAGCCCGGGGGTTCCGTTCCAGCAGACCAGGCTCGTGTTTCCGCCCGGCTGCATTGAGATCGCCGGGACGACGACCGGGTAGCCCGTCGGGCTCACCCAGGCGAGAACCTTCACCGCCACCATCTTTGCGAATTCGCGCCGAACGGGCAGGGGGACCGGCACCCCCTCCTCCCCTTGCCCCCAGCCCCGGATCGCGCTGAGGCGGGCCAGAGCAAAGTCCCGCAGGACCTCCAAGCGAGGAATGGCAAACGTCGCCTCCATGGACCGCACCCGGATGACACCGGCATTACGGATTCCGGTGTAGGCGTTGTAGCGCAGGAGGGAGCTGCTCATCTGGCGATCCACGTAGGGCCCGGTGCGTTGAAACTCGAGAAAATCGCCCGTGAGAATCCAACCCTGCAGATCGGTGGTGATCACCAGAATCCCAACGCGTCTGTCCTGTTCCAGGTTCTTGATGCTCTTGCGCAGCAGAAAATTGCCGAAGGTGAGGGTGTCAGGCGCATCCTCGGCTGGCAGGAGCGTGATGCACGGAACCACATTGGGCGCGCCGTCGGGGCTTCGGGTGGCCAGAAACTTCGGCGTCATCTCTCCCCGCAGGGCGTCCAGCAAGCCGGGGGTGTCATTCAGGACGGACATGGTTGCCTCCGCTCTCAATGGGTCGCTCCGGACCAGTGGGCACAGGGGACCAGATCGGCTGCGGTCTGCCAGGCGGAAACCATCGTCTGCCGAGACAGCAGCGAGGCCGCCTCCAGCGCATAGGGAACATCCAGGCGGTGATACTTGGGCCGCCCCAGGTTGGTGTAGGCCAGCAGATCCCAGCGCTTGACCGTAGGCAGTTCGCGGTCGATGAAGGCTCCCAGCGCCCGTAGGTTTTCCGGATCGTCCGTGTAGCCGGGGATGATGGGCGTGCGAACCCACAGAGGAACTCCGTGGGACGCCAAGAGGCGGGCGTTGTGCAGAATCAGATCGTTGCCCGCCCCGGTGGCCGCTCGGTGTCTGTCCGGATCCATGATCTTGAGGTCATACAGGACCAGGTCCACCAGGTCGAGAATCCGTTCAAAGCGTTCCGGCGAGGCGGCGCCGCAGGTATCCAGCGCAATGTGCAGGCCGGCCCTGCGGCAGTGCGGCAGGACCTCGCTCAGGAAATCCTCCTGCAGCATGGGCTCGCCCCCGCTGAAGGTGATGCCGCCGGCCGAGGTCTCGAAAAAGACCCTATCCTTCAACAGTTCCTCCATCAGTTGCTCCGGGGTCCAGCGGCGGCCAATGACCTCCAGCGCACCGCTTGGGCAGGCCTGGGCGCAGTCGCCGCAGACCGTACAGTGCTCCCGGTCAATCCGCATCCCGGAGGTCGTGAGGGTCAGCGCGTCGGCAGGGCAAGCGCCCAGGCAGGCGCGTGCGCCGATGCAGCGCACGTCGTACCACACCAGATCCGGCGCGGCCCGCAATCCCTCCGGGTTGTGGCACCAGGCGCAGCGCAAGGGGCAGCCTTTCAGGAAGACGGTCGTGCGGATGCCCGGTCCGTCTTCGGTGCTGAACTGCTGGATGTTGAAGATCAACCCGGTCGCCATGCCCTCTATAGCCGGTGAGCCTCTCGGGCGATGATCTCGTCCTGGATTTCCTTGCCCAATCCCACGAAGTAGGCGTTGTAGCCGGTGACCCGCACCAGGAGGTTGCGGTACTCATCGGGATGCTTCTGAGCCTCACGCAGGGTGTTCGCGTCGATGACGTTCACCTGCAAACAGGTCCCGCCCACTCTGCCGTACGCGCGCAGGAGCCCCGCAATCTTCTCCCG
>JBEKHT010000113.1:0-5949 GCA_050012135.1 Anaerolineales bacterium | reverse complement strand
GAATGACCAACATTCTGCTCGGAGGAGAGGGGGTTTTCCTGGCCACGCTCAAGGGCCCCGGGCGGATCTGGCTCCACTCGATGACGGTGAGCAAGATGGCTCACCGCCTGGTGGAGTACCTGCCAGCCAAGTCGAGCGGATGAGGGCATCCCTCAACCCAGACCCTGCTCCAAGGTAGCGGAGCCTGCGGCTGGAGAAATGCGTGGATAGGAGTCGCACGGCGGAAAAAAGCGGCCCCGCCTGAGAAGATCGAAGGCAAGCCCAGCTGCGGGTTAGAGGGCAGTTCACGAGTCCCGGCCAGTTGCTCTTCGGCCCCAGCGCCCAGGCACAGCAGACGGCGGGTTGGCTAACCTGCCGGGTTCGAAAGCAAAAGGCTACCTCCCGCCAGCGATTACCCTCCGGCCCCTTGGGTGAGCCAGGAGGGAGCATTGATGGAGGCCAACGACTGGTGGCGGAAATAGGTGTTGTACAGCTCGGCATACAGCCCGCCCTGGGCCATGAGCATTTCGTGGGTCCCCATCGCCACGATCCGCCCCCGGTCCATCACCACAATGCGGTCCGCGTGCCGAACCGTCGAGAGACGGTGGGCGATCACGATCGAGGTCCGGTGGCGCATCACCGTGCTCAACCCTTCTTGAATCTGCGACTCGGTGAATGGGTCGACGCTCGCGGTGGCTTCGTCCAGGATCAGAATCGCCGGATTCTTGAGAAGCACGCGCGCCAGCGCCACCAGCTGCCTCTGCCCCATCGAAAGGTTCGAACCCCGCTCGCCCACATCCGTGTCCAGACCCTGCGGCAGGTCTTCAATCCAGTCCCCTGTGCTGATGTGCATCGCCGCCTGGATCACCTCGTCCTGAGTCGCCTGGGGCTTTCCATAGCGGATGTTTTCCTGCACGGTGCCCGAGAAAAGGAACGGGTCCTGCGGAACCAAGCCCACGTGGGAGCGGTATTGGTCAAGATCCAGCCGGCGGATATCGCGGCCGTCGATCAGGAGCTGACCTGACTGAAATTCATAGAAGCGCAGGATCAGGTTGGCCACGCTGGTTTTTCCTGCCCCCGTATGGCCCACCAGGGCGATCGTCTCTTGCGGCCGAATCTCGAGGGAGTAGTCCGGGAGGACAATCTCCCTGCCGGTGTAGGTGAAGCCGAGATGACGGAACTCGATCCTCCCTTCGAGCTGGTCTACCGGCTCCGCGGCGACCTGGCTCACCTTGGGTTCCGTGTCAATCAGCGCGAAGACACGCTCCGAGGCAGACAGCCCGTCCTGAAACTGGCTCCAGAAGGAGGCAATGTTCATCATCGGGAAAAGGTAGAAACCGACCGCCTGCATGAAGAGATACCAATCCCCCGGCGTGACCGCGCCGGTGCGCACGGAAAGACCGCCCGCATAGACCAGCAGACCGATCCCCAGGGCGGAGGTCATTCCCATAATCGGGAAGATCGTGTCGAGCGTGATGCCTCGGCGCACGCCCACCTGATACGCCTGGCGGTTGTTGGTCTCGAAGGTGTTGTAGATGGCGCGCTCCTGGCGGTAAGCCTTGGCGACCATGATCCCGCTCACGGATTCCTGAATCTGGGCATTGATCTTGGCCGTCACGCGCCGCGCCCGCTGGGTTACCCGCCGCGCGATCCGCCGGAATCCCAAGGCAATCGCCGCCGCGATCGGCGCCATGGCGACCAGCAGCAGGGTAAGTTCCCAGCTGACATGCAGCAGCCAGGCGGTGAGGAAGGCAACCAGGAGCACCTGGCTGATGAGACTCACCACCAGCGAGACCACATCGGAGAAGTCCTGGGTGTCCGAGGTGACGCGGCTGACGATCTTCCCGGAGGCATGCTCTTCGAAGAAGGACAGATCATGCCGGATCGTAGCGTTGAAGACGTCTTCCCGCAGCTTGAGGACGACGTTTCCAACGACGCGGGCCGAGACCCATTGCTGGACGAAATTCGTGCCCCAACCCAGGAGGCCCAGCCCCAGGACGGCCCCGGCCAGGAGAAGCATCTCAAGGGTGCTGGGATTCCGCGCCACCAAGTCCAGAGTCTGGGAAATGACAATCGGGCCGCCGGAGCCCGCGATGGAGTTGAGCGCGATCGCGAGCGCAATGAGGGCCACCTGGAGAGTATAGGGCCGGAAGTAAGCGATGATCCGCGCCAGCAGATCCCGATCGCGGTAGTTGCGGTCGTAGGGCTCAGATTCCAGTCCGTCGAGAATAAAACCCATCGTTTCGTTCCCCTGCAGCGATCCGTCGGAAGCTACTCATAGCGGGAGAAGATCCTGCCATAATCGAGGCTGCGCGCCATCAGCTCCTCGTGCGTCCCCAGGTCGGCCAACTGGCCCCGGCGCAGAACCAGGATCCGGTCGGCCCACCGTATCTGACTTAGACGGTGAGTGATCAGGAAGGTCGTTCGCTCCCGGCTGATCCGGCGCATGGCCCGCTGGATCAGGTCCTCCGTGGCGCTGTCGATGGCGCTGGTGCTGTCGTCGAGAATGAGGATCCGAGGATCCGTCAGAAAGGCTCGCGCGATCGCCAGGCGCTGACGCTGTCCCCCCGAGAGGGTCACGCCGCGTTCGCCGATGACCGTGTCGTAACCGTCGGCGAAGCTCAGGATGAACTCATGCGCCTGGGCCTCTCGGGCGGCACGCTCGATTTCCGCCCGCGTCGCCTGCGCTCTTCCGAAAGCGATGTTCTCCGCAATGGTGCCTGAGAACAGGAAGATGTCCTGCTCGATCGTGGAAATCTGCGAACGCAGGGAATCCAGGTCCCACTCGCGCACGTCCACGCCGTCGACACAAACGCTCCCTCCCGCGACGTCAAAGATGCGGTTGATCAGCCGCGTAAGGGTCGTCTTGCCCGATCCCGTCTGGCCGACAATGGCGATGGTCTCGCCTGCGTGCGCGCAGAAGCTCACCCCTCGCAGGACCGGCTGCCCGTCGTAGCCGAAAGAAACCCGGCGAAATTCAACCTCGCCGCGCATGGGCGCCGAGTGGCCCTGCTCGTTCCGATCCAGGTCGGATTTGGTGTTGATCATCCCCAGGATCCGCTTCGCGCTGGCGATCCCCAGCTGAACCAGGTCAAAGGAGAAGAGCGAAACCGAGGTCGGGAAGCGCAGCCCGCTCATCAAACCCACGAAGGACACGACCTCCCCCAGAGTGATCAGGCCGGAGCGCCAGACCAGCAAGGCATGCAGGAAGCCGGCCGCCCAGCAGATGCTGAAGGCCAGCATGGGGAAGTAAGTCGCCTCCACCTCCCCCTGCTTGACATAGTAGTCGCGGAAGACGCGAGCGTTGTGGGTGAACTTGTTCCACTCGAAGTGCTCCTGGACATTGGCCTTGACGACCTCGATGCCGGCGATGGCCTCCGCCAGGCCCGCGTTCACGACCCCAAACTGCTCGCGCATCCCCACCGTGACCGGGCTCAGACGACGGTTGTAGTCCACCAGGGTTATCACCAGCAGCACCACGAAGATCAAGGGCATCAGCAGCAGACGTGGATTGATCGTGCCGATCAGGAAGACGGGGATGATGACGTTCATGATCGTGTCCGTGATCATCCAAACCCCCGGGCTAAACATCAGATTGAGGGTGTGCACATCATTGGTGGCGCGCGCCATGATATCGCCGATCCGCTGGCGCCCGTGGAAGGTCTGGCTCTTGCCCAGCAGGCTGGCGTACAGCTCGTGGCGCGCGTCGCGTTCGATGCGCTGCGCCAGAAACTCACCGGCGTAGGTGCGCATCAGCCCGGTCAGCTGCTGCGAGGCCGAGGCCCCCAGCACGGCCAGCGCGGCCAGGATCAGTTGCAGGTGAGTCCAATTCGTGCGGGTGATCAGGTCGAAGGCTTGGCCAATGAAGATCTGCACGTAGCTGAAGGCGGTGTTGTTTCCAATGGCCGCCAGGATCATCAGCAGGGGAAGAATCGGATAGCGGATCGCATGAGACGCGATCCAGCGCACCGGTCCCGACCGGTCATAACGGAACTCCCCCTCAAGGGAAAACTCGGACTTTTCCATGGAAGAGACGACCTGTGGGCAAGTTCGCATTATACATGGCCGCACCCTGCCCACACAGGCCAAGTCCACCAGGGGCGGAGCGGAGTTCCCGCACGGACCGGGCGGAGCCTGCCTGGAATGGACCGCGGCGCAACCCTGGGAGGAGGGAGAGACCAAGCGGCTCATCCCATCAGAGTTTTGACAAGCCGGCGAAAACAGGTAGAATTTGAACTCGTTGCCGAAGTGGCGGAAATGGCAGACGCGCTGCGTTCAGGGCGCAGTGGCCGCAAGGCCGTCGGGGTTCAACTCCCCGCTTCGGCACTGACCGGACAAGCAGGTCCCATTTTGTTTGTCCGCGAGGTCTCCCAGAGAATCAGCGGCCAGCCCCCGGGGGCTGGCCGCTGCCTTCTTTCATGAGATCTTCCCAAAGCAGGCCTCTGCCTGCCTGGTCCGCGCAGGAAGAGCTGCCTATCCCCGGAGCTACCCTCCAACGGCAGGGCTGGCCCACCCCTCCCTGCCGGCGGCCCGCCGCCTCAGCGCTGAACCCGCCCGGAGGCCTCGCCCCGCATCAGCCGTTTCACCTCCTCCACCGAGATCCGATTGAAATCGCCGGGGATGGAGTGCTTCAAACAGGAGGACGCGCCAGCGAAATCAAGCGCCTCCTGATCGCTCATCCCGGTCTGGTATCCATAGATCAGGCCGGCCGCGAAGGCGTCACCGGACCCCACCCGGTCGACGATATTCGAGATTGCGTAGCGGGTGCTCAAGAGGAATTGGCTCCGGTTGTGGAGGCAACCGGACCAACCATTGCTGCTCGCGCTGTGGCTTTCGCGCAAGGTGATGGCTTGGCGCCTGAGGTTGGGAAAACTCTCCAGGACTCTCTCGCATAGGCCTTGGTAGGCCGCGCGGTCGATTTCCCCTTGCTCGATGGCCCGGTCCGAAGCTCCCCCTTCCAGGGCGAGGCCGAGGGCTTTCTGACAATCCTCCTCATTGGCCAAGCCCAGATCAACATAGCGGACGATCTCCCTCATCACCTCCGGAGCCTGTTTTCCGTACTTCCACAGGTTCTTGCGATAGTTGTAGTCGCAGGACACGGTCAGCCCCCGTTGCTTGGCAGAGCGGACAGCGGCCAGCGACATCTCGGCCGTGTTTGCGCTCAGGGCCGGCGTGATCCCGGTGAGGTGAAACCACGAGGCGCCCTCAAAAATGCGGTCCCACGCGAGGATCTCCGGGGGACTATCCATCAACGCCGAGTGCGCCCGGTCGTAGATCACCTGGGAGGGACGCTGATCCGCTCCGGCCTCAAGATAATAGATCCCCATTCGATCGCCGCCGCGAATGACGAGGGAAGTGTCGACCCCCATGCCTCTCAGAAAGGCAAGGCAGGCATCCGCAATGGGGTTGGCGGGCAGTACGGTGACATAGGCAACTTCCAGCCCAAAGCATGCGAGCGAGACCGCCACATTGGCCTCGCCTCCCCCAAAAGTGGCCTCAAAGCTCGGCGTTTGCAGCAGGCGCTCAAAGCCAGGGGACTTGAGCCGCAACATGATCTCGCCGAAGGCAACCACCCGTCCGGTCATGCCATTCCTCCTCGCCCCCCGCCGGGTGACAAGGGCTTCACCCGGGTTGGGGCGTTCCTAGCCGCCCAGCAGGCCCAGGGCAGCCTGCTCCTTGGGCTGACCCGGACCAAGAGCCGGGGAGCCGGGCGTCAGCAATCATCTTTTGCAGCATGGGATTCCGCGCAGGCCGGGCGCGTCGCTCTTGCCACGACTCATCCAGGAGGTTTCCAAGCAGCAGATTCTTCATTGCCCGGCCTGGTCCTGGTTGGGATCCAATCCCTCTCGGACCTCATGCCTTGAGGCGGGGCTAGCCTAACCTGCAGCGCAAGAAGGGCACGCGGATACCGTCGCTTGTCCTTCTGCAGATTGGTATTCTATCCCAAGTGTCCAACCACCCAGCGACCCA
>JBEKHT010000112.1:0-5978 GCA_050012135.1 Anaerolineales bacterium | reverse complement strand
TCCTTGATCTCAGGCAGCACCAGACGATCCACTACAATGTCGATGTCATGCTTGCGCGTCTTGGCCAGCTTGAGGGGGTCGCCCAGATCCAGCACGACTCCGTTGACGCGGGCCCGCTGGAAGCCGCTCGCCCTCGCCTCCGCCAGAACCTCCTCATGGGTGCCCTTGCGCTTGCGAATGACCGGCGCCATCAGCAAGATCTTCTTTCCCGGCGCCAGGGCGAGGACTTGATCGACGATCTGAGTCGAGGTCTGGCGCGACACCGGGCGGCCGCAACTGGGACAATACGGCGTCCCCACCCGCGCAAAGAGCACCCGCAGGTAATCGCTGATCTCGGTGACCGTTCCGACCGTCGAGCGCGGGTTCTTGGAAACGGCCTTCTGCTCGATGGCAATGGCGGGACTCAAGCCCCCGATGAAGTCGACGTGGGGTTTTTCCATCTGCCCGAGAAACTGACGGGCATAGGCCGAGAGCGACTCGACATAGCGCCGCTGGCCCTCGGCAAAGAGGGTGTCGAAGGCGAGCGAGGACTTGCCCGACCCGGAAACACCGGTAAAGACGATGAACTCATTGCGCGGCAGAGCGAGGTCGATATTCTTGAGGTTGTGCTCTCGCGCGCCCCGAATGATAATATGATCTGACGGCATACTCGCGTGGGTCCCCTGTGAGACGGTGCCCGGACAATACGCTGATCGTTTCCCATTGTAACGACTTCAAGACCCTCTGGGGAGGGGGAGGTCGGCCGCCCGATCGTGAGCCTGCTGTCTTGGTCACGGGCGGAACCTGGAATCTCCCGGCTCCCGGGCGAAACGGGATCGCGTGAAGATCTATTTTTCTTGTTCCCTGACGGGAGGCCGGAAGGATGAGGAGATGTATGCTTTCATCGTCGATCACCTTCTGGCCTTGGGTCACCAGGTCCTGACGGCCCACTTGGCCCGACCCGAGGTAATGGCGCGGGAGCGGGTGGTCCAGCCCCAGGAGGTCTTCCGGCGGGATGTCGATTGGATCAGCGAGTGCGATGCTCTGATTGCCGAGGTCACGACGCCCTCGCATGGGGTGGGCTACGAGATTGCCTATGCGCTCGGGCTGGGTCGTCCGGTCCTGTGCTGTTACCTGAGCGGCACCCCTGTCTCCAAGATGATCCTGGGAAACGATTCGCCGACCTTGCGCGTTGCGGACTACCGGCAGGGCAACGACCTGCGCAGGGAGATTGACGCTTTTCTGGCGCGCTTCTGGCCTCGCGCGGAGTCCCCTGCCGGTCCCGAGCCCTGAGACCCGCGGCCGTCACGCGCCGAGCGGGCGAAACCCTTCCCCCAGAGCCTCATGTGCCTGCCCGATCACCGCGAAGGCGCCGGGATCGGCCTGTTGGATAATCGCCTTGAGCTGCGCGACCTCGGCCCGGCTGACCACGCAGAATAGGATCTTGCGCTCTTGGCCGGAGTACATACCCACTCCCGGCCACTGAGTGACTCCCCTCTCCATTTCAATCATGATGCGGTTCGCCACCTCCTGAGGTTTGGAGGAAATGATGGTGGCCGCCCGCACGACGCTGGCTCCCTCCAGGGTCGTCTCTGCCGCAAGCCCAGAGACGTACAGCGCCACCAGTGCATACAGCGCCAGCGGCCAGCTGAAGGCCAGCCCTGCGACCAGGACCACCAGGGCATCGGTAATCAGGTAGCTCTGACTGAGCGGGATTCCACGCCACTGACCCAGCAAGCGCGCCAGTATGTCGGTGCCACCACTCGTGCCCTTGCCCCGGAAAACCAGGCCCATCCCGATTCCTCCGCAGACCCCGCCGAAAAGGGCATTCAGGACCGGGTCGCCGGTCAGGCCTTTGGGCAACCACAGGGCCAGTCCGTCGATGAGCAGGGAGTAGGCCACCACCGCCAAGGCCGTGCGCGCCAGGAAGCGTCGGCCGCCCAGGAAGCGCCAACCCAACAACAAGAGCGGGATGTTGGCGACGATGATCATCAAGCCGATCGGCCAGCCGGTGTAGCGGTTCGCGATCTGGGCCGCGCCGCTTACCCCCCCGGCCGCCAGATGGCCCGGGATCAGGAAGAGATCCATCGCCAAGGCTTGAACGGCTGCGCCGAGGAGAATCAGGCCGCCGTCAAAGAGGTTGTCCTTGTAGACTACGCCTAGCGTCCGTAAGCTGGATCGGGTTTTCATCCATTTCCTCCAAGAACTTGGTGCGGCCCCAGTTCAGAGGTGGGGCCTAGAATGCAAGGCGATTGCTCCGCTCCCCTCGCACCCTGGGGGCAAGCGGCCTGAGCACCGCTGCTGACCGCCAGCGCACTCAGGCGGCTCAGACGGTTTTTCCCCCTCCAACAAGAACCTTGAGCCCCATCTGTGGAGCGCGGGCCTCGCGGTTTGGCCATGACCCTCGTCGCATAGGCCTCCTCGCAATTGCGGAGGGGTCCGCTGCTGGAAATGAAGGGTGGGCAGAGATGAGCTGGGCGGGTCCGAGTCCAGAGGGGATGACCAAGAATACCGACCGCCCGTCTATCCAGCGGGTCGTTCTGTCCGCTTACGCTCCAGGCGCGCGAGGCGATGGAGAAGATCCCCTTCGGCGGCCGAGCGCTGCCAGCCCGCAGGCAGGCCGGCCAAGGCGTCCTGCGCCGCCTGCGCCCATTCCGTGGCTCGGGTGAAGTCTCTCTGCCTCCACTCGTAGTACTTGGCCAGTTCCAGGCAGGGTCTGGGATCCAAGGGTGCGAGCCGGTGGCAGGCCTCCCAATGGGCGCTGGCCTGCTCGGGGCGCCCAATTTGCTTGAGCAGATGGCCCAGTCCCCATTCCGCACGCAGGCGGTCCTCTCCTGGGAGCTCTCCCCCGAGTGAGGATTGGAAGGCCTTTTGGGCCTCCTCGGTTCTGCCCTGTCCCCAGTACAGGTAGGCGAGGGTCAATCCATCTCGGGGGTCCGCCAATGAGTCGAGTTCCCCGGAGTAGCGGTCGAACAGGTCTCCCGCCAGGGCCACAAGGGAAAGGATGTCAATCGCATTGTGGTACAAGACGCGGTCGAGAGCCCCGGCCTCCCCCGTCTTCAAGTATTCCCGATAGATCTCCGGGATGAGGGCGCTTTCAATATCGGTCGCTTGGCGCACGATCCCCAGGGCGTGGGTCTCCAGACTGCTGAGCGAGCAAGATTCCAGGCGCCGGCGCCAGAAGCGTCGAGCGTGGATCAGCAAATCCAGGTGCGGCAAGTCGGACAGAACAGCGCGCTGGCGCAAGCGCAGCGTGGCCCGGGCCTGCAAGATGGGCAGATCAAACCCGCGCCCGTTAAAGGTCACCAGCCCGCGGGAGGTCCCCAGTTGCGCGACCACGGCCTCCAGCATCGCCGCTTCCTCGCCGGGGTCTCGGAGAAAGTACTGCCTCAGGACAAAATGTTCGGATTCGAATCTCCCAATTCCCACCAAGAAGGCCAGGGTCCCGGTCCCGCCGGAAAGGCCTGTCGTCTCGGTATCGATGAAGGACAGTGCGCCCAGGGAAACGCCTTGGGGGAACCCGGAGATGCCTTCGTCAGGGGAAATCCGCAGGCTGAGCTCGCCCAGGGACAACCTGCCGTGCCGATCCTCGGCGGTGTAGGAGCTCTCGAGAAACATGTAGTCGCCGTGGACATTGGTCGCTTGGCGGATGGGCCAGTCGTCCGGCAAGACCCGCGGGCGAGAGCGGGGCCGTGGTTTCGCGGGGGATCTTCGGCCCGCCCTGATCAGACGCTCACGAATACGGGAAGGCGAATCGTCCATCGGATGGTTGCCAAGTGTACCAGCCGCCGGGGGGAAGGCCCCGGGGACAGGCTGGGGCGGGAGGGGATGAAGCGGAGAGTAACAGGGCCGATCGGTTACGCAGTTCCTTTGGGTCGGTCCCAGGAGGCGATCCCGCTCTGCCGACCAATGTCACATGGAGGAGATGACGAAAAACGGTGTCCAGCCCGACCGGCTGGGATTAAGTGGCTTCTGAGACATGAGAAAGGGCTTTTCCCCTAACTCACCGCTGTCTCCTCCTTTGGCGAAGGCCTCCGCCAGGCTGTCCTTACTGTCCTGGCGGAGGCGCCTTTAAGAGGACGGCTCACCCCCGGCTTGGCTGGGCTCCTCTCGCGGCCTGGATTGTGCCGCGGGTAGGACCACCGTAAAAGTCGATCCTTTCCCCGGGGTTGAATCGACCCAGATGCGGCCGTTGTGAACCTCGACAATAGACTTGACGATCGAGAGGCCCAGGCCGCTCCCGGACCCGTCTTCCACATTCGAAGCCCGGAAGAACTTGTTGAAGATGTAGGGCTGTTCCGTGAGGGGAATGCCGACTCCGGTGTCCGACACCTGTAGAATCAGCTGGCCTTGCTCGCCCCGGGTGGTCACCTCAATGCGGCCGTTCTCGCGGGTGTACTTGATGGCATTGTCCACGAGGTTGTTAATCATTTGCCGCAGGCGGATGGGATTGCCGGCGACGGGAGGCAATTCCGCCGGCAGATCGGCAATCAATTCGATGGCGCGACTCTCGCAGCGAGAGCGGACGCTTTCCACGGCATAGCCTGCGAGCGCCGAGAGGTCCACCAGGTCCTGTTGCGTGTCAAAGCCCGCCTCGATCCGCCCCAGGTGAACCAAATCCGTCACCAGGGTCGTGATGGATTGGGTGCTCTGCTGGACACGCCGCAGGAACTCTCGCTGTTGAGAGGTCAGGGGCCCGCCGCGTTCGATCAGATCGACATAGCCCAAAATCGTTGTGAGCGGAGAGCGCAAGTCGTGCGACACGGTCGCCACGAATTCGGACTTGATGTGATCCAGCTCCTTCAAGTGCGTGATGTCGCGCAGGACAATGACGTGGCCGACCCCCTCGATCGGGGAAAGATGCGCCAGGAACACACGACCGTCGGGCAGGGTGATCTCTCCGCGACGGAGCTGGCTGTTGGAGGTGCCGCGCTGGGCATAGAGCGCGAGCAGTTCGGGATGGGGAATAGCCTCGAGGATCGGGTGCAGTAAGGCGGCGTCCTCGTCGAGCGCGAAGGCCTCGCGGGCCGAGCGGTTCACCAGCAACAGCCGATCCTCGGGATCGGTGATGATGACGCCATCCTCAATCTCCTGAAGAATCGTCTCCAGGCGGAGGCGCTCCTCTTTGGCCTGTTCATACAAACGGGCGTTTTCCAGAGCTACGGAAGCAAACTCGGCCAAAGCCTGGACCAGGGTGACATGGTGAGAGGTGAGAGAGCGGCCCGCTTGGCGGTTGTCCACCCCCAGCAGGCCGATATCCCCGCTTTGCCCCTTGAGCGGAACGAAGATCAGGGAGTGAACCAGGAATGAGGTGGCGATTTTCTGCGGGCTGTGCTCGTCGATCAGAACCGGTTCGCCCGAACGCAGCGCCTCTCCGGCCACCGAATCTTGGACTCGCGCGCGGAAGGTGCGCACAAATTGCTCATCGAAGTTCTTGGCCGCCCGCATATGCAGTTCGCCCGTGGCCTCATCCAGCAACATCAGGCTGCCCTCGTCCGCGCCGGTGAGCTCCACGGCCGCCTCGACAATAGCGGTCAGGGCCTCGTCGACATTGAGATGGCGGGTCACTCGGCGACCCAGCTCAGCCAGCGTCTCCAGCTCAGTGACCCGCGGCGAAGCCTCTCCCTCGCTCGGGGCAGGGCTCAGGCGGGGCAGGGCAGCCAGCTGGCTTATGGAAGTTTCGGCTTCTTCCACCAGCGAGGTCAAGGATCCGTCCAACTGCAGAAGACGACTCAACCCTTGGCTGAGACGGGCCAGGACGTCCGCCGAGCGAGGGGCCGCCGGCCCCCCGTCTCCTCCTGGGGTCCCTGGGTTGAGCAAACGGACGAAAGCCGGTTCCAGCGCAGCCTCGAGTTCCTGCTCCTCCAGAGCGCCCACCAGGACCTCGGAGGCACCCAGCTTGGTGAGGGTCTGCGAAGGAGGAGGGCCCGCTTCTTCTGCGACCACCAGGATCGGCAGGTCGGCTTGAGCCGCGTGAATGGCCTGCGCGGCCTCCAGCA
>JBEKHT010000111.1:0-5982 GCA_050012135.1 Anaerolineales bacterium | reverse complement strand
TCGATCCGTACAGGCCAAACGGATTGCCGACCACATACGCCTCGTCGCCGACGCGCATGGCGTTCGGATTGCCAATCGTGGCCGGGTAAAGCTGCGCCGGAGGGTGGCTCGCCTGGAGGATGGCGATGTCAATCGAAGGTTGCTGGGTCGTCACCTGCGCACTCGACTGCGTGCCATCCGCGAAGGTCACCCGAATATCGCTGGCCTGAGCGACCACGTGCAGGCTCGTCAGGATATCGCCGCTATCGTCAATGACGACACCACTCCCCAAGCCGGTCTCTGAGTCGCCGCCTGCGGCGAGGGCTTTGGTTTGGATCAAAACGAGCGAGGGTTGAATGATCTCGTACACGCGCTCAGAGAAGGCTGGCGGAGGCGTCGCCGAGGCGAGGGCTTGGGCGACGGCGTCGTTCACGTCGCGCTCGGTCAGCGGATGGGGCCCCGGAAAGAGAAGGCTGTAGAGCAGGAGCGCCACCAGCGCCGCCGCTGTCCCGAGAGCAAACGGAAGCGCGCTGCGCAGGCGGGCTCTCAGCCGCTGCAGGCGGGCCCGCCAAAGCGGGCGGTGCGAAACGGGTGCTTCGTTCATTCTCGATTCCACCAATAAGGAAAGGGGACCTTGCCAACATGAACGGCGCCGGGCGCCCGCGCACCAGAACCCCGACGATCTTCAGGGAATTTGGAAACTATAGAGCCGCAGGATGAGACGAAAATGAATGACCCCTTTGGAATGCCCGGAGAACACGGCACCTCGGCCCTGGCCAGCCTTCCGTTTCCGCAAGACGGGGATTGTGACATGTGGGCCAATCGGGACGACGCGCGACCATGCCAATCCTTATGATACCAAACAGAGGATTTGGGATTTGGGATTTGGGATTTGGCAGGTGGGAGGCTCAGGCCGGATCAGGCTAACCTGAAACCTAACCCCGGGACGGTCAAGTTCGGCCGATCCAACCCCTGCCTGGACAGCCCGGTTTCGGGGTTTCTCCCGATCCAGAAGGGCTGCATCCGAGCCACTAGACCCTCGTCTTGCTCCTCGCGGCCAGAGGTTCCTTTCCTGCTCCTGCCTTCTGCAGATACAATTGCGCCACCTCCAGCTCGCAGGCCTTGGTGGTATTTCGCGCGAACGGCTTGCCGAACACAGGCCTCTGGGCAGGTCAGCCGAGCGGGACGGTCACTCCGGCAAGGTGAAGCGGCGCCTGATGCGCGGCGATGCGGGTGCCGCATGAATCGGCCCACTTGGTCTTGGCGGGCGGCCCGCCAGGCCGCGAGTTCGCTGCTCCTTTGGTTTCGCCGATGAAACAGACCTCCGGCGGAATGCGACCGGGCGCTGAAGGGATGACGTTGGCTTTTCCTCTTGTTCTCCCCAGCCTGGAAGTCCGGACGCTCCGGAGGGACTAGCAGATGCCTGCCCCTTCCCGTACCCCTTGGCGCGAGTTCGCAGCCGGTGCCCGTGACCAGCTGCCGATCCTGGCCGGCGTCGTGCCGTTCGGTTTGATCTTCGGGGCGCTTGCTGTTGGTTCGGGGCTTTCCGCCCTCGTCGCACAGGGGTTCTCGCTCATCCTCTTTGCGGGCAGCGCCCAACTCGTGGCCGTAAGCCTGATCGCGGGCGGCGCGCCGGCGGCCGTTGTCATTGGCACGATTTGGATCGTCAACTTGCGACATCTGCTCTACAGTGCGAGCCTGGCGCCACAGTTCTCCTCCCTTTCCGCCCGCTGGAAAATGCTGCTCGCCTGGCTGCTGACGGACGAGGCCTTCGCCGTTGCCTCCGCTCGATATCAGCGGGGGGAATTGCGCTTCGCTCACTGGTACTTCTTGGGGACCGGTTTGACACTGTGGTCCGCCTGGCAGGCCTGTACCGCCGCGGGAATCCTGCTGGGAGCTCGCGTTCCGACCGGCTGGCAGCTCGACTTCGCTCTGCCTCTCACCTTCCTTGCCCTTCTCGTCCCGATGCTGCGGGATCGCCCGGCGATTGCCGCTGCGGCCAGCGCCGGTGGCCTGGCGGTGATCCTCGGGGGGCTGCCCGATCGCACCGGGCTCTTGATTGCTGTCGTGGCGGGAGTAGGAGCAGGGATGCTGCTCGAGGGGCGCCGCAGGTTGCCCGGGAGGAGCTCCCCGTGAGCAGTCTCGCCCTGTGGACCATCATCATGGCCGGGGCGCTCGGTACCTATGCGCTGCGGCTGTCTTTTATCGGACTTCTGCCCCCTGACCGACTCCCCGCACGCCTGTATCAATCTCTGCGATTCGTGCCGCCTGCAGTGTTGGCCGCACTGATCCTTCCCGGACTCGTCAGTTCGGGCGCGACCCTCAACCTGAGCCCGACCAACCCGCGCCTGATTGCCGGCCTCCTGGCCGGCGCGATCGCCTGGCGCACGCACAACGCCTGGCTGGCGATCGCAGCAGGGATGGCGACCCTCTGGATCCTCTCAGCTGTTTTCTGATCTTGGGTTCCTTGGCGTGCCAGGTCGACTGAGTAGAGGGATCCTGCGCGACGCGGCGCTTTCTTCTCTGGGTCCGATGGCATACAATGCCTGGGAGGGCCAGCCTCTTGACGGGCCCTTTTCACGCCTGGCTGGGAGCGCGGAAGAGGAGATCAAGAGTCCCAGGCCCAACGATCCGCGGAACCTGCCCTCCTCCCCCTGCCCATCCGGAAAACGGGATCCAATCCGGGTTGGATTGGAGGACCTGGAGCAGCCTTTTGGGCTGGGCCTGAAGGAGTTCCCTCGGGACCGTCCCCTCTGGTCCCTTTGCCGAAGCCGCTTCTTCCGGCCGGGGTTTGTCCCTTGCCCCCATGGGGATGAGCGGCCGGCTGAGGGGGCCTCCCCAATAGGATGCGACCTGGTGCCTCCCAGATCACGCAAAGCCTCGAGAGGAGAGGAATTCGAATGGCAAGCGAAATTGTGGTTACCGTGAACGGCCGGGCGCATCGCGTCGAAGCCTCGCCCGACACCCCCCTGCTCTATGTGCTGCGCAATGAACTTGGACTGAACGGCCCGCAGTTCGGTTGCGGCCTGGAACAGTGTGGTTCTTGCATGGTGCTCCTGGGTGCCAAGGCGGTGCAGTCGTGCAAGCTGCCCGTCTCCGAAGCCACTGGCGGTGCGATCACGACCCTGGAAGGACTGGGGACAGCGCAGGAATTGCATCCTGTGCAGCGTGCCTTCCTCGAGGAACAGGCCGCGCAATGCGGCTACTGCACCAACGGGATGATGATCGCCGCCGCCGCATTGCTGGGAAGGACCCGGCATCCCACCGATCAGCAGATCCGGGAGGCGCTCGAAGGAAACCTGTGCCGCTGCGGCGCGCACTTGCGCATTCTCCGCGCCGTCAAGCGAGCTGCGGATTTGCTGGCTCAGGAATGGGGTTGAAGGCGATGGATGCGCAGGGATCTTCATGGGGCGGTTCGTCGGAGTGGAGCGAAACGGGTGCGCTGGAAAAGGCCAACCAGGTCGACAACTGGCTGGCCATCGGACCGGACGGCATGGTCACGGCCTTCAGCGGCAGGGTTGAACTGGGTACGGGGGTCCGCACGGCGCTGGCCCAGATCGTGGCGGAAGAGCTCAACGTCCCCTTTGACCGGGTCCAGATGGTCATGGGGGACACGGCCCTCACTCCTGACGAGGGCTACACCGCGGGCAGTATGACCATCCAGTACGGCGGATTCGCGCTACGCCACGCCAGTGCGGAGGCTCGCCAAGCCCTGTTGGAGCAGGCCTCGGACTCCCTGGATGCTTCCCTGGACGAGCTGGTCATCCGGGAAGGGATCATCTCCGTGCGAGACGACCCCGCGCGCTCCATTTCCTATGCGCAGTTGATGGGCGGGAAGCGATTCAACCGCAGGATTACCCTGCAGGCCCCCCTCAAACGGCCGGAGGAGTACACCATCGTCGGGCAGCCCGTCCGGCGAGTGGACCTTCCCAGGAAGGTGACGGGGGCTCCTGGCTTCATCCAGGACATGCGCCTTCCCGGTATGCTGCACGCCCGCGTCGTCCGCCCTCCCAGTCCCCAGGCCAAGCTGGCCATGCTGGAGGCGAGCTCGGTCCAGGACGCGCAAGTGGTGCGTCTGGGCGACTTCGTCGGTGTAGTTGCATCTCGCGAGGAACAGGCCGTTCGCGCGGCCAAACAAGTACGGATCCAGTGGGACGAAACGGCCCGCCTGCCTCGAATGGAGAATCTGTATGAGGAGTTGCGCAGCCAGCCTGCGACTGAGGAGGTCGTGGAGGACCAGGGGGACATCCGCTCGGCTCTGCGGCGTGCCGCACAACGATTGAGCGCGACTTACTACCAGCCCTTCCAGGCCCATGCCTCCATCGGCCCATCCTGCGCGGTTGCGTATTTCCACGACGATCAGGTCGAGGTTTGGTGCAACACCCGGGGGGCCTATCCCCTGCGCCGGGCGCTGGCGGATCTCTTGAATCTGCCCGTGTCGAAGGTGCGGGTGACCCATGTCGAGGGCGCCGGCAGCTACGGACAAAACGGCACCGACGACGCCGCGGCCGACGCGGCCCTGCTCTCGCGTGCGGTCGGCAAACCGGTCCGCGTTCAATGGACGCGCGAGGACGAATTCCGGTGGGAACCGTATGCTCCTGCCATGGTTATGGAAGTCCATGCTGGCCTGAACACGAAGGGAAAGGTGATCGCTTGGGACTATCATGCCTGGTCCCCGACCCACGTGGCAGGCGCGCAGAATGGGGCCTCTCTGCTGGCCGGGCAATTGATCTCCGGAAAGGCGCCGCCAGCCATCCGGTTCTTCTTCGGTGGCGCCCGCAATGCGCCGACAAACTACTCCTTCCCCCACCAGCGGGTGACCATGCACTGGCTCTCCAACTCGATCCTGCGCGTCTCGTCTTTCCGCAGCCTGGGCGGTTCCGCCAACACCTTCGCCAACGAGTCGTTCATGGACGAGCTTGCCAACGCAGCCGGGGTTGATCCCCTGGAGTTCCGCCTGCGCCACCTGCCGGATCCGCGCGGGGTCGAGGTCCTGAAGGGTGCCGCCCAACATGCCGGCTGGGGCACGCCGCTCGCGCCCGGCGAAGGACGCGGGATCGCATTCGCACAGTACGAGAACGAGGAGGCCTACGTGGCCACCGCGGCGCTGGTTGAGGTGGAGCGCGCGACCGGCAGGGTGCTTGTGAAACGTCTTGTGGTTGCTCACGACTGCGGATTGGTCATCAACCCCGACGGGCTGAGGAATCAGATCGAAGGCAACGTCATTCAGTCCACCAGCCGGGCTCTCAAGGAACAGGTGACTTTCGACGACCAGCACATCACAAGTCTTGACTGGGAAACCTATCCCACCCTCAAATTCTCAGAGGTCCCACAGGTAGAGGTGGTCCTGATCAATCGGCCGGATCAGCCCGCCCTGGGCGCCGGGGAGCCAGCCAGCATAACCACGGCGGCCGCCCTGGCCAACGCTATCTTCAGCGCAACCGGGGGCCGAGTGCGGCAAGTCCCCTTTACGCCAGAGCGCGTGCGCGCAGCGATCGGATGAGACCTCCAAGAGCATGGAGTGGACGCGCAGGTTGAGAAGCGCTGGGGTCTTCAGATCCGGGCACTGGGCCTCGGAGCGATTCCTTCCGCGTCTCGTTCCCCATTCGGGCCCACAAGCGTTTGGGGCAGGCGAGCACCCGGGACTCGGGAGGAGGGCGCCTTTTCATTCCACCCCAGGCCCTGTTTTCCCCTTCCCCTCTGCCTTGCCCGGCCAGGAATTAGTCCGGGGCCCATCTTTCAAGGAAGAGGGTGTCACACCCAGACGGTCAACCGGGCCCGCTGCCGGGCAGCTGCGAGAGGGTGATTCTCAGCGCGTCCAGATTCCCCTCGGCCCGGATCCACTTCGTAAAGTTGACGCTGTGGCGCAAGTAGATCAGGTACTCCTGGGGGTCGGCCGTCTTGTTGAAGTAATCCTCGACGGTCCAGTAGAGGATATACAGGTTCCCGGCATTGATCAGGTACGGCAGATAGACTCTCTCCTGGGCGGAGAGGGGTCCAAGG
>JBEKHT010000110.1:0-6041 GCA_050012135.1 Anaerolineales bacterium | reverse complement strand
GCTGTCCCAAGGAGAGCCCCTGCGAAGACAGCCAAGCGGGTCGGCCTGGTAAGCACGCCCCTCGGCGACAGGCTCACGGCAGCGGAGATCAGGACCAGCAAGTAGCCGCCCGTGCCAAACAACCCCAAGGGGACAACTCCGAATAGTTTGGCATAGCGGCTCGCCTGAACGACATTGCAGCCCCCGACAGGACCACAGAACGCCTCTGTTCCCGAGAGTTCGACGTAAGAGAGGTACCCGGCGACTCCCAATCCGGCCAAGGCGAGAATGGGCACCGCATACGTCTCGAAAGCGGAGATCGGAGCTGCATTCTCGGGAAGGCGGGCAAACGAGATCAAGGCGTAGATCATCCCGAGGATGGCGATACCCAGGACAAATCCCGCCAACCCGATCCCGAACGGGACTTGGCCCACAAGAGGAGAGGCGGCCGCTCCGTGAAAAAGGTCAGCACGGTTGAGCAGGGCCGAAAGGAAGGGGGCTCTGCCTCTCGCCAACGGGAAAGGGGACCAGGCTACGTCAAGCAACCCGAAGAGCACAATGGCCAGCGCTTGTTGTCGTTTCATAAAACTCCGGTCTGCTCCATCGGTTGGGCAGAAGCCCAGGCCTCCCCTGTTGGTCATGGCCTCGGCCCGCGATGCCGACTCGTGAGCGGGGTGGCCTGGCCGGAGGTAGGACAACAGGCCGCAGGCAATTCCGGAGCGGCGCGCGGGTGCACACGGCAATGCCAAGTCTGCGTGCAGGGCAGAATCATAGCATGAACGAAGCTTAAGTTCGTCATGGCCCACCAGTCCGCGGGGGAGCGGGTTGATTGCGGAGCTTCAGGGAGACTGTGGCCCGGCGGCGAGCGGGTTATTGGAACCCAAAGGTCGAGTGGCGGGTCGGGGCGGCGGGTTTGGTGCTAAGACCGCAATCTCAGATGGGCAAGCCTCTCCTTCACCGCGAGAACTTCGGATTCTAGCTCCTGCAGATAGGCTTGAAGTTCATCAGCCTGTTCAGCCTTGGTTTGGAAGCGGCGGCGGAACTGGGGTCGATCGTGGCAGTGGCATTCACAGCCGTGCTCACAATCACATGAGTGGGAGTGAGTCGGTGACATTGCGTCTCTCCTCTATAGGTCGTGCCTTGAATCGTCCCTTTCGACGGAACGGGTAGTTGGAGCCGGAATAGATGCGCTCCCCCTGCAGCGGCAGGGGCCACAGAGATACCGCTTAGGGGCAAGTATGAGCCCCGCTGGGGCCCTGCCTGGCGAGGAAAAGGGGACGTTCCGGGCCGAAGAAATGAAACCCGGTGGATCTCAGATGGCCTGAGAGGCGAGTTTGGTGCACTTGGGGCATTTGCAGCGCCCCCGGCGCGGATTGAGTCGCAACTTGGTCTGCATCCTGCCCTTGGGGGACTGCGCCACGGCAAGGGCGCGCAGATCGTGGAGGATGGCGGAAAGATGAAGGTCGTTGACGCGATAGTAGATGTGCGAACCCTCCCTGCGGCTGGTAATCAGGTGAGACCGTCGCAGCTCCATCAGGTGCTGGGAAACGGTGGCCTGGCGAAGACCGACCACAGCTTGGATGTGGCCGACACACGCTTCTCCACCTGTGAGCAACGTCAGAATGTGCAGGCGAGCCGGGTGTGAAATGGCCTTAAGGAGATTAGATTCCATCTGAACCGAGAAAGGTTCCATTACCATCTCTCGAGACATTCAATTTCTTGAATGAATTCTAGCGCCGCCGCAGGTTCCGCGCGAGTGACATTCGGTCTATCCGGTCAGTCGTTCTTCAAGTGAGGGGGGGGCGCACGCTTCGTTTGACCGTGAGGGGATCGGGTCCGTCGGGGTGACGGGTAGCGCAACCAAAGCGTGACTTTCCCCACTAACCAGGGTTTTCTAGCCAAACTATCGTAATTTGCAGGACTAGGTCCGGTGCCTTAGTCGGAGGAGAGAATGGCTCCTGCTGGAGCCAATATTGTTGATTCGGGTCTTGGCGTGCTCGCTGCCTACCAAGGGTTGTGGGGGCAGCGGATCGCCGAGAACATCGCAAAGAATTCTCCCCCCGGGTGGCGGGTCTCCACTTGGGCGGCTCCTCGGTTTGTCCCTCCGGTTGTTGATGACCCCGAAGAATATCTGAGTAGTCCAATTATATCTTCAGACCTTCTTGTTGCTCTGGGGGAAACGGCGGGGTTTGCGCAGTTGATACCCTCGCTGGCTGCGAGGGCGGGCGTGCGTGCGGCGGTAGTCCCGATAGACCGGAATGAATCCTTGCCGGCTGGGTTGGTGAGGCAGTTGGAGGGATGGTTGGGGGCGATGGGTGTGGCGGTCGTGTTCCCCCGGCCGCTTTGCTCGCTGGAAGAGGACGGGTACAACCGCGCCCCGGTCCGCGCGGAATACGATGACGCGACGATCCGGGAGTTTGCCCGACACTTTGGGCGCCCGAGGTTCGGCATCTCCGCCTCCCAGGGCAGAGTGGGGTCCATTCTTGTAGTGCGGGACGCCGGGTGCGGGTGCGCGCGCTTCGTCGCCGAGGGATTGTGCGGGATTGGGATAGAGGAGGCGGTGGAAGTGGCGGGCATGCTTCATCATCACTATCCCTGTTTGGCCAGCATGAATATCGATGAGGACTACCGCGACACCCTGATGCACGTCTCCGGGAACTTGTTGCGTGAGGAGATCCAGCGGGGGATTGAACCGATCCTCCCCACAGCTTACTTACGACCGTCCAACCTCGTGGACTCCCTCTAGCGGTTGGTATCGCGGGGTTGGGGAATAACCTTCGAGTTGTTTCGGATTTCAGAGGAGGCGTTATGCCGAAGAAGCGAACCGCAAGCGAACGTTCTCGTGACCCTGCAGCTCAAGAAATGCTTGCGCGGGCGGAGGCCCTGAACATCCAAACGGCATTTGATCGTGCCGACAGCATGGCGGCCTGCCCGATCGGGGTCGGGTCAGCGGCGGGGCTGTGCTGCAAGAATTGTTTTATGGGGCCCTGCCGGCTGACCAAGGAAGGCCAAGTGGGGATCTGTGGCGCCACGGTAGACACGATCGCGGCCCGCAATCTGGCCCGGTCCATAGCGGCCGGCGCGGCAGCCCACTCAGATCACGGCCGGGATCTGGCGTTCACTCTTCTGGCGACTGCGGAAGGCAAGACTCAGGGATACGAAATCCGTGATGTGGAGAAGCTGCTGGTGGTGGCCCGCAAGTTCGGCGTGAAAGTGGAGGGACGGGCGAAAGAAGAAATCGCCCGTGACGTGGCCCAGATTGGCCTGAGCATGTTGGGCCAGCAGGAAGGGGAACTGATCTATATTCGGCAGGCACCGAAAAAGCAGCAGGAGCGTTGGAAGCGTTACGGGATTGTCCCACGGGGTGTGGATCGTGAGGTGGTGGAAGTCTTGCACCGCACTCACATGGGAGATGACCAGCAGGCGGAACACATCCTGAAGGGGGCCCTGCGATGTGCGCTGGCCGACGGCTGGGGCGGATCGATGCTGGCCACAGATTTCTCGGATATTCTTTTCGGGACGCCTCGGCCCAGGTTGGGACGGGTGAATCTGGGGGTGCTCCGGAAGGACGAAGTGAATATTGTCGTTCACGGGCACGAGCCGACCCTTTCGCAGATGCTGGTCCGAGCGGTCCAAGAACCAGACCTGGTGGATTACGCACGGAGCAAGGGGGCCCAGGGGATCAACTTGGCAGGAATCTGCTGCACTTCCAATGAGACCCTCATGCGACAGGGCATCCCCTCCGCCGGGAATTTCCTGCACCAGGAGTTGGCCCTGCTGACGGGTTCGGTGGAGGCCATGATCGTGGACGTCCAGTGCATCATGCAGGCGTTGCCGGAGGTTGCCAGCCATTTTCACACCAAATTCATCACGACCTCTCCCAAGGTGGCGATCGAAGGGGGAATCCATCTTGAGTTCGATGAGCACCATGCGCTTGACCAGGCTCGGGAACTGGTCAAAATGGCCGTCGACAATTACCCAAATCGCGGGGAGGTGCACATTCCGGATGTCAGCGAGGATGTGGTTCCGGGTTTCTCCCACGAGTACATCAACTACATGTTGGGCGGTTCGTATCGCGCCTCTTTCCGCCCGCTCAACGATGCGATCATGGCCGGGCGCATCCGGGGAGTGGCCGCCGATGTGGGCTGCAACAACCCGCGAACAATGCAGGATGGGGCGCACGACTACCTGGTGCGGGAGTTCCTGAAGAATGACGTCCTGGTGGTCCAGACCGGCTGTGGGGCGTTGGCTGCGGGCAAATACGGCTATCTCCTCCCGGAGGCGGCCCTGCAGCTGGCTGGGCCCGGCTTGCGTGAGGTCTGCGAGGCGACGGGGATGCCCCCGGTGCTCCATCTGGGATCCTGCGTGGACAACTCGCGGATCCTGACGGTTCTCACCCAGATCGTGGCCGAGGGAGGACTGGGAGAGGATATCTCGGACATTCCTGCCGTGGGTCTGGCCCCGGAGTGGATGAGTGAGAAGGCCCTGTCGATCGGGGCCTATGCGGCGGCCTCGGGAGCCTACGTGATCTTCGGGATTGACTCCCCCGTGGGAGCGAGCGCCGAGGTGACGCGCTTGATGAGCGAGACCTGGGAGCGCATGCTTGGGGGGAAGATGGAGTTTGTCAGGGGCGACGAGGAAATGTTCAAGCGCGCGATGGCGCACATCGACGCGAAGCGAATGGCCCTCAACCTGCCGGCCTACGACGCCAGCCGATGGGGTCGGAGCGGCGATCTCCCCTTCTACGAAAAGGTGGGGAAGGCGGTTGGGGTCGAGGCAGGCTAATTAGGTCCGGTGTTCATCTGGCGAAGGAGTCCCGGGAGGAATTGAGATGTCCCGATATATCGCAACTCATGCGATGCGTGGTGCCCATCAAGTCGTGCAGGAGTTCTCGACCCGATTTGAGAAGGCCCTGGCGGAGAAAGGCGCGGAAGCTGGCTTGGCATTCCCGAATACGGCCTATCACTTGCCCGTGATCCTGGGCATGACCGGGAGGACCGTGGACAAGCTGGGGGACCTGAAGCCCATCGTGGAGAAGTCGCGCGGCCTGCTCCATCCGTTGCCGGAAGAGCGGCACTGGCTGCCCTACCTGGGCGAAACGTTGGATTCGGGAATGGCGACTCTGCTTGCAGAGGAGGGCATTGAGGCCATCCGCTTCCTGTATGGAGAGGAGCCGCAGAGACTGGAAGGCTTTCACCTGGCGGGAGGGACTTCCTTCACCAGCCCGGAAATGGCCAAAGCAAGTTCGAACGGCCATTTGAATGGACCGATCGACGACATTCAACTGCGCTCCTGGGGGATCCAGTTGGTCGACGGGCGCATGCCTGGGTTTGCCGCGATCGTCGGCTGTGCCAAGTCGAACGAAGTCGCCGTGAAGATCGTTCGCGAACTGCAGCGACGGAACATCCTCTGCTTCCTTTCGGGCAATGTGAACGGAAGAAGCATCATTCAGCAGCTCACGGAGGAGGGTGTGGAGCTCGGGTATGACACCTACACCGTTCCCTTCGGGATGGACACCTACAGTGCGATCTATGCGCTCGGCTTCGCGGTGCGCTCGGCCCTTACTTTCGGGGGCTTGAAGGGCGGGCAGTCGCGCGAGATCCTCTTGTACAACAAGGACCGCGTCTTCGCCTTTGTGCTCGCGCTGGGGGAGGTGGACGATATCAAGTACGCTACCGCGGCAGGAGCCATCAACTTCGGATTCCCGGTCGTGGCGGACACGCGCATTCCGGAGATCCTTCCGACCGGGGTGACGACGTACGAGCATGTGGTTTCGATGCCCTTTGATGAGATTGAGGGCAAGGATGACCTGGAACGGGCCGAGCGTCTTGTTCAAAAATGCATCGAAGTGCGGGGGGTTAAGGTCACGGTCCACGAAGTGCCCATCCCCGTCCCATATGGATCGGCGTTCGAAGGGGAAGTGGTTCGCAAGTCGGATATGCGCGTGGAATTCGGAGGGAAGTACTCACGGGCCTTCGAGTATCTGCAGATGGCCGGGCTGGACGAGATTCAGGACGGAAAGATCAGCTTGGTGGGCCCGGATTTCTCGGCCCAGCCCGAAG
>JBEKHT010000109.1:0-6093 GCA_050012135.1 Anaerolineales bacterium | reverse complement strand
GAATCCATTAATTTGGTGATGCAGACCTGGGCGAAAGCGAATCTTCACTCGGGAGACACAATCCTCCTGACCGAGATGGAACATCACTCCAATATCGTGCCCTGGCAAATGCTCGCCAGCGAGCGGGGTCTGAAGCTGGAGTTCGTCCCCGTGACCGAGCAGGGGCAGCTCGATTATCCTTCCCTGGAGCGCTTGCTGGAGGAAAAAAGGCCCGGGCTGGTTGCCCTCACTCAAATGTCCAACGTGCTGGGGACGATCAACCCGGTCGAGGAGATTGCCCGCAAGGCGCACCAGGCGGGGGCGCTCGTTCTCGTGGACGGAGCCCAATCGGTCCCCCACATGGCGGTGAACGTGAGGTCCCTGGACGCTGATTTCCTCGCTTTCTCGGGCCATAAGATGTGTGGGCCGACAGGGATTGGCGTCCTGTACGCCAAGCGGGCGCTGCTCGAGGCGATGCCTCCATTCCTGGGCGGTGGGGAAATGATTCGCCGCGTGCACCTGCGCGGGTTCGAGCCCAACGAGGTTCCGCACAAGTTCGAGGCCGGAACCCCTGCGATCGCCGAGGCGATTGGGCTGAGGGCGGCGATCGACTTTCTGGAGAGCGTCGGCATGGGGGCGGTTCATTCGCATGAACAGGAGATCGAGGCGTATGCCCTGGACCGGCTGTCGGAAATTCCTGGATTGCGGGTCTATGGCCCGCCCGCGGAGGCGAGGGGCGGGGTGACTTCCTTCTCGATGAAGTCGGCCCACCCCCACGACGTTGCCCAGGTGTTGGATCGCTACGGTCTGGCGGTCCGCGCGGGTCACCACTGCGCGATGCCTCTGCATGAACGCTACGGCTTGGCGGCGACGACCCGAGCCTCTTTCTATCTCTATAACACGCGCGAGGAGGTCGATCGCCTGATTGAAGCCCTGGGCAAGGTCAACGAGCTCTTCGCATAGTCAGCTCCCCCCCGACAAGAAAGGAGTCGAAAAGGAGCGCGGTGGACGATCTTTACCGAGAGTTGATCCTGGACCGCTACAAGAACCCGCGGATGCGAGGAACGCTGGATCCTCACGATATCTCCTATGAAGATGACAACCCGCTGTGTGGCGACCATCTGCGGATTGACCTGCGGCTGGATGCGGAGGGACGAATACACGAGGCGGCCTTTTCGGGCGAGGGCTGCGCCATCTCTCAGGCCTCGGCGGATCTCCTGACCGAATCGATTGTGGGCAAGTCGCTGGAGGAAGTGCGCAAGTTGGGAAAAGAGGACATTCTGGAAATGCTCGGCATCGAGCTGAGCCCGGTTCGCCTCAAGTGTGCGCTGCTTTCGCTCAAGGTCTTGAAGGCCGGGGCCTACGGCTTGGCCGAAGCGAAAGACCTGGATTGAAGCGCGGACACGCCCCGGCACCGATCCCGGCGGCCAGGCTGAGCCGTGGGCAGCAGGTTGGAGTTACGGCATGTACAACTACCTCAGGCTGGCTGAGAAAGAGGCGGAGTTCGTCCCGGTGGGAAAACTGAGTAATTTCGCCTCCGGCGACCGCTGGTTGTTTGAGATTGACGGGCACCCGATCGCGCTCTTTCGCATTGCCCAAGATTGGTACGCCATTGCGGATATCTGCACGCATGATGAGGGGCCGCTCGGGGAGGGAACTCTGGAGGGCTTGGAGCTGGAGTGTCCCCGGCATGGCGGCCGATTTGATCTGAGGACTGGCAAGGCCACCCGCCTTCCGGCCGTCATGGATATCCCCGCCTACCCCGTACGGGTCGTGGGGGAAGAGGTGCAAATCGGGGTGCCCCGGGAGGCTGTCTCCTGACCTGAGTCGCGAGAATGCAAGCCGTGTGTCAAACGGACGTTTTGAGCCGCGGGCCGGGGAGGTTGTCAGGCCGGCGGTTCTTCATTGAACCCGTGGGCGAAGCGGCCCGCAATCTCCATGGCGAGACCGAGGAAGAAGAGAAGTCACCGGAGGCGGGCGCATGTGAGGAATGCGAAAATGCGAACGTGGTAAGATTGCGCGAATCTTTCCTGGCAAAATTCCTTGGGGCGGACGCGGGCACGGTCCGCATCAAGCATGAAAGGAGTTCGGAGCCTATGGCCAGCAAGACTGCGAGGAGGACCTCAACACCGAAGACAACCAAGAGGCCTGCAAAGAAGGCAGGCCCCTCCCGGGCCAAGAAATGGGTCTATTTGTTCCCTGAAGGCAACGCGAAGATGAAGGACCTGTTGGGGGGCAAGGGGGCGAACCTGGCCGAGATGTCTCGCGTCGGCCTGCCGGTACCTCCCGGGTTCACGGTCACCACGGAAGCGTGCAATGCCTACCTGGCGCGCCAAGGCAGATTCCCGACCGGCATGTGGGATCAAGAGCTGGCCGCTCTCGGGAAGATTGAGAGGCAGGCACGAAAAAAGTTCGGTGACCCGGTCAATCCTCTGCTGGTGTCCTGTCGATCCGGAGCCAAATTCTCCATGCCGGGGATGATGGACACCGTGCTGAACATCGGTCTCAATGACGATACGGCACAGGGATTGATCCAGCTGACGGAGAACCCCCGCTTTGTTTATGATGCCTACCGGCGCCTGGTCCAGATGTTCGGATCCGTGGTGATGGGGGTCCCGAACGAGCCGTTTGAGAAGGTTCTGGAGGACTTCCGCAAGCGGCGGGGGGTTGCTTCCGATGCCGACCTGACGACCGAGGACTTGAAGGCCATCACCGCCCGCTTCAAGGACATTGTCCATGAACACACTGGCCGGCAGTTCCCGTCCGAACCCCTGGAGCAATTGCGCTTGGCGACGGAGGCCGTTTTCAAGTCCTGGAACGGGAAACGGGCCATCGACTATCGCAAGGCCGCGGGCATCTCCCACGACCTGGGGACGGCCGTGAACATTGTCACCATGGTCTTCGGAAACATGGGCTCGGATTCGGGCACGGGCGTGGTGACCACCCGCAACGTGACCGACGGCAGCAAGCAGCTGGAGGGCGACTTCCTGACCAATGCCCAGGGCGAGGACGTGGTGTCGGGCACTCGGGCCACCCGGCCGATTTCGGCCCTGAAAGACGAAATGCCCAAGATTTACGCCCAATTCGTCCGGGTCTGCCAGAAACTGGAGAAGCACTATCGCGACACCCAAGATGTCGAGTTCACGATCGAACGCGGCAAGCTGTGGATGTTGCAGACCCGGGATGCCAAACGGGCAGCTCAGGCGGCCATCCGCATCGCGGTCGAAATGGTCGAGGAGGGCCTGATCTCGAGGCCGGAAGCCGTCGAGCGGGTCAGGCCGGAGCATGTCGACTTTTTCCTGCATCCTCAGTTTGATCCTGCGGAGAAACGGTCGGCTGAGGCAAGGGGAGACTTGATAGCTAAAGGACTGAACGTCTCGCCGGGTGCCGCGGTCGGCCAGATCACCTTTGATGCGGACACCGCGGAGCGCTGGACCAAGGTCGAGAAAAAAGAGGTGATCATGGTCCGCCCCGAGACCAAGCCGGACGACGTGCATGGCATGCTCGCGGCCAAAGGAATCCTGACCAGCCGTGGCGGGCGGACCAGCCACGCGGCCCTGGTGGCTCGCCAGTTCGGCAAGCCCGCCGTGGTGGGTGTGGCCGCGATCGAGGTCGACCTGGAGCGGCGCAACTTCAAAGTGGGCGGTCGGGTGTTCAAAGAGGGCGACTACGTGTCGATCGACGGCACCTCGGGCGAGGTGTTTGCGGGCCAGATCAAGACGGTCATCCCCGATATCACGGATCCCTTCCTGAGTGAGCTGCTGTCCTGGGCCGACAAGATGCGTCGCCTGGGGGTGTGGGCGAACGCCGACTATCCGCGGGACGCGGAGCGCGCCCGCCAGAACGGGGCCGAGGGAATTGGACTCTGCCGGACCGAGCACATGTTCTTCGAGACGGAACGCCTGCCGATCGTCCAGCAGATGATTCTTGCCAAGACCAGCCAGGAGCGGAAGAAAGCATTGGATCAGTTGTTGCCCTTCCAGCGTTCTGACTTTGAGGGCTTATTCCGCGCCATGGATGGGTTGCCGGTGACCATCCGCTTGATTGACCCGCCGATGCACGAGTTCCTGCCCTCCTATGAGTCCCTGCTTCAGGAGGTTACCGAGCTGAGGGTTCGGGGGAACAATCCGTCGCTCCTGGCGGAAAAAGAAAAGATGATGTCGGCCGTGGAGGCCCTGCGTGAGGACAACCCGATGCTCGGCCTGCGAGGGGTGCGCCTGGGAATCCACATTCCTGAACTTACCCAAATGCAGGTGCGGGCGATCTTCGAGGCGGCCTGCCAATGCACCCGGGAGGGGCTGAAGGTCATCCCCAAGGTGATGATTCCCTTGATCTCCCACATCAACGAACTGCGCCTTCAGCAGACCGCGCTGGAGGAAGAGGCCAAGCGGGTGATGGAAGAGCAGGGGATCAAGATTAGCTACATGTTCGGCACGATGATCGAGATTCCCCGGGCCGCCCTGACGGCGGACCAGGTCGCCGAGTTGGCGCAGTTCTTTTCCTTCGGCACCAATGACCTGACCCAAATGACTTTCGGCATCTCGCGCGACGATGCCGAAACCGGATTCCTGATGGAATATCTGGACAAGGGGATCTTGCTCGAGAACCCCTTTGCCAGCATCGATGAGGTCGGCGTGGGCAAACTGATGGAGATGGCGGTCAAGCTGGGCCGGGCGACGCGCCCGTCCCTGGAGATCGGGATCTGCGGCGAACATGGCGGCGACCCCAAGTCGATCGCCTTTTGCCACCGGATCGGGCTGGACTATGTCTCGTGCTCGCCCTTCCGCGTCCCGATTGCACGGCTGGCGGCCGCCCACGCGGCTTTGGAGGGTAAGAAGTAATCTCAACCCTGCCGGGACCAACTCCTGAGGGACAAGAATCGGGCGGGAAAAGATCCCGCCCGATTTGATTCCAGGCTGCCGATGGGAGGGCCAAGAGAACCCTGGCCCGGCCGGGCCGCTACCGGCTGGGTTTCACCACCCTCGCAGGAAGGTGCCCCAGTCTTGGTTGTCGGTCAGATGACGACCGAACAGGAAGGTGGCGGTCGCGGAGGGTTCGCGCGGCGCGTGAAGGAGGTGCATGTGAGCCTCGTCCGATGTGCGCCCTCCTTTGCGTCGGTTGCAGCTCGGGCACGCGGCCACCAGATTGTCCCAGGAATGACTGCCCCCGCGATGGCGCGGGATGACGTGATCCACGGTCAGGCCCGGGGTTTGGCGTCCGCAGTACTGGCAGGTGAATTCGTCCCGGCGGAAGACCTCGCGCTTGCTCAGGCGGACCCGGGGACGCGGCCGATGGATCATCTTCTCGAGCTGGATGACCGATGGGCGCGGGAACGTCAGGCGCACGGTCCGCACGTATCCCCGGCCGTTGGCCAGCATCCGCGCCTTTCCGGCCACGATCAGGTTCAGAGCCCGATGGGTATTACACACGTGGAGCGGCTCAAAGTTTGCGTTCAATACAAGGACCAGTTCACTCACCCAAACCTCCGGCCATCGCGAGCGAGTATAGCACCCCCGCCGCAGGATCGACAAGAGTCAAGGCCCCTCCCTGCGGAGGGACCTGAATGGCCGGGTGCATCGCCTGCGACAAATTGGGAGAGGCGCCCAGGGGAGCTTGCCCAAGCCGGAAGGCCAAGGCCTGCGCCAGCCGGCCACCCGAGAAGCGGGGGGGAACACCCGGTCTTCAGGTATACCTCTTTCGAACCTCCGCGCTGAGAAAGTCCATGACCCACACGACGATGACGATTCCCAGGATGGCCGTTCCGGCCCTCGAGTACAGGAGCAGATTGATCTGCTGGCTCAGGTAGAAGCCAATGCCTCCCCCGCCGACGAACCCGAGGATGGTGCTGATGCGGACGTTGATGTCCCAATGGTAGATGACGTACGAGATGAAATCTGGCACGACTTGAGGCACCACCGCAAAGAAAACGACCTGGGGACGACTGGCACCGGTGGCGGTGACCGCCTCGAGTGGACCGGGGTCAATGCTTTCAACCGCCTCGGAGAACATTTTGCCCAGGGAGGCGGTCGTGACCACGGACAAAGCGAGCACCCCAGCAAATGCCCCGAAACCCACCCAGAAGGCGAACACCGTCGCCAGCACCAAGGAATCATA
>JBEKHT010000108.1:0-6168 GCA_050012135.1 Anaerolineales bacterium | reverse complement strand
GGAAGGGGAGATCACTCTGATCACCCTGGGCCAGCAGTATGCAGAACTCTTGAATGCGGAGGGGCTGGCGCTGGAGGAGGGGCTGCGGGCCTTCCTCGAGTTCCGGGCCATTGTGTTGGACAGCGCGTTGGAGCTCTTGCCAACCTCCAGACTCGACTCCCCCACCTCGTGGGGGCAACTCTACCGCCAGGTCACGCATTCCACGGACGTGCTGCTGCTGGCCATGGTGGAGCATTTGCATCCCCGGGAGGCGCAGGGATGAATCGGCCTAAGCGGTCCGTCGGTGAACGAATGGCCTGGGGCAAAGCCGTGCCTGTCTTGCTGATTTTTCTCGGGTTGATCCTCCTGGGGTTGGTGGCGACCCTGGTTTACGTCCTGGTGCGGGGCAGGCTGGGATAGGTTTCGGGACCGTGAGGAGGGGCGGTCCAATTCTAGGGAGGCTGGCATGGATCTGACACGCTTTCTTCCATTCTTATCGACCCTGGTCACCCTCGCCTTCGCGGGGCTGGTGATGGCTCGCTACCGCGCAAGGGGAGGGACTCATCTCTTATTGTGGGGGATCGGATTACTGTGGTATGCGCTCGGGACCGGTTCCGAGGCCTTCTTGAGCTTGGCCTACAGCCCTTGGGTGCTCAAGACCTGGTACTTGGCCGGGGCGATGCTCACCGCGGCTTGGCTCGGGCAGGGAACCTTGTTTCTCCTGGTTCGCAGGCGCGGGCTCGCCTTAAGTACGCTGGTCCTGCTTGCGCTCGCTTCCGGCGCGGCATGCATTCTCTTCTTGGTTTCTCCAGTGGGCGCAGGAACCTACCAGGTGGCCTCGCCGGTCTCGGCCCAATACGGCCAACTGCTGACCCTTGCGGCGCCCCTGATTGCCCTGACGATCATCTTGAACCTGTACGGCACCCTCCTCCTGGTGGGGGGTGCGCTCCTTTCCGCTTGGCTCTTCTGGAGAAAGCAGGTTCTGGCCAATCGGGTGCTGGGCAATATCCTGATCGCCGTGGGTGCCCTTTTCCCCGCTCTGGCCGGAAGTTTTCTCAAGCTGGGCCTGGCCGACTGGATGTACGTCAGTGAGCTGGTGGGCAGTGTGATCATGTATCTGGGGTTCCGGCTGGCGACTTCGGGGGCGCCCGTTCGCCGGTCCGTCAAGGAGCCGCAGCTTTCGCCTGCTCGCTGAGCAGGCTCTCCGAACTCGTCTTGGCCGGCTGGTCCGGGGAGAGCGAGGCCCCTTCGGATCGATCGCCTGGCGGCAGGCCTGGATCCTTTGCCGGGGCCTGCGCGAGGCTGCCGGGTGGCGATTGTATAATCGCCTGCGTGCCCAAAACCCCGCCGCTGATCTACCTTTTTCACGGGACGGATGATCTTGCGCTCTCCGAGGCCGTGGCCCAGATGCAGTCCTCCATGGGGGATGCGAGCCTGGCCGAGCTCAACACGACTCGCTTCCAAGGCCGGACGGTCTCGCTAGCCGACTTGCAGGCAGCCTGCTTGGCCGCTCCCTTTCTGGTCCGGCGCCGACTGGTGGTGGTGGAAGGCTTGCTCCTGGGTCGGGTCGCGAGGGCAGCGGGTGAGACCCGCGAAGCGGAGCCTCAGGAAGGGGATGCCGCCGCGGAGGGGGAGCCCCGCTCCTCGGATTGGCAAGCCCTGCGCCTGTTGTTGGATCAAATCCCGGCCACCACGGCCCTGGTCTTCCTGGAGAGGGGTGCGCTGTCTTCTACGCATCCCATCCTGCGCTGGAGCGAGGAGCACAAGGATCGGGCTCTGGTGAGGCGCTTCGACTTGCCTCGCGGCGCGGGCCTGTCGGCCTGGGTGGCGCGGCGTGCGGAGGCACAGGGCGGGAGCCTGGAGCCTCAGGCCGCAGAGCTCTTGGCCTCCTGGGTGGGCGAAGATCCGCGCCTTCTCGATCAGGAGGTGCAAAAGCTGCTGGCCTACGTCAACTATGCCCGGCCGGTTCGTCCTGAGGATGTGGAAGCAGTCACGCCGGAAGGGGCCCAGGCGGGCATCTTTGAGATGGTGGATGCCCTGGGGGAGCGCCGCGGGCAAAAAGCCCTGGACCTTCTCCGCAATCTGCTTCTCAAACAATCCCCCGCCTACGTGCTCGCGATGGTCGTTCGGCAGTTTCGGCTGCTGATCCTGGTGCGCGAGGGGATCGAGGCCCGCCGCTCTGCCGAGGCCCTCTCCAGCGAGCTTGGCCTGCATCCCTTTGTGGCCCGCAAACTGGTGCAGCAGGCGCGCGGCTTCGAGCTGCCCGTCCTGGAGAGCATTTACCGCAAGTTGGCGGATCTAGACGAGGCGATCAAGACCGGGCGAGTGGAGGCAGGCACGGCTTTGGATCTGTTCGTTGGGGAAGTGTCCGCGGGTTCTGCGGCTTCTGTGCGCTGAGGGGATCTCCGCGGCCCGGGGGTGGGGGCTCTAGGCGACCCGCGCCGGTTCGACTTTCTGGACCCGGTCAGGTTCCAGGCGTTGGAAGATGATCCCCTCCTGATCCGTGTGGTCGACCAGGACGGTATCCCCGGACTTGAAGTCCCCCTTGAGCATTCGGACCGACAGAGGCGACTCCACGTGTTTCTGCAAGGCGCGCCGCAGAGGGCGGGCCCCGAAGGAGGGGTCAAATCCCTCTTGGGCGAGCCAGTGACGCGCTGGGTCGGTCAAGCTCACCTTGAGCCCCATCTCGGAAAGCCGTCCGGAAATTTCCTTCATTTGCAAGACGACGATTCTCTCCATGTCTTCGAGCCCAAGCGGGGAGAAAATGATGATCTCGTCGATGCGGTTGAGGAACTCGGGACGGAAGGTTGACTTGAGCGCCTCCTCGATCTTGGCATGGCTGCTGTCAATCTCCCCATCCTCGCCGCGCCGCCGGAACCCCAGCGAGCCCGAGCGCTTGACAAACTCGGTGCCCAGGTTGCTGGTCATGATCAGGACCGTGTTGCGGAAGTCCACCGCCCGGCCCTGACCATCCGTCATGCGGCCGTCTTCCAGAATCTGCAGGAGGGCATTCCAAACGTCCGGGTGGGCTTTCTCGATCTCATCGAAAAGCACCACGCGGTAGGGTCGCCGCCGAACGGCCTCGGTAAGTTGGCCGCCCTCTTCGTAGCCGACATAGCCGGGGGGCGCGCCGAACATACGGCTGACGGTGTGCTGCTCCCGATACTCGGACATATCAATGCGTACGAGCGCATCCTCGTCGTCGAAGAGGAACTGAGCCAGGGCTTTGGCCAGCTCGGTCTTGCCCACCCCGGAGGAACCCAGGAAGATGAAGGAACCAATGGGACGGCGCGGGTCCTTGAGCCCGGATCGGGCGCGGCGGATCGAATCGGACAGGGCATGGATGGCCTCCTCCTGCCCCACAATCCGTTCGTGCAGACGCTCCTCCATGTGCAGCAGCTTCTCGGATTCGACCTCCATCATCTGCGTGACGGGGATACCCGTCCATTGCGCGACCACCTGGGCGATGTCGTTCTCGTCCACGACCTCATCCAAGCGGTGCTCGGACTCCCAGGTATTGCGCTTCTCGTTGAATTCCGTCTCCAGGCGGATGCGCTCCGCTTTCTTCTGCGCCGCGTGCTCGTAGTCACGCACGAGCCCCGCCTGCTCCTCCTCGGCCTGCAAGCGGGTGATTTCGGCCTTCAGCGCCTTCAAATCGGAGGGGAGTGAATAGAGCGCAAGCCGCAACTTGGCGGCCGCCTCGTCGATCAGGTCGATGGCCTTATCGGGAAGGCTGCGGTCGGTCACATAGCGCGAGGAGAGCCTCGCAGCGGCCACCAGGGCCTCGTCGGAAAAATGGACCTTGTGGTGCGCCTCATAGCGGTCGCGCAAACCCCGCAGCATCTGAATGGTTTCTTCCACGTTGGGTTCGTCGACATACACGGGGGCGAAACGTCGCTCCAGCGCCGCGTCCTTTTCGATGTACTTGTGATACTCGTCGAGGGTAGTTGCTCCGACGCACTGCAGCTCTCCTCGCGCCAAGGCTGGCTTGAGCATGTTGGAGGCATCCAGCGCGCCCTGGGCGGCGCCGGCACCCACTACGGTGTGGAGCTCGTCGATGAAAAGGATGATCTCGCCGCTCGCCCGCTGGATCTCCTCGATCGCTGCCTTCAGGCGCTCCTCGAACTCGCCCCGGAACCGGGAGCCGGCGATCATGGCACTCAGGTCAAGCGCCACCACCCGCTTGCCCATCAGGATCTCGGGGACATCGTTGGTGGCGATCTTTTGAGCCAGACCCTCGACAATGGCGGTCTTGCCGACCCCGGCCTCGCCAATCAGGACCGGGTTGTTCTTGGTGCGGCGCGAGAGGATTTGGATCACCCGCATGATCTCACTGTCTCGCCCGATGACCGGGTCGAGCTTGCCCGCTTTGGCCATCTGAGTCAGATCCCGCGAGTATTTTTCCAGGATGCGGTAGCGAGACTCCGCCTGTGGGTCGGTCACGCGCTGGCCGCCGCGGATGTCCTTGATGGCGTCCAGCACACGCTCTTTGGTGATGCCCCCCTCGGCCAGGACGCGCGAGGCGGGCGTGTTGTGCTCGGAAACGATCGCCAGGAAGATGTGCTCCGTCGAAATGTACTCGTCGTGCAGGCGGTTGGCCTCTTCGTTGGCCAGGTCGACGATGCGCTTGACCCGTGGGGTGATGAATATCTGACCCGTGCCCCCGCCGTAGATGCTGGCCTTGGGGCTGGCCCGCAGGGTGGAATCGATCCGCTGGGCCAGCAAGTCGGAATTGACACTGAGGCGCTCAAGAATCTGCGGGATGACGCCCTCGGGTTGCTCCAGGAGCGCCAGCAGAAGATGCTCGCTGTCAATTTGATTGTGGCCGTACCTCTGAATAATCTCGGCCGCACGCTGGGCCGCGTCCTGCGCGCGCTCCGTAAATCGATCGAATCGCATCATGGAAATGCTCCTCGGGTTGTCTGCCGTGGACCCGGCCGGCAGGCGATCTTGCCCACCGTGGTGATTATAGTACACCGCCTTTGTTTGATTTTCGTCCGAATCCCGGGTCCGCCACCTTAGAAGAGACGAAGGGATCTGCTTCTCCGCTTGCAAGCCACGCCCCGAGCGCAGCTCTTCTGGGGTGACCCTCGCATGCCCCTGCGGCTCCCTGGGCGGCCAACCCTCGAAGCCGGCGGGGGATCTGGCTCTTGGGCCTCACCCGCCCCGGATCGAGGATTGCAAGATTCCCTCCAGGGCCAAAAGAGCCTGCGGCCCGGGCGGAGGGAGGCCGGGAATTACCCCCAGGTCGCAGGCCGATGGGACCAGCCGGGGCAGGGTAACCGCTGGGCGCAGGCGGCGGAAGGGGAAGCGGGGAGCGAGGATGGGAAGGGCACGGGCAGGCCTGGAGGAAATTGGGGCAAGACGGATCGGCCGGCTATTCCCACTCGATGGTCGCAGGTGGTTTGGTGGTCACGTCGAAGACGACCCGATTCACCCCGGCCACCTCGTTGACGATCCGGTGGGCCACGCGGTCGAGCACCTCGGCCGGAATCCTTACCCAATCGGCGGTCATGAAGTCCTCGGTGGAAACCGCTCGCAGGGCAACCACCTCGTCATAGGTGCGGCCGTCTCCCATCACCCCGACGGAGCGGACCGGCAAGAGGACGGCGAAAGCCTGTGCGGTTCCCGGTCCCAGCAAACCGGCGCGTTCCAGTTCGTTGGTGAAGATGTAGTCGGCGGACCGCAGTCGTTCCAGGCGTTCCCAAGTAACCGGCCCGAGGCAGCGGACGGCGAGGCCGGGCCCAGGGAAGGGCTGCCTCCAGATGAGTTCCGCCGGAAGGCCGATTTCCAACCCAATCCGACGGACCTCATCCTTGAAGAGGTAACGCAAGGGTTCGACCAGCTCGAAACGCAGGTCCGGCGGCAAGCCGCCGACGTTGTGGTGGGTCTTGATGCGGGCGGCGGCCCGCCTCTCGGGGGCGCGAGATTCGATCACGTCGGGATAGATGGTCCCCTGCACCAGGAAGCGCGCCCCGCAGGACAGACTGGCGGCCTCGCGCTCGAAGACGCGGATGAAGGTTTCCCCGACCGCGGCGCGCTTGGCTTCCGGATCTTCCTTGCCGGCCAGGGCCTCCAGGAACTCCGCGCGGGCATTCACCGCGCGGACTTCCGCCCTAAGCGTTTGCCGCAGGGCGGACATAACCTGGTCGCCCTCGCCTAGCCGCAGCAGGCCGTTGTCGACGAAAA
>JBEKHT010000107.1:0-6308 GCA_050012135.1 Anaerolineales bacterium | reverse complement strand
TGCCTCCGGCTTCCTCCGGACCCCGCCTCACGGCGACGCCTTTGCCTTTGGCTACGGTTGGCGCCATCACCTCCGGGAAGGACTTTCACCTTCCAAGTCAGTGTTCATGCTGGGCGTACAAAGAAGGCCCCTCGCACGAAAGGCGCGAGGGGCCCTTTGCTTCTTCTCTTCAGGCGGCTCCCGACGGAGACCTAGGCCGCAAGTCTCTGGATGGACTGCATTAGCTCGTCGGAGTCGAGTTGCTTGAGCAGGTAATCGCACGCCCCCGCGCGCTTCGCCGCCGTCCGCTCCCACGAACTCTCGTAGGTGGTCAGCACAACGACCCTGGGAGACCAGGGGAGGTTTGCGACCTCTCGCACAATCTCCAGCCCCATGCCGTCGCCGCGCTTGATTTCCACCAGGACCACGTCGGGGTGGCTCTTGCGCACCTCCTCCAGAGCCTTCTCAGCCTCACCGGCCTCCCCCACCAAGGTGATTCCTGCCGACGTGCGCAGCCGGTCCGCAAGGGCCTGGCGGACTTTCTCGTGTTCCTCGATGAGGAACACGCGCGTCGCGGTGAGCTGAGGATTCAAATACACGACCTTGCCCGATCGGGCCAATCCTTTGGGAGAAAAACGCATTTCCTGCTTATGGGGGAGTATAGCGGCCCAACCCAAGCCGGCTCCAGTGATTATCGTCTCGAGCCGATGGGCAACCTGTCACGCCGGCCTTTCTCATCGGCCTTGGGCCGGATCTCCCGCCCAACCTTTCAAGCGGGCCCGGCAGGGATGACGACGGCCGGGATCCGCACCCTCACAACCGTGCCTTTTCCCCGTTCCGAGTGGATCGTCGCCTCACCACCCGCCGCCCGGGCTCTCTCCTCGATGTTGGTGAGCCCATGTCCGAGCAGCTTGCGCTGGCCCTCCGTGCTGAATCCTTTGCCGTTGTCATTGACCGTGAGCTCAATCCATTCCTCGTTGCGGCGCAGGTTAACCACCACGTGAGTCGCCTCGGAGTGCTTGGCCACATTGGCCAAGGCCTCTTGGGTCACATGAAAGAGACTGGTCATGGAAGCGGCGGAGAGACCCTCCGCCGCTCCATTCAAGATGTGCAGGTCCACCTCGGTCAGGGTTTGAGCCCGGAACTCGCGCACCAGTTGCCGCAGGCCCGCAGCCAGATTCTCCGTGGCCATCCGCCGGGGCTGCAGGTCGAGAATGTAAGAGCGAATGTCGCGAATGACACCATTGAGGCCCTCAACCGACTTGGCCATTTTCTCTCGAGCCGATCGGGGATCTTCGTGCAAAGATAGGCTGGCGTCTTCCAGCATCAATCCGACCGCGTAGATGGACTGGATGATGCCGTCGTGCAGGTCCATTCCGATCCGCTCCCGTTCTTCCAGGACGGCTAGCCGCTGCGACTTGCGATGCAAGAGACCATTTTCCACCGCCTCGCCCATGGTCAGGCCAACCGCCCGATAAAGATCTCGCAGACGAGGGGTCAGCTCGATCGGCCGCAGGGCCGCAAGTCCCATCACGCCAAGCACGCGATCCTTGGAGACCAGGGGGATGCACAAGTACGTGCCGAACCCGGCCTGCGCCGCGTGGCGCGGCAGCCTCGGTTCCGAGGAAAGGCTTGAGGAGAAGATCAATTCCTTTTGCTTGGCGGCACTGCCGACCAGATCCTCTCCCAGCCGGAAGTGGTCATGCCCCAAGAAGGCTGGGGCCTGGGTCCCCTTACGGAGCACGACCGAGAACTCGTTTGTCCCCTCTTCGTCAAGGAAGATTTCACCGACCTCGGCCTCAAACAGCCCCATGACCCGCGAAAGGGTTTTCTCCAGGATGACCTCCGGATCAAGGCTCGTCCCAACCACGTGAGCGATTTCATTCAGGATCGCCAGCTCACGGTTGCGGTCCTCGAGCTGGGCCTCGTCCTGGCTCAGCCGCTGGTAGTAGCGGGCGTTCTCAATGGCCACCGCCGCATAGGCGGCGAGCATCTCAACCAGCTGCTGGTCCCGATCGCCAAAGCCGGCGCCCTCCCGCTTGTTGGTCAAGTAGATGTGGCCAATCCCTCGGTCTTGCGACAGGATGGGGACGCCCAGGAAGCTCTTCATGTAGGGGTGGTGCGCAGGGAAACCGACCGAACGAGGGTCTGAGACGATATCCTCCAGCCGGATCGCCCGTCCCCCCCGGACGATGGCGCCCAAGAGCCCATGCCCGCGAGGCGGAGCCCCGATCGCAGCCGCCTCAGCCGCAGAAACTCCAGAGGTAACAAAGCGTTCAAGGGTCCCGTCGCTGCCCGGGACCCCGATTGCCGCATATTGTGCTTCGACGAGCTCGCGCGCGCCGTCTGCTATGTGTTGCAGGACCCCTTGCAGGGACCTTTCGCGAACGAGCTCCAAGCTTATCCGATGCAGGGTGTTCAGCTGCAGATCGTTGGCTCGCGCGATCTCCGCCACATCTCCTATAATCATTGTCACTATTGTAGCATTTATCCCGTAAGCCTGCAGAAGACGGTGGAAAGCGCTTCCACCCAACGGTTTTCGATAGCCTCCAATTACCCTACTCGCCGGGGACCTCTCGACCCCCGAGGACCCTCCTCAGACGACCAGGTTAATCAGCCGGTCTGGGACAAAAATGCTCTGGCGCAGCGCCTTCCCTCCCAGCCACTTGGCCACGCTTTCCAGCCGCAATGCCGCCTCAAGCGCTTCCGCCTGATCGATTCCTGCGGGCACCTGCAAGCGGTCGCGCACCCGACCATTGACCTGGACAACCAGGGTGATGATCTCGTCCTCTGCCAGTTGCGGGTCGAATTCCGGCCACGGTTGCTGGTGGATCGAGTATTTTCTCCCCAAGCGAGACCAGACCTCCTCGGACAGGAAGGGAGCAATCGGGGCGAGAAGGAGCAGCAATCCGTCTTGGGCCTCTTGGAAGGCCTCCTCGCTCACGGGTTGCGATTGCGCCTCGTAGAGCGCGTTGGTAAGCTCCATCAGCGCGGAGATGACCGTGTTGAACCGGAACCCCTCGATATCCGCGGACACTTTGCGAATGGTCTTGTGCAGCTTACGCCGCAGGCTTCGATCGGCCAGCCCGGTCGGGTCGGCCGCCTTCGGCCGCGGGCTCGGACGCAGCAGCAAATCCCACGCTCGCCGCAGCCAGCGGTGCGTCCCCGACAGCCCGTTGGTGTTCCAGGGTGTCGTCTGCTCAAAGTCGCTGATAAACATCTCATAGGCGCGCAGCGCGTCGCCTCCGTAGTCCTTCACCACCTCGTCCGGAGTGATCACGTTGCCCTTGCTCTTGGACATCCGCTCCTTGCCATCCGGCGCCAGGATCATGCCCTGATTGCGCAGCCGGCGAAAGGGCTCGAGGAAAGGGAGATGCCCCAGGTCGTGAAGCGCCTTCGTCCAAAAGCGAGCGTAGAGCAAGTGCATGACGGCGTGTTCGGCCCCGCCCACGTACATGTCCACCGGCAACCAGTACGAAACCAGCTTTTTCCCGAATGCGGCCCCCTCGTTGCGAGGGTCGGCAAAGCGCAGGTAATACCAGGAGGAGCAGGCGAACGTGCCCATGGTATCCGTCTCGCGCGCGCCCTTCGTCCCGTCCGGCATGCGCACGTTCACGAACCGAGGGATGCCTGCCAGCGGAGATTCCCCCGTCCCAGTCGGTTCGTAGCTTTCGACCTCGGGCAGCCGCACGGGAAGGTCTGCCTCCGCCACCGGTACTTCCCCCTCCCGCGTGTGGACAATGGGGATGGGCGTCCCCCAATAGCGTTGCCGGCTGATTCCCCAATCCCGAAGCTTGTAGTTCACCTTGCGCCTGCCCTTGCCCGTGGCCTCCAGCCATTCGGTGACCTTGGCAGCGGCCATCTCGCCCGGGGTCCCCGTGAATCGGTCCGAGTTGATCATCGCGCCGTATTCCGCGTGGAAAAGAACATCGCGGTAGAACTCCACGGCATAGAGCATCTCCATCACGGTTCGCTTGCCACGCACATCGGGTTCGAGTTCGTGACACCGTCTCAGAAGGCGCCCTTCGCTTTCGGCCGTGCCCCAGTCTTGGATCCCATCCGCGAAAATGAACAACCAGTGGGTCCCCACAACCTCATTCCAAGAGTCGGGCCGAACAAACCGGCGCGCAATCTCGACATAGCCATTGGCCTTCTCGGGCGGGATGGTCACGTAGAGGGACCCCATGCGCTCCTCGAAGGGGATCCCTTCGTCACGGAGCGCCTGCGCGAAACCCTCCTTCATGGTTCCCCCCAGGACGAACGACTTCGTCCGCTGATCCGGACGATCGATCACCGGCAGGATGGGAAGCCCGTACTTCAGGGCGAATTGGAAGTCCCTTTCATCGTGTCCGGGCACCGCCATGATGGCCCCGGTGCCGTAGGTCAGGAGTACATAGTCCGCCACCCAGACCGGGATGCGTTGACCGTTAACCGGATTGAGGGCGAAGGCTCCTGTGAACACCCCCGTCTTCTCCTTCTCCGCCGCTATTCGATCCACCTCGGATTTCCCCCGAGCCTGCCGGACGTACGCCTGCACTTCGGCCTTCTGGCCTGGGGTGGTCAACGGGTCAACCAGAGGATGCTCGGGGGAGAGAACCATGAACGTGGCTCCCCACAGCGTGTCGGGGCGGGTCGTGAAGACACGCAGCCTGCCCGCCGCGGTCTCGAAATCCACCTCGGCTCCCTGGCTGCGACCAATCCAGTTCCGCTGCATGATCTTGATATGTTCGGGCCAATCGATACCATCCAGGTCGGCCAGCAGCCTCTCGGCATAGGCCGTGATTCGGAAAAACCATTGCATCAGGACTTTCTTCTCGACCAGCGCCCCGCTCCGCCAACCGCGGCCATCGATCACCTCCTCATTGGCCAGCACGGTCTTGTCCACCGGATCCCAGTTGACGAGTGCGGGTGCGCGGTAAGCCAGACGAAAGTGGCTGAGGAACTCCGAGTGCTCCTTTGGCCCCATGGCTTTCCACTGTCGGGCGGTCAAGAGCTCGGCGCCGGGGATGTCTTGCGTCCCGTTGCGAGCCAGTTCCCCCTCAAGCTTGCGGATCGGCACGGCCCGGTCCAGGCGCGGGTCATACCAGGCCTTGTAGAGTTGAAGGAAAATCCATTGGGTCCAGCGGTAGTATTCGGGTTTGGAGGAGTTGATCTCGCGGCTCCAGTCATAGGAGATGCCGATCAAGCCAAACTGCCGCCTGTAATTGGCCGAATACTGGGCGATCAACCTCGCTGGGTTCGTCTTCATCTTGATGGCCGCGTTCTCTGCGGGTAGGCCAAAGGCGTCCCAACCCATCGGGTGTAGGACGTTGTACCCTCGCATCCGGTGATAGCGGCTGAGGACGTCCGTGGGGACGTAGTTGCGGCAGTGGCCGACGCTCAACCCGTCCCCGGAGGGATAGGGGAAGAAATCGAGGATGTACGCCTTCGGCCGCTCATCGGGGCCGCCGGTGCGGTAGAGAGCATCGCGTCCCCACTGCTCCATCCACCTGGCTTCGAATTCCTGAGGCCGGTATTCCAGTGAGGCCGAAAACGGGCCGATTCGGTCGGCTTTTGCACGGGCAACGCTCCTCTTCGCCCGCGGCCCCCCAGCCGCGCGAGGGGTGACGCGGGCCGACGAAGACGACCGGACCGCTATGCGGCCTGGCTCCTTCGGGTTCGACCTGTGTGGATGAGCGGGCTTGGAGGAATGTCCCCGTGATCTGACCTTGCCCCCCGCCACCTTGCCTTGGCTCGCCCTACGCGGCTTTCTCCGGTCGATTCCTGCCATGTCGCCCCTCCTGGACTTCTCAGACCTTGTCGTGGTCGAGCCGCCGTGCCGACGCTGCAAAAGGAAAAGCCTCCCATCGCTCAGGGGCGAAGGGAGGCTCCGCGGTACCACCCTGATACCCCTCCCGGCATTGCACCCGGAGGGGCACTCATCGCGATAACGGGCGCGCCCGCTGCAGGCTCACCGCCCCTTGTGCAGGTGCGGTTCACTTGCAGTTGCCGGCCTGGTCTTCCCACCCAGGCCTGGACCGGCGAGTTCGGCCTCGCTGCGCTCCGCAGGCGCAATGTGGGGCTCTCATCCGGATTGACCGCCCCCTCTCCCCACTTGCTGGCGGATGGCCTACCACCTCTCTTGGAGGTTATTCCGGTTCGGCTTTGACCATTCTCGATTGTTAAGGGTCGTGCTCAGTGGACCCAGAGGGATTCGAACCCTCGACCTTCTCAATGCCATTGAGACGCGCTCCCAACTGCGCTATGGGCCCGGTCCTCGCAACTTGCTGATTCTACCCGTCCGGGGGCGATGCGTCAACGAGTGGACCTGGAGGGATTCGAACCCTCGA
>JBEKHT010000106.1:0-6459 GCA_050012135.1 Anaerolineales bacterium | reverse complement strand
GCCGGTGCCGACCAAGACCGAGCATCCGTCGGCCAGCGTGTGGGCTCCCGCGCAGGCCATGAGCTCCGTCTGAGAGAACACCCCATATTCATCCGCCATGGAGGCCTCCTTACTTCTTTCGTAGCCAAGGGGCCGTGAGCGGTGCGCGCATATCTTCCACCTGCTTCAGGTAGGTGAGTCGCCGCGTCCCCCCCACCAAGCCAAGGTACTCGTCGAAGTCTTGCACCCCATAAACATACTTGTTGAGGTAGGTCACCGCGCCCTCCGGGGTTCGGGCCGAACTCAGCCATTCGCCGATGTGATCCTCATCGAAGTAGTACCGGTAGGGCATCAGGGTCGGGTGAGCCCCAAAGGGAACCTCGCAGACTGCGTCGACCAAAAAGAAGGGGATGACGGTCAGGCCGGGGCTGTTGCGAATGACCTCGATGGGCACGATTTCCTCCGCCGTCAGGATCACGCGACGCGCCGCTCGGGCCAGCTCGAAATCCATGATCAAGATGCCGTCAATCTGCGCATTGCCGTAGATGTCACAGCGAGGCACGTGAAACAATGCGACATCCGGATAGGCCGCCGGGATCAAGCACACCGGCTTGCCGCTCCAAGGATCCCGAACCACTTTGCAGGCGCTCTTCTTCAAGGTATCCGTACCGAGCAGGTTGCGAGCGGGGACAAATGGGACCCCCATCATCCCCGCCAGGAAGCGCCATTGATACCCGGCATTCGAGATCTCCGACACCACCTCGCATTGTCCGCTCTCCACGGCGCGCCGACCCGCCGGCGACAAGCCTCGGAGCTCGTGCCCAAAGGCGTAGGCCACTTCGATCCGATTCACGCAGCCTGCCCCGATCATGAGATCCGCATCGTGCACCGCGGTCTTCCCGGCCATGATAAGGTCCCGCTTCTTTTGGCGAATGATTTCATAGACCAGGGCCATGGGCACACGGATGTGACCGAATCCTCCGACGGCCAAGTAATCGCCATCCTGCAGGAATTGGGCAACCGCCTCGCGAACGGACATGCGCTTGTCGCGCAGGTCGCGGGGTTTGTGGTTGAGAACCCATTCCCGATTTTCGTCTGGGTCGTGCCACCCGACGAGCTGGCCTTGGCCTTCTTCCAAGATTTCCATGGTGCCTTCTCCCAACGATGAGGTAGTTTGCAAAAGACACGCTCCATGCGGCAGGGCTAAGCAATGCCTCCTGAAAGCCTTTTGAAGGGAAAGCGGGACCTTGCTTCACTGGGCGTCAAGCTCTCGCAATCGCTCCCGCGCGCGAAGCCGGGGCGCGAAACCCTCATCTCAGCGCCTGAAAGTAGGCGCTGAGGACTGCCTCCGCGGGCTTGCCGTGAACCGAAGCAGACGCATCCTGCAAGCCCACCACGGGATAGTAGTCCCAGGTCAGAAAACCTCCAATCCAGTTACGACTGGCCGCCGCGGCCAGCAATGACTGTACTGCGTGGGCCTGAAGATCAAGGTTGACAGGCGTTGCCAGGGCAAGCGGCGACCCGGGATTGAGCGTCTCGAGCGCAAGGCAATGGCCCGCAGAATCTCGGGCACATCCGGAGGCGCCCCCATTGGCGGAGGCGAACGCGGCCTCGAGCAGGAGGGGCTTGGCCGTGGCCCGCAGGGCGGACAAGTTGTTATCAATGACGGAGCCCGCGACGCTGGTCATGTCGCTTATGCTGGCACTGTCCCCAGAAGCCAGCGGCGTCCGCACCTGGATGTAGATGTCATCCACCTCGTCCAGAAACGTCGGCACCGCTTGCAGATGGTCGGTCAGCAAGAGCTCGATGCCGATCCTCCCCGAGAAATGAGTGCGAATGTCGCGGATAAGAACTCGCCAGCGCGTATCGGCGTCGGGGGACGCCCCGGCCGTGCCAGGCAATGCGGGAAGCACCTCGGCGCGGGCCACGACCAGCTCCTGGACCCCCGCCTCCTGCGCCAGATCAGCATAGGACACCAGGAAGTCACGATAGGCCGAAAACCACGCGTTCCACCAATCTAGCCCCTTGTCGCCCGAGGCCCACCAGGCCCCCAGGGTCCCGGAGGTCGGCTGAAGCGCCGGGGCCAAGCCAACCTGAAGTCCGGCGGCTCGGGCTGTCGCAATCTGCGTCAGCAACTCCTGTCTCAAAGAAGAACCATCCTGCGGAAGGTACTCGATCTCCGGAAGCGGGTTGGCCGAGCCCAGGTACCAGCTGGGGCTGAGCAGGAGCCACTGCGGATGCAGGCTCACCAAGTCCACGAGCGTCGGTTCGTACGGGGGCGGCCAATTCCCAGGCGAGAGGACCACGCCGGCACGGAAATCAGGACGGGCCGAGATGGGAGGGGGCGCCAGCGGCGCCATGGGCGCCCCACTCCAGGCGACCCAGGATTGGACCGTGTCTTCCAGAGTCTGGGGAAGAGGTGCGGGAGCCAGCTGGCGACCCTTGGGATTGGGACCGGCCGTGGCGGCGTCATCTGCCACTCCGCAATCGCCATTCCGACAGTAGCGATAGGCAATGTTTCCGGGCCACCCGAATGGGCTGAAGAGGGCGTAGGTCCAGTGCTGCGCGCCCAACGGCCACATTGGCAACGGCTCCATCCAAATCCCCGGGAAGGGGCTGAACTGGATTGCGACCCAATCCGTCGCGGGCAGCCCGGGTGGAACCCCGAGGTTGAACGTCACGGCCTCTTGCGGATTGGATCCCCAGGAAACCACCCCGACATTGACCAGCAGGTCGCGGCTGGGGACGTCCAATTCTCGCACGACCATCACGCCGTTCTGGGTATGTTCGGCATTCCAGAATCCATCCCCCAATGTGACCTTGTACCTCAAGTGGAACCCGACCGGCAAGGAGAGAACGACCACCGAGGAGCCATCCGGAAGAGCTGTGAGCGCAGGCGCCCGCGTTGGCTCAATCATCGAACCGGCCGGTCCCGGTTCGAAGGTATTCCCGAGGGCCAAGAGATTCCCAATCAGCCGAACGGGTGCCCCCGGGGGAGTGCCGGTCGGCAAAAAGATGTGGAAAGTGACACTTACCCGAGGAGACGGAACCAGAACAAGGTTGGCAGGTGTCTCCTCCCCATTCGCGACAATCGCCTCCTGCTCATAGGGACGGTAGCCTTCGTCTGGGTCGAACGCCACCAGCATGTGCTTCCCTACTGGAACCCCCTCCAAGCTGTATGAGCCGCTGCTGTCCGTGAAGGTCCGCTGACCGGCAACCGTCACGACCATTCCTGGAACCGCCAGGCCGGTCGTGGCGTCGCGGACCAACCCGCGGATCATCCCAGTCATGCCCTGCAACGGGGCACCCACCCAGCTGGAGATCTGGTCCTCCACCTGACCCGGTCCGCCAACGTAATAGACACGGTAGTCCAGTTGGGCTCCGGTCGCGAGCGCCTCGGGGAACTCGGACGTTGTCCGCAGGCTGTAGCGATAGAAGACCAAATCACCCTCGGGCAGTCCCACCTGCACCTGCCAGGTGCTGCTGTCGAGAGACTGCATCGGGTAAACCTGGGTGTTCAGAGAGAGCCCCGTCACCTCATCGAGGATGTTGAGGACGACTTGCGCTCCCGAAGATGTTCCTCCGGGAACATGGACAAGAAAGTTGACCGGGAGACGGAGCGAGGGCGCGCTGGTAGGGAAGGGATAGGGGCTGGGCCCGGGGCTTGAGAGAATGCCTCCCGGCAGGGCGCCGCAGGAAGAAAGAAGGAGGCACGCTACCGTGAGGCCCCCAAACGCTGCTGCGAGTTGGGTCCCGTGCGGCTGCTTCATCGCTGGCGCCATTAGCCTCCTTGCCGGGTCGTTGTCGAAGCGAAGGTTCTCTCCCCCAATGAGAAGGGAGGGCCGCCGCACAAGGCGCGAGGCCAGTGGAGTCTGCCTCTCCGCAAGGGATTTTCGCTGCGGGCGCCGAGCCCAGATGGCTGGGGCCAATTCGTCCCTTTTCCCCTACAAGGCGCTGCGAGTGTATCACGGATAGACGACAGGAGTACCTACGGTTTATGTCTTTACCCCAAAGGAGGACCCGTGTACACTGGCAGCAGCATGCCCAAGAAGATTGAAGCGACGACTCAGATTCAGGGACCGCCCTCGACGCTGGTCGAGTTGTTCCCGCTCTTCTACCGCGAGAAGTCCAAGCTCAAGCACGTTACCCCGACGACGCTGAAGGGCTATCGGCACATCATCCACTGGATCTTCTGGCTGCACGATCAGCGCGGGATCGATCGTCCAGATGAGATGGGCCATGTCGACTGCGTCGATCACTTGATCGAGTACGGGGACAAGGGCGGGCGCACGCACCCGGATGGGACACCCTGGCCCGTGACCGACGCATCGGTTCGCCAGCGACGGATCAACATCGTCATGTTCGAGAACTGGCTTGTCAATAGCGGGTACGCCTCGAACACGCCGATGCGCCTCACGACTGCGCCTGGCCGCAAGAGCCCAAAGAAGATGCCGACTCCGATCGGCGACATCGACAAGATCCTAGCGGTGCTGGATGGGGAGCCATCGGCCCCGCGGGACTCGGCGTTCTTGCTGGCCTCACTCGACCTAGGCTCGCGGCCAAGCGAGACGTTGCGGCTCGATATCAGCGACATCGACCTGCCCACCCGGACGGTACACTTCCGAGCCGAGAACACGAAGACGCAGACCGCGAGGGTTGGATTCTTGACCGAATACACGGCGGCGGTACTCGGATGGTACTGGCAGCGATACGGAATGACCGCTGGCCCGGCCTTCGCGGCGATCCATACCAACGGGGGCGAGCGCTGGCGCTACGAGGCCATGAGGCGGCAGATGATGGACCTATCAGAGCGGGCTAAGTTGGAACACCACTTGGAGGCCCACTCGATCAGGAGAGCGTTTGCGACTTGGATGGCCGTGAAGATTCCGATGCACGCGGTGGCGCTGTTGTTAGGCCACTCGCTGGAGGGCGCATTGGGTGTGACCTCGAGGTACGTCAGCCTGACTGAGGATCAGCTTTGGGAGTTCCACGCTGCGAACTCCCCGGTCCTTGCGCTGAAGTGGGTCCAGGAGTTGGAGTCGATTCGCTGGCCCGATGGCGGTGGCTTGGTGCCGCCGATCAAGTGCGCCTTGCGCAGCACCTAGGTCCCGTCGTATACTGTCTTTAGGCGCGGGGAAACCGCCCGCGCTACCCCCCAAACCAGAGCCCCCGCAAGGGGGGCTTTGCATTCCCCCCGATCAACTCATCACGCTCGAACTGGCACGCCGAACGCGGCAGCACCGCGGAAGAAGCGGATGGCTAGGTCGCGTCGCCTGAGCAATTCCTCTCTGCGATTCGCCCGCCGATCGATCCCGGCGATGAAGTCGCTGCCGCCCTTGACGTTGGCGGAGATCTCCCGTATGCCAGGGGCCCACGGGTGTAGCGCCTCCAGGTCGGGCTCGGTTGCCGCCGCGAAGGCATCCTCGATCCTGCGGCAGTCCATCGGGCTGATCACCCTCTGCCCCTCCACCTCGCGGACATAGCTCTCGATGTCGACGTGGAACGCGGCACAGATGTTCAGATCGTTGAATGGAATCTCCAGGCTGTACTTATAAGGAGGCGCTGCCCGGCGGTACTCCTCCACGGCGATGCGGCGCATCTCGCCCATGAAGATAGCCATCCCTTGCATCGTCTTTTGGATGGGGTCAACAATACCCTCGCACTCGGCGTCCATGATCTTGTGTGCCTCGTGCTGCCAGCCCGCGGCGTAGGTAATGCTGACCAAGTCCTCCATGCCCTCGATGCGAACCTTCGTTTCAAACTCGTATTCAGCACCCATGCTGCACCCCGACGCGCAACCTAGCCCGACCAGTCGGGCGGCGGCTTATCCTCAACCTCCTCCCAGTCGGCCAGCACCCCATATTCCCGAAGGAACTTGTTCGGCTCGATGAGCGGGGCAAGCTTGTCGGTTATGGCCTCGATCTCCTCTGGCGTGGCGACGCGTGGATGCCCTTGCGAATCGCGGACAAGGAACTTGAACGGCTGGTCACGAAGCACGTTTATCAACCGGATGTATACCTCGTTCCACGTCACCACGACCCGCCCGTGTCCGCCCTTCGGCTCACTCGCCATCGTCGCCTTCGCGCACTTCACTTCTTGCCGCAGGTCTCGGCGACGTTAGCGGGGGCAAGCTTGATGTCGTCGATAAGCTCCAATTGGATTGCCTTCACATTGTGCCTCGCGCAAAGGGGAACGATGTACCAAGCCTTGTCCGTCGAGCTGTCTTTCTGCACATGCGCACCTACCTCGGGCTTCCCCCTACATTGGCGTTGAGCGCAGTAGGAAGGAAGCGACTGGCCGCTGAATCTCTTCCAGTGTTCGAGCCAGCTAGCATCCTTGCAGGTGTTGTCTACGGTGCCACGGACATTCTTGACTATCACGGTCCCTCCTTTGTGTCGTGCAGGAAAACGCTCCCGACTGGATAGATCTGACCTTGTTGGCTGGTCTGCCTAACGGCTTCGACCTATGCTGCCCGGCGGA
>JBEKHT010000105.1:0-6573 GCA_050012135.1 Anaerolineales bacterium | reverse complement strand
TCGGGTGTTCCTCGCCGCACTGCGTAAAGGCCGCGAGTTCCCATCCTCGCTTGCCGGACTCGACAAGATAATCAATCCAGTCCGGGTACCCGCGAAAATGTCCCTCGGGCAGACTAGCAAGCAAGGCCGTCAGATCCTGACCTATCGTGTTCACGAATCCCTCTGCGGCTGACAAAACCCTGCCGTTTACCTCCGTGCCGTTCACCTCCGTGACCACCTGCGTGCCATCCCTGAAGAAGACGCGCGCCGTGCTGTACTCCCACTTTTGCATCGTGACCACCGTGTCCTCTCTTTCAATCGTTGTTGCTGTCGAACTTGCAGGTGGGCTGCCCCTCGAATTCCTCGCGATCGTGTTTGGACCCGCCCTTGCACTCGATGCAATTCCAGAGGCGGTTGATGCAGCCGAAGATGCCGTAGCGCACGTTCGCGGGCACCTGATTGGCATTATCAATCGCCATGCGGCCCTTGGCGACGAAGACAGGATCACGCCCCGGAGTGCTGGCGTACAGGGCGGTTAGGTCCAGTAGCGCCTCAAGCAGGCCCTTGTTGACGGCCTTGCAGCCGGGCAATCTCCCGCTGGTCCACGTCCGGCCCGCTCGCCAAGTTGCTCACGAAGGGACCGCGGCCCTGGCAGGTGCGGAGGAGAGCAGGCATGCCAGAATTCAACGACTACCATTGCGACCGTTGGAGCCAGACCGCCAAGAACTCGAGGCGACCGCTACAAAGACTTGGAACACGGTTGGACACTTTGCTGGATAGAGTATGAAAGCACAAGTGGTCCTGACTGCTTGGTCTAGCTGAGGGGAGGAATGATCCGCTGAATAGCGCGGCTGGCCTTGCCGCAGTACTGGCAGTCGAGCCGGGCGGCGGTCGTGTCTGAGCCAACCTGCATTGCCCCGCCGCAGTTAGGACAGTTTAGGGGAATAAAGCGCACCTCAGCCATTGTTTCCTCTCTCTACCCGCCGGCTCAGTGCAGAGCATATTGCTTCCCCCCTCTCATGACGTCCCCCCCACTCCGCCCTCGTCCTACTTCTTATAGTCTAGGTGCAACCAGTCCAAGCATATCTCAGCCGACTTTTCCAAATCCGCCAACCATCCCTCCCCCTCCGCCTGCGCGAAGAGTTGCCGCGGAACGCACACTCGATCCGTCTGCTCGATTCCTTCCACCGGCACTCTCCTTGACGCCAACTCGACGAAGCCTTCCGAACAACTCCCCCCAGCCTTGATCTCACCCCCCCTTCTCTTGACCCACTCCACAATTCGCTTCATCTGGTCATATTTTTTTGGCCCATCCAAGTCCTGCAAACAATTTCTCGTCGCCCTCCTGAGCCAATCCTTTCCGCTTTCCATTGCGCCCTCCTCTCCCCAGATACGCGTGCTTCACGGTCCCCTTCCGGGACAAGTACTCATGAATCCATGCCGTGCGTCTAGTGTACAGGCGCTTTGCGGCTCCCGCGCAGCCCGCGGGCGCTAGGCAGCCCGGCTTGGGCTGCTCGCACTGGGTCAGCAAATGGAGTTGGGCCAGGAGCCGGAGGTAAAGGCGTCTCCAGGGAGTGCGCCAGCGAGCGTGCATCAGACCCAGAGTCCTCCAGCCGCTTGCGGGAGGCCTGCCGACGTCGATGGGCGACCTTCCAGGCGGACCCCCGCGGGCCGTCAAGCGTTGCCTATGAGAATGAGGCTTACCGGAAGCAGGGAAGCCGTAAGTAATTCCCCGTCGCGCGCAATCTTCTGTGCATCCGGTGTCCAGAACGCTTCCGCGCCACGCCTGACATGCTCAGGAGGACCTTCGGACTGATGAGCCTGCGGAGCGGCATGGACATCCCGAGTCTGCAGCGGCTCATGGGACATGCAGCCGTGCCGATGACTCCGCACTTCATTCAAGTGCTGGACGTGGACCTGGTCGCCCCGCACAAGGACCACGCATTTGGCGCATGGCTATGTACCGGGCTCGATATAGTTCCTTTCGGAGCGCCAGAGCCGACCGGGCAGACATCACTAGAAAGGTCGGCTTGCCACCAACTCGGACCGGACGGAGCCGGCATCGAGGGTCAAGCCTACGAGGTCGCGGAAATGAGGATGGAGCGTCCTGTGAGTTTGGCCAGGGCAAACGGACAGGCTATACTGCTTCCCGCAGGCGGCCTGGGTCCAGCCAATTGGGAGATCGCGGCCGCTCCGCAGTGCGCCCCGAGCGGGCGTTCCCTTCCACGGACATGCCCGACAGTCAACCGGGCAGCATCGGCCGCACCCATTCCGGCCAGCCCAAGGCCGCAGGACAGCGGGATAGGAGTCCAGAATGGAGTACCAGTTCGACCGGGAGATCGACCGCGCAGGGACCAGCTCCGTCAAGTGGGAGTTTGTTCAAGAGGGAAAGCGTCTGGTCCAGCGAGGGCCGGGCGACCAGTGCTTCGGGCAGAACCGGGTCCTGCCTCTCTGGGTCGCCGATATGGACTTTCCCTCTCCGGAGCCAGTCGTGAGGGCCCTCGTGGAGCGCGCAAAACACGGCATCTACGGCTACACCGCCCCAACGGACGCGTACTTGGACTCCGTCGTCGGCTGGATGAGGCGCCGCCACAATTGGGAAATCCGGCCCGAGTGGGTCTGTGTCACTCCGGGAGTCGTGCCAGCCCTCAATATGCTGGTGCGCACGTTTGCGGCGCAAGGAGAGAAGGTCCTTATCCAGCCCCCGGTCTACTATCCCTTTTTCAGCGCGGTGGAGCACAACTCTGCTGAAGTCGTCGCCAACCCTCTCGTCTACGAGAGCAGCCACTACGGCATGGACTTCGCAGATCTGGAGCAGAAGATCAGAGATCCGAAGGTCCGGCTTGCCATACTCTGCAACCCTCACAACCCCGTGGGGCGTGTTTGGACCCCAGAGGAGTTAGCGCGCTTCGGGGAGACCTGTCTCCGGCACAATGTGCTCATCATATCGGATGAGATTCACGGAGACATCGTCCACAAGGGCCATGTCTTCACCCCCCTGGCGACCCTCGCCCAAGCCCTCGCCCAGAATTCCATCACCTGCACGGCCCCCAGCAAGACCTTCAACCTGGCCGGCCTGCAAACGTCCAACATCATTATTCCGGACGAGGGCCTGCGAACCAGGTTCCAGAAGACCCTTCTCAGCAACGGATTGAACGGGACAGGCGCCTTCGGCGTCGTCGCCCTCCAGGCGGCCTACGACCAAGGCGAAGAGTGGCTCGACCAAGTGCTCGAATACCTGGGGGCCAACCTTCGCTTCCTGGAAGAGTACCTGGCCAAGGATATCCCCCAGGTCAGCGCCGTCCGGCCGGAAGGCACTTACTTGGTGTGGCTCGACTTCCGCAGGCTGGGGATCGACAAGCTGGAGCTGCGGCACCTGCTCTTGCACCAGGCCCGGGTCTACCTTGACGACGGCTTCATCTTTGGGCCGCAGGGGGAGGGCTTCATGCGCATCAATATCGCCTGCCCGCGATCGATTCTCCAGGAGGCCCTCAAGCGGATTGGGGAAGCAGTCCTTGGACCAGCAGCGCTCTCTCCCTGAGGTGGCACGACAGCACATGGCGCACCGGGCGCGCAGTAGGAGCAGGTCTGGGTGCGCCCCCTCCTCCGGGTGGACCCGGCCCCCAGTTGGCAGGGAGAACAGGTTCATCCCGGGATCTCCACCTCCGCGAACCGCCAAACACGCAAGGAGCATAAGCTATGAAGACCTCTCAGGAATACCTCGCGAGCCTCGCGGCAATGAAACACAACGTGTGGCTGAACGGCAAGAAAGTGGACCGGCCCTGGGAGCATCCTCAAATCGTCCCGGGCATTAACATCGTCCGCCTGACCTACGAATGGCCCCAGAGGCCGGAGTACCGGGAGCTGGCCACCGCCACCTCTCACCTGACCGGTCAGACCATCAATCGGTTCACCCACATCCATCAAGACACAGAGGACCTGAGGAAAAAGGTGGAAATGACACGGCTGTACTGCCGAGAGACGGGCTGCATCCAACGCTGCATGGGGGTGGACGCCCTCAATGCCCTCTCGATCATTACCGACCAGTCCGACCGGATGTTTGGTACCTCGTACTATTCGCGCCTAAAGGAATATGTCGAGTACTTCCAGCAGAACGACCTGGTCGGGAATGCCGCGATGACGGACGTCAAGGGCGACCGCTCGCTCAGGCCCCATCAGCAGGCGGATCCGGATCTGTACCTGCACGTGGTGGAGAAGAGAGAAGACGGCATCGTGGTGCGCGGAGCCAAGGCCCACAACACCCTCGCCCCCTATGCCCATGAACTGATCGTGTTGCCCACGCGCGACATGGCGGAAAGCGACGCGAACTATGCGGTTGCCTTCGCGACCCCGGCCGACGCGCCGGGGATCACCATGATATGCCGCCCCGGCGCACCCTCCGTCAAACGGGCGGGGGGGGCTCCGGTCAGCTCCCGATTCGCCAGCGTGGAGTCACTGACCGTCTTCGATAACGTCTTTGTTCCCTGGGAGAGGGTTTTCATGTGCGGCGAGTGGCAGTTGGCCGGCTACCTGGCAGAGACCTTTGCCACCTATCACCGCCATTCCTATTGCGGCTGCAAGCCAGCCCTTACCGACATTCTTCTGGGTGCCGCCGCTCTGGTGGCGGAATACAACGGGATCTCCAAAGCTCACCACGTCCGACACAAACTGTCCGACTTCATGATTGCGGCCGAGCTGGTGCACGCCTGCGGCCTAGCGGCGTCCCTCAAGGGACAGCCCACGGCCTGCGGCACCTACCTTCCCGATCTGGTCTATGCCAACGTGGGCAAGTACTATGCTGGCACCAACCTGCATCACGAGCTCGAGCTACTACAGGATCTGGCCGGGGGTCTGGTTGTAACCATGCCATCCGAGGAAGACTACCAAAGCCAGGAAGTGGGCGGTTATCTGAAGAAGTACCTGGCCGGGGCAACCGGGGTGGCGGTGGATGACCGCGTGCGCTGCTTTCGACTGATCGAGGACATGACTGCCTCCCGATTCGCCGGATTACTGATGGTCGCAGGCGTGCATGGAGGCGGCTCGCCGGAGGCGGAGCGAATGGCGATTCTAAGAAGCTATGATCTGGAGACGCGGAAAGCGATCGCCAAGCGCGCCGCCGGGATAATGGTTTGAGCCGACAACATCCCCCACCGAGCGTGGAGCTACAGGACACCAGCCCCGGTCTTGGGGCCATGGGGAGGAACCCCCGGCGGGGCTTCGTTCCATCCTGCTCGCCCGGAGGGATCGAGGACTTGGCTGGGAAAACCCCACGGGAGGGAGGGTTCTCCCGGGCGGATGAAACTTCCCCCTGGCGGCCATGAGCCCTGCTCGACGGGCTAGTTAGAAGCCTTTTTCAGGAGGAGCTGGAATCCCCATGACCCTGCCCCATCCGATCCATCGCGCTTTGGTCGAACTCGTCGGTGAACGCGGGGTCAGCGTCGAGGGTTCCGCCTTGAGCGACTATAGCCACGACGAATCCTCGTCCGCCCCCGTCCTGCCGCTGGCGGTGGTCAAGCCCGAGGTAGCCGAGCAAGTCGCGGCCGTGCTGGCCCTGGCCGACCGGCTTCGTCTCCCGGTCACACCGCGCGGGGCAGGGAGCAGCCTGGAGGGCAATGCCGTTCCCTGCGCGCAGGGGATCGTTCTATCGCTGGAGCGCATGAACCGGGTGCTCGAGGTCATGCCGGAGGATTTCCAGGCAAGGGTCCAACCTGGGGTGGTGTACGACGAGCTGAACCGGCGACTCGCTCATCAGGGTCTCTTCTTCGCCCCTGGGCCGGCCAGTGGAGATGTGGCAACCATTGGGGGGATGGTCGGCAACAATTCTGGGGGGCTCAACGCCCTGCGCTACGGCGTGACGCGTGACAATATCCTGCGCCTGCAGGTGGCCCTGGCCAACGGAGCCCTGATCTGGGCGGGAACGCGCGCGCTGAAGAGTTCCTCCGGCTACGATTTGGTGCGGCTCTTCGTCGGTTCGGAGGGGACCCTCGGGATCGCCACGGAGGTGGTCGTCCGGTTGCATCCGATTCCGGAGCGCCTCACGGCATCGGCGAACTTCCGCTCCGCCGAGGCGGCTGCGGGATCTGCGTTTGAGATCATGCGCTCAGGAATCGTGCCAGGCGCTCTTGAGCTCCTCGATCCCGAAAGCATTCGCGCGGTCAACGCCGTGGTCGGCCTCCACTGGCTTGAGCTTCCGATGCTCCTTATGGAATTCCATGGGACCCCCACGGCCATCCAGGAGGAAGGAGAGGTGGCACGGAGTGTGTGCGAAGAGGCTGGCTGCACCTCGTTCCGGTTTGCCTCCGGTTCCGAGGAGCGCGACCAGTTGTGGGCCGGACGGAAGGCGGTCAATCGTGCGGAGAAAGCGCTCTATCCGGGATGCACCTTTGTCAAGAGCGATGTGGCCGTGCCTCTCTCGCAGTATGCCAACGCGGTCCGTCAAGCGCACCTGCTGGCCGAGCGCCTCGAGATGAAGCTGATGGCTTACGGACATGCGGGGGACGGCAATTTGCACACTTCCATGCCCATCCCGCCGGACGATACACAGGCCCTTTCCCGCGGGGATGCCCTGGTCGAGGGCATGATCAATTTTGCGCT
>JBEKHT010000104.1:0-6721 GCA_050012135.1 Anaerolineales bacterium | reverse complement strand
CGAATCAGGGTCGTCTTGCCCGAGCCGTTCGGCCCCAGTAGCGCCAGGACCTCTCCCTGGGATAGGGTAAGGCTCGCCTTCTCCAGAGCCAGCCTGTGCCCCTCGGGACCGGAATACTCAACGGTGACGTTGTCGAGCACCAGATCGCTCATGGCCCTAGACCGACGGACGTGTCGAGGTGCGCAAGAGATACAGAAAAAAGGGTACCCCAAGCAGGGCGGTTACAACTCCCACGGGGATCTCCTGGGGCGCCTCGAGAGTCCGAGCCAGGACATCGGCCAGGAGCAGAAGGATGGCCCCGGAGAGAATCGACATCGGCACCAGGCGCCGATAGTCCGAGCCGATTAGGAGTCGCACCAAGTGCGGCACCGCGAGCCCGACGAACCCAATGATCCCCGAAAACGATACCGCGGCGGCTGTGGTCAGAGAGGCAATCACAATGATTGCCAGCCGGGCGCGACGGACGTCCAGCCCCAACTGTAGGGCTTGCTCCTCCCCAAACTGGAGAACGTTGAGCGCCCGACCTAGAAAGCTGAGCGCGATCAAGCCGGCGAGGATGTATGGGAGCGATGCCCAAACGGGTTCCCAGCCACCGAGCGCGTAGCCGCCAAGCATCCACACAATGGCCCGCTGCAAGTCCCCTTGGAAGCGAAGGATGAAAAAGGAGGTCGCGGCGCTGGCAAAGGCGCCAATGGCCACGCCAGCCAGGATCAGGTAGGAGAGGTGCGAGTCGGGGATCCCACTCCGATCCTGACGGGTCCGAGCGATGCGGTACACAAGGAAAACAGTCACTAGCGCTGCCGCGAAGGCCACCGCAGGAACGAAATACAGGCCCACAGACGGCCCGAGTCTGGCAAACACGGGTTCGCCTCCGGGCCCCTCCCAGCTCATGGCCAGAACGGCCCCCAGCCCTGCGCCGGAGGCAACGCCAAGCAGATAGGGGTCCGCCAGCGGGTTCCGGAAGAGACCCTGATAGGCCGCTCCACTCCCGGCGAGCCCTGCCCCAACCAGCGCCACCAGAATAGTCCGAGGCAAGCGGATTTCTAGGACAATTGTGCGAATGCTGGCAGGAATGACCAAGTTTGGAGTCAGGAGGCCGCGCACGGGGCCCGGGAGGAGGAGGGCCAGCACTTCGCGGATTGGGATCGTCACGGCCCCGATAGCTACGCTGATTACCAGCGCGGCGGCGAGGAGGGCTACGGCGGCCAGGAGGTAGATGCGAGCAGGACGCCCGTCAACGACAAGCGACTCTGCGCGCGGGCTAGATTGACGAGAATCAGGTTGGGCTGCCAGATCCGGGGTACGAATGGCGCATCACCTTTCGTGCGAAGGCGGATGGCGCTCGACCGGGGTGGGCGACCTGGCTCATCGGGCAACTCAGCCCAGTCCGCTCTGTGGAGCAGGGGGATGAGGTCCCGACTCACAGTTGCGCGACAGCGCCGGACTTTCACCGGCTTCGCCACGTCAAGTCGAGAAGCAATGCCGACACAATGGAGCTTCGCAAAGGCCATTCTACTACCGCCCACGACGCAGCGCGAGGGCACAGGCCACTCCGCTCCCTGCCGGCGTGGTCCAACGATGGGTCAAGGCAACAACCTTGGGCTCCGAGCTTGCCTGCGAGCAAGGATGGGCTCATCGCTAGTGGAACCCTCCCGCCAAAGCCAGGGACAAGTGCCTAGGCGCATCCCGCGAGGGCACCCCCACCAAGGCGAATTGTTCTACAGACTTTGCCAAGCCGTGGCCAGATGGCCTCAAGGCAATTGCTGCCAGGAACTCAGACTTGACCCCCTCAGCGTAAGTCACCTTGCCAAGACCATCGACCGTGAGCGGGCGCGCCCCACAGAAACTGTGTCTCGCTCATCGCAGCGAAAACAGCTCTTGCAGTCCTCAAGAACGTTTGTTCTATCCAGCAGATCTCGGTTGTTCCATTCAGATCCAGTGTCCGGCAGTCTGGCCCCCAGAGGTATCTGATCGAAGAGGATCGCAAGCCCAGATGGAGGCGGACTCAGCGAATTGATCAGCGTCCTCAGCCGAGGACTGGTGGCTGTCCGCCTCGACGCCAAACGGATACATCGTCCTGCCAAGTCGCTCCTAAGTTGCAACGGCCTGATCCCTAGATAGCGGAGGGTACCCGCTCACAGAAGGCCAGGGTGATCGTGCTCGCAGCCCAGAAAGTGTTCGCCCACCAGGGTCTGGCGCAGGTCCACAGGTCCCTCCACTGTCATTGGGCCTGCCGTGCGTCGTCTTGGCCCAAGAAGGCCGCGGTCAAGAAGAGATTCACCCAAACAGAGCCATAGAAAGGCCGCTAGAGCGGCCCGAGGCGACGATCCCTCGGACTCTTGGATTCCCCCCGCTGCTCCTCGCCTCAGAATGCGAGAACCCCACTCAATTCTACGTGCGTCCCGAGGGCAGGGGGCATTTCCCCAGAACACATCCAGCCCAACCAGTCAGTCCTGCCTTCCGCCTGCCTCCCTGACCTGTGCTCAACGAAGACCAAGGGGCCTTCCCCGAGGGCCGCGAACCCAATCGGACGGAGGGGGCCGCGACCAACCCGTTCTAATGGGCGAATCTCGCAGATATATAATGCAACACAAGGTATCTAAAGTTTCATTATGCCGAGAGGGCGCATGAGGGCTCGCCCCGCGAGGCACCCGCAAGAGCCCCCGGCCTCCCCCTCCTCTCGTTCTCCCCTCCTGAACCTGGAGCCCCCCGCTTTCCCCAACCCGCGCAGGGGAGGAGCGACCCACAGCATTCGAGCTCCTGGCCGAAGCCATCCATCCCCGTCCCCCGGCCAGGAACCAGTCACACACATCGCGGGAAACCCTCTCATCCGCTGTCTCGCCCAAAGACCGCCCAAGTTTCGCCACCCGGCCCGGCAAGGCGTGCGCCGAACCCGCGCAACCCGAATGGAACCGTCCCCGGGTCCGGGCTATTCCTGCCCATGCGCGCAGATCCCCTCGCAACCGAATGGGCGCCTGGTTCCGCCCAGCCACGAGCTTCGGCATCACTTCCCCTTCTACAGAACGCCAACCCTCAGCACTCCGACGCGCCGTAAGCAACCAGCCAGCCTGGCGCGATGCACCCTCCACAGTCCCGGACGGCTCGACGAAGCAACATGGAAGAGAGGCTGGAAGGGATGAACTCGTGGTGGCTACGCGCAGCCGGTGCGTGGAAGGACAACGAGGCTTGAGCTCGACCTCGCGAGGACACCCCAACACACGGAGACGGGAACCGTCAGGAATCCCCAGCCCGGCCCAGTTTCCAACCTCTCTGCCCCCAAGCCCGTGATTTGCTGGTCGCGATGATTGCGGAAGGACCGGTCAATCAGAGAATCATGACCACCTTGGCGATGATCTCTTTCCTCAAGCCGAAATTCGGACGGATTGCGGAGTCCGGCAACCCGTTCGCTTGTTGCTGGGCAGGTGGGGCATCGACGAAGTGTCGCAGGGACGGATGAAAAACCGAAGGCTGTCGTTGGGCGCCTGTTCCCATCCTTCGGACCTCAGCCACCCCAGCGGAGGCGATTCGCTCGGGTCGCTCAGGACCACCCTGCCCCCTGCCCCGGTCGGGACCGAGGGCGGTCAACGACCACGTTGGCCAGCTCGTCCGTGGAATCCTTCCCTCTCGCCCGCCAAGCCGCGGCGCTGGTCCATGCCAGAGCGAAAGAAATGGAGAAGACAAGCCACGGATGCAATCCTGCAGGCGGGAAATCTTCGAACAGGTATTCGATTTCAAAGCCCATGAATTCTGTTGGTGACCCTGCGCTGCCGGCCATGAGGCGGGCCCCATAGTCCGTGCCCAGGCCATTCTGAGACCAGGCCTCCCCATGAACCAAGCGTGAGGAAATGTTCTCCTCGGTCCAGGGTGGACCCGGGCCTGAGGGGGTGGTCGGCAGGACATTCCCCATCCCCAAGAATCATCGCGGCCAGGTAAGCCTACCTCGCCGCGATGCCATCGTCCAGACGGAACCCCTGAGGCGGACTAGACCGTCTTCGCCTCCTTGGATCGAGAGGTGGCCGCCGAACCGTTCTGGTCCAACGCGAGGATGCGTCCGCCGAAGCGGACTCCCATCGCCGCCACCGCGGCCGCCGAGGCGAGAATCCCTACAATACCCACGCCGGCCAGCACGGCCGATTCGACCCAATGCCGGGGCCGTTCCACCAAAACGGGCATGCCGGGTAGGTTGGCCAAACGTTCTCGCAGGCCATTCACGAATTCCTCTCTTGGGTTCACAGGCCCCAAGCTGGCATGAAGCAAAGTGACGAGCTTCCGGGTCGTCAATGCCTTTCTCATATTCACCATGATCCTTGCTCCAACCCCAGACCTGCCTAATCCCATGACCCTTCTGGGGGCAGAGCTTTCGGCCCAGGTTGCACTAGAGGCGGCAAGCCAAGAAGCCTCCCTCAGCCTCGCCTCCCGGGCTGTTTTCCATTTCTGGCCCGATGTCCCCCGTGACCTTGGAGCCCGGCCCCTGTTTGTTCGCTCTCCAAGTGTCCCAATTCCTCCCTCAGGGAGAGGAGCGTGCGATGGTAGAGGCTCTTGATCGCTCCCTCGGTCCTTCCCATAATGCCGCCAATCTCAGCATTGGACAGATCCTGGGAGTACTTGAGGATCAGCAGTTGTTGTCTCTCCTCGGGGAGGCCCCGGATCGCCTCCATCAACCGACGTTGCTCTTCCTCTTCCTCCGCTAGATGATCGGGAGGATCTCCGGCAATGTGCCCCGCAGCCTCGTCAAGGCCGACCACCCGTTGGCGGCTGTGATCGCGGTGCCAGTTCGCCACGAGATTGTGGGCGATCCGATAGAGCCAGGCCGAGAAGGGCAACCCCTGATCCTGGTACGAGTCCAGGTGGGTGATCGCTCTCTGGAAAACCCTGGCGGTCAGGTCTTCGGCTTCGTGCTCGTTCCCCGTCCGGTAGTAGACGTAAGTGTAGATCCGCCGCACATAGCGCTCGTAAAGGAGGCCGAACGCCTCCCGGTTCCGCTTGGCTTGGCGGATCAGCTTCGGCTCATCGGAACTGGGATTCACCGACGCAGATGGCCCACTCGTGCGCCTCAGTTGATAACACGGCGGGCTCTCCTCCGTTGCTGGGGTCGGCTGGGAGTATATCTCAGCCGTGGGTGAGGGGCACAGAATTCAGACGGGCCGGGGAATCACAGCGGCCTCTCCGCCGGAGGCTCCCTCCCTGGCCGGCTCGGGGGGGGCGCACGAGGCCAGCCGGGTCTCGCGCGCGGCGGAGGAAGGGTTAGCTTTTCTTCTTCCTCAGCCCGACCTTGCGTTGGACAGGCGCTCGGGGGCCAGGGTGCGCCCGAGAAGACGGCAATCTCCTGGCGAGGTGCGTTGACCGGGCCTTCCTGCGGGGGGCTGGACGGTGTCCCCCTCCTCGGCCCGCTCCTCGAGAGTGCCGCGGACCGCCTCCGGCCGTCCTCCGTGCCTCAGTTCTTGGCGGGAGGGAGGGGTTGCCGCGTCGTTCTGCAAGGCCTCGCTGGGGGGAGGCTGAGCGAGGCGCCGGTCCAGGAACTGGCGGTCCCTCCCGCAGGTAGCGGTCGTAGAGCGCATACAGGTTTTGCAGATGCAGCTCGCTCGCCAATCCATTCAGCAAGATCCGGCTCTTTCCGCACTGTTCGATGCTGATCTGCTGCAGATCATCCTTGGTCCAGCCGCGGCGCAGGGCTCCCCGCACTTCCTTTTCGATCCGGTCGAGGTAGGTCAGATGCGAGGTGATCATCTCATCGATTTCCCCTCGCAGGATGACCTCACCATGGCCCTGGACGACATTCTCCAGCCCCATCCGGGAAATCGTCTTCAGGCTCTGGCGCATCTGCTCCATATCGCCGTCGCGCACATGGGGAAGCGGCATGACCGCGTCGCCCGCGAACAGGATTCGATCCTCCTCAAGCAGGACGCCGATGCCATCCGGGCTGTGGCCCGGGAGGTGAACCAGGCGCAGGCTTCGCTTTCCAAGCTGTAGGCTGGCGCTTCCCTGGCGAAAAGTGATGGCTGGCAGGATGACTTCCAGGTCTCCCAGGGCGGAGTTCTCTGCCCTGGCCGCCGCCAGCGCGGCCCGACCCCGGGTATCCAGCAGAGAGCGGCAAAATTCATGTGCCACGACCGTCGCTTGCGGAAAAAGGCACGATCCGCTGGTGTGATCTGCATGGAAATGCGTGTTGACGACGTAACGCACCCGCGACTCAAGGCGAGTCTCGAGAAAGGATCGGATCTCCCGTGTTTCCTCGGGCAGGGCGAGAGTATCAATCAGCACCGTGCCCTCCGGTGTCACCACGGCCCCAGCGGTTACTTGCACATAGATGTCGCTGGAAAAATAGTAGACGTCCTCAGCGATCCGCTCCCGTATCATCTGCGTCTGTCTCCGCTACCATTGCCCATCGCCCTAGCCCTCAGCTGACCGACATGGCAGGCATACGAAAAAGCCACCTCCGCCGGCTGCCCGCCTGTCCCTTTCATGGTCGCGCCTCCGGGACAATAGCACACTTGACTTGAATAAGTCAAGGAACGCCAAATCTATTGCTGAATTGCGACGTTCCGCAATCAAGACCACAAGGGTCTCAGGGCCCATGATCAGGGGGCCCGGGGGATTACCCCGCAGCACATGGCGTGTCAAGTCAAATGATAATGTTACCGAGGGTGCATGGTTCTATCAAAAGATAATGTTACCGGGGCAGGCACTCCTTTCTGCGGCTTGGTGGGCTGGAACAGGGTGC
>JBEKHT010000103.1:0-6951 GCA_050012135.1 Anaerolineales bacterium | reverse complement strand
GGGCTCGGGCGAGGCAAACCCCCGATACATTGTCCCGTTCGAGGTAGGTCATACCCTGCTGCAGCATTCCCATTGAGATGTCGATGCCGTAAACGTACCTGGATGGGGATGCGATTCGGCGACCGTAGGTGGCGGGCCCGCAGGCTACGTCGAGGACAGACCCTGTCACGCCCTCCAGGGTCTTGGAATGGAAACTTGCGATCTTGTCCATGAACCGGGAACTGTCCCCATGAACACCCGATAGTCCGAGAAGAACCGAAACGAACAGCCGGGATTCGTAAATGGGGGCAAAGAAGTCCATCTGCCTGGCCATACGTTTGATGGTTGTGGTGCCGGAAGTTCCGCCAAAGACAGGGGCCAGGCCGGCCTGCAAATCGCCTGAGAGAAAGTCGGGGATACCGATGGCGATGGGATAAGTCCGGTGACACTGGCTGCATTGGAGCACGTCCTCTCCCGGTTGCAGAGGAAGCTTGCATTTGGGACAGGCAAAGCTGAGTGGCTTGATTGGTGTCATTTCAGACCTGCGATTTCTCTTTTCTATTTGGAAGGCACAACTTTGCGAACCCTGAAGGTGAGGAACATGCCATCCAGTTTTGGCTCAAATCCCTCAAATCCAGATTCGGCCATGAATAGCCGCAAAACAGGAATTTGGAAGACATGCATGTTCTTGCGGCGCTTCATCAAACAGGTGAGAGGTGCATTCCCCGCCACGAATGTTGTCACCGCCAGGGGCGCACCGGCTTTCATGGTTCGTGCGATTTCGCGCAAAGCGAGCGCGGTATCAGGGAACAGATGGAGGGATCCGCCGCAGATTGCCCCATCGAAGACTGCGTTCTCAAACGGCAGTTCCTCTACGCGGGCTCGGGCGAGGCGAATGCCGGTTACCCCCTCCCGCGCAATATTGGTCATTCCCTGCTTTAGAGTGCCCATGGAGAAGTCAATGCCGAAAACATTCAGGGATGGGGAGGCGACACGGCGACCATAGGTGGCTGGCCCGCAGGCCACGTCAAGCACAAACCCAGCTACCCCTTCCATGGTCTCCGAGATGAAGCTCGCGATGCTGTGCAGCGAGCTATGACGAGCGGCAGCCAGAGTCTTCAGGATAAACGAATGCCAAAGTTGGCCTTCGTAGATGGGGGCCAGGAATTCCAGCATCTGGATCCACCGATAATTGGGGGCTACACGGGCCAGCTCGCTCTCGGCGAGGAAATTGGGGATACCGGCGAGGATAGGATATGTCAGGTGACACTCGCTGCATAGGAGTGCGTTCTGTCCCGGTTGCAGGGGACACTTGCATTTTGGGCAGGCAAAGCCTACGGCTTTCATTGGTGTGATTTCGGGCATGGGATTTCTCTTCTCGGCCGGGAATCAGCGTCTGTCTACCGGGGAAAGGATTGCAATTAGACTGAAACCAAAATCCCCAAAAGGGGCAACCGAATCAACGGCCTGTGGGTTTCTGACAAACCGTTTGTTTCGATTGCGAGTTCCACCTTTCACCTCTGCCGGATATTCTCTTTCTTACGCCCGTCCCTTTTTTGGATTGACTATCGGCCGGAGGCTCTTCCGATATTGATCGAAGGCCGATTTTCCTTTCGGCGTAAGCCGGAACTCCGTGTGCGGGATCTTTCCCCGGAAGGATTTCTCCACCCTCAGGTAGCCGGCTTCCTCAAGACGCGAAAGGTGCACGGATAAATTTCCTTTGGTCAGGCCGCTTTCCTTGAGAAGGAAAAGAAAATCGGCAGATTCCAGCGAGGAGAGCAGGGCCACCAGGAGCAGGCGCGCCGGTTCGTGAATCACCCGATCCAGATCGGAGAGATTGCGCAGCGGTTCGGTCAAGGTTCCTCCCGGTAGGGAGACGGATTTTCCTTCCGGTAGCGCAGAAACGTCGCCAGTCCTGAGAGGACAAACGCAGCACCGGAGATCAGGGTCAGCAAACCGAGACCGACGAACGTTCGCTTGACGTCCTCCTCCAGGGGAACCCGAAGAACTTCCGGCAATGCGTTCCAAGGATTGGAGGTCAGCGCTTGGGGCGGAAAGGTCGGCAAACCGGCCAGAAGCTGTCCCCCTCCCACCGCAACTCCCGCCAGCAGGATCAACATTCCCAGCAGCCGGAAGCGGCGCAGGCCCGTCCATTCACCCAGCCAGTAGCAAAGAACTCCCCAGAGCATGCCCAGGAAAACCGGCAACCAGACGGGAATGGAGAACAAGGCACCGCGCCCCCCAGGCAGGATGAAGAACGCAGCCACTAAACCAAGCAGCGGCAGGACGATAATCAAGAAGACGTTTCTGATGAAGGCTATTATTTGCGCGAGGGGGACCCACTTCTCTCTGACATATCCGGTTCGCGGAAAAGTGAAGCGGTCCTTGAGCCACCATATTGCGAGGATGGCTGCCAAGAAACCCACCGCTTTTACGATGGCAACGTCGACACCGGTGGCGGCAAACTGTGTAAGAAGCGGCGCTTGCGGGACGACCCCGCGAAGAAGAATCACCCCTCCCAGGAGAACGAGCAATCCCCCGGCCGCCATTTCGGTAAAGCCGTCTATAAACCAATATCCCCGGCCACGCTTTGCGGCGGACTCAACTTGTCTTTCCATAGGCCCTCGATCTTGCATAGACTAGTTTATCTTGCAAACTCATCTATTATCATACCTTATAAAGCTAGGCTGTCAATGGACCGAAAAGGGGAGCGTCGATTCATTGGATCTTTTGGGTTAATAATTGGGTGGAAAAGGGGAGGATATTTCTCCACAAAACCTCCAGCGCGAACCGCGGAGCCGGGGCAGGCGGCCGGCGTGGGCCGCCTCGTGCGCCCGTTCCAAACCACATGAGCGCCCAGTTTGGGCGCCTTGACGCGGCCAGCGTCTATGCCGCCGGAGGGGGACCAGGCTTGAACCAGCGGCGTCCAGGCCTCCAGCCCCATAGACCAGAAGTGGGCGGGAATCAAATGCCGCAGACAAGCTGATCTGCGGCGTTTCATATTTCCTCAGGTGTTCTCAAGAACCACAGCTCGTCGGGTCATGAGCTCCAACCCGAGGGAGGGGGCCTCAAACAGCATTTCCACCCGTTTGAGGGTACCATCCGTGGTTCAGTATCCTCGAGCCCAACGAGGTTGATCCGTGAGTGTGAGCCCAAGAGTACCTCCTGTGGAGTGTGTATGTCAATAGATCAAGGTGGAGTAATTGAATTGAGCAATTGAATTGAACAGGCGGAATTCCCAAGGGGAATTCCCGATGCGCCAGAGATTTCCTGAGGGCTGGGGTGTGGGCCTTCTCCAACTTGCCTCGTGGTCGAGGCAAGGGCTCATCTGAATGCGATTGCGGAAACCGTTGCCGCAATGAGAATCACCCAGAGAATGTCAACATTTGCAAGGAGGGCTGCCAGCGCGGCGCCTCCAAGTAGTACGTGGAGAACGTCCCAGCGAACGCTGGAGGAAAAGCGAAGGGTGGTTGACAGCAGAAGGCCGACAAAGGAAGCGAAGATGCCGCCAATCACCCTCTCGAAGTACGGGGAGGAACGAAGTCGGTCATAGTAGGGAATGGACCCGATCAGGATAATGAACGACGGCGTAAACACACTGACGGTGGCTATGAGTGCGCCCACCATCCCATCGCGCAGGTAGCCAACGAAGGTAGCCGTGATCACAATCGGCCCGGGCGTTACTTGTCCGAGCACAATTCCATTGAGGAAGGTGGCCGCGTCCATCCAGTTGCGCACTTGAACGACTTCGTGGAACATGAGTGGGACCGAAGCGAATCCGCCGCCGAAGGCGAACAGGTCCACCCTGAACATCAGCGCAGCAAGGTCAAACAATGGTCGTCGAAGAAGAAACAAGGCCGCAAAGCTCGCCCCGACGAGTGCTAACAGGGGCAGGAGCAACTTCGGGAACCGCATTCTTGGAGTTTCTACCGGATGCTGCAGACCAGGCGGCCTACTTTCAAGGATGGCAAACCCCAGAAGAGCGGAGGACAGGATGACCAAGATGGGGTTTACACCCATCCAGAATGCGGAGGCAGAGGCCACCGCAAGGAGCACGCGCCTCCAGTCTTTCATAGAGGCTCGACCGAATGAAACGGTGCCGCTGAGGAGAATCGCCACAATGACGGCCTGGAGCCCGGAGAATATTGAAACCACCGCGGGCAGTGCACCCGCCCACGAATATAGGGCGGAGAGGATCATCATCAGGACAAATGCCGGAAGGGCGTAGCCAACAAAGCTCAGGGCTGCACCAATCAAACCTCTTGTTCTGAGGCCCACATAGGCGGCGGCCTGCATGACCGTTGCGCCGGGGATTACCTGACAAAGTGCGACGCCGTTGCGAAAATCCTGCTCGTCAAGCCAATGTTTCTGATCGACGGCCATCCTGCGGACGTAGGCGACCATGGCCGGCCCACCAAATGCGGTCAGACCCAGCCTCAAGAAAGATCCAAACAACTCGGCCAAAGAGGGCACGGCCAGGGTTGGCAATTGCCCATGGTTTCCTGACGGGACGTTCACATCGGCCACCTTCTGCGACTTCCGGCCGCGGTTGGAGTGACGGGGCACAGAGTCCCACCACAACCATATCACTTCTGGGAGACCGCACGATTCTGACAGAAACCAGTGATCGCCTGGTCACTAGCTCAAGTGGGGTGAACTGGATCGAGGCGCCACAATTGCTGGGCAATCTGGCTGAAGTCGCGTGATCAGGTCTGATGCGATGAACGAAGAACCGAGGCTCAAGTGCCTCGGTTCTCCACTAAGGCAGCGGGGGCTGGACTCGCCTGCCCTGGGTGATCGCGCCAGGGAACCACCGGCCTCCGGGTTACGAGAGTTCGTCTGCAGGTGCCAGCCCCAGCGCTCTTCTTCGCGCCCTTGACGTTGCCTACTGACCTCTGATTGAAACGTGCCTGGCGAACTACGACCGCGAAGTGACCGAAACGTTGTTTCTTTGATTTGCGAATGGCAAGGTCAGATCGCAAGAACTACCGAGACAAACCCGAAGTCTGGCGAAGGATTGCGTTCAAACCGCCTACGTCCGGATGCACTCTCGTGTTTTCGGCGGGTCTTTCAACTCGGGCGAGGTCAAAACCCTGTCAAGGTACGAGAAGGTTCCCCCCTTGTTGACCTCGAGAGCTGCCTCCAGCAAGCCGCTCGTCCTTGCGCGACACAAACAGGTGGGTAGACTCATGCGCCTGAGACCAGCTTCATCAAGCTTTGCGGCCGGGAGCTAAGGGGTCTCTCATCATGCAACCCAGTGCTGACTGCGGATGAAATCAGTGACGACCGGGACATCGAAATACTTGCCTTGGAAGGCAAGATGTACTGGCCAGAAGAGGAGCAGCCAGAGAATCGGGACAATACAACTTGTGAGACCGCAAATCCCAATGGTGAGACGAGCCAGGATTGCGCTGAAGATGTTAAGGACGACTGCGACCACCACAAATGCGACCCACAAACAAATGGCCTGGACCGCGTGAAACTTTATGAATGGTCGATCTCTCTTGTCTTGGACGAGTAGCATGATCAGCGCAATGATACCGATTGGGTAACCAATTGCTGCCCAAAGCTTGTCGTCGCTGGTGATTTCTGATTTCGCGGGTTGTTGAGACATGGGTGTCTCCTGATTGGACTGGGTCGTGCGGAGGATAGCCGCACTTCGAGTGCCTGGCCAGCCAGCGATAGTACGCATTTGCAATCTCGCTGCAAGCGGATGATCCCCTCCCCTCGATGGGGCTCCGGCATAGAATCTCAGGTGGCAAGAAGGTCATGCAGCGCAGGCGAGAACAGGCCGCATGAAGACGGAGGACCGGCCGATGCCATTGGACTATGTGCTGTCTCTTGCCGACCTGGGGGCCAACTTGACGACGGTAGGGGGTAAGGGCGCCTCGTTAGTCCGGCTCGTGGCAGCGGGCCTGCCAGTGCCCGGCGGTTTTCACGTCACCACTGCGGCCTACCAAGATTTTGTGGACGCGAACTTTCTTCAAGCTGACATCCTGGCGGCTGTGGCGCCTGCTGACCCGGCGCAACCCGTCACACTGGATGCGGCAGCGAGCAAAATCGGGGAGCGGTTCAGGCAGGCCACGATGCCGCCCGCCGTCGCAAGCGCCATTGCGCGGGCCTACGCCAACCTGGGCGGCGAGCCAGCTGTGGCCGTGCGTTCGTCCGCCACGGCGGAAGACCTACCCGAGTTGTCCTTTGCTGGCCAACAGGAAACGTACCTCAACATTCGCGGCCAGGAGGCTGTGCTGAAGGCGGTGCAGAAGTGCTGGGCGGGCTTATGGACCGCTCGCGCGATCGGTTACCGCGCCCAACATGGCATCGAGCACGCTGCAGTCAGACTGGCTGTAGTGGTGCAGCGGCTGGTCGATGCAGAATCTGCCGGTGTGCTCTTCACGGCTAATCCGGTCACCGGCCAGCGTGATCAGGCCGTGGTGACGGCCGCCTGGGGACTGGGCGAGAGCATCGTCGGGGGCCTGGTGACGCCGGATGTAGTCAACGTACAGAAAGCCGACGGGCGCATCATCGGACGCGAGACCGCCGATAAGCAAGTCATGACCGTGCACTCTGAGGACGGCACGCGGGAGCAGCCCACCCCGGACCACCTGCGCCGCGCGCCGGTGCTGGACGATGATGCCGTAGCCGAGCTAGTGCGGTTGGGGCGGCAAATCGAGCAATTGTGCGGCGGGCCGATGGACATTGAATGGGCACGGGCGCAGGGGAAGTTTGCCATCCTCCAGGCCCGGCCCATCACTGCGCTGCCGGAGCCCGAGGTTCCCATCCCTGCCGAGTGGCCGCTGCCCGGCAAGGGGCCGTTCTTTCGTGGCAGCATCGTTGACTTTCTGCCGGACCCCGTTTCGCCGCTATTCGCCACTTTGGGCCGTGATCGATACAACGCGGGTGAGGAACGGTTGATGGAGTGGTTCATCGGTGACAAGAATGCCCGGATGACGTGGCTCGACATAATCAACG
>JBEKHT010000102.1:0-7012 GCA_050012135.1 Anaerolineales bacterium | reverse complement strand
GGAGGGTCAATCGCGGGACCCGCAGCCGATGACAAGCCCGGCCGGGACTCGCCTGGTTGGGATTGAGTATGCCGCTGGCGAGCTGGCCGACATCCTGAATCGTCAGTCTGTGATCCTGCGCCCGAATCAGGGCGGGATTACCTTTTCGGGGGGCGAGCCGCTGATGCAAGCCGGATTTGTTGCGGAGGTGATCGATCGGCTGGAGGATTTGCATGTGCTGTTGGACACCTCGGGCTACGGTGCGGAACGTGATCTGCTCCTGCTTTTGGATCGCGTCGACATGGTGTATTACGACTTGAAACTGATTGATGAAGGAGCCCACATCCGCCACACGGGGTGCTCCAACGGTCCCATTCTGAGAAATCTGCAGGTGCTGAGCAGGAGCGGCGTCCCCTTTGTCGTGCGCGTACCCCTTGTGCCGGGGGTGACGGATACGGATGAGAACTTGGCTGGGATTGCCCAGGTGATCAAGAACCTGCCCGGGCTGATGCAGGTCGATCTGCTTGCGTACAACCGCGCGGCGGGAGCGAAGTACCGGGCGGCGGGAATGGAGTTTCATCCCGAGTACGATGAAACTCAGCCGGTCCGTGTGAATACGCGAGTGTTCCTCGAGGCTGGAGTAAAGGTGCGTCTGGCATGAACCCGAGAATTGAAAGACTGAAACAGCGCGCGCGTGATGGCGAACACCACTCCCTTCGCCGGCAGGAACCTGTCCGCCTCCTGGAGGAATGCGAAGCAGAGCATTTGTCGTGGTCGAGGCGCGTGGCGCGATTGACCGTCCGCCAGTGCGAAGCAGAGGTCGTCGCGATTCCTCCCGACGAGCGCATCGTGTTCACCCGCTCGCTGCCTACCGAGATCCCTGCGGTCTACTCGGAAGACGAATGGGAACGCCTTACCATCGGACGGACGTTGCACGAACTGGGTCCGATCAGCAATATCTGTGCCGACTGGGGCAAGGTCCTTTCACAGGGCCTGCTGGGGCGGCGGAAAGTCGCCCTGGCCTCCCGCGCTCGGTGCCATGATGAGCCGCAGGCGGTCGATTTCCTGGAGGGAGCCATCGAGTCGATCGATGCCGTCCTGGCGCTGGCGGCGTGCTACGCCGAGACCGCCCGTGCCATGGGCCGTGGGGAGATTTCCGAGATCCTCACACGCGTCCCCGCCCAGCCGGCGAGCACATTTCACGAGGCCCTGCAATCCCTGCGTCTGATGCACGCCGTGGTCTGCCTGGGAGGCAACTACCATGTGGGGCTGGGTCGATTTGATCAGTACATGTGGCCGTACCTGAAGTCCGACCTGGAGCAGGGACGCCTGGAAGAGGACGAGGCCTTCGATCTTCTGGCCGAATTCTTTATCTCGCTGAACAAAGACAGTGACCTCTACCCCGGGGTCCAGCAGGGGGATAACGGGCAAACCATCACCCTGGGCGGCGTGGATCGGGCGGGCAATCCCGCGGTCAACCCGTTGACCTCCCTGGCACTGCGCGTGTCCCGGGATGTGTGTTTGATCGATCCCAAGGTTAACCTGCGCATTTCCGCGAGCACAGATCTCGAGCTGCTCACGTTGGCAACGGAGTTGACGCGCAAGGGACTGGGATTCCCTCAATACTGCAATGATGACGTCGTGATCCCGGGCCTGGTGGCGTGCGGCTACCGTCTGGAAGACGCCCGGGATTATGCCATCGCGGCCTGCTGGGAATTCCTGGTCCCCGGCAAGGCAATGGACGTTGTCAATATCGGGGCGGTGTCCTTTCCCGCCGCCGTGGACCAGGCCCTGCGGGGTGGGCTCTCGGCCGGCGAGGATATGCCGCAGCTCCTCGAGCGGGTGAAAGGGAATATAGCCCAGCAGGTGAACGATCTGGCCGGCGCCTATGAGCGCCTGCTTCTGCCGCCCGCCCCTTACTATTCGGTGCTGATGACAGACTGCCTGGAGGAGGGACGGGACATCTCGGAAGGGGCGCAATACAACAACTTCGGAATCCACGGAGCCGGCTCGGCGAACGCCGCTGATGCGCTGGCTGCCATCCAGGAGTTCGTGTTCCGGGAGAGGAGCGTCCAGCCGACGGAAATCCTGGCGGCACTGGATGCCGATTACAAGGGTTGCGAGGATTTGCGGGTGAAGCTGGCAGAAAAGGGGCCCAAGACAGGAAATGATGACGATCGGGCAGATCACTTCCTGGTCGGATTGTTCCAGCTGCTGGCGGACGCCTGCGAGAGCTACGGAACCACCGGCCGAAAAGGAATCCTGCGTCCAGGTTCAGGCTCAGCGATGTATTACCTCTGGCTGGCGCAGGGACACCCGGGCATGCGTGAGCCGCTGGTGGGCGCAACCGCAGAGGGGCGTTGCCGGGGCCGACCCTTCGGAGCCAACCTGGCTCCCTCTCAGGGGGTGCAAATCCGCGGCCCGTTCAGCCTGCTTCTTTCCTACAGCAAACTGGACTACCGCCGAATCTGCAACGGCGGCCCGATCACCATGGAACTCTCCGACTCGGTTTTCCGAGATGACGAGTCGGTGCGCAAGGTGGCTCTGCTGGTTCGGGCCTTCGCCCAACTGGGGTGCCAGCAGTTGCAGCTCAACAGCGTCAACGTCGAAACCCTTCGAGATGCCAAGATTCATCCGGAGCTTCACAAGAACCTGATTGTCCGTGTGTGGGGCTGGAGCGGGTATTTCTGCGAGCTCGCCCCCGAATACCAGGATCAGATCATCGGGCGCCATGTGTTTGCGACCGGGTGATTTCCCGGATTGAGCAAGCCGCTCCGCTGACGGGAGCCGGTTCTTGGCCGGCTCAGGCGGGCGAAGAGGCGCTCGAATCCCTGACTGGAGGATGCGCATGTCGCCCGGTTCCACCTCTCAAGGCGATGGCAGGGTGAGCTTGACGTTTCGGATTCTCAGCGAGCTGGTCCGCGACCAGGCGGCTCTGCGCGTCAACTTCCACCTTTGGAACGGGAGCCTGTGGCCAGACGATGCCCCCCGTCAGGCCACGTTGGTGCTCAAGCATCCGGGGGCGCTGCGGGCTATCTTCCTGCCGGGCACGGAACTGGGAATGGGGGAAGCCTATCTGTACGACGATTTTGACATTGAGGGCGATGTTGAACAGGTCCTTGCTCTTGCGGACGCTCTATCTCAGGCCAAGTTGGGCGTCCTGACAAGACTCCATCTGGGCCGCGAACTGGTGAGCCTACCCAAGGGGGAGGGAAAGCGACACCGGTCGAGTCGGCACGGCCCGGCCCGGCTGGCCGGTCGGCCGCACTCGCTGGCCCGCGACCGCCAAGCCGTGACCTATCACTACGACGTTTCCAACGATTTCTACGCCTTGTGGCTCGACCGGCGCCTGGTCTATTCGTGCGCCTATTTCCTGTCGCCCGGGGATGACCTGGACACGGCCCAGGAGCAGAAGCTGGAGCACCTCTGCCGCAAGCTGCGCCTGCGCCCGGGCCAGCGTTTGCTGGACATCGGCTGCGGGTGGGGCGGTCTGGTGATGTACGCCGCCCAACGCTACGGGGTCGACGCGACCGGGATCACCCTCAGCCAGCCGCAGGCCGATCTGGCGCAGGAACGAATTCGGGCCGCGGGTCTGTCGGGCCGCTGCCGGGTCGTGGTGCGCGACTACCGGGAAATGGATGAATTGGAAAGCTTCGATGCCCTGGTCAGCGTGGGGATGTTCGAGCACGTCGGGGCCGCCATGCTGCCGACCTACTTTGCCCGGGCGTATCGCCTGCTGAAACCGCGGGGGGTGTTTCTCAACCACGGAATTGCGTGCCGGACGGCCGATGCCGGCCCACAGGGCGGGGCGAGTTTCGGCCAGGCCTACGTCTTCCCCGACGGCGAACTGGAGCCCATCAACGTGCCCCTAAGGGCGGCTGAAGACAGCCGTTTTGAAGTCCGCGACGTGGAAAGCCTGCGCGAACACTATGCGCTTACGCTTCGCCAGTGGGTAAGGCGCCTGGAAGCACATCACACCGAAGCGCTGGCCTGGGTGGACGAACCCACCTACCGGACCTGGAGGCTGTTCATGGCCGCCTCAGCCTACGGCTTCTCCTCGGGGCGGCTCAACGTTTATCAGACCCTGCTGGCCAAACCAGACCCGGGTGGGGGAAGCGCTCTTCCCCTCACCCGGGCGGACTGGTATCGATCAACAAAGGCGGGCTGAGATCCCCTCCCGGCCGGACGAATCGGGGTCGGCCTGGGGGAGGCGGTGCGGACAGCGTCAGCTTCGTCGGGAATCTCCGACCCTAGCGGGTCGGCAATCGAAGGGTCACAACGGTTCCCTGGCCGAGACGGCTGCGCACGAAAACCTGACCGCGGTGACGTTCGGCGATCGCCTTGACCAGGGCCAACCCCAGCCCGCTTCCGGGAGTGCCGCGCGCATTCTCCCCTCGGAAGAGTTCTTCCCAGACCATGGGCATATCCCGATCGGGGATTCCCTGGCCGGTGTCGGCCACTTCCACAACCACGCTTGGATTGTCTTCGAAGGCGCGGAGCTCGATCGTATTCCCCGGGACCGTGAACTTCAGGGCGTTATCCGCCAGGTTGTGAAACATCACAAACAGGAGATCGCGATCGCCAGGGACCGCGGGCAGCGGCCAAGGGGCCTGCGGCAGAATCAAGCTGATCTGTCTCCCGGCGGCCTCGGGCCGGTTCTCGGTTTCGGTTACGACTTCCTGCAGCAGGTTGCCGATATCCACCGGACTGCGGTCCAGCGGGCGAGTCTCCAGGTCGGACAGCTTGCGCAGATCACCGAGGAGGTTGCTGAGCCGCACCGTTTGAGTTTCCAGGCCCACCAGGACTTCATGCTGGTCAGGTGCGAGGGCCGTGCCGTTCAGGTTTGCCAGCCCGGCCCGGATGGCCATCAAGGGGTTCTTGAGTTCATGATCCAAGCGGCGCAGGAATCCACGGCGCTCATTGGCCGCCTCGAGTTGGATCCGGTTGTGAAATGCCTGTTGGTTGCTCTCCTTCCGGCTCCACCACAACCATTGCATGCCAAAGCCGAATGCTAAGAGCAGGCCCGCCAGCCCGGCGAGAGTGCCGAGGTCTGCCCGCAGATAGACCACCTCGTTGGGCAGCCAGCCCAGCCGGAAGGCGGCCGCCAGAAGCAGGCCCAAGCAAGCGGGGAAAACCGGAATCCACGCCCAACGCAGGGGCCTCATGGACGCACCTCGACTTTGGCGATGAATCGGTATCCCTCGCCGGGAACGGTCTCGATGTAGGTTGGTTTCGATGCGTCGTCGCCCAGCGCCCGGCGGAGTTCGGCGATACGGGTGTCCACCGTACGGGTCCCCACTGGATAATCCCAGCCCCAGACCGATTCGAGCAATCTCTCTCGCTTTATGAGCTCGTCGGGATGGGTCATGAGAAACTCGAGCAAGGAGACGGCTTTGGGTGTGAGACTCAGTTCCTGGTCGTCCAGGACGACGCGGTGAGCCCGCCGATCCAGGATCAATCGACCGGAGTCCAATTGCCTGGAGGCCGCCAGCGGGGGCTGTCCGGGACGGGCCCGGCGCAGCACCGATCGGATACGGGCGACCAGCTCAAGCGGGTCAAAGGGCTTGTTGATGTAGTCGTCGGCGCCTTCCTCAAGGGCCATGGCCCGCTCGCCGGCCTCCCCAACCTGGGTCAGTAGAATAACCGGCGTCCAATCGCCAGATCCCCGCAAGCGGCGCAGGACCTGGCGGCCATCCATCCTGGGCATCAGCACGTCCAAGATGATCAAATCGGGGTGGAATTGGCTCGCCAGCTCCAAGGCTTGGATCCCGTCGTCGGCCACACGCACCGCAAACCCAGAGCGTTCCAGGAAAGGGGCGAGGTTCACGGTGATGGCAGTCTCATCGTCGACGAGCAGCAAGCGGGGAGAGTTGTCCTTGACGATCATAGAAGTCTGCCTTGCCCGGCGTTACGATCCGAGTGGCTCGTCGCAGAGCGAGACTGGCTAGCTCCTCCATTTTACTTGGGATCAGCCACCTCGCTCAGGCCTCGCCCATCGAGGGAACGAGATCTCGCATGAGGCCGTGGCTCCGGGGCCATTTGACTCCACCCTCTTGCAAGTTCTCGTCCATCCCTGGGGAGGACGCAAGACTTGCCGGGCTCATGGTTTGGTGGTTGTCAGACGCCGAGGCGGGGTGAGGAACACGAAGCCAGGAAGGGCAGGGGCCCGGCTGAGTTGCACGGCGGGCGAAGCAGTTGCCAGTCTGGGCCAAGTCCTGACCCTATCGCCGTCGGCCTGGCCAGCGTCCTGGGCGAGGGGTCTCCGTTGCGGAAAGGACCGACGGGAACTTCCGGACTTGGGCGTTTGCTTCGCTCGCCACCGAGACATGGCAGCCAGGCTGGCAGGCTGGCCGGGGGCAATCCCTCAGGAGAGGCGTGGTCCCCCGGTCGGGCAGCGTGATGCCTCGGTTGCCAGAGCGGGGTTGGCGCCTCGGGCCACTTGAGGCGACTTGGCGGTTGGGAATCGGCCGTTACAAAACGGTCATCGACCTGACACAGCCCCGTGACGCCGATTCCGCAGCCTCTTGGTAGACTGGGAGGCGCAGATCAAGACCACGACCCGCTTGTGCTTTTCGAAGAGGCTCGCATGAAGACCATTGCCGTTATTTTCCTGGGGACTCTCGTCGTCCTATCCTTGTCGGCCTGCGGGACGTTCGAGCTGGGGGTGGAAAGCACGACCACGGTCGTGGTGGCCCCGACGGTGGTACCGACGATTGTGACCGTCCCGACCGTTACTCCCGGTGCGCCGCCGCCCGCCACAGTGCCGCCGACAGCGCTCCCGCCCCCGACCGCGCCGCCAGCCGCCAGTCCCACACCGCAGGAAATGAGCCTGCAGGTGTTCTTGATCGCAGTTGGGGACAATGGGGTGTCCGGAAAGATGATCGGCTGCGGCGACAGCGCCGTCCCGGTTCAGCTGGAGGTCCCGTACACGGTCGGAGTGCTGAAGGCGTCGCTGGGCGCACTGTTCTCGATCAAGGAAAGAGACTACGGAGAGTCGGGGCTGTATAACGCCCTCTACCAATCCGATCTGCAG
>JBEKHT010000101.1:0-7199 GCA_050012135.1 Anaerolineales bacterium | reverse complement strand
TTTGCCGACGAGCACGTCCAGAGCGTTGCGGGTGCTGCTTTGGAGAGACGCAAGCAATGAGCCAGGAATCGCAATGGGGTTAGCCAGGCGGACCGCGACGCGGATCCCGAAGCGGCGCAGGGTTGAATAGCATAATTGAACATGCTTGTTCATATGAAGGTGGCCATCCAAGCACCTTGCCTATCCAGCGTCGTCACCCGAAGCACGTTTTGATGGCTTGGCCTCTCAACATCCTCTTCGGGGAGATTGATTTCAACGAAGGACAACTCAGAGTTGAGCACAACGCCCTCGGGTTTGACCCGGCTCGCCCCTGTCGCGGCCTCTGGGGGGGGTGATACACTTCCTCGGCAAACAAGCAGTGGATACTGCTTTGGAGGGCAGATGAGTTCCACGAAGATGATTGGGATCCTTTCAGCGAGCGCTGGTCTGCTCTTTGTGCTTGTAGCTGCTTCATGCTCCTCGTTGGTTCCCCAATACTCCTCGCCTCAATACTACTCGCCTCCGAAAGATGCCGAATATGTTTCCACCGGCGCAACGATTGTGGTTCGTTATGGCCCTGAGTTGAGTGCCCAAGACCTTGCCAAGGTGAAGTTCGCCATCCAGGGATCCAAGAGCGGGTCGCATGCAGGCCAGACCATCCTTGCCGATGATCACAAGACGGTAATCTTCAAGCCCACCCGCCTATTCACCCCGGGCGAGCAGGTTACGGTCGGAATCAGCAGCCTGCGTTTGGACTCGGGCGCTGGTTATCGCCCGCTCTCCTATACCTTTACCGTTGCCGTCAATCAACATCCGGGATCGGTCGGAAGCTCATCCGCACCGCCACCAACCAGCGGCGCACAGAGCGCTTTTCCCAATTTCCTGACTTTGCCCCAGGACATTCCTCATTACACGGTCTTGCAGACTTCCCCGGACAGCGGAGAAGGGGACATTTTCGTGGCGCCTTTCTATTGGACCAAGTCGACGGTCGGGTCCTACCTGCTCATTCTGAATGACCAGGGCCAGATTGTTTACTACCAGTCGGTCGCCGGCGACCTGGCCGCCTATGATTTCAAGGAACAACCCAATGGGTTGTTGTCCTATTATGATCAAAAGGACTCGACCTTCTATCTGATGAATTCACATTATCAGCTGGTCGATAGCTACCGCGCTGGGGATGGCTACGTCGCCGATCTGCACGATTTCCAGATCCTGCCCAACGGCGATGCGTTGCTCATGGTCTATGATGCGGAGACCGTGGATATGAGCAAGATCGTTCAGGGCGGGAAAAAGGACGCCACCGTCACGGGCCTGGTGATCCAGGAACTCGATCCATCCAGGAATGTGATCTTCGAATGGCGAAGCTGGGACCATTTTTCATTTCTGGATACAACCGTCAGCCTGACGGATCCACAAATCGACCTGGTGCATGGAAATGCCCTGGCCCTGGCGAACGACGGCAATCTCTTGCTGTCCAGCCGGGACCTCAGCGAAATCACGAAGATCAATCTGCAAACGGGTGATGTGATCTGGCGTCTGGGCGGGAAGGCAAACATGTTCCGGCTCGTCAACGGCCAACCCTTCGCCTTCCAGCATGATGTCAGGCAACTTCCGAACGGGGACATCACTGTATTCGATAATCAAGGCACAACCCAAAACCCTGCCGCTTCTGTGGCTATCGAATACAAGATCGACGAAACGAACAAGACCGCCACACAGGTCTGGAGTTTTGCCCACGCTCCAGCCGTCTTTGCCACTTATATGGGCGACGCGCAGAGATTGCCGGATGGGAATACCTTCCTGGATTGGGGAGCGCCGTTCACAGGGACCGGGTATGCCTACGACACGATGACGGAAGTAGCGCCGGACGGCCAGATCCTATTTGATCTTTCGTTCGACTCGCCCTACGTCAGCTACCGGGCCTTTCGCTTTCCCTGGCAGGGGTTCCCAGACACCCAGCCCGCGTTGGCATCCAAGGTTGATGGGAACGCGGTCACCCTGGGGTATTCCTGGAACGGCGCGACGGAGGTGGCCGCCTATCGACTTTTCGCCGGCAATTCTGCACAGTCGCTCGGACTGATCGAGCAGAAGACAAAAACCGATTTTGAAACGCAGTCGCAATTTGCCAACCTGCCGCAAGGGGAGTGTTATTTCCAGGTCGCGGCTTTGGACCAGAACGGCCAGGAGCTGGCTCGGTCCAAAGTAATCTCCACAGACTTGGGTTGCCCTCCGGCGTCATGATGGCCCGCGGATCGTCAGACGGATAGTTTGGGTATCCGGCGAGGTATTCGGAGCTTCGTGAAGCGGATCCTTTGCTGCCCTCGAGGGCCGCTGCAGCGGACGCGGCCATGCGGCCCCAGGGTGCTGGCAGGTTGGGGTGAGCGAGGGGAGGTCCCGCTTTCGGCGAGCGCCCGGCGGGGGGGTTGAGTTGCGCCCCGTTCCGCCTCCCTCGCCTGCCGACCCAGACTAGCCCTGGAGCGCTTGGCCAGCGGGCTGATTGCTCAGCCTCGAAGAAAGGAACACCCGGCGGAAGACGATCGCGGCCGAGCAGGCAACCGGCATCAGCGTTTTGAAGGAAGTGGCCCGGGTGGAACAATGACAAACAGGTCGGCTCCTCACGATCACACTGACCGCGGGCGAATCGCTGGAATCGCCGCCCCCCCTGTTTCGCTCCACCCTCTGGGCCCCAGGCCTGAGAACCTCTCTGGGCCGGCCCCGGCTACAGCACGATCGGGCTGAAGTTGGTGTCCCGGTCGAAGTGATCCACCCCCTCAGCGCGCTTCAGGGCATTGACCACCAGGTACGTGAGCGGGGTCGCAATCGCCTCATAAGCGCTCTTCACCAGCCACTGCGAGAGGATCGTCGTGCCCAGCGCCGCCGTCGGCAGGATCCCCACAAAGGCGGCCGTGATGAAGATGGCCGAGTCCGCCCCCTCCCCCACCAGCGTGGAACCGATCGTGCGCGTCCACAACCAGCGGCCGCCCGTGGCGACCTTCATCCGGGCCAGGACAAATGAGTTGAGGAACTCGCCTACCAGGTAGGCGCTGAAGGAAGCCGCCAGAAGCCTGGGGGTGAAGCCCAGGATCGCCTGATAGGCCTGCTGCGCGCCGGCCGGACCGGGATAGGCCGAGGCGGTCCAAACGGTTGCCGGGGGCAGGAGCCCAGCCAGCCAGATTGCGACCACGGCCAGCAGGTTGCACCCGAACCCGGTCCAGATCACGAGCCTCGCGCGGGCGTACCCGTACACCTCGGTCAGCACGTCTCCGAAGATGTACGTGATCGGGAAGAGGATCACCGCGGCGGGCAGGACGACCGGACCCACCCCCACCAGCTTGACCGCGATGATGTTGGAAATGACGAGGGTCGTGACGAAGGCCGCCATCACCACGGGGAACCAGCGGTAGCTCGAGATCGGTTGGGTGGAGGTCAAGGATTGCCTGCGCCGGAATTCGGGTTCGGAAGGTGCGGCGGTTAATATGGAAGGGGAAATCTCAACCGGGCGGGGCGGCACGGCCTTCCGCGAGCCGCCTAGGTGGTGGCGGGCCTTGCGCCCGCGGTCTTCTCGGCCGAGGCGGTCACTGTGATCGCGATTCCACCCCGCACGTGGAAAGCCCCGACCACCTCGATCCAATGAGGGTCCAGGACGGCCTTCACGTCATCCAGGATCGTGTTCACCACGTGCTCGTGGAAAACGCCCTCGTTGCGGTAGGACCACAAATAGAGCTTGAGGGACTTGGACTCAAGGATGCGCTGGTCGGGAACGTAGCGCAGCGTCAGGGTGGCGAAGTCGGGCTGCCCGGTGGCCGGGCAGACGCAGGTGAACTCGTCGGTGGTGAGGCAGACGGTGTAGAAGCGACCCGCCGGCCCGCGGTTGGGAAAGGTCTCCAGCTTCTTGCTCGGCTTCGCACCCCGCCCCAGTAGGGTGAGACCGTCCAGATCGGTTGGCTGCGTTGCCATGGCCTGTCTCCGCACCCGGGGCCTCAGGCCGGCTGAGGTTGCTGGGGAACGGATGCCTCCTTTACCTCGTGCACCTTGTCCCACAGCCGGCAGAAAGCGCATTTTCCCGGCGCGGAGGTCGGCTGCCCGCAGGTTTCACAGGCGTTCAGCACTTCCGGTTCCGGGCGCAGCGCGAACAACCCGGCCTCCTTGGCCTCCAGGAACGTGAGGTAGAACTGCAGCTTGGCGCCGGGGCGCTTGGCCTCCATCTCGTTCAGGACGTCCTTGTAGTAGAGGGTCGTCGAGCCGACCGCATGGGGACACTCGTCGTAAATGTAGTCGATGCCGCGCAGGAGCGCATAGGCCGCGGTCTCGCGCTCATAGGTCCGGCAGAAAGGCTTGGCCTTCCGCGCCAGGCCGGGATGGGACGCAGGCAGCACGGGAGCCTGCCGGACCAGATATCCCCCCGCCCAGTGCAGCGTGTTCTGCATCAGGACCGCCACCTCATCGTCCAGGTTGTGGCCGGTGACTAGGACGTCAAAGCCGCCGTCGCGCGCCACCCGGTTCATGACGTGGCGCTTCACCATCCCGCACAGGGAGCAGGGCTTGCCCCGGCCGCGGTTGGAGATCCCCGCTGCCTCCGGGATCGAGGCGCCGTACACCTCCGCGATATCGACCAACTGCAGGTTCAGGCCGCGCTGGCTGGCGAACTGCTTGCATCGCTCGCCTGAGGCCACGGAGTAGTCCACCCCGCCGTCGATCCCCAGCCCGATGTACAGCCCCTCAGTCTTGTATCCCAGCCGGTGGAGGATGTCCCACAGCGAGAGCGAATCCTTGCCGCCGCTGACCGCGACCAGGATCCTCTCCTCGCGCCCAAACATCGCGTACTTTTCGATGGCGCGTTCGACCTGCTCGGGCAGCCACTCCAGGTAGTGCTCTTTGCAAAGCGCCAGCTTGTGCTGGCGCATGTTCATGACCGCCTTGGCACCGCATTTCCGGCACCTCACCGCTGGCCTCCGCTGATTCTCGCGCGCAGCGGCGCGTCCACCAGTTTCTTTACTCCGATCGTCAGGAAGATCAGGGCAACTATCACCGCCTGCCACAAGGGCCAGTGCAGGAACAGCCCCACGGCCACCACCGATCCCAGACCCATGACCCAGGAGAGATCCCAGTTCGAGGTGACCAGGAGAACCACCCCCGCAATGGCGAGCCCCAGCAGCGTGACCCAGGGCTGCAGCATCAGCATCCCCCCCAGGATCGCAGCCATCCCCTGCCCGCCCTGGAAGCGGATGAAGATGGAATAGTCGTGCCCAAGCGCGACCGCAACGGCCGCCAAGTAGGGCACAAGCGGGTCCGCGGTGAAAATCTGAGCCAGGTGCACTGCCGCCGCGCCCTTGAAAGTGTCCACAACACCGACCAGGATGCCCGGCAGCGGCCCCAGCGATTCAAAGGCGTTCTTTGCGCCCAGGTTCCCGTCCCCAGTCAGGCGCAGATTGACACCATGCCTCTGGCCCATGACATAGGCCGTCGGAAACGAGCCTATCAGGTACGCAAGCCCCAGCATCGCCCAGACCGAAAGGGTCATGGTCCACCTTCCCCCTGGCGAGACTACCCACCTGAAATGACGGCCACCAGACGAATCTCTTCCCCCGGCCGAAGGACCACGTCGTCGGTCAGGAGCTCTCCGTTGCGAGTGGCAAGGATTGCCTCCGGCGGCAGACCAATGCGCCGGACTGCGTCGCGCACGGTCATGCCGGACGGAACATCATGCTGCTTCCCCCGAAAAAGGAGCCGCGTTGTCAGAGGCGTCTTGTCCACATTTCCATTCTACTCTCCCCAAGCCGGTCAACACAAGGTTTGGTTGGGCGTTCGTGGCGGGCCAAAAACAAGGCCAAAACCGCAGGGGAAAGCGGTCCGCGGGCCGGGGTCGTCGTGGCCTTTCGCATCGGGGAAAGACAAGAGGTGTTTTACATCTTGTACCCAGCCGCGCAAGACCCATCCCCGGAGGCCCCGACTCACCATGGCTAAAGTGGTCCTGGTCACTGACAGCACCGGCTACCTCCCCAAAGAGCTGATCGATCTGTACCAGATCCGCGTCGCGCCGCAAGTGCTGATCTGGGGCAAGGAAACGTTCCTGGACGGGATCGACATTCTGCCCGACGAGTTCTACAGGCGCCTCAAAACGGCCAAAGTGATGCCCTCGACCTCGCAGGTCACCCCTGCGACGATGTTGGACATCTTCGGGCGCATCTTGAACGATGGGAATGAAGCCCTGGGCATCTTCATCGGCGCCGAACTCTCCGGCACCCTCGCTTCCGCCAACCAGGCCCGCGGCGAGCTCGTGAAGGAGAAAATCGAGCTCGTGGATTCCGGCACGACGGCCATGGCCATGGGCTTTCAGGTCCTGGCGGCGGCACGTGCACTCGAGAAGGGCGCGAACCTGCATGAGGCGGCAGAAGTCGCGAGGGAGACGTCCCACCACACGGGTGTTGTCTTCACCGTGGACACGCTCGAGTTTCTCCAACGCGGGGGCCGGATTGGAGCGGCCAGCCGGTACCTGGGCACAGCCCTTAACGTCAAACCCATCCTTGAAGTCCGGGGGGGCAAGGTGGAGCCGATCGAGCGAATTCGCACCAAAAGCAAGGCTCTGGACCGAGTACTCGACATCATCGCAGAACGGATCGACGGCCAGAAACCCGTTCGCATCTCAGCGATTCACGCGCTGGCGGAGGAAGAGGCCAACCGGCTCCTGGAGCGAGCAGTGGGTCGCTTCCACCCCCTGGAATCCTACATGGCCGTCGTGAGCCCTGTAGTGGGAACGCATGCCGGCCCGGGAACAGTCGGGCTGGCATTTTGCGCCGGGATCTGATCGATGCCCCCTGGGCGAGATCGAGACGAACCCAGGAACGCCAGGCATTCAGCGTCGTTCACCTGGGCGAAACTGATGGCGCCCTTGTGCCGTTCCCGCGAAAACGGTTCTTGAGCGGCTCAGGCATTCTGGGAAAGGAATACGCTTGCGATTGAAGGCAGCGACGGGCTGCCTTCTTCTATATATATGTGCATGAAGTTGACTGCGCCGATTGGCCGATGGGGCTCGGCCGCAGTGATTCCTATTGCTGCAGGAAAGATTGCAGGGTCGGCCAGGTTTCAACCTTGACGGAATCGGTTTGGGAAGATAGAATGACCGGGTTCCAAGAAAGAAACATCGTTGCGGGGTAGAGCAGTGGCAGCTCGTCGGGCTCATAACCCGGAGGTCGCTGGTTCGAGTCCAGCCCCCGCTACCT
>JBEKHT010000100.1:0-7205 GCA_050012135.1 Anaerolineales bacterium | reverse complement strand
CCAATAATCTGAACTGATTCGGCTCCCAACCGCTGTCGGAGAGCTGCATTGGCCGGGTTTCCGATGCCCTTCGATTGAAAACCAATGCCCGGCTGGCCCGCGCGGCGCGGCCTTTCCTCCTCCGGCTCGGAGGTGCCGGCGCTCTCGCAAGTAACTTACATCAAGCAATTGGATTTGTCATCCCCCGCACAGAGGCCGTGGTTGCGAGATGCGCGAGCTGTGCCTGTTGGAAGCGGCGGGACCCGTGCCAAGGTCGTCTGGTTCCCCCCGCGGGCAGGGGCCAAGGAACCGTTCCCGTCCCGAGTCCGGCTAGGGCTTTCTTCGGCCGATCCGCCCAGTCGCTGGGCTCGGAATCTTGCGGTCGAAACGAAAGACGAATCCAACAGGAATTCTCCGTCTGAACCGATAGATCAGGTACAGGTTGACAGCCAGGCGGGGTGATAGGATCGCCCAATCCCTCGGGCGCCGGCATGGGCCCGAGACTCCGCGACGAACGTCCACCTGGGCTCCATCCTCCTGCGAGGGAGGAGGTCGATTCCGACGCATCCATTCCTACGAAGGAAGGGGGACTTGAGGGCAGCCTTGAGGTTGGACCGGGTAAAGGGCGGGTCGGGACACGGAGCCCATTGAGGGCCCGAAGTCACCGCTAAGCGGCCGCTTTCCGCTTCAGATCCTCCCGCTCTCCTGAAAGCCCCGCTTTGCGGATCGCGCTGGGCATCTCGCCTCGGCCCATCTTGTGCGCCCGGTCCCCAACCCGGCGCAGGGAGGATCCCAGCTACTATCGCCTCAAGAGCCCTGGGGGAAAAGCGGGCCGCCCAAGCGTGCGCCATGTCTGAGGTATGATCTGGGTCGGGAACAACTCGAGGCAAGATCATGGTCTCGGAAGAGATCCTTTCCCTTGTCAAGCACGCAATTGCCGAAGATGTCGGCGGGCGGGATGTGACCACCGAGAGCATCGTGCCTCCCGAGGCCAGCCTGAAAGCACGAATCATCGCCAAACAGGGAGGGGTGGTCGCTGGGCTGGATGTGGCGGAGGCGGTTTTCCAGTGCCTTGATGAAAGGGTGCTCCTTCAGGCTTGTGTGGGCGAGGGGGAGCTGGTTGCACCGCGACGGGTCCTGGCCGAGATTGAAGGGCCAGCCCGGGCTATCCTCTCCGGCGAGCGCACGGCACTCAACTTTCTGGGTCGAATGTCAGGCATCGCCACGCTCACTCGCCAGTTCGTGGATGCCGTTGCCGGAACCCGAGCCACGGTGCTGGACACCCGCAAGACCGCCCCTGGCCTGCGCGCGATCGACAAGCTCGCTGTCCGCCGAGGCGGAGGCAGGAATCACCGCCAGGGCTTGTTCGACATGGTCTTGATCAAGGACAATCATGTCGACTTCGCGGGTAGCCTGACCGAGGCGGTGCGGCGATCACGCGCAGCCGCCGCGGGGATCCCGACGGAGGTAGAAGCCCGCACGCTGGACGAGGTTCGCGAGGCCCTTGAGCTCGGGGTTCCGCGAATCCTTCTTGACAACATGAGCTTGGACACGTTGCGCGCCTCGGTCGCGATGAATCAGGGGCGCGCGCGCCTGGAGGCCTCTGGAAACGTAAGCCTCGAGAACGTGCGCGAAATCGCCGAGACCGGGGTGGATGACATCTCTGTCGGATCGCTCACCCACTCGGCGCGGGTGTTGGACCTGAGCCTGGAAGTGGTCCGCTTCTAAGGAAGAGGCTATCTACTAGAGGTGGTAGGAAATGACAGCGAGTCTGAGTCCTGCAGGAATGTACGAAAAGCTGAAGGGCATGCTGGGTGAGTTCGTCCCGGATGTCGAACTGCGCTACAAGGCCGAGTTGGCGGTTGAGGTGAACCGTCTCAAGGAAGAGAAGAATGCGGTCATCCTGGGCCACAACTATATGGAACCGGCCCTGTTTCACTCGGTGCCGGACTACACCGGGGATTCACTGGAGCTTAGCCGCCGAGCGGCCCAGACTCAGAAAGACATCATCGTCTTTTGCGGGGTGAGATTCATGGCCGAGACGGCCAAAATCCTCAACCCCGGCAAGACGGTGCTCCTGCCCTCGACCAAGGCGGGATGTTCTCTGGCAGGAAGCATTACGGCCGCGGACGTTCGGGCCCTGCGGGAACGCTTTCCAGGCGTGCCCGTAGTGAGTTACATTAATACCTACGCCGAGGTCAAGGCGGAATCGGACGTCTGCTGCACTTCCAGCAATGCGGCCGCGGTGGTGGAGTCTCTTCACGCCCCCGTGGTGATCTTCCTCCCGGACGAATTCCTGGCACGCAATCTGGCCCGGGACACCGGCAAGCACATAATCTTTCCATCTCGCGGGCCGATCTCCGAGAGGGATGGCCAATTGGACTACCAGCTCATCGGCTGGCATGGGCGCTGTGAGGTCCATGAAAAGTTCACCCTGCCGGATCTGCAGGCCGTGCGAAAGCAGTTCCCTGACGTGGTGATTCTGGCCCACCCCGAATGCCATCCGGACGTTGTTGCCGCTTCCGATTTTTCGGGTAGCACCTCGGCCATGATCCGCTTCGTGCAGGAGAGCCGTGCCCCTCGCTACCTGCTGCTCACGGAATGCGCGATGGGCGACAATGTAGCCGCCGCCAACCCCGACAAGGAACTGCTTCGATTGTGCAGCGTGCGTTGCCCCCACATGAATCGCATCACGCTCGAAGATACGCTGGACTCCCTGCGCCTTAACCGCTACGTGATTGAGGTCCCCGAGGAGATCCGCCTGCGCGCGCTACACGCGGTTCAGCGCATGTTGGAAGTGAGCGGAGTGAGCGCCAGTGATCCAGACTGAGGTTCTGATTATCGGTAGTGGGATCGCCGGCACCACAGCGGCATTGCGCCTGGCGCGCAATTCCCGCCGGGAAATTGTCCTGCTCACCCGCGAGCAGGACCCGCAGGAGTCCAACACCCGCTATGCCCAAGGGGGGATTGTCGGGCGCGGCCCAGACGACAGCGCGGCAGCCCTCTGTGCAGACATCCTGGCGGCCGGCGATGGGGCCAGCTCCGCCTCGGCGGCGGAACTGCTCGCCTCCGAGGGCCCGAGGCTACTCGAGGAGATCCTGGTCCAAGCCGCAGGAGTCGCCTTTGATCGCAATGCGGAAGGGGAGCTGGATTGGGGGCAGGAGGCCGCCCATTCTCACCGACGAATCCTGCACGTGGGAGATTTCACCGGTCAGGCCATTATTGCTGGCCTGATGAGTGCGATCCGCCGCTGCCCGAACGTACAGCTCGTCACTGATTCAACCGCCGTCGATCTGATCACCGATCCGCATCATGCGCGCGACCCGCACGCGGCCTACGGCCCGATCTCCTGCCATGGGGCCTACGTCTTTGACCAGGCCGGACGGACCGTCCATCGCTACCTCTCGGCTCAAACCGTCCTGGCGACCGGAGGGCTTGGGCGTCTGTATCGCAGCACGACCAACCCTGCGGGGGCGCGGGGGGACGGCCTCGCGATGGCCCACCGGGCCGGAGCCCGCCTCGCCAATCCGGAGTACGTCCAGTTTCATCCAACCGCACTGGCGCTGCCCGGAGCGGAGGGCTTCCTCATCAGCGAGGCGGTGCGCGGCGAGGGTGGGATTCTCCTGACCCCGGACGGACGCGCCTTCATGGGCCGCTACTCTCCCGAGTGGAAGGATCTTGCCCCGCGCGATGTGGTCGCGCGCGCAATCCAGCACGAGATGGAGAGGGGCGGCTACTCTTACGTGCTGCTGGACATCGCCTCCCACATGGAGGCTGAATCCATTCGTTCCCGCTTTCCTCACATCTATGAGCGCTGCCTGCGCGCGGGTGTGGACATCACCCGGGAACCGGTCCCGGTGGTTCCCGCGGCGCACTACTCTTGCGGGGGTGTGCTGGTCAATGAAGACGGCCAAACGAGCATTGAGAACCTCTATGCCGTGGGCGAGGTGAGCTGCACCGGCCTGCATGGAGCCAATCGCTTGGCCTCCACTTCGCTGCTAGAGGGGCTCGTGTGGGGCAGCCGCGCGGCGGATCACATCGAGGCATATCTCCAGAGAAACCGGGCTCGGTCCGTTCCGACAGCGGACGGAATCCCAGCCTGGGACGAAAGTGGGCTTGTGGACGAGCCGGACCTCGCCCTCATCCAGGGGGACATGCAGACCATCCAGAACATCATGTGGCACTACGTGGGCTTGGTCCGCAGCGGAGACCGGCTCTCGCGGGCGATCCGGGAACTCCTTCACTTGTCGAACGAGGTGGAGACTTTCTACCGAGCCACGCGTCTCAGCGACGGGCTCATCGGCCTTCGCAACGCGGTGGAGGCCGCACTGATCGTGGCCGAGGCGGCCCGGCACAACCGCCGCAGCCGAGGGTGCCACTACCGCAAGGATTCAGTCGGCGATCCCGGGGATCGCCTCATCTAGCCCGAGGCCCGAAGTCATCCCCGGGCCCAGGTAGCACTCCCGTACATCGCTCCCCAAGCTTTTGCGATGAGGTCCAGCGCCTGCCCCGCGACACGCGAGGAGAGGGTCCCCGGCTTCGTCTGTTTCCCCCCTGGTTATTGGACGTGAAGTTCGCTGACCTTGCGGAAATGGAATCCGTAGATGGAGAGGGTAATCGCGAGCGGAAACAGGCGGGGTCGCCGCAGAAGAGCCCAGAAGAATAGTTTCCAGTATTGGACTCGCTCCGCGCCGCGAATGCCCAACTGATAGATCGAGCGGGCGAAGGCCAGCAAGTACTCAAGTTCGAAGGGAACCCTGGCCTGGGGGAGGCGGTACTCCCTGAGAAAAGTCCTGACCCGCTCATAGAATTGTTTGGGGGAATAGATCTCAGTCAGGATTCTCTTGTAGCCTTCACGCAGGGCGCTCAGCTCCATCTTGGGAATGATGTTCGTCCAGCCGTCGACATTGTCGCCCGAAAGGGGGCCGCGCAATCTACCCTCTCGGTGCAGGCGCTGGTAGAGCTGCGTCCCGTAGGGAGCCTGCAGCAAGCCGACCATGGCCGTGACGATGCCAGTCTTTTGGATGAACTCAATCTGGCGTTGAAAGATCGAGGGCGTGTCGCTGTCAAAGCCGACGATGAAGCCGGCCTGGACTCGCAGACCCCGGCGCTGGATCCGCCTCACGCTCTCGACCAAATCCCGGCCCCTGTTCTGCAGCTTGTGACATTCGGCCAAACCCTTCTCGTCGGGCGTCTCGATGCCGACAAAGACGCTGTCGAACCCCGCTCGCACCATTTGATCCAGGAGGTCCTCGTCGTCGGCAAGATTGATCGTGACCTCCGTATTGAAGGGCAGATCCTTTCTTCCCTGGCGCCAAGCAATTAAGGCGGGCAAGATTTCCGCCTTAAGCTCTTTGCGATTCCCGATGAAGTTATCATCGACGAAGAAGACGCTTCCGCGCCACCCAGCGGCATAAAGGCTTTCCAGCTCCGCCACGATCTGCTCCGCGCTTTTTCCCCGCGGCCGGTGGCCGAAAAGGACCGTAACATTGCAGAAATCACAGCTGTACGGGCAGCCCCGGGAGTACTGCAGGCTCATCGAGGCATAGCGATTCAGATCCAGAAGTTTCCATTCCGGGACGGGCGTGTTCGAAAGATCGGCGAACTCGCTGGAGGAGTAGACCGGTTTGGCGACCCCCCGCTCCAGATCCGCCAGGAATGGGGGAAGGGTCAGCTCGGCCTCGTTGAGCACGTAGTGATCGACCCCCTCCAGCCGTTCGGGCTCGCAGGTGAAGAGCGGTCCCCCCGCCACGACTCTCACCCCGGCTTGCTTGCATCGGGCGACCACGCGGCGCGCGGAATCGAGCTGCACTTGCATCGCGCTCACAAACGCCAGATCCGCCCAGGCCAGATCCTGCTCGGTCAGATCGCGCACGTTGAGGTCAACCAGGCGCCTCTCCCAGGTCCGCGGAAGCATGGCTGCGACCGTGATGAGGCCAAGCGGCGGGCTCGAAGCCTGCTTGCGGATGAAACGCAGCGCATACTTGAAACTCCAGAAGGTGTCCGGGAATTCGGGATAAACAAGCAGAATGTGCATTCGCCACCTGTGACTGCGGACCGCGGAGATAGGCGCCATTATAGCCCTCGCCTTGCCTTCCATCGGGCGGCGCCCCCCTCGCCTCCTTGCCATCCGACCCTACCCGGTCAGGAGGACCCCACTCGCAGCGGCTCCGCCCAATCGACCTCGGAACCCCGCGACAAGCCGGGGCTCACGCCAGCCAGGCCATCGGCTTGAGGCGAAGCCGGACAAGGCTAGGCGGCGGGGGGTCGGGGGGGGGCCCCCCCTAGGCCCCCTGCAGAGCGCGACGCGCAAGGTCCAGCTGCTCCCGCAGGGCTACTTCGGCGGTCCCTCCAAAGGAGCTATGTCTCGCGACCGATTGGCTCAGGTCCAGAGCGCCGAAGAGGTCGTTCTCGAAGGCCGGGTGAATGAGCCTCCACTCGGCCAGCGGCATGTTGACCAGCGACATTCCCTGCTCCTCGGCTCGGGCCACGGCTCGGGCTACCGTCCGATGCGCCTCTCGGAAGGGGACTCCCTTTCTGACCAGGTAATCCGCCAGATCCGTGGCGAACACTTCGGGATCCATGGCCGCCCGCGCGCGGTCAGAGTTCACGCTCAGAGTGGAAAGCAGCCCGGACATGATGGGAAGGATCAAGCTCAAGGTGTCCGCCGCTTCGAAGGCCGCCGGTTTGTCCTCCTGCAAATCCTTGTCATAGGCCGAGGGTAGGGACTTTAGCGTGGCGAGCCACCCGGTGAGCCTGCCGATGAGGACTCCAGCCTTGGCCCGGATCAGCTCCAAGGGATCCGGGTTCCTCTTCTGGGGCATGAGGCTCGAGCCGGTGGAATAGGCATCCGCGAGTTGCAGGAACCCAAACTCGCGGGTGGAGAACAGAATCAGGGTTTCCGCCATCCTGCTCAGTCGCACAGCGATCAGGGCAGCGTCGAAGAGGAACTCCGAAACAAAGTCTCGGTCGCTCACCGCATCCAGGCTGTTGGGCGAGGCGCTCTCAAACCCGAGTTCGCCCGCCAGGGTCTCGCGATCAATCCCAAAGGGGGTCCCAGCCAGGGCGCCACTTCCGAGCGGCATGATCCGGGTGCGGCGGATCAATTCGGTCAACCTCTGCCGGTCCCGTTCCAAACCCCAGAAGTGCGCCAGCCACCAGTGAGCCAGGACAATCGGTTGGGCCTGGCGCAGATGGGTGTAGCCGGGAAGGACCAGGCCAAGATC
>JBEKHT010000099.1:0-7246 GCA_050012135.1 Anaerolineales bacterium | reverse complement strand
GGCCTACCCGCCGCGCGGCACAGTTCGAGGGCGTTGGGCAGCGGCAACGGCCAGGGAGCAACCCAATGAGCAGGGAAGCAACTACTGAGTTCCTCATAAAGTAGTGACATTTGGGCGGTTTTGTGGTAGAGTGGGTGCATGGGAAACCCACGAGGAGTCAAACGGGACGCGGAAGTCTTGGAGGCATTGGAACAGAGGCGACTGCAGGCGGCGCGGCTCTTGCGCCAAGGGAGGAGACAGTCGGAAGTCGCCAGGCAAGTTGGGGTCCACCGCCAGTCGGTGAGCCGCTGGGCCAAACAGCTGGCCACAGGAGGCTTGGCCAGTCTGAAGAAGGCGGGGCGATCGGGTCGCAAGCCTCGACTCAGTCCGGCCGATCTGCGGCGCATCGAGCGGAAGCTGAAGCGGGGCCCAGAAGCACAGGGGTACGTGACCGGGTTGTGGACCTGTCCTGGCCAAAAACTCTATCCGCCCCGAAGTTGAATGACTTCCCAGCCTCGTTCTCGGGCGATGAGCGCTAGCTTGCTGCCGGGCTGGACGGCGACCGGGTGACCCACCAACTCCAGCACTGGCAGATCGTGAATCGAATCGGCGTAAGCGTAGCTCGCCCCCCAGTCAACGTCCACAACCAGTTTGTATACCAGCTCCGTTGCGCGTCTGGCCTTCTCGTGGCCAATCGCCACGGGCGAAGCCAGCCGACCGGAAAACCGGCCATTTCGTGCCTCCACATTTGTACCTACTACGCCCGCCGCACCCAAGTGGGCGCCGATGCGTTCCACGCATGGTGTCAGTCCACTGGACACGATCAACAGCAGATGGCCGAGTTGGCGATGCCGCTCCCAGCACTCAAGCACGGGTCTGACGCCGGATGGCAGGATGAATTTGTTGGCAACCCAGTCGAATGCTCTGGCGGCCTCCTGAAGATCATAGCCCCGGATCAACCAGGGCATTCGAGCAATCGCCGACCGATTGAGCGATTCTTCGGAGATGATCCCGAGCTTGTAGAGGTTGTACCTGGGCATCAACGAGGCGTAGTACAGGAATGCTCTCAACCAGCGCTCGTCCCGCCGGGCGTACTCAATGAACCCACGCCCCATCGGCCTGCTGTATAGCGTCCCCTCAATGTCAAATAGCGCGGCGATCATGATGGTTTGATGCCTGCGCCGGCGCCCTGGCGGCTGTCCTGCCCGAAAACCCCATCCGCCCGACTACAAACCTCTATCAGAGCTGCAATATACTCCATTGACGGGTTTTGATTGTCCGTCGAGGGCCTATTCTGCATGGCTTCCTCAGTCGACCGGTTTGTTGGACGCATACGCCACGCATGGTTGTCGATGCAACTCGCTGCCCTCCAGCTCACCTTTCTATCTCGCTATTCTGTCCTTCTCGGCTCTGCCCTCGACATTACTCGTGGCAATGCCCAACTCGTTGCGGAGAACGCCCTCCTCCGCCGGCAATCTGTCATCCTGTCCTGACCAAAAACCCCATCCGTCCGAAAATGGGCGTGGGTTGGACGTGCACGATGCTCCTACCATGGATTCTGACCGTCTATCTAGGGATCAATTCGCAGCCTTCGAGATTCAATCAATCTCGGTGCATTGACAAACGCGCCCATCAAGAGGTACTCTTCGAATTACACTTACGGATCAACCTCGTTGGGCTCGAGGATACTGAACCACGGATGGTACCCTCAAACGGCTGGAAATCCTGTTTGAGGCCCCCTCCCCCAGGTTGAAGCTCATAACCCGGAGGTCCGATGTTCGCCGGCCTGGATCGCGAGCACGCGCTGCGCGGGCCGAGAGGGCAAGCGAATCCTGGCCCCGCTACTTGAATGAAGAACTAAGATTCTCTCAGCATCGGTCCTCTTTTGGTCTATTCACGCACTCAGCCAGATTCCCCTGCGCTTGATGCTTGTTGAACGCTTCCGCCCCGATGGGTTTCTAACCACTTGATCCTAGGTTCCAGTCCCGGCGGCGCCCCCTCTCCTACCATAGTTCACCAGCAGGCTCGTGTGCATGGCACTTCGTCCGGTCCTTCCCCAGCACGGTATCCAGGGATGGGGTTTTCAGCCAGCACAGGACGCACCCTTCTCCTTTCGTTGGGTTCGGGCCTCACCCAGTGTCCCTGCCACACGGATCCCGGCCCGCCCTCAGCCCCTTCGCCTCAGGCTCTGACCGCCTTGATCTGCTGATGGTTGACGTCCTCAACATGGGAAAAGCCGGCGCGTTCAAGCATACTTTTGTACTCGCCGAAGTCATAGGCAGCCCCGCTGGCTGAGACAGCGTACAGCCACAGCAAGGTGACCCCCAAGCTCGGATCGTCGCGCCTTGCCGCACTGATCACAAGCACACCACCGCGGACGAGCGCGACGTGTGCTTTTCGGAACAGCCGCGCGTTTTCTTCCGGGCCGAAGAAATGCGTGATGTTGCCAAGGTAGATCGCGTCAAACTGGTCCAGGCCGTAGTCCACCGACCATAAGTCACCCGCAATGGTCTTCACCTGCTTTTCAACCCCCAGCGTACCGGCAACCCTGCGAGCTCTTTGCAGAATTGGCTCCCAATCCAGCAATGTGACTCCTACGCCCGGGTGACACCCCGCCAGGGCGAGGGACCTGGGTGCAGGCCCGCAGGCCACATCCAGCACTCGCAGGCCGTCGCGGGCCTGGATACCCAGCGTTCGCCACAATTCATCGCTCTGCTCCTGGTAGGCGTCCGGAGCCGACCACCGGCGCGCATAACACGCGATCCAAGTGTCAACCACCTCGGGCGTCGTAGCGCTGTATCGAATGGGACGCCTGCCGGTGCGGATTGCCTCCGCCAAGCCGCCGTTTCCTTCCCAATTGAATTCCGACAGGAGAAGCCTCCCCCAGTACGCCGGTTTCTCGGGTAGCAAATAGCACTCGGATTCGGGGACAAGCCGGTAGCGAGGGCCATCTCTCTCAAGCAGCTTGAGGCAGCAAAGGTCATCCAGCAACATCCGCGTGCCCACCGGATCCCAACCCTCCTTTGCAGCCATCTGCTCGGAAGTGTCTTCTCCGGTCGCCACTTTGGCAAAAACCTCCATCTCCAAAGCTGCTCGGAAGATGTAGACCTGATAGAATGCTTCGTTCAACTGGTCTAGGACTTTGACTTCAGGCATCGTCTGAGGATGATCGGTCTCCTGGTTCATTGTCTCTTGACCTCCTGCGCTAGTCGCGAGCAATTGAAGCCCTGGCCTTCTCCGCCGTCGGAGCAGCGACATCCCCATTACTTGCCGCCGGTGGAGAGGATTCCGCCCGGCCTGGACGCCTTGGGCCGTGTGCCCCCAGTTCCTGGCGGGACGCTGCCCAACGCGATCTGGACTCTACGCCACGATAGTGGAGAGGACAAGTGCGGGCGCCCAGGGAGGGAGGCAGTCCGCCCCCCTACCTAAGTGAAGAACCGAGGCCATATGAGCCTCGGTTCTTCACTGCTCCAGAATTATGCCCGTTTGCGTTCTACGGCCTGATTCAAGCAAGATCCTCATCGGGAGAACTCAGTTGGCCTCGTCGGGCCAACAACCGCGGGTCGCTGGGCAATCGCCCACCCGCGCCGGAGGTCTATGCAGCCCCCTTTTTGGGATCTCCGCGAACCGCACCAACTGCCTTCGGACTATCATAGACTCCGGCACATCCACTAGGGATCAACTCGCAGCCTTCGTGATTCATCAATCAGGGTGCATCAATCAGGGTGCATGTTAGTGTTCAGTGACAAGGTCACCCGAACGGGTCAGCCCGCCCTGCCCGCGCGGGCCAGGGTGAAAACGTCACCTGAGCGGTCCCTCCATGATTGGCATGGATTTGTAAGGCCGGCGCCAAGGGTGGTCCGGGCCCGGAACGCCAGCTGGAAGCGGCACCCGGGGGCGCTGGGGTTTGGGCTGGACAGAAGGTTTCCTCGCGGCTTTTTTCACGGCCACCCTAGCTTTCTCGGCAGGTGTGAACTTCCCGACCTGAGGGGTTCCCGGATGAAGCGGCCCATGGACGACCAGCGTCCGGCCGTGATAGGTGATGGCCAGGCGCCCATCCATGTAGTGCCGAAGCTCGACCCGTGCACCGGAGTAACCACGCTGCAGAGGTCGCAGTGGGATCACCAGGGCATGGCCTGAGAAAGACACAGTGTTGTCCTTGGCCACCGTGCGCTCAAACTTGAAGCAAAAGAGATCCTCGGACCGAGTGCGAGCTGGCCAGGGAAGGTAGGCCGACCCGGGGTAGGCTGGCGGCTGTCCAAAGCGTGCGTTGAAGGCGGGCAGGAAAGTCTTCAAGAACTGATTAGCTTCGACCAGCGTGCTGACGTTGGCCCGCCGCAGGGCTTTGACCAACCGGTCCTGGAGCGTGCCGAAGAGACGCTCCACGCGCCCTTTGGCTTGCGGAGAGTGAGCCGGAATGAGACGAATGCCCAGGTCACCCGTCCTGGGCACACGGGCCAGGATCGACCAAGCGGCCAAACTGGCTCCGAGGTAGCTTTCCAGCCAGCTGCTCGGCCACACTGGGCTCTTTGGGGCTCTGGAAAATGGTGTGGCGGTCCGCGTAGAGAGCCAGAGGCAAGCCGTGGGTCCGGCAGATCTCGTGGAGCATCAGGAAGTACCCCGCCGCATCCTCTTGCTCCCGGAAGCTCGCATAGACGAGCTGGGACGTCGCGTCATCGATGGCCGCCAAGAGCACCACCTCGGGGCCACGTCCTTCCAGCCAGTTATGATGGCTGCCGTCAACTTGCAGTAACATCCCCGCCTGCGGGTAGCGCTCCCGCTTCTGGTGGTGTCGGCTCGCGCGCCGCTTCCGCGGGCTGGCCAAGCCTGCCTCCCGTCTGAGGCGCCGAACCGTCGAGCGGGACAGGCGGATGGCGAACTCCTCAGCCAGGATCTCGGTGAAGTGCTGGTCGTTGAAGTCTCGAAACTCACCCCGGGCCAGAGCTAGAAGCTTGTCTCGGATCCTCTTGGGCACCCGCCGCACACAGGGACGTCCCCGGTTGCCATGAGCCAGGCCGGCGGCTCCCCGGCGCCGGTACTTGGCCATCAGCCGCCGCTCCTGCCGCAGGGAGACCCCCAGCAGGACGGCGGCCTGTTCCCCGGAGATTCGCCCGACTTGGACCTGGTTCAGGACCTTAAGTCGCTTCTGTTCCTTGCTGGTCAATGTCACCTCGATGTCCATGGGGTGACATTTTCACTGACCAGTTAGCGGGTGACAAATTCAAAGGACTATAGCAATCAATCAGGGTGCATTGACAAACGCACCCATCAAGAGGTACCCTTCGAATTGCGCTTACGGATCAACCTCGTTGGGCTCGAGGATGTTGAACCACGGATGGCACCCTCAAGCAGCCGGATTTCCTGTTTGAGGCCCCCTCCCCCAGGTTGGGGCTCATAACCCGGAGGTCGCTGGTTCGAGTCCAGCCCCCGCTACCTCAAGGCAAAACCGAGGCATTTGAGCCTCGGTTTTGATTCATTCGGCGGGATCGTAGACCGTCAAACACCAGCGAAATTCCCGAGATTCAAAATGGATACGTGGTTTGGCAGCTCGTAGGACTCATAACCGGCAGGTCGCTGGTTCACGTTCAGGCGGACCAGGGTCGTCGGTTTCGTGCTTACCCCAGCTCGTCGGGCTCGTCGCCTCTCTCCTCGGGTTCCTATGCCACATCCGACATGCATGGCACGCCCATTCATTTGTGCTAAGCCCTTGATGACATGTCCTTTTTGACATATACTCCAGGTTAATGGCAGCGACTGACAAGGACATCGTCTGGCTGCATGAGGAGGTGAAGTCGCCCCCCTTCTCTGCGGATGCCCGGCTGGAGGCTGCCGTCCTCCTGCGGCGATTGCAAAGGGGCGAGCGGCTGGGTCTCCCTCAGTCAAGGCCGATGCCTATCATCGGCCGCAGGTGCCATGAGTTGAGGATCGTCGATCAAGATGCGACCTGGCGAATCATCTACAGGGTGGATCCGGACGCAATCATCATCCTGGAGGTATTCGCCAAACAAAGCAGTCAGACCCCTGTCCAGGTGATTGAGACCTGCAGGCAGCGATCGACTAGGTTGGAACGGTAGGCAACCGAGTTGGAGGAAGCATGAATAAGAGCAAGCGGGTGAGGCTCGAGAAGCGCGGCTGGAAGGTGGGGACCGTTTCCGAATTCCTCAACCTGTCTCCCGAGGAGGCAGCGATCGTCGAAGTGAGGCTGGCTCTCAGCCATGGGGTCCGGAAACTGCGGCAGCGGAAGAAGCTCTCCCAGGTCGAGCTGGCCAGTATGATGGGTTCCAGTCAATCAAGAGTGGCAAAGGTGGAGTCTGGGCACCCCTCTGTCTCAGTTGACTTGATGGTCAGGTCGCTCGCTGCGCTTGGCGCGTCGCGAGAGGATGTGGGCAGGATGATTGCATCCTGGCATGGCTAGGCCTCCCCCGAAACTCCAGCCACCAGCTCCATCGTCGAGACCTCATGGCAGATAGCACATGCTTGAAGTTGACCCCGCCACCTTGGGACACCGGGCTCGTCTCAATCGCAGCCGTGAAGGCACCACTGCGAGAGAAGAAACGGCAACGGGTATCCAAACTGCTTGACTCGGGCATTATCCCGGCCGTCTTCGGCAAATGGCGTGAGCCCGCTCACCAAGAAGACGAAGAAAGGGTCACAGACCGAAGTGATCTGCGATCCTTTCGTTGGCACCGTAGCTCGTCGGGCCGGTAGCCCGGAGGTCGCTGGTTTCCTGGCCAGGACACCAGGACGGGCGAGTCCAGCCCCCGCTACCTAGAGAGAACCATGGACCGTCGGGCCATGGTTCTTTTTGAAACCCGCTGGATTCTAGTGGCTGATATCTCGAATGATGGCAGGATACAGCCATGAACTGGAGTCCGCCGGTCTCGTCGAGTCACCTCCGTCCGTCGGGTTCGGGTCCCCTCAGCCAGGCGATCTCGGCTTGCGCCCCTCAACCACCTTGTGTCGCGTTGGCAGAGGATCTGAAATTACGTCTAGTGCGCGTGATTGACGCGTGCGCCGCTGGCGACCACATTCGTGCTTGCCAACGTCACGTCTACCTGGACAAGTGACTGCTTTCACATATATTTGTAAAACAACACACATTAGTTGATTCGGATGTATAGTAGCTGGAAATCGTGCCATCTCGCAGGCTCAGGAGAGAGCTTGCACATGGCGCCAAGGGGACCCGCAGCAAGCTTTGCCTCGCGCCGCATTTTCGGGGGAAACCGGCGCTTTCTCTCAATCGCTCAGCTAGCGAAGAACGTTTTTT
>JBEKHT010000098.1:0-7373 GCA_050012135.1 Anaerolineales bacterium | reverse complement strand
GGACGTTAGCGATGCGACGACTGATCCGAGCCTTCGATCGCTGGCTCAGCGATGTGGAAGGGGTCTTCCTGTTCAGCAAGGATCCACAAGGGCTGATTCGCCTGCGCTGGGCGCAAGCCGATCGGGATGTCCCCCTGGAGGACGGGCGGGTGCCCCGCGGGGCACGCATCCTGGAGCTTCATCTGTGGAACGACCACCTCCCGCCCATGCCGGAACTAGGCCCGGATCTTGCCTGGGCGAGGAAGGTCGAGAGGGGATTCGTGCGCTCCCTGCGGAGTTTGGCGCTTGAGCTGCGGACTAACCGGGCCTATGAGCAGGCCGTGGCGGTCCGGGGCACGACGGTTCTCTTGAACCCGGCCGATCCCTCCGGAGGAGAGAGCCTGATGGCGCGCTTGGGGTTTGCGACGCTTCCTTCACCCCGCTCGCTCGGAGGCTTCGGCGATTTCTGGGAGAACTTCTATGCCTGGTGGCTGATGTGGGCCTACAACCAGGCCAGCCTCCGCCATCGGCGCCTGCTTCGCCTGCGCCGGATGGAAATCTGGATCAGCCGGCAGCAGTTGCTCGCCAAGTATGGGCGCGAACGATCGGCCACCCAGCCCCCGGGCCGGAAGGAGCTGGCGCGCTAGCCCCAAGATCGGCCCGCCCATGAGGCCGGCCTCAGCTGCGCCGGCGAAGCGGCCGGCGGGGGGCCCTGCGTTTCCCGCCCGGTGCCCGGTAGTGTGCCCGCAGGTAGGTGAGGGCCGGGGGATCAATGGTTGCCTCGTCCAGAAACACGCGGTCCTCCAGGTTCTCCTTCCCCGCCAGAAGGCGCAGGGCCTGGCGTGTCTCCTCGTCATAGATCCCGTGCAGCGCGCCTTGGTAGAGGCCGAGGCGCTTCATGATTCTCTGCAGCTGGATCAGGAGTTTTCCCTCCAGGGCCAGGCGCTCGGAGGGCTCGCTCTTCCCGAAGTAGAGATGATGAAGCTCCAGCAGATGGGCCAGGGCCGTGACGGGTTCGCGGTCGTCGTCGACGCGAAGGTCGAGGTAGCGGTCGTTGAATCCTCCATAGCCGGCGGCGGGCTTGGCCACCAGAAGCGCGGCCGATTGCTTGCCGCGGCGGTCGCCCCCCACTTCTTCCCCTGCCAGGAGGGCCGCCAGGAGACGGTCCGCAAGTTCCCCCTCCGAGGTCTCAAAGGCCAGGGCCATCTGCTCGACCACTTGCGGTCCGGCCAGAATGTTGCCCTGGCAGGCGTAGCTGGTTCCGGTCCGGCCCCCGGCCCAGGCCATGCACTCGCGACCGGTGAAGGTCGCGGTCCGGCCGACCGCATCGACCACGCCCACCTGGCGGTGCTCACGCTCCGGATCCCGCTCGAGCAACCGGGTGAGAGCCTCTTCGGCCGAGGCCCCCTGTTCGAGATGCCCCAATCCTTGCGGCCCGAAGGTTGTGTTGGCGAAGGCCTGGGTGGCGACCGCCCCGACCTCGGCGCGCGCGTAGGGCACAACGGCGCCGACGGCCAGGAAGCGAGAGGCGACCGCCACCCCCCACTCCCGGCGGTCAAGATCGCAAGCAACAATGGAGAATGTGCTCGGTGCCATCGCATACCTCCTTGGCGTGGCTGCGCGTTCCCGGGAACCCAGGGGCGAGCATATTCCCATTCGGCCAACTGGGTCAATGGACCGGCTCCGTGGACGGGCTGCGCACTGGGCGGACCTCGGCGGGGGGGGCAGATCACCCGAAACGCATCACTCTCTGGAAATGGGGGTTTTCCTTCTGGAGGCCATGAGGCCGGGGTGGATTGGCCGGGCTGGGTCTCGTGGGACGAGGATGGGGCAGATGCTGGATCGGGCGCGGATCAGCGCGGTGCTCTTTGACCTGGATGGGACCCTGGCGGACACCGATGATGCCTACCTCGACGTCCTAGCAGGCTTCCTGCGCCCGGCTAGGTTCCTCTTTCCCTCGGGGGAGCCCCGCCCCACCTTGCGGCGCTGGCTGATGGCCTCGGAGGGCTTCTTCAACTTCCTTTTCACCCTGCCGGACCGGGTTGGGCTCGAGTCGCCCCTTTCGGGGCTCAGCGAACTGCTCGCGCGAGTCCGCGGGGTCGGGAGACCCGGCGCTTTTCGCATCATCCCCGGGGTGCACGAGATGCTCCAGGGGCTTTCCGCCCACTACCCTCTGGCCGTCGTCAGTTCGAGGGACCGGCGCAGCACGGAGGCCTTTCTGGATCAGTTCGGATTGCGGCCGCTTTTCCGGGTCGTGGTTTCCTCGCTTTCCGCCAAACGCATCAAGCCCCATCCGGATCCGGTTCTTCTGGCGGCCGAACGGTTGGGCTCAGCACCCACGGATTGCCTGATGGTGGGGGACACTCGGGTCGACATCCAGGCGGGGAAAACGGCCGGCGCGCAAACGGTCGGGGTCCTGTGTGGATTTGGGTTGAGGCAGGATCTCGAGGAAGAGGGAGCCGACGTGATCTTGCAGACCACCCCGGATCTTTCCAGTCTCTTGCTGTGCTAAAGAAGCCCGTCGGCCTGGGCCCCAGCCGCGGCGGGCCTTTCACGGCTCCGGGGGCGGGTCCGCTTCGGAGCCGCCCAGTTTGGCCTGCAGGGCGCCGAGGGCCCTTTGGGTGTCTTCCAGGCGCAGGCTGAGGGTCAGGTCGCCCCGGGTTCGCTCCGTCACCCCGCGGACCATGTCGGTCGTGCGCCGCAGGTTTCCGGTGAGCGCATCGGGGTAGTCCAGGGTGACGAGCAGCGCGAAGATTTCATCCATCAGGCCCAGCAGGCGTTCGGCTTCTGGCGCGTTCCCCAGGCGAATGACGTCCAGGCACCTCCGGCGCAGTTCTCCGGCGGCTTCCCCCAACCCGTTCAGGTAGGGGGCCGGCTCGACGCCGATCTCCTCGGGGGCGGGCAGGTGCTCGCCCGCGACCAGGGCAGAGACGATGCTGGCCTCGGCGAACTCCTTCAACGAGTCCTGGCAGTATCCGGCGAAGTAAAGGTCCGGGTAGGCGCCCAATTCCTCCCGCAAGGCCTGCGCGTGCGTCCTGGCCTCGCCCAGCTGAGCCAGGGCGAGCGGGCGTTCCCCGCGGTGAACAGCGCGAATCGCCAGAGCACAATGGCGCACCAGGGCCCGCGAGCGCTCGAGGGCTCGCTCGCGCGCCAAGTTCTTGGCATCGAGAAGTTCGCGAATCCGATCGGAGAGACCGTGGATCTCGTTCATGAATTGGGATCGCCGGGAGCTGGGTCGGGGCCGGGGTGCTCGCCACCGGGACGGCCAAAGAGCTGATCGGCCAGGGAGGCCCCTTCGGGAACACGGATCTCCCCGAACTGCGCCTCGTATTTCGAGAGGTTCTCTTGCAGAGCCCGCAGGAGAAGCTTAGCGCTCAAGGGTGCCATGACCACGCGGGAACAAACGCGTGCCTTGGGCAGGCCCGGCAGGACCCGGGCAAAGTCGATCACCACCTCGGTGGCGGAGTGCGTGATCAAGGCCAAGTTGGCATAGCTCGGCTCCAGGCCGGAGGGCAACTCCAGCGGCAGCGGCCGCTTGGCAGAGGGGGGGGCAGGCGGCTCATTCATCTGGGTCCACCGGGTCAGGCTGGGGACGGAGGCGGAAGCATCCCGGCCGCCGTCCTAGAAGGGGATCTCGTCTTCGCTCGTTGGCGCCGGTGCGGCGGCGGTGTCTGCAGGCTCCGGGCCCTCGCCTCGCGCGCCCAGGAAGCGGACGGTCTCGGCGACCACCTCGTAGGACGAGCCCACCGACCCATCCTGGCGCGTGAAGGTCCGCGGGTTGCCGGTGGCGCGGTCGGGGCTGAGGCGTCCTTCCACCAGCACCTGGCGCCCTTTGGATAGGTATTGCTTGCACAACTCGGCCTGCTTGCCCCAAGCCGAGACGCGAAACCAAATGGTCTCCTCGACCGGCTGCCCGCTCGAATCGTTGTAGCGGCGGTTGACCGCAACCGGGAAGGAGGTGACCGCCTGGCCGTTGGGGGTGTAGCGCATCTCCGGGTCACGGCCCAGGTTGCCCACGACAAAGATCTTGTGAAACATGTTCCCTCCAGCCCTGCCGCAAAGAGAAGCGCGGGTGAAATTGGAAAAGGACCCAGCCCAAACGCGCCCGGCGGCGGAAAAGCCTCTTCCTTTCCTCTCCTCCGCGCCATGGACCGCGCTGGATTGTACACCCGAGCCGGAGCGGAACTCAGTCGCCCTTTTGGATCGCCTCGCGCAGGCGGGCGATCACCTCCTCCACCTTGAGAGGGCCGAGATCCTCCCCGCTGCGCAGGCGCACGGCGACCGAGTCGGCCTGCACCTCGCGGTCGCCGGCAATGAGCATGAAGGGGACCTTCTGCAACTGGGCGTCGCGGATTTTGGCATTCATCCGCTCGGCGCGCGGATCGACCTCCACCCGCAGGCCCGCTTGCTTCATGCGCTCTTCCACCCGGCGGCTGAATTCAAGGTGCCGGTCGGCAATCGGGATGAGGACCGCCTGCACGGGGGCCAGCCAAACCGGCAGGGCTCCCGCGAAATGCTCAAGGATCATCGCCAGGAAGCGCTCGGTCGATCCGGTAACCGCGCGGTGGATGACCACCGGCGTGTGCACCTGCCCGTCTTCGCCGACATATTCCAGGCCCAGGCGCGCCGGCTGGATGAAATCTACCTGGATGGTGGAGAGCTGCCACTGCCGCCGGAGGACATCGCGGAACATGAAATCCGCCTTCGGGCCGTAGAAGGCGGCCTCGCCCTCCACGGGCTCATAATCCATCCCGCTCGCCTCCAGGGCGGAGCGCAGCGCGGCGGTGGCCTGGTTCCACTTCTGGTCATCGGCCACAAACTTGCCTTGTTTGCCTCGCAAGCTCAATCGGACCCAATAGTCGCTGAGCCGGTAGCGGCCGAGCACCTCCTGGATCAGGCGCAGCGCCAATGCAAATTCCGACCCGATCTGGTCGGGGGTGCAAAAGATGTGGCAATCGTCCTGCGTGAGCGCGCGCACCCGGGCCAGTCCCGTGAGTTCGCCGGCCTTTTCGTACCGGTAGAGCGTGGCAAACTCGGCGAAGCGCAGAGGCAGTTCCCGGTAGGAATGCGTCCCCATCTCCCGGTAGAGGGTCATGTGACTGGGGCAGTTCATCGGCTTGAGACGGTAAGCCACTCCTTCGTCCACCAGAGGGGGGAACATGGATTCCTTGTAGTTGTCGTAGTGTCCCGAGCGCCGGTAGAGATCCTCCTTGACCAGGTGTCCGGTCCAAACGTGCTGGTAGCCGTAGCGCGTCTGGACTTCCCGCACGTAGGACTCCATCAGATGCCGCAGCGCCTCGCCGCGCGGGGAAAAGAGTGGCAGACCGGGCCCGATATCCTCGGAAAAATAGAAGAGACCCAGATCCTTCCCCAACCTGCGATGGTCGCGCTTCTTGGCTTCCTCCAGCCGCCACAGGTACTCCTCCAGTTCCTGGGAGGTCTTCCAAGCGGTGCCGTAAATGCGTTGGAGCATGGGCCGCTTTTCGTCGCCGCGCCAATAGGCGCCCGAGACCTGCATGAGCCTCACGGCCTCGGGATTGATCTGCCCGGTGTGCTCGACGTGCGGGCCGCGGCAAAGGTCCGTGAACTGATCGTGGCTGTAGGTGGTAATGATGGGGGGCTCGCTGAGCGGGTTGCCGTGCTCGTCTTCCCGGCCCTGCTCCAGCCCGGCGATCAGCTCCAGCTTGTAAGGCTGGTCCGCAAAGAGACGCTTGGCTTCCCCCGCGTCGACTTCGCGGCGCACAAAGGAATAGTTCCCGCGGATGATCTCGCGCATGCGCTTCTCGATGGCCTGGAGATCCTCCGGGGTTAGAGAGCGGGGCAGGTCAAAGTCGTAGTAGAAGCCTTCCTCGATGGGCGGGCCGATGGCGATCTTAGCCTCCCCCGGGAACATATCCATCACGGCCTGCGCCATCACGTGCGCGGCGGAATGGCGAATCCGGTAAAGTTCCGATTCTTCATAGCGCGCCACTTGTCGTTCGGGCATCTTGGTCTCTCCTCTCCTGCCGGCGGCTCCGGGCTGAGCGGCCCCGGAAAGCAAAAACCTCCCGCCCGTCCTGGGGCGAGAGGCATCCTCACGCGGTTCCACCCGTTTTGGCCGGGCGGACCGGCCGCCCTGGCCATCTCTGGGCCGCTAACGGGGCCGGGCCGTTCCCCATACTGGGCGGCCAACGCGGCCGCTGTTCCGGTTCAAGCCGCCAGGTGGTTTTCGCACTCTCCGCACCGCAAGGCTCCCACCGCTCCCTTGCTCGCTGCTGCGCTCGGAACTGCTACTCGTCCTGGCGATCGCATGACTGGGCGAAAGACTCGCCCTGGGTTGTGTGGGCGGTATAGGACTTGAACCTACGGCCTCCGCGATGTCAACGCGGCGCTCTAACCAACTGAGCTAACCGCCCCGTAAGTTGGAATTATACCTTCCCTGCCAGGGAAATTCAACACGCACGCATGCACTGGGTGATTTGCGCCGCGAACCTGACGGGGCCTCCTCTGGGCGCAATGGTCGCCTGAACCACGCATGAGCGTCAAAGCCATGGCCCAAGTATGGGAGGCTGATCTTCTCCGGGATGAGAAGTTCATCCTTCTCGCGCTTGCTGATCACGCCGGTCATGAAGGCAAGAACATTTGCCCCTCACTCAGACAGATCGCCTGGAGGACGGGATCCTCGCCTATCATCAAGTAGGGCGGATAGTCCGGCATCTCACGAAGCGCAGCGATGGGATCGCAGCAGGGGATACCGGCAGCCGTCTGACCCGATTTCGCATCGGTTATTTCGCCCTGTCCAAGTCACTTCGCTATGCAGGGAGGAATGGCCTACGAAGTTCCACAACGCCCGGCGACTTCGGCCGACGCCCACTCGCGGCACCACGAGAACCTGATCCTTTGTCAGAGTTTGGTGGAGGCAAAACGCCCTGTCATCTAACTGTTCCAGCGCTGATAGGGTGTCACCACCACACCAGGGGATCCATGACGACAGCATGTGACCTCTTGCTACACGTGATAACACGGTGTCACCGTCGGAGACATCGGCTCGGACCGCAGACGCCCGTCAACACCTCCCCGTTGGCTATTGGTATATAATCGTTGCATCCAGGGAGATTTGTTTACATTATGTCGAAAAGGGCATCCACAACTGCAACGGCCCAACTCCTAGAGCAAGGCGAGTTGTTTGCGTTTGACAGCCGGTCGCTCTCAAGCTTGCTTGGCGTGAGCAAGGTGCAGACCTCGCATTTGTTGCGGCGCATGGAACGCGAAGGGCTTGTGGCGCGAGTGGAGGCGGGCAAGTACTTGTTGCTGGGCCTCTCTCCGGAGCGGGTGCTATCGAACCCTCTCTTTGTGGGCTGCCATTTGGTCGATCCCGCCTATGTCTCCTTTTGGTCGGCGCTGCACTACTACGG
>JBEKHT010000097.1:0-7575 GCA_050012135.1 Anaerolineales bacterium | reverse complement strand
AGATCTTTCAAATCGGGAAGGGCGCCCCCCCAGGAATCGATTCCTCTCTGTCTCAAGGTCCTGCCCCTGCTTCGCCCACTCGGCTCGCTCCCTTGCCGACGAAATCCGCTTGCAAGCGGGCGGCGAGTAACTGCGGCTGCCGTTCTGTGCTATGCTGTCTCCAAGACAGGTCGCAACCAAGCTGGAGGCCTCGAGTATTCCTGGACTGGGCCGCACGGCTCCTTCGGCACCTGGCTGGCAGCGCCTGATTCAACGAGCCGCGGCTTGGCGACCCGCGTCCGCACTCCTGGCGCCGACTCTTCACCTCGTTGATGCTCCGATCCTGCGTCTATCCGCAGGTCGCCATTCACTGACGCGGTGGCTTACGGGACTCCCGGTGATTCTCGTGACGACCATCGGAGCGAGAACCGGGCGGCCTCGGACCACCCCTCTAGTGGCGCTGCAAGATGGAAAGCGCATCGTGCTTATTGCGTCCAGCTACGGGCGCCTCCATCAACCGGGCTGGTACTACAACCTCCGCCGTCATCCCCACGCCTTGATCGCCCTCGGCCGACTCAAACGTTCATACCGTGCTCGAGAAGCTTTGGCGGAGGAGCGCGAAGCCTACTGGGCCCAGGCAATTCATGCCTATCCGGGCTTCGCCGCCTACGCACGTCGTGCTCCCGGGCGCGTCATCCCCGTGATCGTGCTCACCCCGGAAGATGAAGATGCGGGCGGTTTCCAGGGCGGATAGGGATGGACCCGGTCCGCCAGGGGGGTGAGTCCAGATGGGCAGCCCGAAGATGCGCCTGGACCTTGATGGGCATGCCTGCGATGGCTCGCCACGTAGTCGGGAAGGTTGTGATCCCAACCGCGGAGGGCCGCTCTGAAAGGGCAAATCATGGTTTCTTCAGCCTCTCAAACGGGTGCTCTGGATCACCCTACTCTGGCCCTCGATCTCGTTGAGGTGCAGTCGGGCGCCGTGGTTAGCCGGACGCTGGTTAAGAAAGCCAGCGGGACGGTAACCCTGTTCGCCTTTGATACGGGGGAGGAACTCAGCGAGCACACCGCCCCATATGGCGCCCTTCTCTACGCTCTGCAGGGGGAAGCCGAAGTGCGCATCTCCGCAAGACCCCACGAGATCCATGGCGGCGAGCTGCTTGAGCTCCCAGCCAATCAGCCCCACGCCCTGCACGCTCACAGCCCGTTCAAGATGATGCTCATCATGATCCGGGAGTAACCCATTCGCCTTCCCGGATTCTCCCAGATGCCAACCATCGAATCCTCCCGCGTTCCCAGCGCTGCCAAGGCATTGGCGGAATCCCTTGCCGCGGTTTCCATTGGGGGTCGTCATTTGTCTTCGTCAAGTTCGGCCTTCGCTTCGTCGGGCGGATCACGCTCGCCGGCCTGAGGGATTTCACTGCGCTTCTGGTTCTCCTGCCTCTTCTCCTGAGAAGGCCACAAGCGCTATGCTCCCGGGACCGAAATCTGTGGATCCAACTCGCAGCCCTGGTCTGAGCGTTTAGGCTTTCGGAAAGGGTGTCCTCTTCTGGTATTTGCAGTACCTCCCGCCCCTAACGTTGTCCCTTCTGATGAGCATCCTGCCCATCCGGATCTTGGTCGGGGCGTAATCCGCCTTCGAGAGACCCCCGCTCCGGTTCAGCTATCCGGAATCCTCATCAGCCGGGCGGGCGCCCCGCTATTTCTCTGGAGGGGAAGCGGACTCGGAGCCCCCTTCGGGCTGGGCTCCGTCGCCATCGGTCTGGTCGCATTGGCGCTCTTCGGCGTCCTTGGGCGCGAGCTCGCGCGTAGTAAAGGGACCGATCCGCTCGTCCTCACCGCCCTCCCTCTCGGCCTTGGTGGAGGGGCGCTGATTTGCGCCGCCTTCCCTTTGGAGGGGATCCCCTCCCTCTCCCTTCCCCTTCTGGCAATTGCGCTCTGGCTCATCTGTCTTACAACCACGCCTTGCAGGGACTGTCGGCGATCCAAATGAATGGAATGCTGGGCCTTTCCCTGTTCGCACGGCGCGGTTCGCCCGGCTTGTGCTCAGCGAGAATCTCAGCACAAGCCAATTCCTCGGAATCAGGGTCGCTGGGGCCGGCCTCCTCTTCGTCCAGACGCGCAATTCTCTGCCTCTGGGCGCCTTGTCGATGGGCCCAAAGGTGGGCAACTTGGTCCCCAGGCGCCGGCTGGTTCCGGAGCCTCCCAGATCTCCATCCCGGGACTAGAATCCTGACGCGCAGCCAGGGAGGAACGGCGCGGGAGGCACGCCATGGGACGTCTTTCGGGAAAACAAGCGCTGGTCATCGGGGGAGGACGCGGCTTGGGTCGGGCCATCGCCCTGGCATTTGCCGCCGAGGGAGCGGATGTGGCGATCGCGAGTCGCACACAGCACCAACTCGAGGAGGTTGCCGAGTCGATCCGGTCCCTCGGTCGAAAGGCCTTCCCGCTGGAAGCGGACGTTCGCCAAAGTGGATCTGTGAAGGATATGGTCTGCGCAGCGCTGGCCTCCCTGGGCCGTATCGACCTCCTGGTGAACAGCGCCGGGGTAGGTTGGACCCAAAAGCTGGTCGACACGGCCGATGAGACCTGGGATTGGATTCTCGAAACCAACCTGAATGGCACCTTCTACGCCTGTCGCGAGGTGGGCCGGTTCATGATGGACCAGGGTGCAGGAAACATTATCAACATTGCCTCGGTCGCGGGGGTCAAGGGGCCGCCGGGTCTGGGGGCCTATGCCGCCAGCAAAGGGGGCGTGATCGCTCTGACCAAGACCCTCGCCCTCGAGCTGGCCCGGTTTGGGGTTCGCGTGAACGCCATTGCTCCGGGGTACTTCCGAACGGAGATGAATGCGGTCGCGCTGGACGATCCGTCCGTCGGGCCCAAGATCGTGCGGCGGATCCCTCTGCGGCGCGTCGGTCGACCTGAGGAGATCGGGCCTCTGGCGGTCTATCTGGCAAGTGATGAATCCGCTTTTGCGACCGGAGAGATCTTCTTCCTCAGCGGCGGCGAGACGGCCCTGTAGGATTCTCGTTGACACGAGCCGCCGACCTGCGGGTCGCTCCCGGCGAGGCGGAGGGGATCATCCTTGGAACTCGTGGGACGCGGGGAAGACCCGTGCCGCCCGGCAGTGGCCTTCGCATCCAGCCTCTGCAGGAGAACAAGAGCAGGACGAACCGTTCGCCCCCGATCAACCCGAAGGCCAAGGGCGCCTTTGACAAGATTTCCTAAGATCCCACCCAGTTGTAGGTTCGCTCGACCGCTTTGTTCCACCCGGCATAGAGCTTTTCCCGCTCATCCGGTTCCATTTTCGGGGTCCACTCCCGATCTTTTCCCCAGTTCCTCCGCAGGTCTTCCAGTTCTCGCCAGAAGCCCGTGGCCAGACCGGCCGCGTAGGCCGCGCCCAGGCTGGTCGTCTCCGCAACCTTGGGACGAACTACCCGCACCCCCAGCAGGTCCGCCTGGAACTGCATGAGCAGGTTGTTCACGACCATTCCGCCATCGACCTTCAGGGTCGTCAGCTTCACCCCAGAGTCCTTTTCCATGGCATCCCGCACCTCGCGAATTTGGTAGGCCGTCGCCTCGAGGGCGGCACGGGCGATGTGGCCCCGGTTCACATAGCGGGTGAGACCGACAATCACTCCACGGGCATCCGCTCGCCAGCGAGGCGCGAACAATCCCGAAAAAGCAGGAACGAAGTAGATCCCTCCATTGTCCTCGACGGATCCGGCCAGCGCCTCGATGTCGGAAGATTTCTCGATGATCCCCAAATTGTCCCGTAACCACTGCACCAGGGCTCCCGTGATCGCGATGGATCCCTCCAAGCAATAGACCGCAGGCGAATCGCCCAGTTGGTAGGCGACCGTTGTGATCAGTCCACTTCTCGAGGCAACCGGCCGGGCGCCCGTGTTGAGCAGCATGAAACAGCCCGTGCCGTACGTGCTCTTGGCCTCTCCCGAATCGAAGCAGGTCTGACCGACCAGGGCGGCTTGTTGATCACCCAGATCCCCGCAAACCGGGATGGACGCAGCCAACGGACCATCCACCTGAGTCATCCCATAGAACTTGGGGTCGGAGGAGGAACGAATTTGGGGCAACATCGCACGAGGGATTTGGAACGCAGCCAGAATGCCCTCGTCCCAATCCAGGCGGGCCAGGTCCATCAGGAGCGTCCGGCTGGCATTGGTGACATCCGTAACGTGTGCGCCCCCGCGCGGCCCCCCGGTCAGCCACCAAATCAGCCAGCTGTCGATATTCCCAAAGAGGGCTTCACCCTTCTCCGCATCCGCCCGCAAGCCGGGTATGGCGTCCAACATCCACTTGATCTTGGGCGCGGAGAAATAGGTTGCGAGGGGCAGGCCTGTCTTCGCCCGGAAGCGCTCTTGGCCACCGTCTCGCGCGAGCTCATTGCAGATCACATCCGTGCGTGTGTCCTGCCAGACGATCGCGTTCCCATAGGGTTGGCCTGTGCGTCGGTTCCAGATGACCGTCGTTTCCCTTTGGTTTGTGATCCCCACCCCTGCAATATCGCCGGGGGAGACCCCCCCTTTTTCCAGCCCCAGGCGAATGACCTCACACGTCCGCTGCCAGATCTCCAGTGGAGCGTGCTCGACCCACCCGGGCTTTGGGTAGATCTGCTCATGCTCCTTCTGCGCCGAGGCGATCACCTGTCCAGAATGGTTGAAAACCATGAAGCGGGTGCTGGTGGTCCCTTGATCAATGGCCGCGGCGCATTTGGGCATGGCTAATTCTCCGCTCCGGCTTCGAAGAGCCTGGAGTCTTGCCCGCAGTTCTTCTCAACCCTCATCCCTTGGAAATCAGCCCCGGGGGTGCCGGGAGCCTCAAACCGGGATCTGCGAGGCGGAACTCAATCTGAATTGCGGCTTTGCCCAGTGCTGCTTCTCTGGCTACAATTAGACCATGCCCCCAAGGCGAGGTGCAAGTCTGATTGTTGTGGCGTCCGTCCTCCTGGCTTTGCTCAGTGCGGCTCCGTACCTCTGGGCTGCGCGGTCCTCCGGGGCCCTCTATGAATTTGCGGGATTCCTAATTAACCCGCTGGACGGGCTGAGCTACCTTGCCAAGATGCGCGAGGGTTGGCAGGGATCTTGGCTTTTTACGCTTCCCTTCACAGCCAACCCGGGGCCAGGGACGTTTCTTTTCACCTATTTCCTGCTCTTAGGGCATCTCGCCCGCACCCTCCAGCTCCCGCTCCTGGTGACCTATCACGCCAGTCGAATTCTGGCGGGTGCCCTTCTCCTCTATACGGCCTGGGTTTTCTACAATCGCATTGGTCTCGGCCCGCGGGAATGCCGGATTGCATGGTGGATGACGGCAGTGGGCTCAGGCTTGGGCTGGATCGCAGTCCCTCTGGGAGCTCTTCCCGCGGACCTTTGGGTGGCAGAGTATGTCCCCTTCTTAGCCATCCTGTCGAGCGCGCACTTTCCCCTTGCGTTGGCCTTGTTGCTCTGGGTGGTGATGCTCGTGGCATTATTCCCCGAGTGGCGCGGGTTGGGCAAAGCCGTCACCATTGCGGCGCTCAGCTTTGCGCTGGCCTCGCTACAACCCTTCTTGATCCTGCCCGCCGGGTTGGCGCTCGCCGTTTGGTCCCTGCTTCGATTCCAATTCGGCGACACTTCAAGGGCTCGGGAATCATCCCTAGGCCTCACGGCGGCAGCACTAGGAGCCGCACCTTGGGCTTCCTACTACGTCTGGGCGACGACCCGCCAACCACAACTTGCGATTTGGGCCGCACAGAACCAGACGCCGACGCCTGCGCCTTGGGACGTGGCCCTGGCCCTTGGACTTCCCGGGCTGCTGGCGGGAATCGGAATCGTCGCCCTGCTGAAACGCTGGCAGGCGGATGGTGCTCTGCAAGAGACGGATAGCAACTTGCTCATCCTCAGTCTATGGGCCATCCTGACGGCTTTCCTGATCTACCTTCCCTTCGCTCTTCAGCGCAGGCTGATGGGGGGATGGTTCTTTCCACTGGCAGGGCTTGCGGCACCGGTCTTGGCAGGCTGGACAAGGTCTGGCCGATTCCCCTCTCTTCGCCTGACCGGCGCATTCGCCCTGCTGATCCCCAGCAATCTCATCGTCCTGGCCGCGCTCTCACACGGAGTGATCGCGCATGATTCCTCTATCTACCTGACCCGCGACGAAAGCCAGGCGCTTGACTTCCTGGAATCAAGGGCCAATGTGCAGGCGGTGGTGCTCGCCTCCCCGGAGATGGGCAGTTTCATTCCAGGCCGCACGGGCATGAAGGTCCTTTACGGCCACCCGTTCGAGACTCCGGACTCCACAGAGATGCGCCAGGACGTCGAAGCGTTCTTCACCCGCATGAGCGAGGATGACCAGGGAGCGTTTCTGCGGGAGCAAAGAATCGACTATATCTTCTATGGCCCCCGGGAAAGAAAGCTCGGCCCCCTTCTGGCCTCCGGCCTGACCGGCGTTTTCAGTAGCCAGAGCGTGACCATATACGCGACCCACCTACAGGCTGGTCCATGAGCAGGCTGCGGTCCCCTTTCTGGCTCTTTCTAGTGCTCCCCGCACTGTGGCTCCTGCCTCTCACCCTTCATCCCAACGGTCTCGCCTATCCCCCAGGAAGTCCATTCACGGATCTCGCAATCACTCACTGGCCCAACGCCATTCTCCTGCGCAGTTCATTGTCCACCTGGGCCCAGGTGCCGCTTTGGAACCCTCAGATCCTGGCCGGAACTCCCTTCGCCGCCGATCCCCTCTCGGGATTGTGGTATCCACCCCTTTGGATTGCCATTTTTCTCCCCCTGCCCTTCGCCTTCAATCTGCTCTTCTATCTCCATCTCGTGTGGGCTGGTGTCGGAGCTTTCCGCTTGGCAAGGGAGGAGGGGTTGTCGGTCAGCTCCAGCCTGATTGCAGGGATCGCCTTTGGTGGAATGCCCAAGCTGGCCGCACACGTGGGCTCAGGCCACCTCACTCTGGTCCTGGCCGTGTGTTGGACTCCCTGGCTGCTGATTACCCTTCGGCGGGCCGTGCAACTCCAGTCCTACCGCAAGATGGCCACGGCGGGCCTGCTCCTCGGAATCATCTTCCTGGCGGACCCGCGCTGGGTCTACCCCTCCGGCTTGCTGGCCCTCGCCGATGGGCTGCGGAGCGCATGGGGGGCACGAAAACCCGCGCGTTTCGTGCTGCCGGCCGGAGGCCTCGCCGCTTTGACGGCTGCCGGCCTCGCGGCGTGTCTTGCTCTTCCCCTGATTCAGTTCGTATCCCTGTCGACAAGGGCCAGCCTTGGTCCCAGCGAATTGTCCGCCTACTCACTCCCCCCGAGATACCTGGCTGGCCTGGTCCTTCCCAACCTCGGTGGATTCGCCGAATGGGTCATCTATCCCGGGCTGGCCATTCTTGCCCTCGCGCTGCTGTCAGTCGCCGGAAAGAAATCGGGGTGGTTCTGGCCCGGGGTCTTTCTGGGAGCCCTGGTCATGGCGCTGGGAGGGAACACGCCCGTCTTTCCCCTGCTGACCCACGTTCTGCCCGGCCTGAGCCTCTTGCGAGTCCCCGCCCGGTTCCTGTTCTTGGCCGATTTGGCGCTGGCCCTGATGGCAGCCAGGGGATTGGAGCTCT
>JBEKHT010000096.1:0-7713 GCA_050012135.1 Anaerolineales bacterium | reverse complement strand
TGAGCGAATCACCCGGGGCATAATCTCGCACGCCAGCCGCACTCGGCGTGAGGGCCGACGTCTTGCGCTGCACCGAGGCCCCACCCGGAAGCTGGCTCGGGCCGAGATGGACGACCGGGAGATTCACGACGTACGGCTGGACCAGCAACTCGGAGGTCTTCGTGAACCTTGCCTCGGCCTGGAAAATGCCGAAGGGGTCCACGACCCGCGCCGTGAGAGGTCCCAGGCGGAACCGGCCGCGTCTTCGACAAAGCGTGCGCACAACCCATTGCCTCGCTCGCCCGCCCCCCAGGCCGGTGATCACGGTGGAGGCCCGATGGTCGGGGAGGGTGGACTCATCCCACAGTTCAACCCAGAAGTGAGGCCAGCGGCTGTGATTCTCCAGGGCGAAGCGCTCCTCGAGGATCAGGCCCACGCGGCTCTCCGGACTGCGGAGTTCCCGGCGCAGCACCAGGCCACGCAGGCCGATGCGAACCCACAGCCAGCTCACCGCGAGCAAACCGGCCCACAGGTAGGCCACGCCATAGAAAATGGAGGAACCGGTTTGGAAAGCCGCCAGCAGGCAGGCCGCCAGGAGCACCAAGACGATTCGCCGGCGGATCGTGATCGCCTTGCGCCGCTCCGTGGGGGTATGGCCAGGGTGCGATCCCGCAGAGCGCCCTTGCGACTCAGACATGGGGGTCAGACGGGCCGCCTCAGATCGCCTCCTGGAACCGCCACGGAGCCGAGGATCTCTTGCAGAACCGCGGCGGACGTTGTTCCTTCCAGGCGCGCGGAAGGCTCCAGCAGCAAACGGTGAGCCAGCACTGGAATGGCGAGGGCCTTCACGTCGTCGGGAGTCACATAGTCCCGGCCTCGGGTCGCGGCGCGCGCCTGTGAGGTGCGCATCAGACCCAGGCTGCCCCGCGGACTGGCACCCAGATAGACATCGCTGTACCGACGGGTGTTGTTCACCAGGTCCACAATGTAGTGTTTGACGAGCGGATCGACATAGACCTCGCGCACAGCCATTTGGGCGTCGACAAACTCTCGCGCGTCGGTCACTTGCTGCAGGGTTTCGACGGGGTGGCGAAGCTGTTGGCTCTCGAGGATCCGGACTTCCTCGCTGAGGATTGGGTATCCCAAGCTGATCCGCATGAGGAAGCGATCCAGCTGAGCCTCGGGCAATGGAAAGGTCCCTTCGTACTCAATGGGGTTTTGAGTCGCGAGGACGAGGAAGGGCTCCGGCAAGCGGTGGGTGACGCCGTCCACCGTCACCTGACGTTCATCCATGGCCTCGAGCAGAGCGGCCTGGGTCTTCGGCGTGGCACGATTGATCTCATCGGCCAGGACAATCTGGGCCACGATCGGTCCGGAGCGAAACTCGAACTCGCGAGACTGCTGGTTAAAGATCGAAACGCCGGTCACATCGCTGGGGAGCATGTCTGGCGTGAACTGGATGCGGCGGAAGGAGCCTCCCAGGGAGATTGCCAGGCTCCTGGCAAGCATCGTCTTGCCTACGCCCGGCACGTCCTCAATGAGCAGATGGCCTTGCGACAGGATCCCGATCAGGGCCAACTCCACTTCCGTGCGCTTGCCGATAATGACCCTGCCAACGTTTTCAACGATGCGATCAGCGATTGGCTGGATGCGTTCGAGCATCTCTCACCCCACGATGAATGCCAAATAGGCGAGCCCGACCCACGCATAACGAAGGATGGACCGCCTGGCTTGGCGGGCCGCTTGCAGCAGTCCGGACAATATCATACCGGTTGCGAGGCGTGTGATCCCCAGAGGCTCGCGGAAGGTCGAGAACGGAGCCAGCGCCAGGGTCAGGGCGGAGGCAAAAAGAAACAGGGATTCCAAGGTAGCCTGCTTCCGAACCCATTGCCTCAGGGGGGAGAGGATCCCCCACACGGCTGGCACGAGAATGCTGGGAGCGTAGACGACCGCCAACACGGCCAGGACCAGGGACCCGGACTGCCCTGCGCGCAAGAGTCCGAGGAAAGGCACGAGTTCAATGGGGGTACCCTGGGCCCCCCCACTCCCGATTCCGAACGATCCGAAGGCCAGGTAGAGCCAGACCTGGAAAACCACAAAAGGGACGGCGGGCAGGAGCCGTCGCAGAAATGCCTGCGGTTGGCCTGTGCCTACCCATCCCCAGACTGCCCACGCCAGAACAAAGACCAAGGTTGTTTCTTTCGCAAAAGCGGCCAGAGCAAACACAAGACCCGAACCCGTGGGCAGGCCCCGGTCGTCCAAGAGGATCGCCAGGGCCACCAGGGCGAATGCCAGTGGCTCGCTCAGATCCGTGCGCAGGCTGCCGAGCAGGCCCACCCAGAGGCCAAAGGGGATCGAATGCCAGGGGCTCGCACCTCGATTTCCAAGCAGTTCCGCGGTCAGAAGTGTGGCCACCGCCACGGCGGCGAGGTTTATCCCTAGAAGGGTCCAGGGGAGAATCGTGGGGTTTCCGCCCGACACGACCCGGGCCAGCATGGGATAGAGAATCCGCTGGTATCGGTAGGCGGGGACGTCCAGCCGCGAGGCCACGAGCTGCGGCCGAGGGTCGAGCGCGATGAAATAGTTGAATTGGCCGTCGTATCCTTCGCTGCCATTCAACTGACCGAGAGCGTACCGGCTGCCCAGGTCGGCGAACACCTTCGGGTCCCAATCCGCTCGAGAGAGAACCCAGGCGGCATACCCCGCGCTTAGAAGCAAGACCAGCAAGGCCGGGAGAACCCGTGCAGCAAACCGGCCGTCCAAGAAGCTCGGCTGGGCTGACCGCGCTGGGCTAGCCATGCCCGCTCTCCCTGCGCCGGAATCGCCCACTCAGCCCCAGGCCAGCCAGGGCTGCCAACGTCGCGCCCGACAGCAACGCTCCCCCCCAGAATGACCAGGGTCGATAGCGGAATTCAACCTGGTGATCCCCTGCAGGGATCTGGACCGCGCGGAAGGCGTAATCGGCCCGCAAGATGGGAGCCCAGGACCCGTCGAGAGTCACCTGCCACCCGGGGTAGAAGGCGTCGGAAAGGACCAGATAGCCCGTGCCCTGGGAGTGGATCCAGAGCTGGAGGGCATCGCCCCCCTGGGTTGCGATCTTTTCCACCTTGGGTGGCTGAGCACACTGCGGTGCGCCCTCGCCCTCTCCAGCCTCCAGGATCACCTCTCGGAAGGGATCGAAGTCGGGGGAGAGGACGGCCTGCAGGGCCTGCCCCCCCTCCAGAACCCATCGCGCAGAGCAAACGCCCCAGGCCCGCTCCGGTTCCGTGCCTACTTTCTCCCATCCGCCGGAGTCGAGCAGCAAACCGACGTCCATCATGGCCCAGAGCTTCTGCTGGGCCGCGGGTTGGAGCCTTTCGGTCTCAGCCAGCAATTCCGAGGTCCGGGCTGGAACCAGAGGATCGAAATTGTTGGCCGATGAAATCCCGTCGATCAGCGACACATTCGGCAATTCGTTCTCCCGAACTTGCATCCAGTCCGAGCTGCCCTGAAAAGTGTCAAATCGGAAGAAGCGCTCGTACATCATTTGGTACGCCGCCTGGGAGAGCAGATAGTATCGATGTCCCCCCAGTTCGTTGGCGAGCGTGAGAGCGGACGGGTTGGCCGCTGAGTACAGGCGCGAGCTCGTGGAAGGCACCAGTCCGTAGTCAGCCCAGACGAGATCCGCCGAAATCAGAAGGACAGCAACTATGCTCCCGAAGGGCAGGAGATGCGAGCCGGCCTCATGGGGGCGAACCGAATCGCCCTCCTTGCGCACCGCCAGAAGCCAGAGCAGGCAGGAGGCAGCCCCCAGAACCCCAAGCCGAAAGAAGGCGGCGATGAAGGTCGACTTCACCGGCGTGATCGCCGCGGCTGCGGCGCAGCCGAGGAGGACGGCAATCGACGTAGCGAGCAGCCTCCGGGCCCAGACGGCGCGGGGGCCCTCCGCACGCCGCCAGGCCATGGCACCTTCCCCCGAGAGCAACGCCAGGGCAAACACGGCCCAGATCATCATGCGGGTTGGCGCTTGGAACAGATTGAAGGTGGGCACCCACCGAAACAGGAGAAGAAACACTGGGGATTGTTGGCCCATGGCGAGGATCAGGCTAACCGGGAGCAGGAGGGCAAGGAAGCCGTGGGGCAGGTTGGCGACTCGACTTGGGGAGCCCCGGCGTCTCTTCCACCACCCGACCAGGGCGTACCCGGCAAGCAGGCACGGCAACACCCCGATGTAGATTGCATCCTCCCAGTAGTTGCCATATCCCCAATAGTCCCCGTTCACCGGGTTTCCAAACAGGTTGGGCATCAGAAGGGTGAGAAGGTGCCAGGGCCAGAACGAGTAGGTCAAGCCAGTCGAAACGTCGATTCCCCCTGCTCGCTGTGATTGGAGGAGGTACTCGAAAGTCGGGAGCAGCTGCGCGGCGGAAAGAAGTACGGCCAGGCCGGAACCAAGCGCCAGACGACCCAGGGCCCTGGCGCGTCGCCTCCAGCTCCAGCCTGGCTCCAGCGATCTGGCCGTGATCCACCCGGCCAGCAGGAGCCAGGTGTACCAGCTCGTTTGCAGGTGGCCAGCGAGGATCTGCAGGGCAAGGAGCAGACCGAGGAGGATCGCACTTCCCCGTTCCTCGCGCACCAGCCTTTCTCCTGCCAGGATGATCCAGGGAAGCCAAGCCAGCGCGGCGTTTATGCTCAGGAATCCCGCCCGAGCCACGGGGTAGGCCGAGAGCGAGAAGGCTAGGCCTGCAACGGCCTGTCCAAAGGAATCGATGCCCAGCCGCCGGGCGAGCCGAATCATCCCCCACCCGCCCAGGACGATGTGGGCTGCCAGGAGCCAGCCTTGGGCGTGGTCGAGCGGGAGCACGAACAACAGCCAGTTGGGGGGGTACAGCAGGGCCGATTGCGCGTTTGCCAAGAGTGGTGCACCCATCCCCAGATAGGGGTCCCACAGGGGCAGCTCCCCTTGGGCCACCAGGGCGCGAGCCAGGAATCGCCATGGGTAGAACTGGAGAAGCGGGACGCCCCAGAAGATGACCTGGCCGGCGAAGAGAAGGCGCCAGAAGAGGAGCATGGCAGCGGCCAGGACAGCTAGGAGAGGAAGCTTCGAGACGAGAGTTTCTCTATGCATGGGTTAGGGCGAGCTGGCTCGCCGAGCGGCGCAGTCCGTCCCGTCAGGGCGAGGTACTGCCTCTACGGGCCGGAGGCCGCCTTCACCTGATACACCTGCCAGTCGGAGGCTTGGAACCGCAAAGTAACCGTGCTCATCCGGGCGAGATCATTCTCCAAGGATTGCGACCGCTCGGATGGCCCAAGGATAACCCAGCCGGCGCCGGTCTTGTCAAGAATCTCCTGGCGGAGGGAGGAGGTGCTCCCCGGGGCGAAGAAGGCGCTGACGGACTGGAGCTTTTCCTGGAGAAAAAGGGTTTCCGGCCCGTGCCCAATGTAGGGGATGAGATCCGTGTAGGCCGGCACGGCATTTCCGGTGTCAAAAGAGCAGAGAACCACGCTCCTTGGGTCGGCATTCTGATCAAGCCAGTTCAGGATGCCTACCTCGGAGGCCGGAAGGAATTCTGGAGAGGCGGGTTGCAGCGCGCTGCGGATCGACCCGACATACAAGAGAACGGTGGCAGGAAGGCTCAGGGTCACGAGGAGAATCCGCAGTAGCCGGGGGAAGCCGCGCGGCGCACGCCCTTCGAGATACTCATAGCCTCCCAGCGCCAGGGCCAGCAGGGCGACGAAAAAGCCGTCCGCCAGTCGACGCTGAAGATTGATCGGGAAGTAAACCAGCGCCGGAAAAACCAGAAGCCAACCCACGGGCAGGGCTCCACTCGCCTCCCTGCGGCGCACCACCGCGAAGATCCCAGGAATTGCAAACAGGAGAAGCAGGCTGTAGGAAATCAAGTATTCTGTCGGCGGAGGAGAGGGTAGGAGATTCTGTGAGGTCCACTGACGCAGCACGGGATCCAAGTTGAACGCGGCGGCAGAGTAGACCACAGGCACAAAGGACAAACTCACGGCGCGGGCTGCGTGGCCGAAGGCGAGCTGCAGTGGAGATGGCCGGGCGCGCAGCCCGGAGGACCCCGGTTTCAAGCTCCGGCCTCGACGGCCAATGCGATCTGCGATCGCAATCAGCGCCACGTAAGCGGCCATGACCACCCAGGCGATGGGCACGGTCAGCGGCTGGAAAAGCCAAGCGCCCAGCAGGGCCGCTCCGGCTTTCCAGCCCCCACCGCGGTCTGCCGACAGCGCGCCCCGCAGAAAGAAGATGAGGCTGAGCAAAAGGAGCGCATGGGCCGCCGCCAGATGAGGGGCGGTGAAAGCCTCGAGAAAGCCGAAGGACTCGGGGGAGTAGAACTCGAGCGGCATGCTGGTCCAGGAGGTCATGCTTCCTGAAGCCAACTGAACCCAGCCCAATCCTCCCCCCAAGGTAGCCAGAAGGAGACCTACCCTTCGCAGCGAAACGTCAGCCACGCACATCGCCAGAAACCAATAGGTCGCAAAAATCATTCCCGCGGCGGCGACCAGTCGCGCTAGGTGAAAGAGGGCGATCAGTTGCAGATGAAGAGCGGGAGGTGCGGCCAGTTTGCCCAGCAGCAGGTAGGGGAGATAGATCAGGGCGCCGCGCTGAGGCTCACTGGAGTACGCCAGGCGGTACAGCCAGGCGCCGTCTGAACCTTGGCGCATCTTGGCGACATAGGAATTACCGTCCTCCACGCCAACCAGGAATCCAGAGAACCGCCACTGGGTGCCCTCCCGGGAGAATCCAAGAACATAGGGAAGCAGCAAGAGGAAGAGCGCGATGATCGTGAAGATGGCGACCCAGCGCCACTCGCGGCGGCTCACCTGACCCATCGCTGTGCTCCCAAATAGGCCAGGATGGTTAGAGCCGTGATCCCGAGGCCGGCCCAGAGGGTCGGCGGTGAAAACTCCCAATCCACCTCGTGCGGACCGGGAGGCAGCGGTAGGCCACGGAACCAGCCCGCGATTTGCTGAATGTTCTCCTCCGCTCCATCCACGTGGGCGACCCAGCCCGGGTAGTAGGCTTCGCTCAGAATCAGCCAGCCCGGACCCGTGGCGCGCATCTCCAATTGGTTGGGTGTATTCCGGAACAGGATCACGGGGCGATCGCCCAAGGGCACATCCCACCGGTCCTTGGAGGGGGCGACCCAGGCTCGCGGAAGTTCAAACTCGTTCCGGAAGACATACCTCCCCTCTGAGATTCCTTGAAGCCGCAGGCCCTTGACCTGGATCGGGAAGGCGCTCACAACGTACCGCACGTTGAGCTCCCCGAGCCGAAATGGGTCCGGGATGGCCTGCGAGTTGTCCCGCTCGGGATCGCCGCTGGAGAAGGGGGGCAGGGTCACGCTGTAGCCTGTGCTCGCCACCCCCGAGGCCTGGGAGACTACTTCAACGGTTGATCGGAGTTGAAGAGGATCGATTCCATCCACAAGCTGAAGCCCCTCCTGGGCCGCGCTTGGCTGAGGAAGACTGTACGAAGGCGAGTAGGTACGGAAGGGGCCGGAGGTCTGGTCCATTCCCCCGCGGAGCGCCTGGATGGCTTCCGGCGCGGTCGGAGCAGGTCGAACATCCAAAAAGGAGACATCCACCCGCGCGAGGTCCAAAATCCCCAAGAGAGCAAGGAGGGTCCAGGCGACCGGCCCTCGCAGTCCGAAGGCGGGTCGCGCGAGAATCACCAGGCCGAGTCCAAGGGCAACCAACCCGGTGACCCAGTCCGCCCGGGCGCTGGGTTGAAAGAGG
>JBEKHT010000095.1:0-7761 GCA_050012135.1 Anaerolineales bacterium | reverse complement strand
CAGCCGCGGGGGCGGCGGAGCCCCGGGCGAGTTCCAAATTCGCCCGAGAGCGAAGCTGCTCAGCAGCGCCCCGGCAGTTCCCAGCCCAAAAATGATCTGGTAGTTGAGCGGAAAGCGGATCCAGTCCAGCAGCAGGCCGCAGGCCAACGAGGTGAGAGTCACGCTGATGGCCAAGAGGACATTGCGCCGTGCCACCACCGGCCCCCGCCATTCCGGAGGGACGACATCCGCGAACATCGCGTTGAATGCGATCGCCAGGGCGGTCCCTGGAATGGAGATGAACAAGATGACCCAAACCAGGAGGGGGATCTGAACGTGCCGGGCCAAGAGCAGCGGCCCCAGGGCGAGGAAGACGTAGGGGACGCGGCTCCAAATGGAGGTGATGTAGGTGGCCCGAATGATGGATCCGTTTTCCAGCCATCGACCCGCTGGCAAAGAGACCAGCAGATTGACCATGGCCGGACCGGCGGTGAGCAGGGCGATCTGGAAGCTGGTCGCCCCGAGATGGGCGGCATACACGGACACGAAGGCCAGAAGGCTCCCCGCCAGGATCCCGTAGCCCACGACGTCGACATACAGGCGCCTGAAGTTCCGGAGCATGTAGGCCGGCGGGGAGGGCAGGAAGGAGGGAGGCATGGCCGCGGGCTAGAGGTAATGTCGCAGAACGGCGGCCACCTGCGCGTGATAGGCCGAACCGAAGAGATTGAGGTGGTTCAACAGGTGGTAGAGATTGTAAAGGGGGAACCTTTGCCGGTAGTCCGGGGCGACGGTCCGGGTCGCCTCGTAAGCCGAGTACACGGTCGGGTCAAACCCGCCGAACAAGCTGGTCATCGCAAGCTCGGCTTCGGCCCAGCCGTAGTGGGCGGCCGGGTCAATCAGCACCGGCTCCCCTTCCGGCCCGACGATCACATTTCCTCCCCACAGGTCGCCATGCAGAAGGCTGGCCGGCTGTTCCGGAATGAGAAGGGGCAGGCGACTGGCGATCCTTTCCACGCACTGGACCTCCTCGACGGAGAGCAGGCCTCGCCCTAGGGCGAGGCGGGCTTGGTAGCCCAGCCTCTGCTCCGCGAAGAAAGAGTATCCATCCTCGCTCCAGGGGTTCGGCTGGGGAGTCGCGCCGAGATAGTTGTCATGCTCAAATCCGAAACGGGGAGCGGTGGTGGCATGCAAGCGAGCCAGTTGCTCCCCGAGCCTCTCGGCGAAGTGAGGCTTTCTGCTCCCGGAGGCCACAAACTCGAGCAGAATCCAGTGCGGGTCGCAAGCGTACACGCGTGGCAGCCGAGGCCCGCCCGCGACCCGCAGGGCCTCCAGGCCTTCGGCTTCCCGAACGAACAGGTCCCGCGGAGCTCGCGCGTTGATCTTGAGCAGACAGACCGGCCCGCGCTGGGTCTCCAGCCGGAGGGCGTTGTTAATGCACCCGCCGGAGAGGGGCTCAAGGCGAGCCACACCGCCCCAGGCTTCCCGGGTCAGGTAGTCTTTCAAGCTGTCGGGAAGCTCCACGGCGACTCCAAATGCCGGATCAGGTGATCTAGCGAGCGGTCGAGCATCTGATAAAGGTGCTCGAACCCCTGGAGGTCCTCGTAGTAGGGATCGGGCACGTCCAGATCCCCGAAGGCCTCGGGATCAAACTCGCGGAGCAGGTGCACCTTCCCCCGGTCCCGATCGGTGCGGGCCATCCACATCAGATGGGAGCGATTCTCCCGATCCATGGCCAGGATCAGATCAAACTCGTCGAAGTCGGTGGGTTGGAACTGCTTCGCCGAGTTCGAGAGTTGGAAGCCGTGGACTCTTGCGGTTCGCTGGCTGCGAGGGTCGGGGGGGGAACCCGCGTCCCAATTGCCTGTGCCTGAGGATTCCACCAGATAGTCCTCCGCCTTCCCGATCTGGCGCAGCTTGTGGAGCATCAGCCCTTTGGCCAGGGGGCTGCGACAGATGTTCCCAGCGCACACGAACATGACTTTCTTGGTCATGGGTCCCGGCTCCCCCGTCGCGTGATTATAACGGCTCGATTGATGGGCAATCGACGGAGGCGGCCCGCCTGAAGGCGAGCAGGGCCCTCCCGCGCTTCCGAGTCCGGGCGCTCTCTCTCTGGGGCGGGATCTCTGGGGCGGGATTCTGGGGCGGGATGCTTGACTCGGGTTAGGCCGAGTGCTACACTCCGGGAAACAACCAAACGGTCGGTAGGGAGGCTGGTTGCAGCGGGAACAGATCCTGGCGGCGGCGGCCCAGAGCTTCCGCGAGAAAGGCTACCAGGCCACGTCGATGCAGGACATCGCGGACGCGGTGCACCTGCAGAAGGGCAGCCTCTACCACCACGTGCGCAGCAAGGAAGAGATCCTCGTCACCCTCCTCGATCGCGCTCTGGATCTCCTGATCGAAAGCATGGAAAAAGTCCTCCATTCGGCCCTTTCTCCGGAGGACAAGTTACAGGCCGCGATGAGGGCGTACGCGGACCACATTGCGGTCCACAGCGACTTGGCGGCCGTCTTTCTCCTGGAATACCGCAACCTGTCCCCGCGATATCGCACCCGGCACGTTGCCCGCCGAGATCGCTTCGAGGGTCTCTGGCGCGATCTGATCCGCGAGGGGATTCGCAAGGGAGCCTTTCAGAAGACGGATGAGAAGCTGGCGGCTCTGGCCATCCTGGGTGTGCAGAACTGGATGGTGACGTGGTACCAGCCGGGTGGGCCCATGTCGGCCGATGCCTTGGCGGAATTCTTCTCCGCACTCTTCCTGCGCGGGCTGCGTTCCAATCATGCCAGCCATTGAGTGCTTTCAGGCGGGCGCCGGGATGCGCATTTATCGCTTTCCCGTGCGGGCCTTCCCCGGGCTGGAAGCCATGATTCATGTGGTTCGCGCGCCGGACCAGCTGATCCTGGTCGATACGGGCTCGGGATTGGAAGAGAGCAACAGCGACCTTCTGGAGGGCCTGCAGGCCATTTCCCGTGAACACCGGGAACCCCCCTTGCCCGAATCCTTGTCCTGGATCGTGGTGACCCATGGCCACATCGACCACTTCGGGGGGGTGGCCTGGCTGCGCGGGCGGAGTTCGGCACCCCTGGCCGTGCATGAGCTGGACCTGCGCGTTCTGACCGGCTATGAGGAGCGCTTGGCATGGACGGCGGCCAGGCTGCGGCACTTTCTCCAGGGAGCCGGGGTGGCGGAGACCTCCCTGGGGCCGATGATGGATCTGTATTCGTTCGCCAAGAGTCTCTCCCGATCCGTGCCGGTCGAGCAGGTGCTGGAGGGAGCTCGAGCGAGCCTCGGGCCCCTGGAAATCACCCACCTGCCCGGCCACTGCCCAGGGCTGGTCGTGATCCGGGTGGGCACAATCCTTCTCAGCTCGGACATGGTCTTGCCCGACACCTCGCCCCATCAGTCTCCCGAAGAGCTCATGCCCTTCACGGGGCTTTCTCACTACCTGGATTCGCTGGGCGAGCTCCGGGAAAATCCTCCGGCGGTTACCCTCGCCCTGGGAGGTCATGAAGGCCCGATGGACGACCTGCGCGGTCGGGTGGATGAGATTTTTCGACTGCACGCCGATCGGCTGGCTCGCGTCCTGGATCTGCTGGAGGAACCGCGGACCATCGCCGAGGTCTCGCAATTGCTGTTTGGGAGAGTCCAGGGTTACCACGTGCTCCTGGCTCTGGAAGAAGCGGGCGCGCACATCGAGTACCTGGAACAACGAGGCTTCCTGGAGGTCACGGAGGTCGCCGCGCTTGCCTCGGGGGGGGATCAGCCCATTCGCTATCGGCGCGTTCCGGGCCGGGCGTGGCAGGGCCTGAAGTCCCACGGGGTGCGTGAACTGCGCGCGGCCCGAAGAGAACAGGGTCGAGCCTAGAGAGAGGAGGCACGATGTACTCATTCGAACCCAGCGAAGAGCAAAAGATGCTGGTGGATGCGGTCCACAAGTACGCCGCAAAGGATCTGCGCGAGGCCGCCCACGAGGCCGACGAGAGCGGCGGCTTCCCCGAGGCTCTGATTTCCAAGGGGTGGGAACTGGGGATCGTCCAGGCCTCGGTCCCCGAGGCCTTTGGGGGATTCGGGGACCACTCCGCGGTGACGGGAGCTCTTGCGGCGGAGGAGTTGGCCTGGGGAGATCTGGCGGGTGCCCTGACCATCCTGGGGCCGGGGGTGCTGGCCTTCCCGCTGTTGCTCGCGGGGACCGAGGAGCAGAAGAAGAAGCATCTCCCCCCTCTGGTGGAAGGGGGATACCGGCCGGTGGCGTTGGCTTGGGTGGAACCCCGCTTTGACTTCGACCCGGGGGAGCTGCGCTCCACAGCCAGGCGGGCGAACGGCGGCTTTGTGCTGGACGGGCACAAATGTTTCGTGCCTTTCGCGCATCAGGCCGAGAGTTTCCTGGTGTTTGCCTCACTCGAGGGGAAGACCCAGGCGTTCCTCCTGCCTCGCCAGGCCCAGGGCCTGACCGTTCTCGAGCGCGAAGGCAACTTGGGGATCCGCGCCCTTCCGACCTTCGAGATCAAGCTGGATAACTGCCGTCTTCCCGCTGAGGCCCGCCTGGGCGGACGGGAAGGGCACGATCCCGGCCCCCTTCTGCACTCGACCCATGTGGCCCTGGCCGCCATGGCGATTGGAGTCGCCAAGGCCGCCTACGAGTACGCCATGAGCTATGCCAAGGAACGCGTCCAATTCGGGGTGCCGGTTGCCCAGAAGCAGGCCATTGCCTTCATGCTGGCCGAGATGGCTACCGAGATCGAGGCCGCGCGGCTTCTCGTTTGGGAGGCGGCTTGGACGCTGGATCAAGGGCAGGAAGCCGCCCGGGCCGTCACCCTGGCCAAGACCGCGGCAGACGACACGGTCATGTTGGTGACCGACCGCGCCGTCCAAATCCTGGGGGGACACGGCTACATCCGTGAGCATCCGGTCGAGATGTGGATGCGCAACGGCCGCGGCTTTCCGACCTTCACCGGACTGGCGATGGTTTAGCTGAAAGCAATCCGTCGACCCGAGCCAGGCTGCGGGTCGGGCGGTTCTGAAAAGGAGAGGAGCCCATGATCGACTTCTCGATGCCGGAACCGATTAAGAAACAACGGGTCATGTTGCAGACCGTAGCCGAGAACATGATGCGTCCCGTCTCGCGACAGTTCGACGAGCACGAGCACGAGATTCCCTGGGACTACATCAACTTCATGCAGATGGCCATGCGCGCGACGCAGGCCGGATCGCTGGCGCCGCGCGAGGGGAGGCACGAAGGACCCCGGCTGGGGTACCAGATCCTGGCCCACCTGATTGAGACCCTCTCCTGGGGCGATGCCGGACTGTACCTGTGCACTCCCGGCGGCGGCCTGGGCGCGGCCGCGGTGGAGGCCACGGGCACTCCCGAGCAGAAGGAGAAGTTTCTGAAGCGATTCGCCGAGGAAAAGCCGATCTTGGCCTGCATGGCGATGACCGAGCCGCAGGCGGGTTCGGACACAGCCTCGATCCGCACGACCGCCGTACGCCAGGATGGCTCCTGGGTCCTCAACGGTGAGAAGATCTTTGTCACCGCGGGGCACAAATCGCTGGTGGACACCCCGGGTTTTGTGGTCGTCTGGGCGACGATCGATCCGGCCGCGGGCCGGGCGGGCATGCGCCCCTTCGTGGTTGAGGCGGGAACCCCGGGGATGTCGGTTACCAAACTGGAACACAAGATGGGCATCCGCGCCTCCGATACCGCCTCCATTGTCTTTCAAGACTGCAAGGTGCCCTTGGAGAACATCCTGGGCAGCCCCGAGGTCGTCAAGGAGCCTTCCACCGCCGGCGGTTTCAAAGGGGCGATGGCAACCTTTGACGCAACGCGGCCGCTGGTGGCTGCCTCGGCCATGGGCGTGGCTCGTGCCACGGTGGAACTGGTGAAGGATCTCCTGAACCAGGAAGGGATTCAGATCCGCTACCATGTCCCTCGCCAGAAGCTGACCCTGATCGAACGCGAGGTGATCGATATGGAGGTGATGCTGCGCGGCGCTTGGCTTCTGGTAGTCAAAGCCGTGTGGATGGCAGATCAGCGCACGCCCAATTCCCTCGAGTCCTCGATGGCCAAAGTCAAAGCCGGGGACGCCGTCACCAAGATCACCCAGCGCGCGGTCGAGCTCATGGGGCCCATTGGATACTCGCGCAAACAGCTCCTGGAGAAGTGGTTCCGCGACGCGAAGATCAACGACATCTTTGAGGGCACGGGCCAGATCAACCGGTTGGTTGTGGCCCGAAGAATCCTGGGCTATGGCAGCCGGGAGCTGCGCTGAGCCTTCCCGGCGAGTGCGACCAACCTCTGAAAGGAGGCCACGATGACCTACACCATGCGACGGGCTGCGGTGATCGGGGCGGGCACGATGGGCGCCGCCCTGGCGGCCCATCTGGCCAACGCCGGGGTCTCGGTCCTGTTGCTGGACATCGTTCCGCCCCAGCTGACCGCCGAAGAGAAAAAGAAGGGACTTACCCTTGCGGACAAGGAGGTCCGCAACCGGTTCCCGCGGTCGGGCTTGGATCGGTCTCTCAAGTCCAGGCCCGCCGATTTTATGGTACCGGAACTCGCGGCCCGCATCACGATTGGAAACCTGGAGGACGATTTTGAGAAGCTCAAGGAAGTAGACTGGATCCTGGAAGCCATCGTCGAAAACCTGGAGATCAAGCGTGACCTCATGGCGCGGCTGGAGAAAGTGCGGGCGCAGGGCGCGATCGTCAGCACGAACACCTCCGGGATCCCGGTGGCCCATATTGCGGACGGCCGCACGGCGGAGTTCCGTCGCCATTTCCTGGGTACTCACTTCTTCAACCCGCCGCGCTATCTGCATCTGCTGGAGCTGATCCCCACCGCCGACACCTCGCCCGAGGTGGTGGACTTCATGAGCCGAATGGGCGAGAAGCGCTTGGGCAAGGGGGTCGTGGTCTGCAAGGACACCCCCAACTTCATTGCCAACCGGGTCGGGACCATGGCGGGGCTGTTTGTTATCGACTATGCCCTGCGCAACGGGTACAGCGTGGACGAGGTGGATGCCCTCACCGGCCCCTTGATCGGGCATCCCCGGACCGCCACCTTCCGTCTCTTTGACTTGGTGGGAATCGATGTGCTCTACCACGTCACCCGCAATTTGTACCCGGTCGTGCCGGACGACGAATCGCGCGAGCTGCTGACCTCCCAGCCCGTCCTGACCCTGCTGAAGAGGATGGTGGACAACAACTGGCTGGGCAGCAAGAGCGGCCAGGGCTTCTACAAGGAGGTCCGCAAGGACGGGGTCCGAGAATTCTGGTCCCTGAACCTGAAAACCTTCGAGTACGAGTCGCCGACCAAACCGCGCTTTGACTCCGTCGGCCGGGCTAAAGACGTTGAGCCGCTCGCCGAGCGACTGAAGGTCATGCTGGCCGGTGAAGACCGCGCGGCCAACCTGCTGCGCGCTTCTACCTACTACGGCTTGGCCTACGCCTCCCAGCGCCTGCCGGAAATCGCCGACTCGCCGCTGGCCGTGGATCAGGCCATGCGCTGGGGTTTCACCCACGATCAGGGACCTTTCGAGACCTGGGACGCGCTGGGAGTGCGCGAGACGGTCAAGCAAATGGAAGCCGCCGGCGCGCCCCCCGCTGCCTGGGTCAAGGAAATGCTCGCCTCGGGAAACGAAACCTTCTACGCCCGCGCCGGGGAGCGTCGGGTCGGCGTGTACGAACCGGTCCGCAAAGGATACCGGGAGATCGCGCCCAATCGCTCCGAGATCGCGCTGAGCGTGAGGAAATCCGAATCGGGCGGGGTTCTGGCCCAGAACGATGGCG
>JBEKHT010000094.1:0-7818 GCA_050012135.1 Anaerolineales bacterium | reverse complement strand
GAGGCAGTCATAGGAACCCCAATCAAGGCCCTCGCCGGTGTCGAGCCTTCCCACAATCGTGGCATGGGGATTGCCAGTCCCAACATGAAGGACCTCTGAACGGATTACCCTGGATCCCCCAAATCGCATGGTGTATTCCCGATCACCAACCTCAAGTACTCTCCCTTGTATGTCCTCGGCGTGCTTTTCAAGAAAGGCTTCAAGGAAGAATCGGTCGATCGGTTTGCCTCGATCAAATCCGAAGGATCGACTGACGGGCCGTGTTCGGCGGAGGCTGCCCCAGCAGACGAATCCGACCGGGGGCCAACCCTCTTCTTGCCCAATGGCTCTGCGGATACCCTTACGAACCTTGGCCCACGCCATCCTTACTGCGAGCGGGATGTTGGTTCTTTCACCCATCTCGCCTCCGCGATATGTCTCTCGCGCGCCAACCTCCAAGAAAAGAAGGCGCCAGATACCGCAGCATCCGCGCCTCCCGACGAAATGCTCGATAGGACCATAGCCGCCGGATCATCGCGAGGCGCCACGCCAGCGCGTTGCGATTTCCCTGGTTCAGGATGTCCTCCAGGCTCAGGAGGAACATGTGTTCGCAAGCCAATGGCTCCAGAGGCTCGCGAATCGCCCGAGGCAGAGGGTCAAGATAGCCTAGCAGCCAGCGGCAAAAAGCGAGCTCATTCTGGCGGTACATGCCGGCATCGCGGAACATCACCGCCACAGAGGAACGGTGATGTTGCCGGTAGCGCGCCACGATGGTCGGATCGGCGTAGACAGGAAAGTGAGTGGTCACTTTCACCCAAACGGCCAAGTCCGTCCGCACCTTGTGAATCGTTTCTTCAAAGCCCCCCAGCTCCAGCAGAGGGGCTCGGCGCAGAAGGGTAGCACTGGGACAGGGATAAATGTCCGCATCTCGGAGGAACTCGACCCCGAGCTCCGGCGGGGTGTAGACGCCCTCGCGTAAAGGGCCAAAGGCCTGATCCCTCTCATCCCCTCCCGCGAGGCCCTCTGAGAAGTAATGCACTCGCCCGAAGGTCATGGCGGCGGCAGGATGTGCGTCCAGGACGCTGAGCTGGCGAGTCAGTTTTTCCGGGAGCCAAACATCATCCGCATCCAAGAAGGCAATGAACTCACCTTGGGCATTGGACAGCCCGAGGTTGCGAGCCGCACTGGCTCCGCGGGTGCGACGATCCTCAAAAGCCAGAAAGCGCACCCGAGACGGCTCCTGCGCTGCAATCTCAAGCGCAAGCTCCACGCTGCCGTCTTCGGAGCCATCGTCCACCAGAATGAGCTCCCAATCCGAATAGGTTTGTGCCCGGACGGAGGCCACGGCATCCGCCAGGTATTCCTTGGCATCTAAGATCGGAATGATCACGCTCACTGACATGCCGATCCCCAATCTCGCCACAAGGCCGGCGACTACCGGCGGTCCGTGAAAACCTTTCGCGTCCCGTCCGCGCTCGAGAATTGTGGGACAAGCGTTGCCTCGACCAGTTGGGCATACCCGGGGGCATACGTAACCAAATCGCTGTCCACCTCGACGTAGTGGCAGTCCTGGGACTGCATGAACTCGACGAGGCTGGAGGCGTCGCGGGTATCAAAGAAGGTCATCCAGTCGCTGTTGGGACGCAGGTTGGCATAGATCGCATCGGCGGTGTCGTAAGAGATCAGACAACTCCCCGGCGGGATGCGTTGGGAAAGCATTTCCACCCACTGCCGTCCCGCGCTGTTCCCGCTTCCCCGTATCCACGCCAGGCCCTGCTGGACCCCATATTCCAAGTTCCCTCCCAGCGCCAAGAGCAGGATCAAGGCCGTGCTGAACAGGGAGGGTCGCAAGGCGGCCTGCGCCCAGAAGGTTCGGTATTGATGAAGGCCTGCAGCCAACCCAGCGCTGAGCAAGACCAGCATCTCCGGGTACACCGTGCTGAAGAAGCCGGGACGGTACGAGGCGAGCAAGTAACCCAAGAGGGGAATGAACCACAACCCGGTGAAACCCAAGAGGGCAGGCAGTATCGTTCCCAGGTAGATGGCCCCAGCCAGCGCAAGGAGGAGGACGAGGAGGCCGGCTACGATCCCGTAGGAGTTTTCGTACATCCGAGCGGCATTGGCAAGCACGCGCGGAACTCTTGCCAGAAGGGCGCGAGGATTGTGGGCCACAGCCCGCAAGACGCTGTAGTGATTGGCTGCAGCGGTCCCATAGAGATCCGCGGCCGTGACGGGGGGCGGGACGCTAAAGCTCCCCGAGTAGAGGAAATTGTGCCCTTGCTCAAATGCCAAATAGCTTCTCTGAAGAATCTGCGAATCCCAATTGCCTCTCAAGAGACCTGAAACAACCACCCACCCAACGACCGGCAGGGCAAACCCGGCCAACCCAAAAAGTCCAATCCGCCGGAGCGCCTGCCTGTCGCCTGCAGGCCATCGGCCCATCAGTCCAAAGCCCAAGGCGAAGGCCACCACCAGGACCCCCAGGACCAAGCCATCCAGCCGGGCCAAGGCGGAAGTGCCGAGCACGGCCCCCAGAGCGATGGAGCGTCCCCTCCATCGGCGCGGTGACCCTTTTCTGTCCAGCCAGTCCAATAGCAGCGCGGCGCCCAGCGCGAAGGCAAGAGCTGACAAAGACGTATACAACGCATCGGCCGAGTTCTCCAAGGCGACCGACACCGGGCGCCCCACCGCCGCCATGACGAATGCGACCCAACCCGCAGTCGCCCCGCCCACTCGTCGAGCCGCCCACCAAACCGCAGCCACGATCGCCCCATAGGTGAGGAACCTGCGGATCGTGGAAACCAATCCAAGTCGAAGGTGATTGCCCCGGAAGGGAAGGTCGAGGAGGCCATTGACCAAGGAGGGCAGGGGCCCGCTCCCGATCGCCAGCACCTTTCCCTCTTCCACGAGACTTGCGCCGTCCGCCAAGTAGCCGCTTTCGTCCCCCGTCGGCAGACTGACTATCAGGTCGCTGATATTCAAGGCGATTCCGACCAGAAGGACCAGCAGGGCTCCTGCCGCGCTCAGAGCGAACTGTCTTCTGCTCCGAGTAGCCCGATCGCGGGAGACTGAATTCATCCTATGCCCTTTGGGGTGCCTATTCCAACCGATCGCATGAATCCATTCCGTCCGTGACCCCCGAAGTCATGGCCGCCTTCGCCAGGATCTTCTGGCCCCAGGGGTCTCGCGGGCCCAATGAGATCGACCGGGAGTTCGGCCGCCACCCATCCTGTGGAAGGCCCCTCTCCTCCTCAGGAGACTACCGCTCGGTCAGCATCCTTCCCAGAGTCGCCTGCACTTCCCTTGGATTCTTCGTCGCAAAGTACCAGTCAACGGTCCGGTGCAACCCATCCACAAATCGAACCGCGGGCTCCCACCCCAGACGTTGCTTCGCCAGGCCATTGTGTGCCACCCGGTTCATCGGCCCGGTGGGCATCTCGGGTCGAGTGCGGATCCGGGCCGAGTGGCCTGTGTAGCGCAGGACTTCTTCGACCGCCTCGATTACACGAATGCGCTCCATCGTTCCCAGGTTGACCGCGCTGCCGTCATCGATCTTTTCCGCAGCGAGAAGGGTGCCTGCAACAATGTCATCGATGTAAGTCCAATTGCGTATCTGTTCACCAGTCCCCCACACTTCGAAGGGATCCTCCTTCAGAAAGGCCCGGGCGATCATGGCGATCACGGCATGATTCTCCACCCCCCTAGGCCCATAGACCGTAAAGTAGCGACAGCACGCCGACTTCAAGCCTTTCTGCTGGTAGTAGGCCTGGAGCGACAACTCGGCCATCAGCTTGGCCCAGCCGTATAGGTTGTCCGCGTCATAGGGGGGCTTCACCAAGTCCTCAGTGAGGTAGATCTCCTTTTGAACGTCTGTCTGCAGGTAATTGGGATAGACACAACCCGAGGAGGCAAACACGATCTTCTCAATGCCCAGTTCGTGCGCCAGCTTGAACAACAATCCGTCCAGGATCAGGTTCGTAGAGCATTCCACTTGATGCAAATCGACGTAGCCTCGCCCCCCATGATCCGCGGCCAGGTGGAACACCACTTCCCTTCCGCTCAGGGCGCGACGCGCCAGAGCGGAGTCGAGCAAGTCTCCCTGCATGAATTCAATGCGTTTCCCATCCACGTGCGGCTGGATGTTCGCCAGCCGGCCGCTGCTCAGGTTGTCCACAACCCGCACCACGGCCCCTCGTTCCACGAGAGCATCTACCAGATGAGAGCCGATGAAAGAGGCACCCCCGGTCACGAGGACCCTGCGCTTCGACCAGTCCATGCTCTCCTCCGATGTCTCGTGCCGCAGGCGGCCAGATGCCCCCGCCCAACCAGAGTTGGGCCCCCTGCCTCGCTAGCTGCGGGAAGGCGAGACCCCCAAGGGTACGTACGTGGCCACGCTTTCCTGGAGCGCTGGGGAGGCAATTCTCCACCCATCAATGAGGACGCTGGCCCTGCCTCCCAGTCGATCCGCTCCAGAGAACTCTTTCCAAGGTGTCATGATAACGACCAAGTCCGATTGCTCAAGGCAGTCCTGGGTGCTCCCAGCATAGGTCGGGCGATCCCCCAGCACAACCTGCGCAGCGGCCATGCTCATCGGATCGAACACAACCAGATCCATATTCTCTTCCAAGAGAGTCTGGGCCAAGATGATTCCTTGGGACTCCTCAATCACGTCGGTATTGGGTTTATACGAGAGGCCCAGGATTCCCACGCGCATCCCCGGGCGATAATAGTGCTTGACCTTTGAGACCAGCCGCTGAACTTCATTACGATTGGACCGGTCCGTGGCCTCAGCCAGGATCGCCACGGTCCCTGCCTCACGCGCCACCTTTCCCATGGCCAGGTTGTCGCGGGGAAAGCAGGGACCACCATAGCCGACCGCTCCCTTCAGATACTTCGACCCGATGCGGCTATCGTGGCCGATGGCCTCCGTGACGACGTCCACATTTGCCCCCGGGATCCCTTCGCAGATCTGGGCCAGCATATTCGCAAACGCGATCTTGGTGGTTACAAACGTGTTGACGGCCAGCTTTGAAAGCTCGGCATTAGCGTGGTTCATGCGGGCGATGTAGGGCGCGTTCTGGCAGACGCGCCCATAGAACCTTTCCAAGAGATCCCCCGAGCGAACATCGGACTCGCCGACCAGCACGAAATCCGGATTGAGGAAATCGTGAATCACGCTTCCCAGCGCGATCAGCTCGGGGCTGTAACACAAACCAAAATCGGCTCCGGATTTGGATCCTGAGGCCGCCTCGAGGCATTCCCGAATGGGTCCCCCGGTCGAGCCTGGCATCACCGTCGAGGTGATGACAACGACCGGGAAATCCCTGCGATTCTTCAATCCTCTTCCGATGGCGTCGCACGCCGGAAGCACATGCTGGAGAGAGAACCCTCCATGAGGTTCACTGGGGGTTGGAACGATGACAAAAACAATGCTCCCCTTGGCCGCTACTTCGACGACATCCGTAGTCGCCCGAAGTTTCCCCCGAGCCCGTGCCAGGTATTCTTCCAGCTGGGTCTCGGCGACAGGAGCAATCCCCCGGTTGACCTTCTCCACCCTCTTTGCGTCCAAGTCCGCGGCGATTACAGGAATTCCCTGTACCGCAATTGCCGCCGCCAAAGGGGCGCCCAACTTCCCGAGACCAACAACTCCAACGGTTTGGATCGGGTCGCCTGTGCCGCTCATCCAAGCCCCCCAAGGTACGAGATAGTCACAGACCGCCTCCCCACACGCCAATCGGGTTTTCGCGACAAGATGGTTCGCAAAGGCCAAGAGGCCCACCCCCGAAGGGTCTCATGACAAGTCGGCCTCTTTGCCAGGCCTCGAGGATGAGCTTCACCGGCGAGCTCACCTCTTGCCCTCTCGCGGTTCTCTACGATTCTCCCGGCAGGACCTCCACAGACCGCCCCCTCCCGACCGAAAGACTACAGGCACCATCGGTTGAGAAGGAGGGGCCCAATGATTCGACGGGCCCTCCGAATTCGTGGCCAAAAAACCTCGCTCTCCGAAGCGCCGTGGAGGTTGCGGCAAATCGACTTGCACATTTTGCCCCAGGCACCGACTGCAGAGGCCTACCCACTTCCAGAGCTTTCTCCCGTCCGCCAAAAGGGCATCAGTGATTGGCCCAAGGCTTACGGGGGTCACCGGCCCCAGCTCCTGATCTCACCCCGGGTGTACAGGGCCCTCACCTGCTCCGGCCCGCTTGGCGATCGAGACGGCGCTGATCGAAGCGGAGGCGATTCTCCGTGCCGGGAATTCACGGATCGCGGGAAGAACTCCTGCCGCACGTCGAAGGCGATGACATCCACCGTGCATCAACCACCGCGCGTTTCCTCTCCAGCCCGCCGCCCCAACTCGCCGAATCCAGGCCCGCTTGCGGATCCCCTCAGATTCTAGATCCTTCCTCTCCACCGGGCGACACGCACCCGGGCTTCGTAGATGGATTGCCGTGCCTTGTGAAAGAAGGCTTGCGACATTACGCACGGAGGCCATAGGATTCGCAATCTCGACCATCTCCGCAAGAGGTGTTTTCGATCCAAGGCGAGTTGCACTCGCGTTCCCTCCAGGCAATGCGTCGAGTCCTCGATCGTAAAGTAGTGATCGAGCCCACCGGCCAACTCCAAATTCCTCTCGGCCTCCGGCCCCTTCCACACCCAGTCGGCAGCCGCGGGGCGGAGACCATAACTGTGATTCTGGTGGACAGCCAAAACACGGTCTGTAGCATCCACAACCGCAAGGCCCCGGGCGCGCGCCGAGTATACCAGCCAGTTGTCCCACATGGTCCGGCCTAGCGCAAAGGGTGGAATCTCTTTCCAGGTCCCGCGCCGGAAGAGAAAATAGTCGATTCCGGAGGGGGCGTGCAATCGACCCATCGATTCCACCTCGGCCCGTATATCCGCCTCCCAGCGCGGGTGCGAGAAATCAATCGTTTTCCCCAGGTCAATGTCCCAGCGCTGGCCAACCACCAGCGAGGGCTTACGAGAATTCTGCAAGGTGTGAACCGCACGAAGGAAATCTCGCAACAGGAGGATGTCTGCATTCACATACGCAAGCCACTCTCCACCCGACCGCTCAGAACCAATTCGAAAGACATCGTCCACCAAAGGAGTGCCCCATTCATTGCGCCTCACCTCGGGGACATTCGTGGCACGGATTCTCGAGGCCTCGTCCGCCACACCCGGCTCGTTGCCAATGAGAAGGATCCTCACGTCTTCGCCTAAGGCTCTCCAGGATCTCAGCGCGTTCTGCTGAATCCCGGAAAACTCACCCACGAAAGCCTTGGGAACCGCAAAGAGAGTCAACATACTTTTCCGGGCATGGGCTCCAATAGGCCGAGAGGCCAACGTCCGAGCCGTTTTGGGAATTCAAACCAAGACAAAGGGAGTAGGCGGAGGGTCAGGTTCATACCCACAAGCTGGCCGGGCTGTTCCGCAGCCAAGAAAGGGATCGCTCTACCTGCCAGGGTTTTCAAACCGTTTCCGAATTCCTCACGGTGATTGGGAGAGGGAAGACGCGATCCGACCGCGGGTTGAGACCTCAGGATGGGGATCGTCAAGTCGATCCAGCGGCTGGAATGACCCCTACCCCTCCTTAGAAGAATTAAGAGGATCCACTTGGAGCTTCGACCGCCGAGACCCGAACTTCGGTCGGCTTTGGGGTGGGACACAAGGAGCCAGAGATTGTTCCTGGGTCCCCTCCAGACGAGGCACGTGCTGAAGCCCTCGTGTGAATCGCCCAAGTCGTTGACCTCCGAGTGAACAACGTCCTCGGTTCTGGGCATCAGGACGTGCAAACCAAGCATGTTCCCCGGGATCCAGGACGGATCTTCGCTGCAAAGCAAT
>JBEKHT010000093.1:0-8112 GCA_050012135.1 Anaerolineales bacterium | reverse complement strand
GATCGCCGAGGAGGCGAGAACTCACCCCGAACTCCTTACCGGGGCACCCCACAATGCCCCGGTTTCGAGATTGGATGAGGTCCGCGCCGCCAAGCAGCTCGTGCTCTGCTGCCGGCCCGTTTCTCTCAAGGCGGACCAAGAGGCCGCCTGAGGCGGGGGAGAATCATCCAAGGACCCGGGCCTACGCCCGGGTCCTTGTGTTGAGTTCAGACCTCCCCGGGCCAGGGGCCTACGTCAGTCTGCCCGCAAGGCAATGACCTGGCTGATTTGCTTGAGGATGTCCGGGGCCATCGCCCTGAAATGGGTCTTGTCCCGGCTGCCATCGATGGTGATCAGGGGAACCCTGGCAATGGTGTCGAGCCACTGCCTCAGGAGGCGCTCCATGATGGGGAGATCCTCCAGCTTGGCGATCTCGAAGGCTCGGCCTCTCCGGCGGTATCGCTGGGTGAGAAGGTCAAGGGGCGCGACCAGACGGAGGATGAGATCCGGGGGAGGCAAGGTTGCACGCAGGATGAGGTAAAGCCTTTCGCAAAGCGAGAACTCCGGATCGCTCAGGTATCCCTTCGAGTGAAAGAGCCGAGTGAAGACCTGGAAGTCCAGATCCAGGCCGCCGTCTTGGATTCCTGGCTCCGGGCCCTGGCGAATGGCCAACTCCTGCTCGGCTCGAAAGAGGAGATAGTCCAGCTGGTTGGCGAGCCCAAATCGATGAAGGTCATGGGCGAACGCCTCCTGAAACGGACGTTCGCGGTGTTGCTCCACCCCGGTCACCAACCGCCCGTTTCTCGCCAATACCTGCGTCAGGGTGGTCTTGCCCGCACCGGAGTTGCCAACCACCGCAATCAGTTTGCCCACGGGGTGCTTTCGTCTCGGCTGGAGGGTTCCCCTGGGTTCGGCGAGGGCGCGGCGGCCCCGGTGGAAAATGCCGGGAATTGCAGGGGAGTGGCGAAAGAAAGGTCGGAACGAATGCCCGCCTCCGCATCACTGGGCCGGCGCCGGCCAGAATCACGATTCGAGGCTTCCCACGGCGTTCTCGACCGCCGCGAGGATCTCACCCGACCGGACCACGGGCACCAACTTGTTGTGGTCCACATACAGGGGGCGGTCCTCATCCAGGTGCTCCACATACTTGCGGATCACCTGATGGGCCATCTGGGTCCCCCGGCCGGGCGCGAAGGCACGGAAATCCAGACCCTGGGCCGCAGCCATGAACTCGATGGCGAGGACCCCGTAGGCGTTCTCGAGAATCTGGGCATTCTTGATGGCTGTGTTCATGCCCATTGAGACAAAGTCCTCTTGGTCCGCCGCGGCCGGGATGGATTCGATGCTGGCGGGGGCCGAGAGGATGCGCTGTTCCACGATCAGACTGTCGGCGGTGTATTGGCTGAGCATCATGCCGGAAAACATCCCCGCCCCTTTAGTCAGGAAGGCCGGCAGCCCTTCGCTTAGGGCGGGATTGGTCAGGCGATTCAGTCGCCGCTCGGAGAGCACGCACACCATGGTGATAGCTGCGCCGACCAGGTCCATCGGCAACGATACCGGCGTCCCCTGGAAATTCGCGCCCGTCAGGGTCAGCTTGTACTCCGGAAGGAAGATCGGGTTATCCCCCACCCCGTTGAGTTCTATCTCCACTTGGGTCTTAGCCCAGGCAACGGCATCGTGAGCGGCCCCGATGACTTGGGGTGAGGAGCGCATCGAGTACGCATCTTGGACTTTGGTCTTGACCTTTCCAGTGAGGAGATCACTGCCCTGGATGCACCGCATGATCGCTTTTGCGCTCCTCACGGCTCCTGGGAATCCACGAACCTGGTGAAGGCGAACATCATAGGGCTTCATGTTGGCCAGCAGGGCTTCCAGGCTCATGGCACAGGCGATTTCCGTCTGTTTGAGCCAGCGATTCATGTCATAGAGATGAAGCGCGCTCATCGCCGTGAGCAAGTTCGAGCCATTTATCGCGGCCAACCCATCGCGCGCCTGCAGGTCGGGGACTGGGATCCCCGCCTTGGCCATGGCCTCTCTTCCCGGGAGGCGCTTTCCTTCAAGAAAGGCCTCGCCTTCGCCCATCAACAGGAGCGCCATCTGAGCCATGGGCGCGAGATCCCCCGAAGCTCCCACGGAGCCTTTTTGGCAGACCACCGGGGTAAGACCTCGATTCAGCATTTCCACCAGGGTTTGGGTGATCTCGGCTCGGCATCCTGAGTTGCCATGCGCGTGGACATTGATTCGGCTCGCCATGGCACCGCGCACATACTCGATGGGTGCCGGCTCTCCAATCCCCGCGGCGTGGTTGTAGATCAAGTAACGCTGGAACTGCTGAACCTGTTCGTCGGACAGGACAACCTCGGAGAACTCGCCGATTCCGGTGTTCACCCCGTACATGATTTCGTGCGCCCGGACTTTGTCTTCCAGCATCCGCCGGCAGGTCTGAATCCGTTCAAGTGCCTCTGGGCTGAGCTCCACTTTCTCTCCGAAGCGTGCAATGCGCACCAGCTTCTCGACCGAAAGGCCGGAACCATCGAGCAAGATACTCATTTGTGATCTCCTTCGTTAGGCAAGCAGCCGACAGGCCCTCCGAAAGCGGGAGAGCCGAGCTCGCGCGGACCCTGCCTGGCCCCAGGGGCCCCAACTCGCCTGCGGCGGGAGGCCGCCGCGGGGAAGTGTACATCAGCCGCAGCGAACTTGAGGCTCGCGGGCACTGACATCTTCGGGAGACCCCTTGGCCCCAAAAGAACCACTTTGCCATGTGGAGCAGGCCCTGTCGCCGGGGACGACGGCTGGAAATGCCCGCCATTCCCTGGAACCGTGGTTGATGGGCCCGATCCGTGACTTCGGCCGCGGGATCGGCAGGCACATCCCCCGCGCCCTTGTCTCCGTGGGGGCAGGAAAGACAGATCAATTGGGGTAGCTCAACGCGTAGACAATAACCCAGCGATCGCTGTATACCGGTTTGCCCCAACCGTCCTTAGATCCCGTTCTGGACACATAGTAGAGCGGTGGCCTCACCCGCTTCACATAGTCCAGTTTCAACGCTTCCTCCCGAAGATCCGAAGACCGTATCCTGTCCTCCATTAACTTGAAATCACTCGAGGCCAGGACCTCCGCATCGATATAGTAGTAGGTCATGGGCTCATCCGCCCGCAACTCAAGGAGTCGCATCCGTTCCAGCCTGCGAAAGACGGGAGTGTCCGGCTGGTTCGGTGCCTCTTCGATGAAGAGCGCGTTCTCCGGCGTAGAGGCGTTGGCCCAGCGAATGTATGCGAGAGACGCCGGCCAACTGGCCGGGGGCTGAGCCACGATGATCCGTGCGACCGTTAACGCACCCTGAACTTGCAGAGCCGCCCCCAGTGGGACCTTGAAGTTCTCGATGAGCTCGATCATCGGCGAGATGGCCTGCGAAATAACGATCAGGGTGCCAAGGTAGACAACCAGCCCCCTCCCCAAGGAGCTCATCTTTCGCCAGGGAAGCCCATCGATGGCAGTAGCCGCGCCCGCCACTAGGCACACCTGAAGAGGCAGCGACCCGTTTATGGATAGATTGTTTGCCTGACTCGTGTCCCTCACCAAAAAGAGAAGGATGAAGCCGATGATTGGAAAGGCAATCAGGAACCGCCGCCAGACGGACGACCTCTTCCAGGCGCCCAGCGCGACCCAGCCGAGAAAGACGAGCAATGGGAAACCTACCTCAATCATCAATACCCACACAGCGGCCACGGGGAGGCCCAGCACGGTCAGGACTCGATCCAGCACGGCGAGCTTGTAACTTGACGAATTCAGGAACCGCTCAAGCAAGGGAACCCGAAACGAGCTCCAAGTAAGCCGCACCGAATTCGCCGTGGTCAGCTGGAAAGGCTGGGCAGAGCCCAGGACAAACACGGCCAACCATCCCGCAACGCCGAGCAGGACAGAGGTCTTGGACTTGGCGATGCCGATCCGTTCTCGCAGGCCCAAATCCCCCAACCGGCGGGGGTGTAGCAGCCAGCGGCTTGCGTATAGGATTGCAATGATCAACAATCCGAGGCATTCGGCAAGGAAAATCTCCGCGCTCGTTCCCAACGAGAAGGCCATCAGGAGCCCGAGGAGCACCAGTCGCAAGGCGACGTGAGCTCTCAGGTTGCGCCAGGCAATGAGAACTAGCAAGAAGGCCATGAGCCCGGCGATGTGTTGCGGGTAAGCCATCAGGCGATCGAGCAGGCTGGGGATGATCGTACGAGAGACCAGCCAAGCGACTCCCTTCTGCCAGTTTTCCGCGCCCCCTGGAATGGCCTGGACAAAGAAGTCATACCCCCCCGCAACGGTAAGAAAGGCGAACCCAAGGATGCGCGCCATCCAGGACCTCAGGTTCATGCGCAGGAACCAGTACAAGATTCCCAGATAAGAAATCGTCTGGACAACCGAATGGACTGCGAGCGATTGGGCCAATGAGGAGCGCACGAGTTGCTGGCTGCCGAGGAGAGCAGGGTAGATCAGCGACCAGCAGTAGTAGGCGAGCCGGGCGTCGGGGAAGAAATAGTGGTCTGAAGGCAGACCCGTCCGGGCCACCGAAACCAGCTCGGCAAGCTGCCAATGCGTGTCATAAGGGCCGAGAGAAAGCGCGGCGGATCCGTGGACCAGGGCGTCGGCTCTGGGGAGACTGAGCAGGACTGCAACCCCGGCAATCACGAACACTGTGATCAGCCATTCTGTGGAGGAGACGGCACCTCCGCCTCCATTTTGGGGGCGAAACGCTATGGTAGGCCGGTGGCCGGTGGTGATGAGCAGGATGGAAGTCAGCCAGAGAGCACCTGTGATGGCCGCATACAGGCCAAACGAGATCTGGATCCTCCCAAAATCGGACGAGGCCCCGAACAGAAAGGGGACCATTACGAGAGAAAGAGGCACCGAGAGCATTACCTTCGCAATCCAGTGGAGGCCTCGCACGCGAACAGCCGTGAGAAGAGCTAGTCCAGGTAGTAGATAACAGAGCCCACTCAGGGCGAACATAAGCAATGACGATGTCATCTTGGCTCCTCTGAAGCACTCGCCGTCAGAAGAAACGTCGGCCCGAAGCGCCGGCAACCCCATCTTACAACGTATCCGGCATTATGACCTTCACACCCCATGTACAAGAATGAGTTTCGCCACCGCCTTGATCCGTCCCACCTCATCCACCAGACTCGCCAGTCGATGCGGCTGGAGGGCGTACACCGTCAGAAGCCCAAGCGTGACGGCCGGAAACACCAGGCCATACACCCCCGGCCAAGGGCCCAGGAATTCTTCACCTGCGCGCGAAGACATAATACCCTCCGTGGGAACTCACTCGCACGAACTCCGGATCGTCTGAAATCCACTTGTGCAGGGGCTTTGACTCGACGGTGACCACAAGGCCAATTCTCTCTTGGTCCAGCCGGCTTTGCCACTCCACCTCATTGGTCGGTGGAATGTACACCACCATGATGCGAAAATCAGGACCCTAGAGGGGATAGACAAACTGCACCAGGTCGCTGTAGGTGACCCCGGGCGGACTTATGTGGGTCTCGTTTTCCACGTAAGGAAGGGCCCCTCGCCCTTCCCATGCAAATTCGGCGCTCGACCGCGTGAAGTCCGTTCTCCAAGCCATGTAATCTCGCAAGACACGGGGATCCACTCTCCCCAGGTCCATGGTCAAGAGAATCACGAAGCAAGCCCCCAGAAGGACTTCTGCGCACAGGACTCGCTGCACGCCTTGTTTCAATCGGCCGAAGATCCAAGCCAGGGCTGGCGCTCCCAACAGCACGATGGGTATGCCATAGCGAGGGACCCAGAAAGCGGGAGTCGCGGCAAGGCTGAGGAGGACCAACAAGGTGATCAGGGTCTGCTCCCACCTTCGTCGAACGATGTTGTGAATTGCCCAGACTAATAAGGAGGGCAGGCCGAGAAAGAACCAGAGTGGGCCCGACCCGGACACGCTCTCGTCGTAAATCGATGCATACGGCTCCAGCCAGATCATGACGAGGCGCTCCGGCAAGGGCGCCTTGAGAAGGTTTGGAGGGGTATTCGTCGTAATGAGCTCGGCGGTTCCCCTCTCCCCCGTGAAGAGGGTGTGGCCCGCGAGGCGAACATTGAAGGGGGCCAGAGGGTTCCTGAACAGCACGATATTGCGGAGGTAGGGGTACCCTCCAAGGGCTAGGGCAAGGATGGCCGCCACGAGAATCGGAAAAACGATTCCTGCCTGTCCGCGTTGTGAGGCAAGAGAGCCGAGATGGCTTCGGCGAACGGCCAGCTTCACCATGAAGAGGATGGCTAATCCCGCGGCGTAGAACAGCCCGGCATACTTTATCGCCGCAATCAGTCCAATGGCGGTCCCGGCCAAGACGGCCAGCACGTATTCTTGCACTTCCGCCGTCCGATCCGGGACAGAGGCCAGAATGCAATACACTCCCATAGCGAAGACGGAGGCCATCAGCGCATCGCCGTGAGCACTAACCTGCTGGATCACCATCGTCGGGGCAAACGCAAAAACGGCGGCTCCAGCCGCGGCCCCATTCCGCGTTGCTCCCCAGTGTCGGGCAATCCCATACACTGCGAGCGCCCCGGTCAGAATCCCAGGGAGTGCCGCAAGATCAACAAGCTTGTCGACCCCTACAAAGATCAGATTCCACAGAGCAAGCAACTCCCCGCCAAACGGGTAGGTGGTAGTGCGAACCCCTGGGCTGATGATCGGCTCGACGGCGTGAGCCTGATAGATGTAGGCCATGATCGGGAAGTGGTACACGAGCGCGTCCCACTCGCGAGGAGGGAGGAAAAAGGCCTGAACAGCGCTGCGCGCTGCGGCCACTGCAACCAGAAGGAGCAGGGCCCACACGAACCTGGAGGGGCGAGCGGCCCTGATTTGCGCCAACCACTCCTTTTGCCTGCGGAGGATCTTGGTTCGAACAGGCCAGACGCCAGCAAAAAAGATCCCGGTAGCCAGCCCCAGATTAGTGGCTGCTAGCACCGGTCCATACAACGCACGGGCCAGGCCAATGCCTAGCTCGGTTGCGATGACCTGGGCCATGCAGAGAAGACCCGACCCCACGATGGCAAACGGAAGGTTCTGGCTCTGCCCGGCCAACCATAAGAACCATGTGATCCAGATCACCCCAGAAAGCGTGACGAGAAGCAGCATCCCGGCCCAGGTTCGCAGATCGCCTTGAGGAAATCCAACATCAAGTCTCTCGCCCTCTCTCCCCTCCAATCAATCGGCGATGATCCCTCCGTACCCGCATGCGACAAGCCGAATGGCGAGGGGCGCAGCGCCTATCCACCCACGCCTCTTCTCTAGGATATCGGCTCAGGCCGGATAGGATGTTGATAGGAGCTCGTCTGATCCTGCAGGGCATGTGTTCACTGCTCCTCAAGCTTGCGGAGATCAATCCATCCGACGAGGATGCTACTCCTCTCGGCACCTCGTGATGGTCCAGCCGGCAGTGACTCCTTCCAGCGGCTTGCGCAGCGGGGCAGGAACCGCAAGAAGGAGAAACAGGGCTAGCCCTGTTTCCAGCGCAGGTGGGACCGGCCCGGAATCCAGAGTCCCGATGAGCCAGAACGAAGCCCCAACGAGCACAGTCGCCAAGGTGAGGAGCAACCCTTCGCATCAGCCAAGATCGTCAAGGCTCACGATCCGGTGAAGCCTGCAGCCCGGGTGGTAGCACGTGACAATCGTGATCAGTGCCAATGCCGCCCAGCAAATCAAATGGCTCTCCTCCCGGCCCTGGTTCGCAGATGGTGACGTTCGGATCACAATATACAACCTTCCCGAGACCGGTCGTCGCGTGGCTTCGAGCCACGCTGAGGACCTCCACATTCCTGAGCTTTACGTAGCGAGAGCCGGCAGCCGCGTTCGGGAGGCTCTTGCCCTTCGCTACCGCCTGCAACTCTGTGAGTTGCCATTGACCCGTCTGGGTAATCAGCTGTTTCCCTTGGCGGGCAGACGGCTTCGCCCTTTTCGGGGTTGTGATCGTGCATGGTCCCCCTGGCGAGGCCTCGCCGCGCGCCTCTTCTTGGGTGGATCGAGGAGGGTTCCCCGGCACGTCTCGGATCCACAGTGGCACGGGTAGAGCCTCCTGGCCTCGGAGGGGCTGAGCCCTTCTCGCTGAAGGTGGTAGTCGTATGTGAGTT
>JBEKHT010000092.1:0-8195 GCA_050012135.1 Anaerolineales bacterium | reverse complement strand
TAGACTTTTTCATTCTTAGCATTGTCCTTGGCCTGCTGGGCGGACGCGGGCAACATCACTTCATTCTAGAACAAGATTGCAGGCAAGGCGGAATCAGACTGAAGGCAGCCCGCCGAGTCGGCTCGAAGGAGGTGTCAGGCAGCAAACGGCATGCGAACGCGCACCGCTCTAGCTAGCGCCTTCTTCTCAAGCGGATCTGGCTCTGAGGGCTGCGTCGCCGGCTCCGGGCGAGGTCGGAGCACCCGCTCCGGCGGCTTCTTGGTCGGCCTTCGGTTGGAAACGGCTGAGGTGGGCTTGCTCGGCCGCTGGGCGTTACGGCCCGCTCGGGGCTTTCGATCTGGCATCTGCCGACAGTCTGGGAGCTAGGCGCTCCCTCCCGTTCGGCACAGGGCATCCGCGTTCGGCAAAGTACGGGGGCTGCGGGCCTTGGACGCCCACAACGGGCTACGATCTAATGATAATCCCTATTGCGGGGGACGTGCTTGAGCGGGTGGGGGGAAGCGAACCCGCGTTATCGGCGTGGGACACCGGGCGCTCGCCTTGAACACCCGCACCCTTACGGCATGCACCCGAAACTTGAAAAACGATTCCAGGCCGCCTATGTGGTCAGGCGGGTCGCGTCGAGCGTCTTGTGCTAGTCCACGTGGCGGTCGCAGACGGCCTGGAAGTCCGCGGGTGTCTCCCGCCGGAGTTGCCAGAGCTTGGTCGGGCAGCGGGGGCACAACCGGCATCTCACCCTGTTCGTCCCGCCCGAGGCCTCGGGCTCGAGGCTCGGCGTGGCGATGCCCGTGATGTGCGGTCGGACCTACGTCATGGCCGACTCATGGGCGAAGGCGAGCCACGCCAAGGGCAAGCGTTGCGGCCTGTGCCAGCAGTTCGTTCCTGGCCACGAGACCGTGGGCACGTGGGCGGTGAAGACGGCTATCGCGCCGCGGAGAGCGAGGGCCGAATGAAAAAAGGGGACCCCAGAGGCGGGTTCCGGGGTGCGCTTGCTTCCCATGCGGCTCTTCGGAGATGCTAGTTTTCTTTCTTCGGATTCCGTTCACGTACCATCGGTCCCGTCCTCCCCTCATCCTTGGGGGTGTTTTTCCGTATCATTGGCCCGGTACTGCCCTCCTCCTTTGGCGTGTGTTTCCCCATCATCGGACCGGAGCGAGGAGGGTTGCCAGAACCAGCGCCACCTGAGCTTGGAGGCGTGCCAGGATCAGAGGAACGGGAATCATTGATGCTTTGCTCCTCATCTGGAGTAAAAAGTTCCTCCTCTTTGTCCTCCCTCCACCACTTCCGGGACAAGTCGCAAACACGTCTGGCAGCTTGGTAATCGTAGGATGACCGGCTCACATTCTCTGCAACCCGCACCGTGGCCTTCAATCTAGCCTTCAGGTCGTTCTTCATATCGTCCGGCCATTGGGCACCACTGAGAGGACTGGGACAACCATGGGTCGGGCAGAACGATGAGAGAACCGCGTCTAGCTCATCACGGGTGCTATAGGTGCTCATCTGCTATCCCTCCTCAGCATGGTCGGCGATCTAAATTGTTCCTTGTTCCAAAACATAGTCTACAGCCGATGTGCATCGAGGGCATGGGTGGCCCTTCTCTTGGTCAAGGCGGCAGATGAGATGGGGAAGTTAGCACATAAGACCGGACCAATTCCTGCCGGTTCGGCGGCGGCAATTACATCCGCTGACATCGCCTCCCAAATCCATGTCGTGGAGCGCACCGTCACTCGCGCTCGCTGGCCCACTCCTTCCGCCAGCCTCATAATGCCTGACAGCGTTATCCGCCCGACCCCGCGATGGGGAGTTGCTCAATCTCTTGGTTGGCTTGGTCTAGTTCGTCCACTGCCGAGCGAAACGGCTCGTTCGTAGCGAGCCAGGCGCTATTGCACTCCTCGTGGAACCTGTCCACCGCCCGCTGGCGCTAGGCCGCCCCGCTTGGATCGCTCGTGCTGGGCCGGGAACTGGAGTTGGGCCAGGAGCCGGAGGTAAAGGCGCCTCCAGGGAGTGCGCCAGCGAGCGTGCATCCGACCCAGAGCCCTCTAGCCGCTTGCGGGAGGCCTGCCGACGTCGATGGGCGACCTTCCAGGCGGACCCCTTGCGGGCCGTCAAGCGTTGCTTATGAGAATGAGGCTTCCCGGAAGCGGAGTAGCCGTCAGTAGTTGCCCGTCGCGCGCGAGCTCTTGTGCATCCAGGAACCAAAACCCTTCCGCCCCACGCCTCACGTGCTCAGGAGGACCTTGGCATTGATGTCCCTGCCGGGCGGCCTCCGCCGGAGCCGCAAAGCGCGTGTACACTTCACAGGAACTCGTGGCTCGACGACGACAAGCCCACAAAGATTGATACGGGCTCCTGCGAAATCTGTGGGCAACTTGACGGGAAGCACTTGACGAGCTGTTCGAAGTACAACTGGTCCAAGGTCTCGAGGGAATAGAAGGGGCCAAGAGGAGGGAAGTGAAGAACGTAGGCCTTGCACTGTTCGTCGCTGGCATAGCCTGTTGTGTGTTCATCACTATCCAGTTTTGGGGGATTCTGGTGGTCATCGGGCTGACGATGATGGTTGTCGGTGTGCTTACTGGCGGCCACGACAAGAAGGCAGCGGCCGCAGCCGGGGACCAACTCAGGCGCGACCGGAATTGCCGATTCTGCCACCAGTCAGTCGTCGTCAAGTTCGAGGCCCCACTACCGAGCGAGTTCGCGGACATCAACGCGGCGATTACAAAGACGGTAAGGGGCCCATGCCCGTACCGCGGCAAGCCCTTGGCGTCGACCCTTACGTTCGCCAACCCGCTGCAGAACAAGGAACCGATCTTCGCAACGCTCGACGATCTCACCGGTTGACTTCGCTCAGGAATCACGTCGCCCGCTCCCGGTTGCGCCTGGCATCTCCGAATAGCTGGCGGCCTTAGGACAAGCGCACGACAGGTCAATGGCGAAACCACTTCTTCTAATCGCTGGAATACCGGCGGCGGGCAAGAGCTATTTTTCGGAATGGCTTGAATCAAGGCATGAGTTCCTGTACCTCGAGGTATACAACCACGACCCGCACAGGGACCGGTCAATGGTTTCAGCGGGCCTGGAGAAAGAGTGGGCATGTTGCCGGCAAGGCAATGCGTGTTCTCAATTCGTCGAGGCGCTGCGGGAGCGACGTAAGCCAATTGTCCTAGAGTGGGGTTTCCCGGTTCGGTGCATCCAGGCAGTTCGGGCGCTAAAGGAAAGCGGATTCTCAATCTGGTGGTTTGACGCGGACTATGAGGTTGCAAGGAAGAAGTTTGTCGAGAGGGCAAGAGACAAGTTGAGGGACTTTGACAGCCAGATGCGGGACTTTGACGTTCAGATGCGAGGCATTGAGAAGCAATGGCTCAACATCAAGGCCCTCTTTGACCCCAACATCATAACTACGCTGGACAACCGGGAACTTCTTGGACGTCGAGGAGATATTCCTTCACATCGTGAATGGGTCGGGCAGTTCCAGCCGCGAGCGACACCTCTCGCGGCGTGGCGGCCATGGCGCTATGCCTTCGTAGGTATTACACCCCCCACGGGCAAGGCCATCATCGAGAATGCTCGTAAACCCATCGCAGACTACCGCCCTGCTCCGCCAGGGCCTCATAGCGCAACGCGGACATCATGAGGTACGCGCCAGGATCGCTCGGCGGCTCTTCAATATCGCTTTGTAAAAAGCAATCCATCCAGAAAACTAAGAATCTCTTTCCGGAATTGTTCGATTCTCTTCTTGTCCTTCTCCCATGCACTGCGGAGTTCTTGCTCTGACAGATTGCCTCCCTTGGCTATTTCCAAGAAGGTCGGACCTCCACTTACAGTGGTAAATTTTTGAAATTGCGCAAAAAACTGCGACCAGTCCTGCTGGATTGTCGGAGTTGCCCTTGCAATCCAGTTCTTGACCGGAACCAAGGGTTCATCAGGATAAGCTGGTAATGCAATTTGGTCGAGCTCCGCTCTTAGCCCAGAGAGCCGCTTTTCTTCAGGGGACGACATCGTGGTATCCACTCTCCTCCTGTCCCACGCGCATGGCTGTTTCCGCCAGCCACTCGTACGCCTTACCATCATTATATACAAGTCCACCGCCTCGCGGAGGCCTGTGGTGGCCGAAAACCCCATCTGGCCATATTGAAGGTCACAGGGTCCAATGAGAGGGGACGATCGCGAGGCCGGTGGACTATAGTTGAGGTAGGGTGGGGGGCCAGGAGCAGAACCTAAGACCAGCTGATTGCGCGCCGATCGGGTTGAAAGCCATTAACGCTCAACGAATAGGGGAAAATCGGCTGACCGCGCGTGAGTGCGCAAAAAGAGAACCGAGGCGATTTGAGCCTCGGTTCGTCTATTTGGTCGCGGGGACTAGACCCGCCTCTGCCCTGAGGCCAGTCCAGCCTGCGCCAGCCGGGGGCCGAGGGGAACCAGCGACCTCTGGGCTACCAATCCGCAGGCTTACAGGCCGAGTCCGGGCTGCTCTCGGATGCATGGGAGAGGCGGCCGTGATGGGCCGCTTCTCTATCACTTCACCCAGAGGGAAAGGCGCACGTCATCTGGCCCCAGTGTCGCCGTGTAGTTCTCCCCCATCGCCAGCAAACTCCTTGCTCCTGAACGACGTCGGCCAAGGCTAGCGTTTGCCCTGGTCGGGATCGTTTTGGAAAAAGGGCCCCTCGTAGTGCGACCCGGGGGGGACGGGCTGGCCACGAGGGGCAGTGGGAGTGGATCCCTTCACAGCCACGAGTCAAGCCCGTGGGCCTCATGGGAGCGTAGCAAGTCCGACTCATCGAGCATCAAGTAGTGCGGGGTCATCTCTGTGGTGGCATGGCCCATGAGACGCGAGATGGTGATCACGTCCATTCCCTGCCTCAAGGACATAAGGGCAAAGGTGCGGCGAAGCGCGTGGGGTGTGACCTTGAGGCCTGCCCGCTTGCTGAGGCGAGCGAATAGGGCCTGCACCCCTCGTTCGGTAAGCCTCATCCCGTCCCTCGTTTGCCACAGCGGGGCGGAGGGCTGTGGAGGCGCGGCAAGTGTCCTCCGGTACGCAAGGATCGCCCTGCGCGAACGAGCGCCGATGGCCGACATGCGGGCTTTGCCTCCCTTGCCTCGGCGAACCATCACAGAGCCGGTGGCAAAGTCCACATCCTCCCAGTTGAGAGCTACGGACTCAGCCCTCCTCACTCCTGAATCAGCGAACACGAGGAGCAAGGCTCTATCTCGGGGTGTCCAGCACGCTTTCAGCGCGGCCCTGAACTCCTCCAGGTCCAAGAATGGCAATCGTTTCTTCTCCAGCTTGGGCATGGCGAAGCCGATAGCCTGAGAGATATAGCCCTCGCTGCGCCAGAAACGAAGAAGCGTCTTGGCCCCTCTCGCTTTCGCATGGAGGGTAGTGTCTTTGACTCCTCTTTCGGACACCGCGGCCAGCCAGGCCCTCGGGTGCGAGGGGCGAACATCCGAAGGGGACCTGACGCCTTGAGATTCCAGCCAGGACACGAATTCGCCGGCTGTGTAGCGGTAATGCTCCAGCGTTGCGGGGCGTAGTCGCATTGCTTGACGGGACAGGTAGAAATCCTGAAGGGATGTGCGCAGATCAGCGGATGGTGGAACGCAAAAAGCGGCGGGGGGAAGTTCCCGAATAAAGGACTCCTCGCGCATGGTTTCTGCTCCTTGCAACAGCACCAGACGCGAGAATCAGGTCAAAACAAAGGGGAGGAGCGGATGACGGGATTCGAACCCGCGAATCCTTGCTTGGGAATAGAGCGGGTTTCAAGTCACCGAGAGGCCTTGCTTTTCCCAGATTTTCCGCGATGACGCCATCAAGATTCCGACGAATAAAGTGTCCTACCCGTGCTCGTTGTACCAGGGACACGCTCTGCGGTCTGTTCTCCCTCCACCAAGATGTCCATTCACCGACCGGCCTCCACGGCGCACTCAAACACGCATCGACACCTCAGAACGCGGAGGGAAAAGCCCTGAGCCAAGCGTAGTCGTTCATGTTACATCACCCTAGGCCACAAGTCCAGTACGGTGGCACTTGGCCGCCCAAACCCAGGCACCCACCCTGTGCTTGCCACGGGTCGCGCCGAGATTCTCGTCAAGCATGGCGATGTAGCGGAATATGACTCTGATCCCGATATCTCGCATCAGGCGTTGGGGTCACATCAAGTCCGTTCCCTGGGGCGATGCCATGAGCGCATAGGTCTTCCTGAGCATTGGCGGGGTGATGCGAACGATAGCAGGGTGATTGCGTTCGATGGAGCCCAGGCTTTCGAGTAGCGGGCATTGGACTCGCCCCCCTTGCCGGACTTGGCCAGCCTGCCCAAGCCGCAGACCGGGAGAACCAGCGATCTCCGGGGTATGAGAGTTCGTCGGCAGGCGCCATGGGAGTGAGGATTGGACAGGATACGGATGGGCAATGCTGGTGTAGCGTGGAGCAGCTGCGACTTCCGGTCGTCGCGAGGGTCGGATTGATTTGCCTACCCGTGGCAGGCTTCAAGATTTCTTTATTTTTCCGTTAACCAATCGACAAGTGACTGCGGTATAGGTGGGATTGTCGGCATAGGAGGTCAAATGACACTTGCCTCGGAACTGGCAATCCCAGTTATCGCGCTGACCTATATCGGTGTGGCCTTGGGGGAATTCCCCGGTCTGAAGACGAACCGCGCCACCATCGCGCTGGGGGGTGCCGTGTTGTTGCTCGGCCTTCAGGTCCTGACGCCGCGGGCGGCGTTGCAGTCAATTGACCTCAACACCCTGCTGCTGTTGTTGGCGATGATGATCATCAGTGCGCATCTGCGCTTGGCGGGGTTTTTCAGTTGGATGGGGCAGTTAGTCGCCCGGCGCACGCGATCCTCACGTCTGATGCTGGCATGGGTGATCGCAGTTCCCGGGGTTCTGGCGGCCGTTTTCATGAATGACACTGTCGTCCTCGTATTCACGCCTCTGGTGGTGGACTTGGCACACACCATGCGTCGTGACCCGTTGCCCTATTTGTTGGGACTAACGACAGCAGCGAATATCGGGTCGGCAGCGGCCATGACGGGCAACCCGCAGAATATCCTGATCGGGTCGTCATCGCACATACCGTTCAATGTTTTTCTGGCCAAGCTTGGACCAATCTCGTTGATTGGACTTGCGCTGTCCTGGGTCATCCTTCTATGGCTCTATCGAGGGGAGTTTGACCGACCTTGGGAAGGGCCGGCAGAGGTGCTTACTTCGGGACATGTTGATACGACGTCATTGCGAAGGAGCCTAATCCTTGTTGGATTGATGGTCGTGGCATTCGTGGCCGGGATCCCTGTCGCAGCCGCCGCAGTTGCCGTCGCGGCTGCCTTTCTGGTGTCGCGCCGAGCTCGGTTGGAAGTCGTGTTTGCCCAAGTCGACTGGTCTGTCTTGGTCTTTTTCTTGGGCCTTTTCGTCGTCACCGGTGCGCTGGAGCGCATCCGCTTGGTTGATCAGGTCGTCGCGCTGATAGAACCGTTCGCCCGCGCTGGGGTTTGGCCGTTTGCCGTGGCCGTAGCACTGCTGTCCAATCTGGTTTCAAATGTTCCCGCCGTGTTGCTTGTGCGCCCATTGGTGTCGCAACTCGCGAATCCTGTCCAGGCGTGGCTGACCCTGGCCATGGCCTCGACACTGGCAGGGAACCTGACGCTGGTCGGATCCGCCGCCAATCTAATTGTTGCGGAGGTCAGCCGGGCGCAGGGCGTGAGGATCTCCTTCCGTGAATACCTGCGGGCAGGCGTTCCGATCACGCTCATGACGATTGTGGTCGGAGTTCTCTGGTTGAGCCTTGTGGCTTGACCGGTGGTGCCTCCAAATCGCTCTTTGGCCTCCGGTAGGGACTGAAAGGCAGCTGAGGATACAATACCAGCCGCATGGAATCGACCTCCGTGACCCCCTTGCGGATCCTTGTCATCGAAGATGAAACAACCATCCTCGAGTTCCTTCGGGTGGGCCTGACCTACGAACACTATGAAGTGAGCGAAGCTGTGGACGGGCCTACCGGATTGGCACTGGCGCGGCAGCGGGAGTTTGACCTTGTCATCCTCGATGTGATGCTGCCCGGGCTGGATGGTTTTGCGGTGTGCCGCCAGCTGCGCGAATCGGGCAAAGACGTGCCGATCATCATGTTGACGGCGCGCAAGGAAGTGGCCGACCGGGTAGCGGGGCTGAACCTTGGAGCCGACGACTACCTGACTAAGCCCTTC
>JBEKHT010000091.1:0-8348 GCA_050012135.1 Anaerolineales bacterium | reverse complement strand
CTTCATAGCAGCTCAGGGTCCTTGCGTTCTCAGGCAGGCCGAACCGCTTCTTCGCCAGGTGGATTTCCTCCTGCAGTATTCCCAGGTCACCTGCCAGCATCTCACGGATCCGAGGCGCTTGCCCCAATGCTTTGCCCAAATGGAAATGATACGAATCGGCCTCTAAATTAAGAGACTCTTGCCGGCCTTCGAGGAGTGCGTAGAATGGCATATAGCCAGAAGGAGCGGCGAGATGAATGGAACCAACGGCAACCATCCGCGGCGGCAGCTGACAGCGGAGCTCAAGGCCCAGGCAATCCGCGAGGCCAGGCAGGGCGGCGTCCCCATCAGCCAGGTCTGCGACAAGTATGGGATCCACCCGAGTCAGTTCTATCAGTGGGAGAAGACAGCCGAGCGGGCGATGATCGAAGCGTTGCAGGGCCAGAAGCGAGGGCGGAAGAAAATGCGCCCACGCGAGGAGGAACTGCTGGCGGAGATCGAGCGCCTGCGGGAGGTGGTGGCGGAGATCACCACAGAGAACCTGGCGTTGAAAAAGGGGCGCTGGCGTTAGGCCCTCGCCGGCGGTACACGGCTCAGGAGAAGGACCGCATCCTGCAGGTGGTGAGTCAAGCCCAGAGATGGAATCCTGCAATGACCTTGGCCGGGATCTGTGGGCACTTGGGGTTGCCCTGGGCCACGGTGCATCGCTGGCGAAGGAGAGAGGGGCTCGGCCGGCTGGAGGACGCAGTCGTGGTGCCGAGCCGACAGGCGCTCCCGCCGACGCCGGGAGAGGTGGCCGCAGTCCGATCCTTCGCGGAGCTGCACCCGCTTCTCGGCTACAAGCGCCTGGCCTGGGTGATGGTTGATGAAGATGTGGCTTGTTTACGGCCTTGGATGGTCCATCAGGTACTGGGTGAGGCAGGCCTGCTCGGGCGACGCCGTCCGGCACCAGAAGGCTTGCGGCGGCCGGCGGCAGCCGACCATCCCGACCAACGCTGGCACACTGACTTGATGACGCTGCGCTTTTCCGGGCGCTGGTTCTGGCTCGTGGATATCTTGGATGCCTACAGCCGCTACTTGGTTCATTGCGAAGTGTTGCTAACTGCCCGGGCCGACGTCGTTCAATTGGCAGTCCAGCGGGCCCTGGAAACCCTGGATGGCCGGTGGCGTACCGAAGGAGAGCCGGAGATCGTTCATGATCGCGGACCGCAATTCCTGGCGCACGAGTGGGTCGCCTTCGTGGGCGCCACCGGGATGACGGATATACCGACCATGGCCCATCATCCCCAGTCCAACGGTCTGGATGAGAGGTTTCACCGAACGTTCCGAGAAGAGATCTCGATCGAGCCGGATGACGCTCTTTACCAAGTCCAGAAGCTGATCGCAGGGTACCGGCGTTACTACAACGACTGGCGACCGCACGGCGCGCTGCACTATCTGCGTCCGGCTGACTACTACCGTGGAGATCCCGAAGCTCGTCTGGCCGAAAGGCAAACCAAGCTACGACGGGCAGCGGAGGCGAGAAGGGTGTACTGGAGCTCATAAGGCGGTCCAAGGCGGCCAAAGTGTCCCTTAATTTCAGGTCCCTTTCGTATCAATACGTTCTGGGCAATACACCAACCCGGTGCTGAAACCCAGTTTCCACTTCTTGGTACCCAGTTCAAACGCCAGAAACAAAATATGCTCTACGCTATACTCCATCCCGCGGGTCGCTGAAGTCTCCATGGCTTCCTCCCTTTCCGTTGTCTGTTTGAGGAAGCTTAGACGCAGCGGCCCGCGCTTGCAACCCTGTTGCCCCTTCATAGCATCTCATAACCCGGAGGTCGCTGGTTCCCTGGACTGGCCTCAGGGCAGGCGAGTCCAGCCCCCGCTACCTTAAGCCAAAACCGAGGCATTTGAGCCTCGGTTCTGCTTTCTCTGACCGCGTTGTAAAAAGGTCATGCGAGCATATTTCCCGGGGATTCCATATGCACTGGTGTTTAATCAGCTCGTAGGGCCCGTAACCGCCTGATCGTCGGTCCTCGTCCGAATCAGACGGGGTCAGATTACATGTCTACCTCGGATCGTCGGGCCGGTAGCCTGGAGGTCGCTGGTTCCCCCTGGCCTGCGGTAAGGCAGGCTGGCCCCGATCACAAGCCCGCCCATCGAGGGAGGGCCCTCTGGACGGGGGCGGGCGAGTTCACCCCCCGCTACCTCGAAGCAGGACCGAGGCCTTTTGAGCCTCGGCCCTTTGTTCAACCACACGAGCCCCGATTACGCGACTTCAGCCGAATCTCCATGCGATCGTGGCGTGTCGAATCAGTTCACCCCGCATGGGCTTGTAACCGGGCGGTCTTAGATTTCAATCCTAGCGGCACCCCCTACCCAAACCACTGTCCTCCAGGTCATTTCCGTCGCGCTTCGACCAATTCCTCTACCGTCGACCTGCCGATGGAGTTTTCGGCTACCACATCGATGTACCAGCCAGCGCGGCTGTACCCCATTTGATCGAGCCAGGGCCAGACGGCATGCGGAGGAGCCTGGATGGTGATTGCGCGCGTTATCGGCATTGTTGGATGTGAGACGATCTGATCGCCGGGTAACTGTCTACCCCCGACGGAGTCATCTGCTCCGACACTCATTCGAACAGATGCCCCTACGGATCAGAGTTGCCGGGGGGCCAATGGCGCCTAATGGTGGAACTCAAAGGCAGCGGCGAGGCTGGCGCGAGAAACCCGGAAAGTAGATTCGCCCTCAGGCAGCCGGCCGCGTCCCGTTCAGCGCCGCCAGCCGCTGTCCGCCGCAGCGACTGGTCGGGCAGCTTGATAACTGACACGCGCCCGCGTCAATCACGACTCACTCGGCTGGCCCCTTGACGCTGCTTTCGGCGGTGTCACGTTCGTCGTGACCTCCACCTTCGCCCCAGTCCACCTTTCGATTGCGATACTCCTCATAGTCGGGCACGAGACGATCATATTCTCCATCCATGAGGGGCGAGGAGATCATGAAATCCGCCGACGCCCGATTGCAGGCAATCGGAATATTCCAGACGACCGCCATTCGCAAGAGCGCTTTGACATCGGGATCATGGGGCATCGGTTCGAGCGGATCCCAGAAGAAGATCAGGAAGTCGATCTCGTTCTCAACAATCTTGGCGCCGATTTGCTGATCGCCGCCCAAAGGCCCGCTTTGAAGTCGGTGGACTTCAAACCCCAGTTTGCGCTCCAGGGTTGCTCCCGTGGTGCCGGTCGCGTAAACCATGTGGTGTGCCAAGAGATCGCGGTTATATTTCGCCCATTCCAACAGGTCACGTTTCTTGTTGTCATGAGCAACAAGCGCGATCTTCTTGTCGGGATTCATGACAATTCTTCGATGCGTCATTAGCTTTGTCGTCCTTTCGCTAACCGAAACCGCCGCGCCGTTCAGGGCGGTTTAACTATGATTCGGTAAGTAAGACCTATACAAGATACACCTTAATCATAGTGTGTGGCCATTTCTGGAGTTGGTCAACAACTACGCAAAAGCAAGAGATTGAACCAGAATTTCTCAGAGTGGGGTGACCCCGGTTTCTGTACCAGGGGTTATGAGAGCCCAGCCGTGACCACCGGGTCTTGCTTTCTCAGCCAAGAGACATCGATAGTGAGTCCTTCGACAAGGTCGGCGGCGGTGGGCTCGGTCGCGTGCGCCCTCGCGAACTCAGCCGGGGTCATATAGTAGAGGGAGTTGTGCGGCCGCTCGCTGGTGCCTGCCCCGGACCGGCAGGGCAGGCTGCGAAGCGCTGCTAACCGCCCGAGCGGACGTGGTCCAACTGGCAATCCAGTGGGCTCTGGAAACTCTGGACGGTCGGCTGTAACCCAAGGGAGAACCGGAGATTGTTCATGACCGCGGATCGCAATTCCTTGCACACAAGTGGGTTGCCTTCGCGGGTGCCGCTGCGATGACAGACATCCCGACCATGGCCTGCCATCCACAATCCGATGGCCGCGACGAGCGCTTTCATCGCACCTTTCGCAAAGAGGTCCCGATTGAGCCGGACCACACCCTCTACCAAGTGCAGGAGTTGATCGCCGGGTATCGGCGCTACTATAACGAGTGACGACCGCACACGGCGCTCCACTATCTGCGCCCAGTCGACCACCCTGGACTCCCCCAGGGCTACCGTGGAAACCCCGAACCACGCGTGGCTGAGAGGCACGCCAAGCTCCAGCAGGCAGCCGAGGCAAGAAGGTTGTACTGGAGTTCACGAGGCGGTCCAAGGCGGCCAAACACTCACTTGATTTCAGACCCCTTTCGTATCAATTCGTTCTGGGCAACACAGCGGTCTGGATCAACCCGCCGATTGCTGTTGCGCCTCTCTCACCCGCCCTGGAGGCGGCGATGGCCCTGGCTGAGTCGCACGAGCCACACCAAAGTGCCGAGACGGTTGTCTCAAAACCGTTGGCATATTCCGGAATAAAGGTGCTACACTAGATTCAAATACCTCAGCTGTTGGCCCCGTTTATTATCACTGCTCCATGACCCATCGAATCGAATTTGGCAGTTCTGTGCGCTAATTCAATCGGTGAGTGAAGAGTGGAGGGGGAACCATGCCCGAGAGTTCGAATCGGATGTATGAGCTCGCCATGCGCAGAGTGAGATCGGATCCATGTTTGCACCCACACCAATCCACGATCATGTGCGACTGGCGGGAGCCTGGACATTGGCAATGGGTTGCCACCGCGCCGGTCAAGGAGATCATGGATTGGGCAGAAACAATCGAGCGGAACAAGGATGAGTGTGGTGTAGGAGAAATGGCAAAGCCTAGCGCTGGTAACAGTGTAAGAGTTCCTAAGAAACCGAGAGGCAACTCGTTCGGTGCGGGCAACCTTACCGCTTTCCTCACGGTGTGAGTTGCAATCCTGGTGGTCGACCCAAGGTGATCACGGAAGCCTATAAGCGGAGGCTGGGGACCCCTTTTAATGCGGAGAGCCCGACTGGAGCCGAGGTGGTGGCGCAGGCGATGTTCATCCAGACGGCCAAGGGAAACGTCTCTGCACCCCCTGAACTTCGAGAGGCCACCGAAACAGGCACGGCGCCTGACGGCAACATGGCGTTTCCTCGTATCAGTCAGATCATCCTTGAGTCGAGCAATGATCGGAGTGACGGGCAAGGCCCACCCGGCGGTCACCCCTTGGATCCAGGTGATGAGGTGCATGAGCATGAGGCCCAGAGCAAGTGAACCTTATCGGTTGTGCATAGATCCAGGATGACTTCGAAAGAGGAGGCACGATGAAACACCCGAGTCTGTACCAGCAAGCGTTGAAGAAGGTGAGCAATAGCCCGCACCTTAATGCACACGCTGGGACCATCCTGGACAGTTGGTGGAGCGGCCCGCAGCAATGGCGCTGGGTACTGGCCGCGCCTGATGGGGAGATCTTGGATTGGGTCGCAGCGGTCGAGGACACATACCGGCATGAGCTGGTCGAGAACAAGTAAGAACAGTTCCCACCGAATCCTTCGGCGTACCTGCAAAGAGTACTTGAGCGCAAGTGGTTTGGGTGGTGGGTAAGATCATACTTAAAGCAACCTCAAAGCGGTGGACTTGCAACCGTTGGCGCTGTTCTGAGCGCTAGGTGGCTATGCGATTCGCTCGGTGCAGCTGAGGGAAGGAATGAGCCGCCAGGAGCAACATGAGCTTGTCAATGTCGCCTAAGCCAAAGGGCGGACTTATAGGCAATGATGGTCGAGCGTATGAGTGGCACCAAGTCGAAGATATTGAGAGTGAGGAGGGAGAATGAGCAGGGAATTGCAAATACGGATTCTGCAAGCTCTTCGGGACCAACAGAGGAGCGGGTCGCCGGATTTCTTGGAGGCTGACAAGTTCGCCAAGACTCTGGAACAGAGCCCTCAAGTGATACGTGAGCAGTTGGATATCCTGGAACAGGATAAATGTGTCCACGTGGTCAGGACCTTCGGGCCACACTACAGCGCGCAGATTTTGCCTAAGGGATTGAAATACCTTGAGGATGTTGGGGGCGAGCCAAAGACAAAGCCGAAGGGACCGATTGGGTTCAAGTCACCCAAGAATGACTGAGGGCTTGAGGGCGAGTAAAGCGCCTTGATCTGTGGACTATTCGCTGAGGAGAAGACACTAGAGTCTAGGCTCCCTTCGCAGGTCTTCCTCGTTGCTCGATCGGCTAGGCCGATTACCCGACGCCTGCAGCTGGCAGGGCATCGTGGCCTCGCCGGCCAATAGGTTGGCAATACGAGAGAATGCAGCCCAGACGATGCGCGGCCACCTCAATCTAATTGCTGGGCAGCCGGCACGAATCTGCCGACGGTCTAGAGTCCCTTCCCAATTCGAGAGAGGAAGATCATCCAGCGCTGAACCGTCAGCATGATCTCCCAATCTAGCGTGGAAAGCACCCAGGATCCCCCGAACCAGGCTGCCAAGGAAACGGCGGCAGCGACCTCGACCGGTTTTTGAAACGGCTGCTGCAGTTCCACGGCCGACCGGAATCGACGGGCTTTGAGTAGTGGTCGCAACAACAAGACCCCAGTCAGCGCCAGCATGACGAGCAGCACCCAGGCCGGGATCAGCCGAATAACAAACACGGTAACGATGGCGGAGGCGATCCCGATGCCAAGCCAGGTCATCATCAAGAAATGGGCCACCCGCGGTCCGACCCGGCTGGCCGTGTGAGTGACGCCCGCTTTGAGATCGCCATCAAAATCGCGCAGCTCGTTGAACAGCTGTCCGTACAGGCTGATGGCCACCACGGACGTGAAAGGGAAAACCCACTGCCAGGCTGGGCTGCGGCCGAAGGTGAAGTACGCCGCGAGAAACTGCAAGCCCGCCAACATCAGCGCGTGCGAAACCAGATCGGCCACCGGAACCGTCTTGAGCCGGACGCGCCGCCACGAGTAGAGATAACCAATTCCCAGGCAGGTCGCCCCAATGGCGAACGGCCATAACCCCAGCCACGCATACAGGGCGGCTGCAAAGGCGGCTTCGATGATGGAAGCGGCTCGGCCCAGGCGGGCCGAGAGATCCCCGGCCGAGACTGGATTTCGTCCGGCTTTGGCCGGGCTCAGAGCGTCGTCCGGGGCGTCCTCCACATCGTTGATCATGAAGGCAAAGCCCACGGCCAACCAGTTGGCGGCCAGGACCCTGATCAGTGGCCAGCCAAACGAGCCATGCGCGACCGCCGCGCCCAGCAGGGTGGTCACAGTGACAAAACTAGTGTATTCCTGGAACCGGGTCAGGCGGAGCACTCCGCCAAGCTGTCTTTTCATGGCAGGTGTTCCCTCCATCAACCAAATCCCTGGGAGTCCACCGGGACGGAAAGGATTTGATCCCTGCTCCTTCTCCGTTCAGGATACCCCTATGTACAAGAACCCACGTACTCTCGTGAGGTTACTCCCACTGCCCAGGACGAACGCAGGTAGGCCAGGCCATTTTTGTCCGCATTCTGAGACCAGTCTACCTTGTGTCGTCACGGCCTGGCCGAGGAGGAGGAATCGGTGACGCCCTCAAGGGCCCATCCCAGACCGCGGAAGCCCCCCGCGCACGGGAATCCCAGTGGAGTCTTAACGATTCAAACAGCTCTGGATCAGCTTCAACAATCACCTTCTCAATCGGGCGGAGCTGCCAGTCAAAGACTGGACCGGTTTTCGAAGGTCTGGACAACCCGAGGTGCTCGCCCTAATCGGAACGGGGTATTGTTCGCGTCTGACCGCCCGTCGCAGCCGGAGTCACTCGGGTGCACCAGAAATGACAAACCGAATAGGGTGTTTGCGGTCACGCCTTTCCAAGGTCGGCTCAGCAATGGAAACCCGCTTTCGGCCAAGATGAAATCCAATCGTCGGGAAGAACCTGCAACCCACCCCTTCTTGGCGCCCTTTCCGCCGAGGACCTGTGGCACCCTTTGACCGGAGGATTGACATACGTGGACATGAATCAACCTTGACGTGAGACAGCAGGAGAGGTAACCTCGCACTTGCTCTCGGTCGCGAACCTTGCCAGGCTCACTCGGACTGCAAGAGAGAGGGCACCCTCAACCAGGTGGAACTGCTGTCTGAGGGTGGCGCTACCAGACGAGGGCTCATAACCCGGAGGTCGCTGGTTCGAGTCCAGCCCCCGCTACCTAAACAGCCAACCGAGGCCCCTTGAGCCTCGGTTGTGTTGTTGAGTATCCAGTTCGCATTGCGCGCTTTCCAGCCAAATCATAGTGGATTCAACATCCTGCAATCAATGATCAGCCCGTAGGGCTCGTAACCAGCCGGTCCCAGGTTCCAATCCTGGAGGGCCCCCTCCCCAACCATGGCGCACCAGCTGGCTCGTGCCCATGGCACTTTGTCCGGTCCTTCCCGTTCTTCCATAGCCGGCATCTTGGAATGAGGCTTTCGGC
>JBEKHT010000090.1:0-8425 GCA_050012135.1 Anaerolineales bacterium | reverse complement strand
AGATAAATCTGCGCGTACGTGTTCTTCGACGAGCCGAGGGGGTTGCCCTCGTCGTCGAAATAGCGGACATACCAGTCGCCGTCCCAGGCGGTGGCCTCCACCCTGGAGCGCATCCGCTCGTAGGCGGTGCGGTATTCCTCGGCCAGGGAAACCTCCCCCAGGTGCTCCAGCAGTGCGATCATCTCCAGAAGGGCCTTCCCGTACAGATTGGCCGTGAAGAGGGATTCTGATCCGGCCGGCAAATTGACCGTGTCGTTCCAGTCGGCGAATCCAAGCAGAGGCAGGCCGTGCCGGCCGACATCGCGGGCGGTGAAGGCCAGGCCGCGCTTCATGTGCTCAAGCACGCTGCCCGGCTCCAGCTCGTGGTCGGGTCCGCCCTTCCCATAGAAGGGGACGACTTCCTCGAGCAGGGAGTAGTCTCCCGTCTCCTTCAGGTAGGCCGTGACGGCCAGAAGGGTCCAGAGGTGGTCATCACTGTAATAGTGCGGGCGGTCCGGCCTCTCCAGCGAGTCGCCGCAACTGGCTTCCCGGGTGAGCGGATTGAACTGGTGCATCGCGGAGCCGTCCTGCATTTGGAAGGACAGAAGTACGAGCAGGAGGGTTCGCGCCTCAGCGGGAACGGAGGCCATCACCGCCATCACGTCCTGCGACGAGTCGCGGATGCCGATGCCACGCGAGCCCAGCCCGAGTTGATAGTAGGAGAGATAACGCGACCAGGTCGTGGTGACGTAGCACTGGCGCGGATTGTAGACGTTGAGCATGGCGCTCATGCCCGGGTCCGGCGTGGTGACTTGCAGGGCGGAGAGATACCTCTCCCAGAAGGCGCGCAGCCTGCCCAGCTCCGCCTCGACCTGCTCGGGATCCCGGAAGCGCCGGATCTCCGGGAGGGCCTCCTCAACGCTGCGGGATTGGCCGAGCTGGGTGATCAGACGGCGCGTCTCGCCAGGCGGCAGCGTCCCCAGAGGATGAAGCAAAGCGGCGAGGTTGTCTCCGCGCAAGGCGAGCGAGTTGCCCAGCTCGGGTTGAAGAAGACTCCGGGGGGTCTGGAAGGTGCCGTATTCATTGTCGCCCAGAAAACGTTTGCGGTCGGTCTCAAAGGATGAGGCCCGCCGGTTGGAGGCAAGGTAGTTAACCCGGGTGTCCCGATACATGAACGGGTACTGCATCAAGATGAGCAGATCCCCGTCTTGAATCACCTGGCTTTGCATGGTCTGCGGAACCCAGTCCGCGTTGGTGAACTGCCGGAGCGCGTCGGGATGGGTGTACTCAACCACGGGGATCGCGTCGACCGCAACCGGGACGTGGCGGAGATTTGTGACCTGGATGTCTCGCAGTTCGCAGTGGGCCCCGAGCGGCACAAAGATGGTGCAGTCTGTGCGCAGGCCCTGACACTCCGTCACGAGCCGGGTGTAACCCAGGCCGACATGGCATTCGAAGCGCTCAAGAACCCCGAGCCCGGGGACCAGGAAGGGGGCGAGCACGGAGTATCCGCCTGGTGCGGGAACCCGCAAGTACAGCGTCTCGCCTTTGAAGTCCGAACTGGGCGTCTGCTGAATGTACTTGGTGATCCGATTGAAGGTGGGATCGTCCCTGCAAATCAGGGCGCCCCCGGTGTGATCGACAAACCCGCCGAACGAACGCGTGCCGATGTAGTTGATCCACTTGACCGGGGTGTGTGGGTCGGTGATGACGTACTCGCGGCGATGTTCGTCGAAGAAACCATATTGCATGGCCAAGCTCACCGGCGGGAAATGATGGCGATCAGCTCCTGGCTGACAACCTGCCCGCCCTCGTCCACCAGGCCGAAATCCATGGCCTTGTAGGTCCAGTAGGCGCGCCCGATCCCGAATCCGTGCAGCAGATCAATCAGGTCTCGGGTCCAGTTCAGGCGAGTGGTCAGGTCGGCTTGCTCGTAGACGCCGAACTCGCCGCAATAGACCGGCTGGTTCGTCCGCAGGGAGAAGTCCAAGCACGGTTGGAGTTCAGATTGAAGGTACCAGCAGTCGAATCGTTTTCCGACCTCGGCTCCCAGTCGATCGCGGTGCTCGGGGTGGGCCTGCAGGAAACCCTCCAAGCCGGGCGCGAATCCCGGGTAGTCGACCGGACGGTCATACTCCACCAGTGCCTGGATCCAGGGCGCTTTCTGGTGGGTCACGACCAGGGGGGCGTAGAAGTGGAACGTAAAAAGGAGGTTCGGATCGGGAGTGACTTCCAGGCTGCTCAGCTCGCCCGGGGCATTGTAACGGTTGGCTCCGATGACGATCATTCGCTGAGGATCCTCCTTGCGGATCATTGCCACGGCCCTTCGAACCAACGCGTTCCAGGGATCGCTGGTGGGCAGGAAAACTTCATTGAGCAGTTCAAAGGCCAGCCCGTCCTCCATCTGAGCGCAGAAACGGTGGGTCATGGCCTGCCAGAGCGCCAGAAACCGTTCTTGCAGGGCAGGGCTCCCGAAGAGAGGGCTTTCAACCGGGGCTTCGAAAGTGTAGCCGGGTGCTTTGTGAAGGTCGAGGATGACGCGCAGCCCGTCCTGCTGGCACCATTCCAGGCAGGATTCAACGCATGCCCATCCGCGCTCGCTGGGAGAACCCGCCCGAGGCTCGTCCTGGAGCAGGGGGTAATCGACTGGCAGTCGGACGTGATCAAAGCCCCAGCCGGCAATCCGTTTGATGTCCTCGGCGGTGATGAAGGAATCAAAGTGCCGCTGGTCGCTAGCCGGGTATTGTGATAACCACCCGCCCAGATTCACCCCGACTTGAAGTTTCTCCCGGTCCATCGAACCTTCCTCGGAACTGAGGCCCAGGTCAATCGCCTACAGCCCGAACTGGGGGCTGCCCGTCCCGGCCAAGGGCCTGATCCGTCCTGTGGGACCTCCGCGGAGTTCTCGCCCATCGCTGGGGTGAGATTCCCCCCTCGCCCATCGGCCCCGTCAAGGCACCCCTATGGCGGCCAGGACGTGGACTTCTCTTGTCCCTGGGGCCGGAGGCGGGATGACGGTCCCCTCGACGGCCTTTCCATCCACCTCGAGGTGGGCTCGGTTCCCTGACCCTGTCCGCCTCACCTGAACGACGTAGCGGACGCCCCGGAACTCGCGAGCCACCTGAAAGCCGGACCAGGTGGAGGGCATGACCGGGGCGACCTGCAGCCCCTCAAAGGTCGGGCGGATTCCCAGGATCCACTGCGTGATGGCGACGTAGTTCCAGGCCGCCGTTCCGGTGAGCCAGGAGTTCTTCGCCTCCCCATGGGTTGGGGCCTCTCGCCCCGCGATCATCTGGGCGTACACGTAGGGCTCGCATCGATGCACTTCGCTGATGGCTTCGCGGGCGGACGGGTTGATGCGCAGGTAGTAATCATAGGCGTGGTCGCCGCGGCCGATCATGGCCTCGGCAATCATGACCCACGGGTTGGTGTGACAGAAGATCCCCCCGTTCTCTTTGTACCCGGGGGGGTAGGATGAGATTTCGCCGAGCTGCAAGTAGTAGCGACTGTAGGCAGGCTGCAAGAGCAGGATGCCGTGCGGTGTGGCGAGGCGCGCGGCCACCGCGTCCAGCGCCTGCTCGGCGCGGCCGTTGTCCAGGCCCAGGCCGGCCATCACGCACAGGCCCTGCGGCTCGATGAAGATCTGTCCCTCCTGGCAATCCTTTGACCCGACCGGTTTGCCGAAATTGTCATAGGCGCGGCAAAACCATTGGCCGTCCCAGCCTGCCGACCAGACCGCCTTCTCCATGTCCTGCGCCGCTGCTCGGAATGCCTCCGCATCCTGGGGGCGGCCGAGCCTTTTGGCCATGGCGGCCATTTCCCCAGAGGCCAGGATGAACAAGCCTGCGATGAGAACGCTCTCGGCCGTCTTCCCATCCTTGGTCGCGGTCGTCTGGAAGGATTGGCCAGGGGTGTCGGAAAAGCAGTTCAGGTTCAAACAGTCGTTCCAGTCGGCGCGCCCGATCAAGGGCAGGCGGTGAGGTCCCCTGCGCTCGAGCGTGTACTCGGTCGAGCGACGCAGATGCTCGTAGAGCGGACTCTCGGAGCCGGGCTGGCCGTCGTACGGCACGAGCTCGTCCAGGATCCCCCAATCGCCGGTTTCTTTGACGTAGGCTGCCGTGGCCAAGATCAGCCAGAGCGGGTCATCGTTGAAGCCGCTGCCCACGTCGTTGTTTCCGCGTCGGGTCAGTGGCTGGTACTGGTGGTAGGCTCCACCGCTCTCCAGTTGCGTCGCCGCCAGCTCGAGCAGCCGCTGGCGCGCCCGTTTCGGGACAAGGTGGACGAAACCGAGCAGGTCCTGATTTGAGTCACGGAAGCCAATGCCCCGCCCGACGCCGCTCTCAAAGTACGAGGCCGAGCGGGAAAGATTGAAGGTGATCATCAGCTGGTAGGCGTTCCAGATGTTGACCATGCGATTCGTGTGGCCATCCGGCGTGGCGACCTGTAGCTTGCTCAGGAGACCGTCCCAGTAGGCCCTCAATTCTTGGAAGGCGCGCTCCACTTCGTCCTCCCGCAGATAGCGGGTCAGGATCGGTTTCAGGCTGCGTTTGTTTATCGATTGCGAATCGGGGGGGTCGAACTTCTCACCTTCCGGGTTTTCGTGATACCCCAGGACGAAGCGCAGGCTCTTCCGTTCCCCGGGTTTCATCCTCAGCTTGACTTGCTGTGTGCCCACGGGCTGCCACCCGCGAGCGATTGAATTGGACATCTGGCCCAATTCCACGGCCCGGGGTGATTCCCAACCCCGGTAAGGGCCCAGGAATGCCTCGCGCTGCGTGTCAAAACCGGCGAGTTTCTCGGAACAGGCGAGGTAAGCAAAGTGGTTCCGGCGCTCGCGGTACTCCGTCTTGTGATAGATCACACCGTCGACGACCTCCACCTCTCCAATCGACAGATTGCGTTGGAAGTTGGTGGCGTCATCCCAGGCGTCCCACAGGCAGAACTCGACCGCGGAAAAGACGGACAGGGAGACCGGCCGATCACGCTGGTTGGTGAGGTTCAGTTCCCAGATTTCCAGGTTCTGGCCGAGGGGCACAAAGTAGCGGATTTGAGCCGCGATGCCAGCCAGCTTGGATCGGATGGTTGTGTACCCCAACCCGTGGCGACATTCGTACTCGTCGAGAGGGGTCCGCGTCGGCTGCCAGGTGGGTGACCAGAACAACGGTCCGGTCGGATGAGAGGGGAGGTCATCGTCGCGCAGGTAAAGGTACCGCCCGCTCGAGTCCGGCGGAGCATTGTTGTAGCGATAGCGGGTCAGCCGTCGAAGACGCGCGTCCTGGTAAAAGGAAAACCCGCCGGCGGTGTTGGAGATGAGCCCGAAATAGGCCTCGCAGCCCAGATAGTTGATCCAGGGCAGGGGAGTGTCGGGGCGCTCGATAACATATTCCCGCTGCTCGTCGTCAAAGTGACCATAACGCATGGCGCCTCGAGGAGAGGGTCTCACAAGCGGATAAGGAAAGCCGGGCGGGCGCGGTTGCGCCGCAGGGGTTCGTCAACCCGGAACCAGAACCTCTCTCCGCTCGAGACCGGCTTCCGAACCCGTGCGGCGACTCTCTCGCCGCACCGGCATGAGGCAAGAGACGACCCCCGGGATCCTTGGGATTCCTGCCTCTCCCAAGGCGGCCTCAAAAAGAATCCTTCTGTATGAAGTCCAAAAGCTCATCGAACCGCGCGAAGGCCAGGCAAGTCACCGTGTCCGCCCCACCATAGTAGATCGCCATGCGCCCGGTGGGCGGGTCCACCAGCGCCGCACTGGGAAAGGTGACATTGGGGACGTCGCCGACGCATTCGTAGGTCTCCCGGGGGCAGAGCAAATACGATCGCGTTCGATGAATGACCTTCCAGGGTTGCTCAAGGTCCAGCAGGGCCGCGCCCAGGCTGTATACGAACCCATTGCACGAGGTGAGCACGCCATGGTAGATGAGCAGCCAGCCCTCGCTGGTTTCGATGGGCGTGGGCCCCGCGCCGACCTTGGTGGACTGCCAACCTCCGACCGGGGACATGACGTGCCGGTGATGCCCCCAATAGGTCAGGTCGGGACTCTCGCTGTAGAAGATATCGCCGAAAGGGGTGTGCCCGGTGTCGCTCGGCCGGCTGAGCATCGCGAACTTGCCATTGATCTTGCGAGGGAAGAGCACCCCGTTTCGGTTGTACGGCAGGAAGGCGTTCTCCATCTGGCAGAAGGTCTTGAAATCATGGGTGTAGCCCAGGCCGATCGTCGGCCCGTGGTACCCGTTGCACCAGGTCAGATAGAACCTGTCCTCCAGCCAGCAGACGCGGGGATCATAGCCATAGGTGAAGTTGCCGATTTCGCCGTCCTGGCTTCGGAACCGGATGCGCTCCGGTTCAATGTTCCAGTCGATTCCGTTGCGGCTCCGCCCGGCATGCAGCTGCATATCTCGGGCGGCGTTATCACAGCGAAAGACACCGGCGAACCCATCCTGGAAGGGCACGACGGCGCTATTGAAAATGCTGTTGGCGCCTGGAACGGCGGCGCGGGTGAGGATTGGGTTCCTTTCAGAACGCCAAACGACTTCATGCCGGCCAGCGGGGGGCTCTTCCCAGGGGATGTTGCCCAATTCGGGTCCAATCAAACGGATCGTTGAAGTAGTCATGTTCCTCAGCACCGACAACATGCGGCCGAGTGATCCGGTTCGATATCTCTCAGCATGGGTCTCTCCCGGGCGCAGTCTTTGTCTGCCAGTGGGCATCGGTCGTAATAGGCACAGCCGCCGGTCCGCCCATCCTGCGGCACTCTTGAAACCAGGTCCCTGGTCATCTCTTCCCACTTGTGGTCCAGGCGAGGGATCGAGGCCATCAACATCTTGGTATAGGGATGCAACGGGTTTGCGAAAACCCTTTCCGACGAGCCCATTTCGACGATGCATCCCTGGCGAAGAATCACCGCCCGGTCGCTGATGTAGTACCCCAGGGAGAGATCGTGGGTGATGAAGAGGATGGACAGCCCGCGGGATTTGAGGTCCGCCAGCAAGTTCAGGACATCGATCCGGGTGGAGGCGTCAAGCATGCTGATGATTTCGTCAGCCACCAGGAATTGAATATCGAGCAGCAGGGCGCGAGCGATCAGGAAGCGCTGAAGCTGGCCCCCGCTGAGCTGGTGAGGAAACTTGTGCAAGACATTCTCGGGATTGAGGCCGACGTCTTTCAAAGAGCGGTCGACCCGGTCGTTCCACTCCGAGCCGCCCAGGTGCGGGTAAAACTGCTCGCGGATAAGGGCGAAGACCCGATCGGCTTTGAAGATCGGATTGTATGAGCTGAAGGGGTCCTGGAAGACACCCTGCACATGCCGGTAGTATTCCTTCAAAGCCGCGCCCCGCAGGCTGGCGATGTCCGTGCCGCCAAACGAAATCCTGCCCGAGGTGGCCGGGGTAAGGTGCAGGATCATCCGACCGATGGTGGTCTTGCCGCTTCCGCTCTCGCCGATCAGGGAGACGACCTCCCCTTTCTGGACGTCGAAGCTCACTTTGGTTGCGGCAGGAAGCTCTTTGCCGCCAAAGGTCCCCACCCGGTACACCTTCGATACGGCCTCAAGCGAGAGCATGGGTGTCGAAGTCCCTCCAGCATGCCAGGAAATGACCTTTTCCCACCTCCACGAAGGGTGGCTCCAGCTGGCATTTCTCAAAGGCGTCGGGACACCGTTCTCCGAAGCGGCATCCCTTCGGGGGGTTGAGCAATTGCGGCGGGGTCCCGGGAATACCCGTGAGTCTCTTCTGGGCGTACTTGGAGCCCAGTTTGGGCAAGGACGATATCAGCAGCCTCGTGTACGGGTGCCGGGGATTTTGGATGATCGTATCCGTCGGGGCTTTCTCTGCCAGCTGCCCGGCATACATGATCAGGATGCTGTCGGCCACCTGGTACAGGATCGAGATGTCATGAGTGATCACGATGGCGCTCTTGCAGCAGCCGTTGTTGCGGAATTCGACCAGCATCTCCACGACCGCCCTTTGTGTGGCCACGTCCAGCGCCGAGGTGATCTCGTCTGCGATCAGCAGGGAAGGATTCAAGAGCGTAGACAGGACCATCACCATCCTTTGTTTCATACCCCCGGATAGCTCGATGGGATACATGTTCAGCACTTCGTCGGACAGCTCGACCAGGTCCAGCCGCCTCTTGAGCTCGGGCAGAACGGCCTTGAAACTGATGTTCCTGGAGGCAAGCAGCTCGGCGGTCATCTTCCCTATTTTTCTTGTCGGATTCATCGCGTTCATGGCGTACTGCGGGATGATGGAGATCCTCTTGAACCGGAAGGCATCCATCTTTTCCGTATCCCAGATGGGCAGTTCTTCATCGTCAAGGGTCACCTGCCCGCGGATGAATTTCATGGGGGGATTGAGAGAGATCAGGCTGTGGCCCAGCGTGGTTTTCCCGCAGCCCGATTCACCGGCCAGCCCCATGACTTCCCCATCCGCAACGCCGAAGCTCGCGC
>JBEKHT010000089.1:0-8610 GCA_050012135.1 Anaerolineales bacterium | reverse complement strand
GCCACCCGGGGCAAGATCCAGGCGGCCTGTCTCGGAATCGCTCGGGCGCCTCTGCGTATGCTGCAGGTAGGCCAGCCGCAAACCAACCTGCGCGGCACCCACAAGAGATCATTCCTGGGAGGTGGGTGTGACCCTGCGGACGTCTTGGCAGAAGGGATGTCGTGTGCTATCTTGGGTAGATTGCTGCGGGCATGCATGAGGAGAGCCGAGACTACCGGCCAGGGCGGTGCAGCGCGGAATCGCGAAGGCCCCGGGTGAATGGGATGACGCGCAAGGTCTGGGTCTGACGCGGGCCCTAGGTGGTGTTGGCTTTCTTCTTGTCGGGGTGTAGGTGGCCCCTGGCAGCGACGGCGGTCTGACCACCCTTTGCCTGACCTTGCGTCACAATGCGGTCGGGCTCACGAACAGGATGGACGGACGAACGTGTCTTCTATGCGCGGCTATTCCATCTCGAAAGTGAAAGCCACGAGGGATCGTTTCGCGGAACTGGAAGGCCTGACCGAGTCCGCTCGGCATAGCATTCATATGAACTCCGCCTGGCTTGCCAGGTACACCGAATGTTTCCAGCGTGAGAGATCCGCCTTCATTCTGGAAGCGCGCGAGTCAGAATCGGGGAGACTGGCCGGTGCCTTGCCTCTGGAGGTCCGAGCAATACCCGCCGCAGCTGGGTGGAGTACGAGAAGGCTGGTTCCACTAGGCAGCGGACCAGCGGATTTCAATCTGATCCTTTGCTTGCCCGGCGGCGAAGCCCAGGTCGCCGCTCTCGTCACTCGTTGGCTGGTGAAGCGTCGGCAGCAATGGGAATCGTTGCGAATGGATCTGGTCCCGCAATCCTCAAGAGGGTGGCAGGAGTTTGTGTATGCGCTAAAGGGCTCTGGCCTTTCACCCAGTGTGTCTCAAGAACGGTACTTCTACAAGGTCGACACCAGCGGAAACTGGGATGACTATCAAAAGGGTTTTCTGCGGGGGCATCTGGACGACTTGCGCAACCGGATGAACCGACTGGCCCGGGAGCGCGGTGAAACTGAAGTGAGGATTATTGAGAAGGGGATCCAGGATCATCTCGAGGGATTCCTGACATGCTATCGGCAGCGTCGCAAGGCAACCGGACAGAAGGATCACTTTGCTACCGAGCCGGGAAGGCTGCGCTTTCTGGAGTCCGTGATTCGGGATTTTGAGCAGAAGAAGATGGCGCGGCTTTCGCTATTGAAGAGCGGCGAAGATGTGCTGGCCTATCAGCTCGATTGGGTGCATGAGGGAATCTGGTACCACTACATGCCCACCTACAATGAGCTGTATGCCAAGTACTCGCCGGGGAGGATCCTGCTGCTGGAGACCCTGAGGCTCGCATTCGAGGATCCGGAGATCCGCGAGTTCAACTTTATGCGGGGGCAAGAGGCCTACAAGGCGCAATTCGCCAACCAGAAGGAGGCCTTCATCTCGATCCGGGTAACGAACCCATGGTCCCTGCGCGGGAAGGCGATCTCCCTTCTTTCTCGCCTGGCCACTCTGCGCGAGCGCGGGCGCAGCCTGGATGGCAACGGATGAGCCGGAACGGAAAGCGCAGGCGTCAGAGCGAAACACCCCGTTCCTGTGCGTGGCCCCCCCAGGACATGGGGCTGGCGGTGGGGCGATCTGGCGCGCAGCCTCTTCCTTCCAGCTGGGGCCTCTGAGGGATACGGTCGATCGATGGGTTCCGGCCTCCTCGGGAGCATTCCAGTCATGCCCTTTGCTTTTTTTGACAATCGAAGAAGGCCATGTTACGATAGCTGCCGCGCTCTCGCCTGGAGAGCGCTTTTCATGCGGACGGGGTCATGGCAGAGCAGGGCCCTAGGGGGCAACCCTGCCCAACGGAATGGGCATGCGCACACTTGAGTGGGATTCCGCGCGCGGCCTGCTGCGCATGATTGACCAGAGAAGGCTGCCGGGCGAGTTGCGCTGGCTGGAGCTGCGCTCAAGCCCTGAGGTGGCCGGGGCCATTCGTGACATGGCTGTGCGCGGAGCACCCGCGATCGGAGTGGCCGCCGCCTTCGGCCTTGTCCTGGCTTGCCGGGCGAGTGAGTCCCGAAGCGGTGTGGAACTTGAACGCGACCTGCGTAAGGCAGCCGAGGAATTGGCTCAGGCGCGCCCGACCGCCGTGAACCTGCGCTGGGCCCTTGAGCGCATGCTGCGCGTAGGCGCCTCGTCCGCCAAACAAACTACCCAAGAATTGAAGGAAAGGCTTCTGCAGGAGGCGCAGAATATGGCGGAGGAGGACATCGCGACCAACCGGCGCATGGCCGCGTTTGGCGCGGACCTCCTGCGCGATGGGGACACGGTCCTGCACCACTGCAACACGGGCGCCTTGGCCACCGTCGATTACGGAACCGCGCTGGGCGTGATCCGGGCAGCGCATGAGCAGGGCAAACGCATCCGCGTGCTCGTTGATGAGACCCGCCCTCGCTTGCAGGGCGCGCGCCTGACCGCGTGGGAGCTGCAGCAGCTGGGGATCCCTTTCGAGGTGATCGTGGACGGTGCCGCCGGGCACTTCCTGCATCGAGGCGAGGTGCAGGCGGTGCTGGTGGGAGCGGATCGAGTGGCCGCCAACGGGGATCTGGCCAATAAGGTCGGCACCTACATGCTGGCCCTCGCGGCGCACGAGAACCACGTCCCGTTCTACGCGGTCGTGCCCACCTCGAGCATCGACCTCACCTTGCCGGATGGAAGACATATCCCCATTGAGGAGCGGGAGGAAGCGGAGGTGCTGGATCTCGAAGTTCGCGGCCAACGCGTCGTGCCCCCGGGAACGCGGGCGCGCAATCCCGCCTTCGATATTACCCCGCAGGAGTACCTCACGGCCTGGATTACAGAGAACGGCCTCATCCTGCCTCCCTTTGAGAGGAACGCGCAGGCCCTTCTCCACCGCGGAGCCACGGCATGAACCTGGTGATCAGCGGATCGGTCGCGTACGATTACCTGATGACCTTCCCCGGCATGTTCCGCGAGCAAATCATGCTGGAGCAGCTCGAGTCGCTCAGCCTCTCCTTCCTCGTGGATCGCCTGGTCCGGCATCGCGGAGGGGTGGCCACCAATGTTGCCTACACCCTCGCCCTCCTGGGCGAACGGCCCCTGGTGATGGCCACGGTGGGGGAGGACTTCGGCGAGTACCGCGCCTGGCTCGAGGGGCATGGGGTGGACACCTCCGGAATCCGGGAAATCCCGGGCCTCTACACCGCCTCTTTCTTCGCGACCACGGATCGCTGCAACGCTCAGATTGCAAGCTTCTACCCCGGGGCGATGGCCCGGGCCGGGGAGCTTTCGCTGCGCGAACTGCCCCTGCGGCCCGACCTGATCCTCGTTTCGCCGAACGACCCCGCGGCCATGGACCGGGTGGTCCGCGAAGCGGTTGAGCTCGGGGTCCCCTATTTCTATGACCCCAGCCAGCAGGTGGCGCGCTTCGAGGGACCGGAGCTGGCGCGGTGCATCCGCACCTGCATGGGCCTCGTCTGCAACGAATATGAGTTCGGGTTGATTTGCAAGAAGACGGGTTGGTCTCCGGCTCAGATCGCCGCGATCGCGAGTGTGCTCGTGGTCACGCTGGGGGAAAAGGGCTCCCGCATCGAAACGGGAGGCCGGGAGTACTCGATCCCGGCGGTTCCGCCGGAGCGAATCGCCGATCCGACCGGGGTCGGCGATGCCTACCGCAGTGGCTTGCTCAAGGGCTATCTGCGCGGGCTGGACTGGGAAACCAGCGGGCGGATTGGGGCCCTGGCCGCCGCCTACTGCCTGGAGCAGGAAGGGACGCAGAGTCACACATTCACTCCGGACGATTTCGTCGCAAGGTTCGAGCGGGTCTTCGGCGAGGGCCGCCTGCTGCGCGAGGCGCTCGAGCCCCCAAGCAGCGAAGCGGGGCGCAGGGCGTAGCCGCCGGGCTTCGGCACAAGGAGGAGGCATGGCTCGCGAATACGACATCAAGAATGAGAAGCTGGCCGAGGGCGGCCGGCTGCGCATTGAGTGGGCGGAGCTGGAGATGCCTGTGCTGCGTCTGATCCGGGCGCGGTTTGAAAAGGAGCGCCCGCTATCGGGGCTGCGGGTGGGGGCCTGCCTGCATGTGACCACGGAGACCGCCAATCTCATGCGCACGCTCCAGCTGGGCGGCGCAGACATTGCCCTGTGCGCCTCCAACCCCCTTTCCACGCAGGACGACGTGGCCGCCTCCCTGGTCGTCCATTCCGAGATCCCGGTGTATGCGATCAAGGGAGAAGACAGCCCGACCTACTACAAGCACATTCGCGCCGTCCTCGATCACCGGCCGGAGGTGACGATGGATGACGGCGCGGACCTGGTCTCCACCCTGCATAAGGAGCGCCCCCAGCAGTGCGCCGAGGTCCTTGCCGGCACGGAGGAGACGACGACCGGGGTCATCCGCCTGCGGGCCATGGCCCGAGACGGCGCCCTGCGCTTCCCAATCATCGCCGTGAACGACTCCATGACCAAACACTTATTCGACAACCGCTATGGGACCGGGCAGTCGACCCTGGACGGGATCATTCGGGCCACCAATGTGCTCCTGGCCGGGAAGGCCTTCGTGATCTCCGGGTACGGCTGGTGCGGCCGGGGCCTGGCGATGCGCGCCCGTGGGATGGGGTCGAACGTGATCGTCACGGAGGTCGACCCGCTCCCGGCGCTGGAGGCCCTCATGGACGGCTTCCGGGTGATGCCCATGGAGGAGGCGGCGGGGCTGGGCGACATCTTCTGCACCCTCACGGGGGACATCAAGGTGCTGGACGGACACGACTTCGAGAAGATGAAGGATGGGGCGATCCTGGCCAACTCGGGTCACTTCAATGTCGAGATCGACATTCCCGCCCTGGAAAAGATGGCCAAGGGCAAGCGCCGGGTGCGCGAGTACGTCGAGCAGTACACGCTTGCGGATGGGCGGCGCATCAACCTGCTGGGCGAGGGGCGCCTGATCAACCTGGCGGCGGCCGAGGGGCATCCGGCCAGCGTGATGGACATGTCGTTCGCCAACCAGGCCCTCAGCCTCGAGTACGTGGCCCGTCACGGCAAGGAATTGGAGCGCGGGGTGCACCGCCTGCCGGAGGAGCTCGACCGGGAAATCGCGCGGCTCAAGCTCGAGGGGATGGGGGTGCGCATCGACGACCTGAGCGAAGAGCAGCGGAGATACCTGACCTCGTGGGAAGAGGGGACCTAGCCTCCCGTTGTGCTTCTGACTGGCTCTCCCTGCCGGCCTTCGGGCAGCGCCTGACTCCGGTTGCCCGCCAAGCGGAAGAAGGCCACGATCGGGACCCACAGGGGGGCAGGGAATGGCCAGGCAACGGAAGGCCGCGCGGCATCTCCCTTGATTCCAGGCCCAGATCAAACATGCCAGCCGGACCTGACCGCGCCTTGGAATCATTGAATTCTCTCTGATCAGGGCTCGCGACAGGCGAGTCCATGAGCCGCAGGTTATTGAGTTGGCCTGCCTCGCCTGCCTGATCTTGGAAGCCCGGATGGGAGCTTCTTTACCAGCCATCGAGGGCCGGATTCCTCCTTTCTGCCTTCAAAACGACTCCCAGGAAGCAAGCCGGACGGGCTGGCGCGGCGGGCCTGGGAGCGTTGTTCGCTGGCGAAGGATGAGGACCCCCGCCCTGGGCTCGTTTCGAGGCAGGGAAAGGGAGAATCGGGGGAAGGAGCGGTCGATGTACAATTCGCGAACTCAAGCCGCGACCGGCACGCAAGGAACGCGTGTGGCCTAACCCGAAATGTCGACCCTGAGTCGCTACCGACGCAACGTCTACAGCCAGAATGGAGAGGATGGGGTCCTCGAGGAAATCCTCTCCAGGCTAGGAGTCGAGCGCGGCAGTTTTGTCGAGTTTGGCGCCTGGGATGGAAAGCATCTGTCGAACACCTACCGTCTCCTCGAAATCGGGTGGAAGGCGGTGTATATCGAGGCGGACCAGGCCAAATATGACCAACTCGTTCTAAACATGCGGGGGTTCCAGGACCGCGTCACCACAATCCATGCCCTGGTGGAAGCGACGGGAGAAGGATCTCTGGACAATCTTCTTGCCCGGACGAGTCTGGCGCCGGACTTCGAGCTCCTCAGTATTGACATTGACTCGTTCGATTGGCACGTCTGGAAAGGCCTGAGCCATTATCGCCCGAAGATCGTGATCATCGAAATCAATTCGAGCATCCCGGTGGGCGTGTTTCAGACGCACCGGGACGCAAGGGTCCGAGGCTCGAGTTTCGCGTCGACGGTGATGCTGGGGAGAGCCAAGGGTTACGTACCGGTGTGTCACACGGGGAATCTGTTTTTCGTGGACCAGGAGTTGGTTGGCCGGCTGCGTCTCGCGGAGGAGGAATTGGAGTATCCCGAACTGCTCTTCGACTATTCGTGGAAGAGCATTTCCTGGGAAGGGGCCACGGGTGCTCAAAGATCGATTGGCCGCCCCCCCGCCAGACTGGCAAGTTGGGCACGCCGGGCCCTGAGGCGCCTCGCATCCAGCCGCTCTCGACGGCGAGCCGGAGGGTGAAATGGGACCCAAGGGTGGGTGCACTTCCACCCTGAGGCCCGCATAGGCCACGCAATCCCTGGAACTCAACCGGAACTTCAGGCATGCCCAGCCGAGAGGCTGCCCTCCAGTTGGCGAGCCGTTGGCTTGCGCCCAGGTCAGCCTGGAGACGAGGCGATTTCGAGTGGATCGGGTGTCTTGGCAAAGGGTTTGGGTGGAGCTTCGGGCGATGCCGTTCGCCTTCGGTGAAAGCGGACCAGGCTGTGAGGAATTGAAAATCGGGGAGGAGTGCGCGAGGCGAGCGGAGGAAAAACCGCGGGCTGCGTAAGTCCGCCGTCCCTTCCCATGGCGCGCCCGAATCGCTTTCCCGTGCTGGAGCCCCTGGGCGTGCGGAACTTCCGCCTCCTGTGGCTGGGAGAAAGCGTCTCGCTCCTGGGCAACCAGTTCTTTTTTTGTCGCCCTGTCCTGGCTGACGCTCGAGCTAACGGGGTCGGGCTTGGCCCTGGGCACGGTTCTCATGGCGGGGGCCATCCCGCGGGCGATCTTCATGCTCGTTGGAGGCGCCATCAGCGACCGGATCTCGCCCCGCACCCTGATGCTCGCCTCCAATGCCTTTCGCGCGATCCTCACCGCACTGCTCACCCTGCTCGTGCTGCTCCGCCGAGCTCAGGCTCTGGCAGCTGTACCTCCTATCGGCCGTCTTCGGCCTGGTGGATGCCTTCTTCTACCCCTCCTTTCAGGCCATCACCCCCCGGATCGTCGAGGCCGGGAAGCTGGAGGGGAGCAATGCCCTGCTCCAGGCCACGGCCCAGCTCACGGGGTTAGTGGGCCCGGCCCCGGCGGGCCTGGCCATCTCCGCGCTTGGCCTCCCCGTCGCGTTTGGTTTCGACGCGTTCAGCTTCGTGTTCGCAGCGGCCATGCTGGGGCTGATGCGAGGGGTTCCCTCACCTTCCCTGGCCCTCGGGGAAGCGGCCGCTGGGACCAGGGCCGGGGAGAGGAGAAAACCCGCTTCGCTCTTCGCCGACATCGGTCAAGGGATGCGTTTTGCCCTGGGACATCCCATGATCCGCGCGCTGCTGGTCATTGTTGCCACCGTGGATTTTTCCTTCGTCGGGCCCTTCAATGTTGGGGCGGCGTGGCTCGCGGATCACCGCTTCGCGGGAGGGGCGACCGCCCTGGGTTTCATGTTGTCCGCCTGGGGCGGAGGAGCGTTGGCCGGGGCACTCGTTGCCGGTTCGATCGGCCGCCCCCGTTGGCGAGGCCAGCTGGCGATCGGAGTAACCTCGCTCATGGGGGTAATGCTCGCCCAGGTCGGGGTCGTCCCGAATGTCTTCCTCGCCTCGCTGGTCATCGCCTGGATGGGGCTGGGAAGCGGCTTCATCAACGTGATCATCGTTTCGTGGCTGCAAAGGTCGGTAGAAACGGGCCTACTGGGCAGGTTGATGAGCCTGGTAATGTTTGCCTCCCAGGGATTGGCCCTGGTATCGTATGTGATTGCGGGATTCCTGGTGGATGCACATGCCACCGTGATGTTCCTTGCGGCCGGGTGCCTGGTTTTGCTGGGCAGCGGGTACGCGGCGGCGAACCGTGCCGTGCGGGAGTTTGATTGAATCCGGAGAAAAGAACGCCCGGTTCGAGCCATAGGGTTCCGCGTGCTCTCGAGAGGCGGCGGGGGCCTTGCGCCAGGATTCCCGGCGAGGAAGAGGACGCGGCACGGCCCAACCGGGATCGGCTCGGGGTGCCAAGCGGCACAGACGGGCCCCGTCGCTCGCCTCTTCCGGGAGGGGATGGAAGCGCATGACCTCGGGCCCCATTCCCCTGGACCCCCGGTACCGGGACCGCTATTGGGTGCTGCTGACGGCTGGCGTCGCGACCTTCATGTCCGCGCTGGACGGGAGCGTGGTCAACACGGTCCTGCCGGTCATCGCCAAGGAGTTCGGCAGCAACCTGGCCAGCATCGAGTGGGTAGTCACCGTCTACCTGCTCGTATTGAGCGGGCTGCTGCTCAGCTTCGGGCGTCTGGGCGACATCCGCGGGCAAAAACGCGTCTTCCAGCTGGGCTTCCTCCTGTTCCTGGCTGGCTCGGCCTTGTCCGGCCTGTCGGACTCGACGG
>JBEKHT010000088.1:0-8736 GCA_050012135.1 Anaerolineales bacterium | reverse complement strand
CTTTCGGAAAAGCCTGGGGTATACGGCAAGCATCTGGCACTCTGCCTCCCTGGGGGTATACCAACCGATTGGCCAGCCCAATTCGATGTTGATTTCGCCTCCCACGGATGCCGACACACTGCCGGCCACGGACTTGGTCTTCCCTCGGTACACCTACTTCAATTTGCATGGGTTGGAGGATGGTCCGGAGTGGTTCGGTCAACGTTCGCCCGGATCTGCTTCGTCTGCGGTCGAGTTTCCAACGGCTCTGCGACCTGCGCAGGTGACCAACTCAGGCCGCGCCCCGACGGTAGTCTTCAGCGAGGCCTGCTATGGCGCGAACGTGTTGAGCAAGACGATTGATTCCGCACTCGCCTTGAAGTTCTTGCAATCCGGGACACGGGCCCTGGTGGGTTCTACCAAGATCGCCTATGGGGCCGCGGCTCCTCCGCTCATTGGGGCCGATCTTGTGGCCCTCCACTACTGGCAGGGCCTGACTCGAGGGCTTCCCTCTGGCGAGGCACTGAGACAAGCCAAGCTTACCTTTGCCGAGGAAATGCGACGGCGTCAGGGATACCTGGATGGGGAAGACCAGAAGACGCTGATCTCTTTCATCCACCTTGGCGATCCGTTGTTTGTGCCTCGGGAATTTGCTCAGGGGACTGCCACCAAGAGCACTTTACGTCGCGAATCGCGTCCGGCCGACCTGGACCTGCTCGCGGTTAAGGCGCTGGACGACACTTCTTTGGCAAGCCTGCCGGCCGATCTGGAGAACTCTCTCAAGGAAGTCCTCAAGGCCAGCCTGCCGGGCATGACAGACAGCCGGGCACGGGTGTTTGAAACCCAGATCGTGCCTCGCCGAGATCCAGCCCTCCCCAAGGACCCCGCGGCGACCAGTTCGGCTGGCGGTCTTCCGGCTTGGGTTATCTCGCTCGACAAGCGATTCGAAGGTCACGGCTCGGGCCACGCCCAGTATGCGAGGCTGAGCCTTGACGCGGCCGGCCATCTGATCAAGTTGGTAGTCTCCCGATAGCCAAACCGCTTGGCACAGACCTTGCAACGTTCATCCCCGGGGTGACGCCGATGAACGCTGCCATTACCGCGGAGCGAACACGCCTGGGGCTTCATTACTACCCCGACGACCTGCATTACACAACCAAGGATCTTGCGCGCTGGCTGCCCGAGTTCCAGGCTCTCCAACTCGGGTGGCTGACCCTTCGCTCCGGTCTGGCGCGAGCCATTCCGGAAAGCTTCATCTGCGCCCTGCGAGAAGCCGGGATCCAACCCATCCTGCACCTGCCGGAAAGCCCCATTCGACCCCTGGGCCCCGAATTGCGGCTGCTCTTCCATAGCTACGCGGGATGGGGAGCACGCTACGTGGCCCTATTCTCAGCTCCCAACCAGCAAGAATCCTGGCGACCGGGCCAGTGGTCGCAGGCCTCTCCCGTCGAGCAATTCCTCGACGTCTTTCTTCCAATTGCGGAAATGGAACAGGAGGAAGGGCTGATTCCTCTCTTCCCTCCGCTCTATCCGGGAGGAGATTACTGGGATCTGTCGTTCCTCGATGCGGCCCTGACCTCCATCGAGCGCCGCGGGAAATCCGAGCTGCTCTCGAGCATGGAGTTCGCGGTCGACGCCTGGGCCTACAACCGCCCTTGGGATTGGGGTCGCGGCGGGTGCGAACGCTGGCCGGAGGCCCGCCCCTACCTTACCCCTCCGGGAAGCGAAGACCAGCGGGGCTTCTTTGGTTTCCAGTGGGTCGAGAATATCGTCCAGAGCCACCTGGGCGAGCCGCGACCGATTGTGATGGTTCGCGGGGGAGCCGTGCTCCACTGCCGCATCGACACCAACTTTCCTGCGGCCGATCCGGAGCGCCACTCAGAGATCAACCTTCAGATCGCCCGGCAGGCCCGGATGGGGTTGCTTCCAGCTTGGCTGCAGAATGTGACCTTCTGGTTGCTCGCAACGGAAGAGGCCAGCCCCTTCGCCGACCAGGCCTGGTACCGGTCGGATGGGACCAGCCTGCCGGTGGTGGATGGACTGAAGCGGATGCAGAGCCAGACGACCCCGCCGGGGCCAGACCCGGCTGGCAAGCGCTTCGAACACTACTTCCTGATCCCCCCTGAGGCCGAGGAGCTGGCTCAGGGAGCCTGGCAGACCATTCAAGACTACCTGCGCACTTACCGGCCGACTTGCGGATATTCGATTGAGGAGGCCATGCAGGCCGAGCGGGTCACGGTCCTGGGCGACGAACCGCCGATGGACCTCGTTGAGCGGCTCCAGACCGCCGGATGCCTTGTCGAGCCGCTGAGATCGGTGGGCGAGAGGAGTGCTCTGTGACGAACCCATTCTTGGGGAACTCCCCGGACTTCAGCTTGAGCCCAACCCGGCCCGAGAAGGTTTTGGCCCCCGGGGCCACCGTGCTCAAGGTGGTTGGCCTGGGCGGCGGAGGGTCGAACGCAGTCAACCGAATGATTGAGCTCGGATTGGGCGGCGTTGAGTTCATTGCCTGCAACACGGACCGACAGGCCCTGGCGACCTGCCTGGCGCCAGTCAAGGTCGCCCTTGGGCCGCACACGACCCGGGGCCTGGGTGCAGGGGGAATGGCGGATGTGGGTGAGGCGGCCGCCCGCGAGAGCGAACGGGAGCTGGCGGAAGTGCTGGGGCCGGGCGACATGGTGTTCCTGACCTGTGGGTTGGGCGGTGGGACAGGAACCGGTGCCATTCCAGTGGCCGCTGAGATCGCGCGCAAGCAGGGGGCGATCGTTGTGGCCATTGTCACCCTGCCCTTTTCCTTCGAGGGTCGCAAACGGGCCCTGATTGCGGAAGCGGGCATGGAGCGGCTGCGCGAGTACTGCGACACCCTGATCACGATCCCCAATGACCGGCTGCTTGCGGTAGCCCCGCGGCAGACCAGTTTTGACGTCGCCTTGCGGTTGGCCGACGATGTTCTCCGGCAGGGGGTGCAGGCCATCACCGAGCTGATCACTCGCCCGGGACTCGTGAATGTCGACTTCTCCCATGTGCGCGCGCTGATGCAGCTCGCCGGCGGCGCCTACTTCGCCGTGGGTCAGGGCAGCGGGCCGGAGAAGGCCGTTTCCGCGGTCCGGTCAGCCCTGCGCAATCCCATGCTGGAAATTGGCTCCTTGGACCATGCCGCAGGAATCCTGGTGCACTTCACCGGAGGGGAGGACCTGGAGCTGATGGAAGTGCACAAGGCGATGCAGGAGATCCAGGCCGCAGGCGCCAAGGACGCGGAGATTGTGTTTGGGGCGGCCATTGATCCGGGCATGAGCGGGCGCGTCCAGGCTATTGTCGTCGTCACGGGCGTGGGTGGCCAACCGCTGGGGAGTGTGCTGGCTGGCGCCTCCCACGTCCTTTTGCAAGCCACCTCGGTCAAACCCGAAGAGGAGCGCGCGCCATCGCTGGAGACGAGCCCGGCTTCTGCGGCGCATGTCGCGCACCGCGTCCAGCCCCCTTCGGCCGAAGAAGATCTGGATGTGCCCGCCTTCATCCGCCGGCGCCGGCGAGGGCTCGAGGAGGCCCTGGCCTCTACCAGCAGTAACCGCCTGGTGCGAACCGGAAAGGCTTAGTTCTCATGGGCATGTCTTCTCAGCTGGTGGAACGGATCAGTGCCCGGGTATACCGGGAATACCCAGAATTGCAGGGGGTCCATCCCAGCCTCAGCACCCAGTCCGGCGCCGGGGGGCAGACGCAGTATGCGCTCACCTACCGGGGCAAGGTGCGCACGGATAGTGGCGCGCTGCTGCCGCGTTTGGTGCGGGTTGTGGCGGATGAGCGGGGTCAGATCCTGAAGATCAGCACCTCCAAGTAAGGAGCCGGAGAGATGATGAGCTTTGAATTGACCTGGTTGAAGACCCAGCTCTACCTGTTGATGGCCGTGGAGCAGGTTCTAATGGGGCTCTATTCGGCCAGAAGGTACTTGCGTCCCGCCGGGATCGCCTTGGCTGCGGGGTTCGCCCTGGGCCTTCTGGTCGCTTGGCTCTAGTCCAGGGCCGACGGCGGCCCCCAGCCCAGGGGCTTCCTATTCTTCGCTCACAACCTCCACCGGCAAAAAGCTGCTCGCCCCCGCCGTGAGCGAGATTCCCCTCAGTTCGAAGGCACGGCATTCCCACCGTTTCCCAGGCCCCGGGGCCCAAATCAAATAGAGGGCGTCCGGGTAGGCCGCCTCCGCCAGGTCGCTTGGGGATGGATGAGTCGGTCCGGTGGGGTGAGAATGAAAGATCGCGACCAGCTCCCATCCCCTTTGCGCGGCGTCAAGCATGGCCTTCACCTGGGCCGCTCCCTCCAGCCGAAAGCGGGCGGGGCTGTGGATGACATTCTCAATGGGGACGACCTCGAGCCCTTGCTCGCCGATCCCCAAGACGAGCCCACATCCCTCCTCCGGCGCCGCGGCCGCGACCGCCCGCCGCATCTCGGCCAGATGCCTGAGCTGGAGGCGCAGTTTCCGTCGGCTGAATTCTTCCCTCATGGTCTTCGGCTGTCTCAAGCCTGGATCCCGCCCTCGGTCATTCGGCGCAGGTTCCCCAAGGCGCTCTCCACTTCCTGCACGGTCACGCTTTCCCCGCTTTCCCTGTTTCGCAGCTTGCCCTGTCCGGCCTGGGCCACGGCGATTTCGTAGAGGCTCAGCCCCTGAGCCTCGGCCGCCTTGACCAGTTCGGCCGCCGCCAGATAACCAATCAGCGGGTTGAGCGCGGTGGCGATAATCGAGTTGCGGGCCAGCCAACGTTCCGCGCGCTCGCGATTGGCCCGCAGTCCCTTGACGCCTCTCTCGGTGAAAGCGCGCACCGCCCCGATCATCACCTGCATCATCTCAAAAAGGTTGTGAGCAATGACTGGCATCATCACGTTGAGCTCGAGCTGCCCGGCTTGACTGGCGATCGCCACCGTGGTGTCGCAGCCCAAGACGTGGTACATGGCCTGATCCAGCATCTCGGCCATCACCGGATTCACCTTGCCCGGCATAATGGAGGAGCCGGGCTGCACCGCCGGGAAGACGATCTCCCCCAATCCCGTGGCGGGCCCGGAGGCGAGCAGGCGCAGGTCGTTCGCAATCCGCACCAGCGTGAGGGCCAGGGTGCGAAGCGAGCCCGAAAAATGGGCTGCGTCGGCCTGGGATTGCATGGCTTCGAAAAGGTCATCGGCGGGCACCAATTGCAGCCGGCTGCACTCCTCCAGCTTGTGAATCATCCGCGCGCGGTAATCGGGATGGGCGTTTAGCCCAGTTCCAACGGCCGTCCCTCCGATGCCAAGCCTTCGCAAGCCCTCCGCCGCCCGCTCGATCCGCTCGGCATCCCGTTCCACCGCACTCGCATACCCCCCGAATTCCTGCCCCAACCGCACGGGAACCGCGTCCTGCAAGTGCGTGCGTCCGGATTTCACGATGTCATCAAAATCCAGCGCCTTCTGGGCCAGGGCGGCATGCAACTCCTTCAGGCCTCCCAGCAACTCATCCAGCCGCCACAGGCAACCCAGGCGGATGGCGGTGGGAATCACGTCGTTGGTGGATTGCGCCATGTTGACGTCGTCATTCGGGTGCACGCGGTATTCGCCTAGCTGACCGCCGAGGATCTGAGTGGCGCGGTTGGCGATGACCTCATTGGCATTCATATGATGGCTGGTCCCGGCTCCGGCCTGGAACGGGTCGACGACAAACTCGCGATCCCATTGGCCGTCCATCACCTCCTGTGCGGCCTGCACAATCGCCTCGGCCTTGGTTGGCTCCAGAAGGCCCAGACCCCGGTTCACTTCCGCCGCAGCCCGCTTGATCACCCCAAGCGACCAAATCCAGGCCCGCCAGGGACGCAGCCCGGAGATGGGGAAGTTCTCCACGGCCCGCTGCGTTTGAGCCCCGTAATAAGCCTGGGCGGGAACTCGGATCTCTCCCAAGGAGTCGCGTTCCACTCGAAAGCCATTCATGGGCACCCTCCATCCCTGCCCGGAGCCAGTCCGACAAAAAGGCGGGAGCCAGCTCGGCTCCCGCCCTCGTAAGCGTGTCCCTCAGCGGGCCGAGTATCCTGGCCCCTCCTTGAAGAACTTGTAGTTGGGTTCACTGTCGGCGCGCAGATCCACCACCTGCCCCGCGCTGAGCACGACCGTGTGTTCGACCTGCACCGACTCTCCATTGTGATTGGTTCCCACGAACGCGGAGCCTCCCTCTGGGCGACTGAGTCGCTCCCCGCCCTTGGCTTTGTACCCGACCGGCACCTCATCTTCGGGGAAGATGGCCTCGAACGGGCATTCGGGGATGCAGGCCCCGCAGTCGATGCAGGTGTCAGGATCAATATAAAACCAAGGCCACTTGTCCTGAGGCTTGCCCGGGACAATGCACTCGACGGGGCAAACCTCAACACAGCTGCCATCGCGCAAGCAGAGACTAGTGATGATGTGTGTCATAGTCGCATCTCCTGCAGATCGGAAGGGTTGCCCTGGCGCCTGCCTCCCTCACCAAGAGACATCGATCCACCCCCCCCGACCTGCGCCTCACCCCAGGCTACTTGCTGAACTCCGCCGCGAAGCGCCTGGCCACCTCGGGCCAGTTGACCACATTCCACCACGCCTGAATGTAGTCCCCTCGGCGGTTCTGATACTTGAGATAGTAGGCGTGTTCCCAGACATCCAACACCAGGATGGGGATCGCTCCCCACTGAGTCAGGTTTTGGTGTTTCTCAGCGGTCAAGATCTCCAGGTGTTTCTTGGATGGCTGGACGACCAGCAGGACCCAACCCGAACCCTCCACCGCGCCCGCGGCCGCGCTGAACTGCTTGCTAAACACCTCGAAGGAACCAAAGGTCGCTTCGATCTCCTTGAGCAGGTCAGCGCCCGGCTTGCCGCCACCCCCCTTCCCGCTCGCGGCCATCACCTGCCAGAAAACCGAATGGAGGAAGTGTCCCGATCCGTGGAAGGCAAGCTCGCGCTCCCAGTGCTTGACGAGCGCAAAGTCGCCCTTAGCACGAGCGTCCTTGAGCATCGCCTCGGCCTTGTTGAGGCCGTCCACATACGCCTTATGATGCATGTCGTGGTGAAGCCGCATGGTTTGGGCGTCGATGTATGGCTCCAGCGCCTCATAGGCATACGGCAGGGCGGGAAGTTCGTGTGCCATGGCTCGTCTCCTTGGCGAAGAAAACTTGACCCTCTTGACCGGCTCAGAGGGATTCCTGTACCATCATTTCGCCCGCAGGTCCCTGCGGGCGAACCCAACTCGGAGGAGCGATTATATCTTTTCCGACCCTCATTGTCAAGCAAACCAATCGCGTCACCGAGAATGAGGGCAGGAAAGACCTGCCCCAGCGGGCAGGCTGGGTGGCTGGCACCCGGCCCGGTGAGGGACGAACGAGAACTCGCTCGGTCCCTGGATGGCTCTATCGGGCATGCGCACCGCCATCCTGAACCGGATCCATGCCAGCCTTGCCATGGTCGCCCTCTGGCCAACAGGCATCGCCGCTCTCATTTCCAAGAAGGGCGGCATTGGGCTCGAGCGCACACTCAAGTCTCTCCCGCCAGATGCGTCCAAGTCGGTCGAGCAGGAGCTCGCACTCCTGGACGGCTCTAACCGCCAGAGGCAAGTCCTTGAAAGCCGCATGCGCCAGCAGATCCAGTCCAGACCAAACATGCCGCTGCTCAAACCCTCCCTGGCGTGGGCGATATTCCGGCCACCGTCGCCGAAGGAGAGGTCGGATCGATCGCCTTCAGTTGGCCGGAAAAGTCGATGGCAACGGCGAAATCACCACCAAGGTAGATGCCGCCCTGCCCCGAGGCTCAGGCCAGAGCAGCGGCAAGGTCCGTTTCGGTTCAGTGCACCAACCTGCGCGGAGGCAGACAGGCAGGCCAACCGCCATCTGAAGTGGGCCTTTGTCGCCTGCCCGAGCCGCCGGCCAGCGAAGCCGCCAACCTCATTGCCATCAATCGCGCCAAGGGGGGCTGGAAGCGACAGCACGTCTCACTACTCTATGGCCGAATCCAGAAAAGGAAAGGTCCCTCCGTCGCGGCGGGTGCGGTGGCCCGGCCTCTCTCGGAGGCCACGGCTTGGATGCCGAACAGGCAGGAGTCCTACCGGGAACCCAACTCGGTCCAACCAAGGCAGGGGCAAGCCCGTCCCAGCGGACTGAGCCAGAGGGCGCCGGTAACATCTGTTCTCGAGACACGCAATAGATGGCAATCCCCTTGCGGATGATGCTCATGCCCATACGAGGGCGGACGCGCCCCTTGCGATCCAGGCGAGACATCCCTTTTCGCTCTGACCGGCCTGAATCCCGCTCGCAAACCCTCGGGTTCCGGTTTGGGTTTTATCTTGACAGAGGCAGCGCTTTCAAACAATCATTCATTTAGCGACGCGCAAATGGGCGCGTCAGCCACTTTTCCGGAGGCATTCGCATGACGCCACATGAGCCACCCCCCGGCCGAACCACCCCCCTGTTCGTCATCAGCCTTGGGATCGTGGCTGTCTCTACCGCCTCCCTCATGATCCGCTTTGCCCAGGCTTTGGGGACGCCTTCCCTAGTGATCGCGGCCGGACGCTTGGCCATTGCGGTATTGGTGATCATCCCGATCGTTGTGGCACGCGACCGATCGGAACTCCTGGCCCTGCCGCACAAGGAGTTGTGGCTTGCGCTCGCCTCGGGGTCCTTCCTAGCGGTGCACTTCGCGACCTGGGTCACTTCGCTGCAATACACCAGCGTGGCCTCCTCGGTCGTTTTGGTGAGCACCTCGCCGCTGTGGGTGACCCTGGCTTCCTCC
>JBEKHT010000087.1:0-8776 GCA_050012135.1 Anaerolineales bacterium | reverse complement strand
TCTGCGGCCATGCTCACGCGAGCCCGAGCCCGCCTGGATTCCCGCCCCGAACTCAGGAATCATATTGAACTGATCCTCCAGGATTTCACTGCCTTAGACCTGAAGCGAGCGTTCGAGCTGGTCCTTATGCCTTTCAACACCTTCGCCGATCTGCTGACGCGCGCCGAACAGTCGGCCGCTCTCCAGTCCATCCAGCGGCACCTTGAGCCCGGTGGATGGTTCGCCTTTGATCTTCCCAACCCAGCGGAGGTGTACGCAGCCTCCCGGGAGGGGCTGCTCCTGGAGCGAATCATGAGGGATGAGGAGCGGGGCTGCACGATCCAAGTGTTCTCCTCCTTCCTGCTGGAGCGCAACACGCAACACGGCCACGTCACCTGGTTTTATGACGAGATCGATGATCAGGGCCGGCTCTCACGAACCACGGTCCCCATGACCCTCCGCTATTCCTTCCCGGACGAATTGGTGAGTCTGTTGGAATCCAACGGTCTCAGAATTCGGAACATCTTTGGGGGCTACGATCATGAACCCCTGGAGGAGGATTCAGATCAGATGGTGCTCGTTGCGGAGAAACCAGCCATCGAACCCGCGAGCCGCTAGTCGGAAGGGTACCGGCCGCCGGAATGAGCCGGAGCAGAACCCTGGAGGCCGGCGATTGGCCGTTCCCTCGCCATCGGATCTCGCCCTGCGCGGCCTGCACTTTTGAGAGAAGCGCGCCAGACGTTCGCGCCGTTGGACGGACTTTTTTCTGGCGGCGGCAGAATCTGGCGAACGATGCCAGGAGACTGTCGCTGAAGCACTCGCTTCGCCCTAATAAGTTGGGGAGGGCCGATGTACCTCGCCGATTTGCCGGTTTTCGGCGAGCCGTGGGGACCATGATCCGCCCTTATCGGGTTGCCTGCCCTAGGGCGGATCCCTGCGAGGCTCTGTTTTCGGTCAGCTGGGAGCTGGGGCCGCCCCGGCCCGCATGCACCCGCTGCGGGAGTGGCTGAGGGGCCCATGGTCCCACCTCGTGCGGGCCCCAATGGCCCAGCTTACAGGCGCCCTTCGCTTTCGTTGACCAAGCGCTCAAAGAACTGGTTCAAGAAGCGAAGCCGGTTCATCGCCAGGCGCTTGCCGGTGGGCGTCTGAAGTCGGTCGGGGATTTGCCGCAATTTGAACACGTACTCGTGATAAGCGCTGTGAGGCTCGTTGGGTTCCAGCCTCCCTTCCTCCCGGAAGGTGGCCGACGGGGCTGCATAGATTGGCTGATGGGCCAGCGCCGCAAATGCCACGGCGCGCGCTACGCCCACGGCTCCGATCGCGTCAAGCTTGTCCGCGTCAAACAGAACCTTGGCCTCCCGCGTTTGGGGAGGGGCGGACGAGGAGCGAAAGCGGTGGGTCCGAATGCAATGCAGAACCCGGTCGATTCTCTCGGGCGGCCATTGGTCCCGAGCGAGAACATCCCTTGCGAATTCGGCCGAGGCCTCCTGATGGTTCCCCCCCGCCAAGCCTCCGGGCCCGTCCCGGCAAGTGTCGTGAAGGAGGACGGCCGCCCGCAGAATCTCCAGGTCTGCTCCTTCCCTGCGTCCAATCCGTTCGGCAAGAACCAGGACGCGCAAGACATGATCGAAGCCATGGACGGGGTCACGGGAGCTGTACCACCCTCTGGCCTGCTCAATGGTAGGCAACGGCTCAACCCTTCGATTGGGCTATGACAACTGCCAGGGCCTGGTCGCCCGAGTGGGAAAGGCTGACCGCCCATTCCTCCAGCCCCAGATGGAAAGCCTGGCGTTGGGCGGCCCCATGCAACCGCAACTGGGGCTGGCCCGCCGTTGCGGACACGATTTCGATCTCGCACCAGCCAATTCCTGCCATCAGGCCCGTTCCCAGAGCTTTGGCGGCGGCCTCCTTGGCAGCAAACCGAGCAGCCAGCGACTGACTTCGATTCCCACAATCCAGCAGCTCCTGAGCCGTGAAGACCCGCTCAAGGAAACGTGATCCCCAACGGACCACCGCCTGCTCCAGGCGCGGAATCGGAACCAGGTCAATGCCCACCCTAATCATGAGAGGATCGCAGAACGGCCACGGCCGAGGGGCTAGGACTCGTCCAGAGGGCCAGCAATCCCTATCGCCAGCCGATCCGGATGAAGGTAGCGGCGAGCGCTCTCCAAGATCTCATCACGCGTGACGCTGCTGATGATCTGAGGGTAGCGCTGGTAGTAATCCAGGCCGAGGCCAAAGAGCTCGAGGTTCATCAGTGCGGCCGCCACTCCATCGTTGGACTCAAGCTGAAGGGGAAGCCGGCCAATGAGGCTGGCCTGATTGTCGATCAGCTCACTCTGAGTAACTCGGGCCTGCACAAACCGCTCAATTTCTCGGCGAATGAGCTCGATCGCCCGTTGCAGATTGCGGGGACTGATCCCCGCGACCACCATCCACGGTCCTGGTCCCAGGCCCCCGCTGAGAGTGCTGAGGGAATAGTAGGCCAACCCCTCTGATTCGCGCACCGCCTCGCCGATCCGGCCGAACATGCCGAAGCGACCGAGGATGTTGTTCCCCAGCATGGCGGGGACATAGTCGCCTGCGGTCCGGGCCGGCCCGGGAGCGCCAATCACCAAGTCGGCCTGGCTCTTGCCCGGAAGGGTTACCCGGTTCTGAACGATGCGTTCGAGGCGGGGTGCCGCTGGGAGGGTCGGACGCGCCGGCTGGCCCGGGTTGGTCCAGCCTCCAAAGTGTTTCTCGAGGAGGGAGAGGGCCCGAGCGCTATGGACGGCCCCAGCGATCGAAACCAGCATGTCGCGCGGGCCGTAGTGGGTTTGGTGAAACTCCGCCAGTTCATCTCGAGTGATTCCACGGATCGTTTCCAGGGAGCCCTCGTCGTCATGCGCGTAAGGATGTCCCGGGTAGGCTAAGGAATTGAACGCGAGTTGAGCCCGTGCCCCGGTGTCTTCCTGCCGGATCGCCAGGTCGGTCAGGTACTCCCCCCGCGTGCGTTCCACCTGATCGGGTGGAAAGGATGGGGTTTGCAGGGCCTCGGCCGCCAGCTCCGCAACGGTGGCACAATCCTCCGCTAGGGAACGCGCGTAGAAGGAGGTGGTGTGCATTCCAGACCCGAACGCAAGCGAGGCGCCCACCGATTCCAAGGTATCGTAGATCTGATGAAAGCTGCGCCTCTCGGTCCCGCGCATCAGGCAGGCGGCTGTCAGGCTGGCCAAACCCGCCTTTTCCTCCGCTTCGTCTAGCCCCCCCGCCCAACAGGTGCCCTGAATGACCACGGAGGGACTCAGGAAGTTTTCACGGATGAGAACGGTGATCCCGTTGGAGAGTCTTTCCCGCACAACCGAATGGGGCCCCGGCAGGCTGCGCGGATCGAGCTGAGGCAGGTTGGGCCGGGGTCTGGGAGGCCGGACCGGGGTCCTCTTTGGAGGTCGGCGGGGACGGGATTTGCGGGAGCTCGCGCGAGGCATCCTGGTTCTCCGAAAGGGGATGGATAAGAGTCAGATCTCCGCCGCGCCTTCGCTGGGAAGGTAGAAGCCGACGATGCGATTCCTCTTAGAAAGGAATTTGCGAGCCACCCGCGAGACATCTTCCGCTCGAACGGACTCCAGCTTCTGCAGGTAGGTCTCGAACCAGCCGTAGTTAGCGAACATCTCCGCATATCCCATCCAGAAGGCCTGGTTGGTGACGGTTTCGCTCCCAAAGGCGAATATGGCACGAGCCTGCTTGACCGCCCGCATCAGCTCTTCCTCCTGAACGGGCTCCTCCAACAGATGTCGCAGCTCTTGGTCCAGCGCACTCAACACTTGCTCGGGCGTCCTCCCGCTGCGCACGGTTGCGGTGAGAGTATAGACGTAAGGGTCCAAAGTGGCGGCCATGGCCCCGCTCACCCCGGCGGCCAGCTCCGTGTCCACCAGCGCCCGATACAGACGGGAGGTCTTGTTGGAAATCCCGCTCCCGAACAGGTTCAAATTGCTCGGTCCGGCCAGAATGGAGTCGAGGACCACCAGGGGAAAGAAGTCGGCCTCGGCCGCCGAGGGGACATGGTAGGCCACCTCGACGAAGGAAGTCTCTCCGGGGCCCTCGACCATCACGCGGCGTTCTCCATGCTGGGGCGGCTCCGGCCGCGTCAAGGGCGCAGGCGGCGTCCCGGCGGGGACACTCCCGAACAACTCCCGGACCCGGTCGAGGACCGGACGCCACTGAAAATCTCCGGCCAGGGTGAGCACCGCGTTGCTGGGAACATAGAAGTTGTGATAATGCCGGATCAGGTCTTCCCGGGTCATGGAGGCCAGGTCGGACACATCTCCGATGACCTCATGGTGGTACGAATGCACCCGAAAGGCGGAGGCCTGGACTTCCTCCGAGAGGCGGAAAGTGGGTTCATTCTCATTTCCCTGCCGCTCCGAAATGATCACGGTTCGTTCCGAGGTCACTTCTCTGGGAGCGAATAGGCTGTTAACCATTCGATCGGACTCGATGCGCAGGGCCAGGTCCAGACGATCCGCGGGCAGGGTCTCATAGTAGGCGGTCCAGTCCAACCAGGTCATCGCGTTCCAGATTCCGCCTTCTCGAGAGATCGCCCGATCCAGGCTCCCTACCGGATAGGTGGGAGTTCCCTTGAACTGCATGTGTTCGACCCAGTGGGAGACGCCGGTCAGGCCGGCGCGCTCATTGCGCGAGCCGACTCGGTACCAGAGCCACACGCTCACAATCGGCGCGGTGCGGATCTCCTTCAGCAGGACCTGCAGGCCGTTGCGCAATCTCGCTCGGTGGATGCGGCCGGGGGTCATACTCCCCTCTCCAATGCGGAGGGCGGAGCGGTTTGGGCTGAACCCTCCAAGGGTCCATCCGAGCCTCTCCCGAGGCCTCGATAGTGGAAGCCAAGAGCTCGCATCTCCGCTGGATCATACAGGTTGCGGCCATCCACGAGAATCGGGCGACGCATGAGCTCTCGCAGCCGCTCGAAGTCCAGCTGGCGAAACTCATTCCATTCCGTGCATACCAGCAGGGCGTCGCAGCGCTCGGCCAGACTGTAGGCATCCGCGGCCATTTGCACGCCCGGCATGACTCGGGCTGCATTCTCCATCGCCACCGGATCGTAGGCCCGCACCTGGGCTCCTGCCTCTTGAAGCCGGGCGGCAATTCGGATCGAGGGAGCCTCCCGCATATCGTCGGTGTTGGGCTTGAAGGCCAGACCGAGAATTCCAAGAGTCTTGCCTCGCAAGTCGCCCAACACTTCCTGCACTCTTTCCACAACCCGCTCGATACGATCCTCATTGATCTCCATCACCGCGCGCAGCAGCTGCGGGTGCCGCCCCTTGATCTGGGCCATATGGGCCAGAGCCTTGACATCCTTGGGAAAACAGGATCCTCCGTACCCAATCCCGGCGTCCAGGAAGAACCTGCCGATGCGGGGGTCATAGCCCATCCCTGCCGCCACCTCCTTGACGTCGGCCCCCAGCGCCTCACAGATGTTGGCAATCTCGTTGATGAAGGAGACCTTGGCCGCCAGGAAAGCATTGGAGGCGTACTTGATCATCTCCGCGGTGCGCAGATCTGTGATCATGATCGGAGCACGCAAGGGCAGGTGTAGTTGCGCGACTTGGTGGGCCGCTTCCTGGTCCAGGGAGCCGAGGACGGTGCGCGCCGGGTTGAGAAAGTCCTGGATAGCCGAACCTTCTCGCAGGAACTCGGGGCAAGAGACAACTGCAAAGCGGATTGGGTTGGGCTGGTTGGCGCGTATGATTTCCGACACCCAGTCGCCTGTGCCTACGGGCACAGTGGATTTGTTGACCACGATCAAGTCATGGGACATCACCCGCGCGATGGACTGGGCGGCCGCCTGGACGTAGCGCAGGTCGGCTTCCCCATCCACCCCCTCTGGGGTGCCCACAGCAATAAAGACGAATTGCGCCTGCCTCAGCCCCTCCGGATAAGAACTGGTGAAGGAAAGCCGGCCCGCTCCGACATTCCGCCGAACCAGTTCCTCCAGCCCCGGCTCGTAGATGGGAAGGATCCCTTGCCTGAGCTTTTCGATGCGTTCTTCGTTGATGTCAAGCGCGACCACGCGGTTGCCGAGGTCGGCAAAGCCAGCAGCGGTCACGAGGCCTACGTAGCCAACCCCGACCACACATATGTCGTTCACACGTTCACCTTCTCGAGGAGATGTCGAGGGAAGATCGTCCAGCGCGAGTGCCCGCGATGATACCACAAGAGAAAACCCGGCGCGCACGGACAGGCAAGAAGCGGACTGCCGGAACCTGCCGCGCTCAGAAAAACGTTACGAAATCCGCCCAGGTCCCTTTTCCGGCAATGTGGGTCGCTTAAGGTCACGCGCCGCCCGTGATCTCTGTCACTTGAGCACCCCGCGGATGCCCTCTACACTTCAAGTTGACATTTTTCATCCGCAAAAGCCAAGATAGGCAAGAAGAGTAGGTTCTCATGGAAATCACACGCCAGGCTGACTACGCGATCCGGGCAATTCTCTATTTGGCCGAGCGGGAGGGCGACGGCCGATCTCCGACGAACTTGATTGCCCGCGAAAAGCATATCCCGCCCTCTTTCCTGGCCAAGATCATCTCGCAGCTGTCCGTCGCGGGACTGGTGCAGACCTCCCGCGGAGCGCGGGGAGGCGTTACCTTGGCCCGATCTGCGTCCGAGATCAGCCTGCTCGAGGTGATTGAGGCCATCGATGGGCCGATCCAGATCAATGAGTGCGCGCTCGATTCTGCCGACTGCCCCTTCGGCAAGGAGTGTGCCCTCAGCCCGCTTTGGTGCGAGCTTCAAGAAGAGTTGGTAGATAAACTGCGGGCCACTCGCTTCTCGCAGGTCCTGAAGCCCCTGGCCAGGGCGGCAGAAGCGGCTTGAGGGTGCGTCGCAGGCCGAAGGGGGGTGGCCTGACAACCGGATTTGCGGCAAAAAAGCGCCGTCCTCCCTGCGAGGGACGGCGCTTATTGCACCCGCGTGGCGATTCCGATGCAAGCTCGTGGCATGGGGCCTGTGGCCAACCTTTGTGGTACACTGAAATTAAGCTTCCCTCGCCGGATTTTTGTGTGAGAGGTCATCCCGTCGATAGATTGTGGCCGTTGGCCGCTTGCGCGGCGGAACGCTTGAGGCCCAGGGAGGCACACCATGATCACGGGAACGCCAATTCATCGGGAATGGGTCTATGCCTTGCAGGACGGCACCATTGTGGTGGATTGGGGCGAGGGCAATTTGCAGGATATTGTGACCGGCGACTTCCTGCGGGAGGGTAAGTTCGGCCACGAATTGCAGGACTACGAACTCGAGAACCTGCGCAATTCGGGCTACATCGACGAGTTTGATTCCCGCAACGTCTACCTGCGCCCGCTGCCAGAGATCAAGCGACCCACTCTCGACTGAACGACGCCTCGTAAGTCCCCTCAGACTGCCTTCGAGGCCGCGCTGAGCTGCGCGTGGCCGGGCAGCGGCCGACGGCTGGGGGCCCCGTTCGACTTCCTCTCGAGCATCTCGGCTGACGCTAGCCTACCATCGGAAAGGAGTTGGGCATGGAGGTCCTCGAGGCCATTCATCCGAAGCGAGCTATCCGTGAATTCAAACCCACCCCGCTTCCCCCCGAGGCTGTTCGTACCATCCTGAACGCGGGAAGGCGGGCACAATCCTGGAAGAACTCTCAGCCATGGCAGTTTGTGGCCCTCCAGAATCGCGAGACGCTGGAGGCCTTGGCGCGTCTGGGTCCCTTTGCGGGTCACTTGGCGGGGGCGGCGCTGGGAGTGGTCATCGTCACGCCCGACCCAGCCGAACGCTGGTCAATACCCTTTGATGCGGGCCAAGCCGCCGCCTATATGCAACTGGCCGCCCTTGAGCTGGGCATTGGTTCCTGTCTGGCAAGCCTCTATGAGCCCGCGGCCGCCCGCGACCTGCTAGGCATCCCGGCGGACTCTTTTCCCAACGTGGCCATTTCCTTTGGCTATCCTCGGGACGAGACCGCATTCAAAGCTGGACTGCGACCGTCCGGGCGGACCTCGCTTGACAAGGTCGTCCACTGGGACCGCTGGTAGGAGTTCAGCCGGTCCGAAATTTCACCTCGACCTGGAGAGTCTCATGACCAGAACCATTCGAGCCCCACGCGGAAGGAAGATCTCGTGCAAGGGCTGGCCCCAGGAAGCGGCGCTGCGCATGCTGATGAACAACCTCGATCCGGACGTGGCCGAACGACCGGAGGAGTTGGTGGTGTACGGCGGGCGCGGGCAGGCGGCTCGGAATTGGGAGTGCTTTGATGCGATTGTGGCTTCGCTGCGAGAGCTTGAGGATGACGAGACTCTTCTGGTGCAATCCGGCAAGCCGGTCGCCATCTTCAAGACCCACCGAGACGCCCCGCGCGTGCTCCTGGCCAACTCCAACCTCGTCCCCCATTGGGCCACCCAGGAGAAGTTCGACGAACTCTCCGCTCAGGGCCTCACCATGTTTGGGCAGATGACGGCCGGTTCCTGGATCTACATCGGCACTCAAGGAATCCTTCAGGGGACATACGAGACCTTTGCTGCCGCAGCCCGCAAGCGTGGCTGGCCTTCGTTGCGTGGCAAATTCGTGCTCACCGCCGGGCTGGGAGGAATGGGGGGAGCCCAACCGCTGGCCATTACGATGAATGAAGGGGTGGGGTTGATCGTGGAAGTGGACCCCGCCCGTGCGCGTCGCCGGCTCCAAACCGGCTATCTCGACACGGTGGTTGAGGATCTTGAGGAGGCCATGACCCTCGTGGAGGAAGCCAGGGCAGAGAAGGAACCGAAATCGATCGGCCTGATTGCGAACGCGG
>JBEKHT010000086.1:0-8875 GCA_050012135.1 Anaerolineales bacterium | reverse complement strand
GAGATCATCGACGGCACCCTGTGGGGACGGGGCGCCTTGGACATGAAAGGCTTTCTGGCGATGTACCTGCAGGTGTTCCTGCTGGCGCGCCGGCTGAAACTGCCCCTCAAGCGCGACCTGATCCTGGCTGCGGTGGCGGATGAGGAGGCCGGCTTTGAGTACGGCTCCAAGTTCCTGGTCGACCATCACCCTTCCCTGATCGAGGCGGAATACGGGATGACCGAGAGCGGGGCCTTGACCATCTATCTTGGAAAGAGGCGGCTGTATCCCATCCAGGTCTCGGAACGCGGTGTGTGCTGGATGAGGATGACCGCCCGCGGCGAGCCGGGGCACGGCTCCATCCCGAATGCCGACAATGCCGTCCAGCACCTGGCGCAAGCCCTCGAGAGAATCCGAAGGGCCCGGCATCTGCCCGTACACCTCACCCCCACGTTTCGGCGCATGATGAAGGAGGCCGGCAGGCAGCTGGGGTTTCCAATGGGTCTGCTGGCTGGCTGGATGCGCAGCCCCGCCGTGGCCAGTTTTGTGCTGGACCGCCTGCCGGAGAAAAACCGCGGGTTGCTGGCCGGCATGACTACCAACACGGTCACGCCCACCATGCTCCAGGCCGGGCTCAAGGCGAATGTGATCCCCTCGTCGGCGAACGCCACCCTGGACTGCCGAAAGCTGCCCGGCCAAAGCGTGGAGGACGTGATGCGCGAAATCCGGGCCGTCGCGGGCGCAAGCTTCGAGCTGGAACCCATCCACGTGACCCACGGCACGGAATTCTCGATGGATACCCCCTTCTACGGCGCGCTGGAAAGGGCGGCCCGCCGCATGGACCCGGGCGGGATCATCGTCCCTATGCTGATGCCCGGGGCGACCGACGCCAGCGAGTATCAGCGCGCGGGCATCCAAATGTACGGGTTCACCCCCGGCATCCTTCCCGAAGGCTTCCCGATGATCAAGCTGGCGCACGGGCATGATGAACGCCTGCCGGTTTCCTTCGTCCGCAGCGGTCTGCCGGTGCTGTGGGAAGTGCTCAATGAGGTGTGCCTGTAGGGCAGGCGGAGCCGGGCCCGCTCTGGCCGTTGGATCCGGAGCAAGCCGCTCGTCCGCCCCGGGGCCGTTCCAGGAAGCGGAAACTCAGACGGAGCGGGATGCATCGATGGAGAAAGTACTGGTTTCGTGGAGCGGCGGAAAGGACAGCGCGCTGGCACTGTCTGAGATCCTCGAGAGCCGCCAGTACCAGGTCGCGGCTCTGCTCACGACGGTGACGGAGGATTATGACCGCATCAGCATGCACGGGGTGCGCCGCACCATGCTTGAGCGGCAGGCCCGCTCCCTGGGGTTCCCCCTTGAAGAGGTATGGATTCCGAAAGAGGCCTCCAACCAGGAGTATGAAGCGAATATGGCGCGGGTCCTGGGCCGCTATGCCCAGGAAGGTGTGTCCTCCGTCGTCTTCGGGGACATCTTCCTGGAAGACTTGAGGGAATACCGGGAAAAGAACCTCGCTCAGCTGGGCATAAAGGGGGTCTTCCCCCTGTGGAAAAGAGACACGCGGGAACTGGCCCGTTCGCTCCTGTTCCTGGGGTTCAAAGCGGTGACCACCTGTGTGGACAGCCAGGCACTGGACAGGCGATTTGTCGGACGGGTGATCGACGAGAGATTCCTGTCGGAACTCCCGGAGACGGTTGATCCCTGCGGCGAGAACGGCGAGTATCATTCCTTCGTGTTTGAAGGCCCGATCCTCAGGGAGAAGGTATCGTACGCGATGGGGGAAATCGTCCTGAGGGAGAACCGCTTCTGGTATTGTGACTTGATCCCCGAGCCGGCCGAGCCCGATCGCTGGGCCAGTGCCGCAGGTGACCGCGCGCAATGAACGCCCCCGCGCTGAGGCTTCGATGATGCGGGAGGCCCAGCGAGACCGACGCCGGGTCCCGTGGGGAGAAGGGGAGGGCGCTTGTCCTCTTGGCTTGCATGCATTCTTGCCTGTCGAAATGGAGGTTGCACTTCCGCCGATTAGAAAGAAGGTGTTTCCTCGGCTATGCTGCCCATAGCGGATTTGCTCGCCCTCGTCAGGTGGTGGTTGGTCCTGGAAGTCGCTGGCCTAGCCGCGTTCCCGCTCGCGGCCGTGCTGTTCGAGCGCCTGGGTGTCCACAGTTACCCGCTCGCGAAGACGCTGGGCGTCCTCCTCCTGGGGCTGGGCACATGGTTGCTCTGCATGCTCCACCTGACATCCTTTGAGGCGGGAGCCGGAGCGCTTGTCCTGGGGATTCTTGCAGGGGGAGGGATCGCGGCCCTCGGCGTGGCTCCGCTTCGCGAGGCCCTCAGCTATCTGCGGCAGCGCTCTGCCTCCGCTCTCCGATACGAGATCCTCTTTCTTGGATTGTTCATCGTGGGGATCTGGCTCAGGCTGCACGGGGCCACGGGAGGGGCCGTTCTGGGAACCGAGAAGCCCATGGAGCTTGCCCTTCTCACGGGGGTGGCCGGAAGCCCATCCTTTCCTCCTGCGGATCCTTGGCTTTCCGGATTCGCTGTCAATTACTACTACCTGGGTTACGTCATCGTGGCAGCGCTGGCGAAACTGGCCGGAGTGGGGCCGGGTGTGGCCTTCAATCTGGGAGGGGCCACGGTCTTCGCCCTGGCTGGCCTGACCCTGGCCGCCCTGGCCTGCGCCATGGTGGAGTCTGCACACCCTCGGGCTAGTAGTGGTCCTGGCCGGATCGAGACCTGGCTGGTAGCCGCTGTGGCGATTGCTTTCGTGCTCCTTGTGGGCAACCAGATGGGAGCGCTGGAGGAGATCGTGGGCGGGCCTCAGGTGGTTGCCCTGGACGGGACCGAGGTCCTCCAGGCCCTCCAGCAAAAACTGCTGGGCTCTCCATTCGTCCTGTTACCCGGTCCGGTCGTCACCTCCGACGGCGATTTCGGCACCTTCGCGGAGATCACGGCCAAAGCGGGGGCAAGCTTCGATTGGTGGTGGCCCTCTCGTGCCGTCTGGGACAAAATCTCGGGGCAGGCGGGGGACTCCCTCAGGCGCTACAACATCACGGAGTTTCCCTTCTTCAGCTTCTACCTGGGCGACCTTCACCCGCACGTACTTGCCCTTCCTTTTGGTCTCCTTGCTCTTGCAATGTCATTGGCTGCGGTCCGAGACGGGCCCACCAGGGGGTTGCGCCTGGGGCGGAAGGAGCTGTGGCAGCTTGGGCTGGCGGGCGCCATTTTGGGAAGCCTCTATGCGATCAACTCATGGGATGCTCCTACCTACGCATTGCTTTACGTCGGGGCCCTTGCCATCTCCTTCCGAACGGACGACCCGTCTGGCAAGCCGGGGTTCTCCTGGCATCCTTTCCTTCTTGCGATCGGGGTCGTCGCTCTCTCGGCTGTTCTGTCTATTCTGCCGTTCCTGACCACCTTCCAGCCCCTGCTCAGCCCTGCGACAGGGCTGGCCGGATGGCAAGCCCTGCCTGGGATCCGGAACCTCCTGAGCATTCTTGTGCTCAGCCCGGACCACACCGGTCTCTATCAGTTCCTTGCGATCTTCGCGCTCTTCCTGGTCCCGATCCTGGCCTTCGCGACGATCCCGGAGCCGACGCCGGGTGGGTTTGGGGCGAGGGGTTCGACTGGCAGATTCCTGAAGGCCCCGCTTTTCATTTGGGCCTTGCCCATTGCGGGCCTGGTCGTGGGCGTGCTTGTCCATTTCCCTCTCCTGGCGCTGGGTGTACTCGCCATCCTCTTTGCCTACCTGGCATGGGCCCAGGCCGGCTCCCCCGTGCGCAGCTTTGTCCTATGGGCGGCCGCGGTCGGCGCGCTCGTCATCCTTGCAGCGGACCTGGTCTACATCCGAGATCCCTTCGGCAACAGGATGAATACCGTCTTCAAGTTCTACTACCAGGCCTGGATCATTTGGGGAGCCATGGCTGCCTTTGCAGCCTGGTCCCTGGTCCGCAGGATCCCGCTGCGTCGGCTGGCGGTTGCCGCCTGGATGATTCCCACAGGGGTTCTGCTTGTGGGAGCCCTGGTTTATCCATTCGCGGCGCTCACGCAAGGGGTGCCATGGGCCGCGCCCGGCTGGACCCTGGATGGGCTGGCATTCCTCGAGGACAGGTATGGTGATGAATATGCGGCCGAGCTTTGGATCGAGGCGCATGTGCCTCCGTCCGCTGTGGTACTCACGGCCGTCGGCAGCTCCTATCAGGATGAGACCGGTCGGGTCGCGGCGGTGACCGGTCGGCCGACCCTGCTGGGGTGGGACGGGAGCCATGAGCGGCTGTGGCGGATTGGCTCGGCGGACGCGCTGGCGGCTATCTCGGAGAGGGAAAAGGACGTCCCCACGATCTATCAGACCACGGATCTGGATTTGGCAAATCAGCTCCTCGGTCGCTATGGCATTCGCTACGTTTTCGTCGGCCCGGTGGAGCGCACGCTGTATCGCGGCCCAGGGCTGGAGAAGTTCACCAAAGGCATGTCTGTCCTCTTTGAGCAGGGCTCAGTGCAGATCTTTGGCCCCCCCTCCTAGACATCCCATTGCTGCTCCGGCGGGGTCGGAGCAGGTCTCCTCCACTGGACCTCGGCCGCTTCGCCCACCGAGGATTGGAACCCGTGCGCCAGGCGGGCGCGAGATCATCGCCAGGCACGCGCCCAAAGCGATGCGGTCTCTTGCATGGACTAGCGAGGGCGGAAGAGATTATCCCTGTAACTCGATCCGTCGTACGAGACTCTGGGCTGGGGAGACGGACGTTGCCTGACCAGGCCCAAGGCGTCGTATGATTATTGGCTCACCTGAGGACGAGGCGGTCTCCAGGAGAATCATTCTCGGGCGGTTCCAGCGTCGGCGCGGATAGGAGGGCCGGGCATGGCGGGGAAGCAAGAGGTTCAAGACGCGGAGTACTGGAGTTCCCGCTCGGAAACCTACGAGCGGTCATGGACGCAGAAGGTTTTTCATGACCGGATCCACCGGGCCGTACTGGATCTGGTAGCTCGCCACGGGCAGCCGGAGGTTATTGTGGATGTCGGTTGCGGCACCGGCAAGTTGCTGCGCATGGCCGCGGCTCGCTGGCCCACAGCGCGGCGGATCGGGGTCGACGCGGCCGACGGCATGGTCGCCATGGCGCGGGAAAGGACCCCAGGCGCGACTTTCTACGTTGGGGCGGCTGAGTCCCTCCCGCTTCCAGACGCGTGGGCTGATGTCATCGTCAGCACCATCTCCTTCCATCACTGGCCGGATCAGGAAAAGGGTCTGCGCGAGGTCGCCCGAGTGCTGCGTCCGGGCGGCCACTTTTTCCTCGCCGACATTGTCCCGCCCTTCGGGTTGGGGAAGATCATCGGCCACGTCGGTTCCAACAGCGCACCGAGATTCCGAGAGCTATTTGCCCGGGCGGATCTCGAAGTCCGGGCGCAGCATCGGCGGCTGGGAGGGTGGCTGCTGGTGACGATCGGCGAGCGGCGCTAGCTTTGGCGCGGCCTCATTGTGTTCGTCCTGCCGACTCATTCCGGTGGGGCTGAGCGTTTGGCGACTCGCCTATGCGAGGGCAGGGGGGACTAGGTGCCCCCCGAGAACCGGTGCCGCCCCAGGGTCCTGGGTGGATCTGGAGGGCTCGGGCCCAGAGGTTGGCCCGCGCTCTTATGCTTCATGGGGAGCTCGGCAGGTAGCTGGGCAAGACGTCCCGGCCAGCCATGGCGCACCGGATGGGCATCCTGCGCTGTCTTTGTGTTATCCCCGGCCTGGGAGGGTCTCTGGCTTGCGAAGAAAGCGTTCCAAGGCCGGAGCGGATGCAAGCAGGTGATCGCCCGGTTGTTCTCGGCGGCACGACGCAAGGATGTCGCCCATTCAGATCGCACCCCGCTCGGCGCGGCGGAGGGTTCGGCCTCACCGGGCCGGCCAATCAGCCCTCGTCCCAAACCTTGCTCCTGGTCCGCCGTTGGGTAGAATCGGGGGAGGGGGAATCCGGTTTGGACCAAGGGATACTCAATCGGGGAGACTCCGGTGTCCCGGTGCCAGCACGGGCCATGGGGTTGGGTCGGTCTCCTTTGTCGGGGAGAAGGCTAAGAGGGAGGCATCCGCATGAAGGTCCTGTTTATTGGCGGCACAGGAATTATCAGCTCCGCCTGCTCGCGACTGGCAATTGAAAGAGGGATGGATCTCCACCTCTTGAATCGCGGCCAGTCCGTGCGTCCCGCCCCGGAAGGGGCCAGGGTGCTCCACGGGGATATTCGCGATCCTCGCTCCTCGCGAGCCGCCCTGGGAAGCCTCGCCTTCGATGTCGTGGTCGATTGGGTCGCCTACACCTCCGACCAGGTCGAAGCGGATCTGGAACTGTTGCGGGGGCGGACCGGCCAGTACGTTTTCATCAGCTCCGCCTCCGCGTACCAGACCCCGCCGGCCTTCCTGCCGGTCACGGAATCGACCGTGCTTGAGAATCCTTACTGGCAGTATTCGCGCGATAAGATCGCCTGCGAGGAGAGGCTCGTTCACGCCTACCGTGAAGAGCGTTTCCCCCTCACCATCGTGCGCCCCTCGCACACCTACGATTGCACCCTGCTTCCGATGGAGGGGGGCTACACCGTGGTGGATCGCATGCTGCGCGGCAAGAAGGTCATCGTCCACGGCGACGGGACCTCGATCTGGACCTTGACTCATCACGCTGACTTTGCCAGGGGCTTCGTGGGTTTGCTCGGCAACCCGCATGCGATTGGCGAAGCCGTGCAAATCACCTCGGATGAGTGGCTGACGTGGAATCAGATTTTTGAGATGGTGGCCCGCGCGGCAGGGGCCGAGGCCCGTATCGTCCACGTTCCCTCTGACCTGATTGCGGCCTTTGACTCCGATTGGGGGGCAAGCCTCTTGGGGGACAAGGCCCACAGCATGATCTTTGACAACACCAAGATCAAACGGTTGGTTCCCGATTTCTCCGCGACGATCCCCTTTTCCCGGGGAGCGCAGGAGATTATTGCTTGGCACAACGCAGACCCGGCCCGGCGCAAGACAAACCCCGACTTTGACAGATTGTGCGATCGGATCCTGGCCGCCTACGAATCCGCCTGGCCCGCCGCCTCGAAGGGCAACCGCCCTTGAAGAGAACGGATTCAAGCCGGGCAGGGCGCCGGTTGATTCAACTCCGAGCCGGCGTGATCCGGGAAAAGAGGCGGCCGGGCGCAGGGGCACCCAGTCGTCGGGCTGGGAAGAGGCAAGTGGATGTCTCTCGGTACATACCAGTTGAAGGACGGGACGATCGTGACGATCCGGCCGATCAGGCCGGACGATGCCCCTCGCCTTCAAGCGCTTTTTCGCAGGCTTTCGCGGGAAAGCGCCTACTTCCGGTTCCTCGGTTTCAAGAAGGAATTATCCGACGAGGAGGCCATTCGCCTGGCAGGTGTGGATGGCCGCAGGCAGGCCGCACTGGCCGCGGCACGGCGGGAAAAGGATGAGGAGAAAATCCTCGGGGTTGCAAGATACGCACTTCCTGAGGCGCCCGAGACGGGGCCAGCGGAGTTCGCCATCGCCGTCGAGGACAAGTACCAGGGCCAAGGCCTCGGCATAACCCTGTTGAGGGCCCTGGTGGCTTATGCACGAGCCCTCGGGATCGACGCATTCCTGGCGACGGTAAGCGCCGAGAACACCCGCATGCTGCGATTTCTGGAGAGGAGCGGCTTCCCAATGAGGGTCGCAGACCGGGCTCCCGGACTGGTGCAGTTTCGGATTGATCTGGAGGAGAAGGCGCAGGCGACCAAGCGGTCGAGATCGCCTTGACTGGCCCATCCTTCCGCCACGATACCGTCAGTGGCGTTCCCGCCTCGCGGTTCGCCCAGGGCCTGACCGAGATTATTGCGACGGGGGCCGCATTCGAGCAGCCTGCGGCGCGCGGTCGGCCGCATCCTTGCTGGATGCCACCTCGAAATCGGGAGAGGCTGGAAGGGCCGCAAACGGGTTTGAACACCCGGAAATTCCGGTGTGTAGGAAAGATTGGCGGATGGACCTTCCGCTTCGCGGGCGAGCGCAGTCCGCAGGATTGAGGGAAATCCGCTCAGCGGCTTGCCCTCCAGAGAGAGATTCAGCTCATAGAAATTGGAGCGCCCGATGTCGGGCGATCCATTCTTTCTCCTTCTTGGGTTCTCCAAGCCCCGGGAGTCCGCTCAGGATTCCATAGCCACCGCAAGGACGTCGTAATAGGTTCCGGCCCCAAATCCATCAAACAACACGTGATCTCCCGGCTTGAGGCTGGGCAGCTGCCGAAGGAAGGCGATGATGTTCGAGGCGGCGCTCACGTTCCCGAATTCGCTCAGGAGCCAGGGCATGGGGAACCGGATGCCGAGCTTCTGAAGATGCTTCTCCTTGAGCAGATTGATCTTGTAGTTGGCGTGGTGGACAATCGCCACCGCAAACGACTTGTCGGGCGTGCCCACCTTGCTCATCAGGGTCTGGTAGTCCCGGACGACTTCGGACACAACCTGGACGCCGGTCCGGACGAACAGCTTCACCATGCCCATCAGGCCCGCCATGGCGACGGAGGTGCCGTCCTCTGGCTCGTGCATCAGTCCGGCCACGCGGATGTTGGCGGGGCCGTCCTGGGTGACTTCCACCAGCGATTCCCCGGGCACCCGCACACTCGAGTGCGGGTAGAACATCCTCACTTCCAGCAAGCCTTCTTCATCGAACACTTCCCGGCTCTTGCCCGCCAGGAACTTCATGGTCGTCCCCGGAACGATCCCGATCACACCCGCCCCGTTGCCGAACAGCTGAAGCGCATTCTTGTCGCGCGAATCGCTCAGCAGCCGGCTGAGGCCCTCGATGCCTCCAACCAGGACTTTCTTGCCCCTCAGCTCCTCGGCGATATTCGTTTGGCCGGCCCCGGCCATCCCGGGGTCGAGCGCGAGGTGGAGAGCTCCCATCGAACCG
>JBEKHT010000085.1:0-9185 GCA_050012135.1 Anaerolineales bacterium | reverse complement strand
GCCCAGCGCAAGATGCCCGATCTGGTCGTCCTGGATCTGATGCTTCCGGGAATCGACGGCTTTGAAGTGTGCCGCAGGCTCCGCAAGCAGTCCAATGTTCCGATCTTGATGCTCACCGCCAGGGCGGAGGAGATTGACCGGGTGGTAGGGCTCGAGGTGGGCGCCGACGACTACTTGACCAAGCCCTTCAGCATGCGCGAGCTGTTGGCCCGCGTCAAGTCCCTGCTGCGGCGCGTGCGCATGATCCGCGAAGAAACCCGTGCCGAAGGAGAAACGGGAGCCGGGGTCTTGGAATTCGGGGAGCTTGTGATCGACGAATCGCGCCGCGAGGTGGTCCTCAGAGGGCAAGTTGTCCCCCTCAAGCCCCGGGAATTTGACCTGCTGGTTTTCCTCGCCCGTCACCGCCGCCAGGTGCTCTCACGGGAGCTGTTGCTCCAGAGCGTTTGGGGATGGGACTACACCGGTGGCTCTCGAACTGTGGATGTTCATGTCCGCTGGCTTCGTGAGAAGCTAGAAGTGGATCCGTCCCATCCCTCCCGGCTGGTCACGGTGCGAGGGGCCGGCTACCGTTTTGAGGGGTAAAGAGCCTTGCGGAACATCTTTTCGTCGCGGCTCGTCCGCGAACTTTCGCTCGTCCTGCTGGCTATCTCGGGCCTCCTCTTCCTGCTCGGGATTGTCTTGCCCACCTGGCTTCAGAGAAATGAGACCCGCACCTACGCCCTGATCGCTCAGCACCAGGCGGAAGACTTGGCCGCGCAAGTCGGAGAAATCTGGCCAGGGCCTTCTGGGGACATTGTCGGCTTAGAGCAAGTTCTCAGCTCCCACTCCCGGGCCCTCGGAGTACGTCTGGCCGTATTCGCCCAACAAGGCGCCTTTCTGGCAGGCTCCGAGCCGGACGGATCCCTCGATCGTGCCGCCGTTCCCGGTGCCGAGGTGCAGGATGCCAGCCAGGGTTTGCCAGCCTATGCCACTCGGCCAGATCCTGCGGATGCGAGTCTCTGGCTCTACTTGGCTGTGCCCTTCCAGGCTCTGGACGGGAGCGGCTGGGTGCTGCGCGTCGGGCTGCGGCTGGCCAGCCTGCAGAGCAATGCGCAAACGGAGCGGTCGATCCTCTGGTGGAGTGCAGCCGCCCTCCTGCTGCTTGGGGGCGCCGTCCTGGTGCAGGTGGGACGGGAACAGGTCGGGGCCTCTCAGCGCCTAGTGGAGGCCGTCGAGCGCATACGGGCGGGGGATTGGAGCGCCCGGGGATTGCCTGCGGAAAAGGGAGATCTTGGAGATCTTTCCCGGTCCCTGGCCCTGCTGGCCCGGGAGTTGAAAGAAAAGCTGGAGGAACTGGAGCCGGAGCCGGCCCTGCTGCGCACGGTCCTCGAGCGCATGAGTGATGGCGCGGTCATTCTCGATCCCGGGGGCCAGATCCGCCTGGCGAATCCAGCTGCCGCGGCCATGTTCGATTTGAGAGGGCAGCGGATCGAGGGATTGAGCCTCATGCAAGCTTTGCGCCGGCACGAAGTGTATGAGTTGTGGCAGAAGGCGCGAGATTCCGGGGAGCAGCAGGCCTGCGCGCTTGAGATTCCAGGGCAGCAACGCTTCCTCGAGGCCGTGGCCACCCCGCTCGGCCCGCGGCTCCCGGGCAGCGTGCTGCTCCTCTTTCAAGATCTCACTCGATTGCGGCAGTTGGAAACCATCCGGCGAGACTTCGTTAGCAACATCTCCCATGAACTGCGCACCCCCCTGGCCTCGTTGAAAGCGATGGTAGAGACTCTCCGCAGCGGCGCTTTCGAGGATCCGTCCGCGTCAGGGCGCTTCCTCGCTCACATCGAAAGAGAGATCGACGTTCTCATCCAGATCGTCGAAGAACTACTGGAGTTGTCCCGGATCGAGTCTGGCCAGGTCCCCTTGCGGCTGGAGACGGTCAGTCCTCTGGAGCTGGTCGGCGCGGCGGTGGGTCGCCTTCAGTTCCAAGCCGAGCGGGCCCGATTGATGATCCAGGTGGACCCAGATCCCGATCTTCCCAACGTGTTGGCCGATCCGCCCCGAGTGGAACAGGTCCTCGTGAATCTCCTGCACAATGCAATCAAGTTCACCCCTCCGGACGGGAGGATCGGAATTCAGGCCCAGGTGGAAGGGGAATTTGTGCGCTTCGAGGTGGCCGATACGGGGGTGGGCATTGCGGAAGAGAATTTGCCTCGGGTTTTTGAGCGTTTCTATAAGGGGGACCGGGCCCGCTCCGGGGGCGGCACAGGCCTAGGGCTCTCGATCGCCAAGCATCTGGTCGAGGCTCATGGCGGCCGCATCTGGGCGACCAGCACCGAGGGAGAGGGAAGCCGCTTCTTTTTCACCTTGCGCAAGGCCCCATAACCCAATGCTTGCGCCGCGATAACGGAGCGTTAACCAGACGTTGGACTGGAAATAACCTCCTTGAAATAGGATGAGAGTGAAAAAACACCCTTCAAGGAGGATTCTAGATGTCCAAGAGATCGCTCGTTTTGTCTTCCATGCTCTTGACCGCCGTGTTGGCCACGGCGTGCGAGGCCCCGGCCACGGGGGCCGTGTTGCTTCCCACCGATACGCCGGCGCCCGTTTCCATCCCAACCTCGCCCTCGGTGACCAGCCCCGCTCCCGCGCCAACCCAGGGGATGATCCAACTCACCGGCGCAGGTGCTACCTTCCCGTACCCGCTCTACAGCCGCTGGTTCTATGACTACGCCTTCGTTGACAATACCGCCCAGTTCAACTACCAGGCGATCGGCTCAGGCGGCGGGATCCAGCAAATCACAGCCAAGACGGTAGACTTCGGCGCTTCCGATGCGATCCTGTCATCCACTCAACTCAACGCGGCGCCCAGCCTGCACATGTTCCCAACTGTTGCGGGTGCGGTGGTGCCGGCCTATAACGTAAAGGAATTGAACGGGAAGCAGCCGCTGGTGCTGGATGGGGCGACCCTCAGCGCCATCTATCTGGGCACGATCAGCAAGTGGAATGACCCAGCCATTGCGGCCCTCAACCCCGGGCTGGCCCTGCCCAACAAGGATATCATCGTGGCGCATCGCTCCGACGGGTCGGGAACGACCTTTATCTTTACCTCCTACCTTTCTGCGGTGAGCCCCGATTGGAAGAGCAAGGTCGGAGCCTCCACCTCGGTGCAGTGGCCGGTCGGTTTGGGGGGCAAGGGCAATGATGGGGTATCCGGGATCATCTCCCAGAATGACGGGTCCCTCGGGTACATCGAGTACGCCTATGCGGTGCAAAACAAGTTGGGCTTTGCGAACATGGCCAATGCCGCCGGTTCCACCGAGACGGCGAGCGTCCAAACCACGCAGAACGCGATGAATGATTTTGGCACTCAAATGCCTGACACGCTCGCGCGCCTGATCGTGAACGCGCCGGGCAAGGACTCCTGGCCCATTGCGGGGTACACTTACTTCTTGGTGTACTTGAATCAGACTGATTGTGCCAAGGCCACCAAGCTGGTGCAATTCCTGCACTGGGCGCTTACCGATGGAACGAAGGATGTCCAGTCCCTCGACTACGTTCCCCTGCCGGACGCGATCCGGAGCCAGGATTTTGCGACCCTCGGAACGATGACCTGCAACGGTGCGCCCGTGACCCCATAGGCGCTGGCGCAGGAGGGGCCGAATCTGACGGCAATCGGTAGTGGTATGGTTGAAAGACAAGAAAAGGAGGGACATCCCCAGAGGAGATGTCCCTCCTTCGGGATGGCCACGTAAAGATGGAGTTGCCTCGACTCAAGGGAAGCCAGGGAACAAGGTGAACAGGGAATCAGCTCCCGAGACCGCCCATCGCCCTCCATCGGAGGGCAAAACGCTCTTCCGAGCTTGGCGTCACGGGGATCTGGTTTCCGACATCCTCGTGAGGCTCTCCTCGATCGGGGTCGTCGTGCTGGTGGGTTCGATCGGCTACGAGCTGTGGACCCATTCGGCCGAATCCCGGCTCGCCTTTGGGCTTCGGTTTCTGGTGACGGCACAATGGGACCCGGCTCTCAAGCAGGTGTTCGGGGCGCTTCCCTTCATTCAGGGGACCCTGGTCACCTCCCTGGTCGCCCTGGTCATTGCTCTCCCCATGGGACTGGGAACGGCGATCTTTCTGGCGGAGATGGCACCCGCCTGGCTGCGCCAGCCGGTGGGCTTCCTAGTGGAGATGTTGGCCGCTGTTCCCAGTGTGGTCTACGGCGTGTGGGGATTGTTCGCCTTCATCCCCAGCTTTGTTTTTCCGCTGGCGCTCGGCCTGAGAGACAGCCTGGGATTCCTGCCGGTTTTTGCCGGACCGGTTTTTGGGCCCAGCCGCCTGGCCGCGTCACTGGTCTTGGCCATCATGATCCTTCCCACCATTGCCGCGGTGAGCCGAGATGTATTCAGCGCAATCCCTCAGGCGCAGCGCGAGGCGGCGCTCGCCCTGGGTGCGACCCATTGGGAGATGATCAGCCAGGTCCTCGTGCCCTACGGGCTCTCCGGATTCCTCGGCGCGGCCGTGCTCGCGTTGGGGAGAGCGCTGGGGGAGACGATGGCGGTGACCATGGTCATCGGCAACACCCTTGACCTTTCCCCCTCCCTGCTTCATCCGGGTTACACCATGGCGTCGCTGATCGCCAACGAGTTCACCGAGGCGACCGGCAATCTGTATCTGAGCGCCCTGATCGAGATTGGGTTGGTGCTCTTCTTTATTACCCTGATCCTCAATTTCCTGGCGAGGCTGCTCGTCTGGCGGGTCTCGCGGCGGGCAGCAGGGGAAGTACGGGTGTGAACCGCGGGACGCTTTCTGAAGAGCTCGGTCGGGCTCGGGCAGGGCAGAGGAAAACCGTCAATGCCCTGATGCTCGGGCTGTGCGTCGTGATGACCTTGCTCGCCGTTGCGCCCCTCCTGTGGATCCTGATCTATGTGATCCACAAGGGGGGGAGCGAGATAACCTGGACGTTTTTCACGAACCTGCCGACGCCTGTAGGCATCCCGGGGGGCGGCATCGTCAACGCCCTGGTTGGCTCGGCGGAGACGGTTGGGCTCGGGCTGGTGGTCTCCGCGCCCGTCGCCGTGTTGGCCGCTTTCTACGCTGCCTCGCATCCCGACTCCGGCCTGGGACTGGCCCTGCGGTTCGCCACCGACGTGTTGTCGGGGGTGCCCTCCATCGTGATGGGAATCTTCGCGTACACCCTGATTGTGCTCCCCATGAGGAGGTTCTCCGCCTTTTCGGGAGGCATTGTCCTGGGGTTCATCATGCTTCCTACGATCATTCGCACAACCGAGGAGATGCTCAGGCTGGTCCCCAACTCACTGCGGGAGGGCTCCTTGGCTCTAGGGGCGGCCGAATGGCGGACTTCGCTCTCGGTGCTCCTGCCCGCCGCGGCCAATGGGGTCCTGACGGGGGTCATGCTGGCGATCGCCCGCGCGGCGGGCGAGGCGGCCCCCATGCTCTTCACCGCCTTTGGCAACCCTTTCTTCAGCACGGCCCTCAACCAGCCGATCGCGACGCTTCCCTTGACCATCTACTCGTATGCCATTTCGCCATACTCCGATTGGAAGGCCAAGGCCTGGGGAGCCGCACTGGTTCTGATCATGCTCGTGCTGGTGCTCAACGCCGCGGCACGAGGCCTGGTCTGGTGGCGTGCCAGACGATTGGGAGGGCAATTGCGATGAACGATGGCGCGGTCGCTAGGCGTACAAACGAAGAAGCCTTGACCGAGGCACGGTATGGTGCTCTTTTCACAGAGGGGAACGCCCTGACCATGGGCGACACCAAGATCGCGGTTCAGGGACTGAACGTGTTCTACGGCAAGTTCCGGGCCGTGGGCGATATCGCCATCAACATCCCGGACCACCGGATCACGGCTATCATCGGTCCCTCCGGATGCGGTAAGTCGACGCTTCTGCGGGCTCTCAACCGCATGACCGATCTGGTGCCAGGGGCCCGGACCGAGGGCCGGGTGTTGCTGGATGGGAAAGACATCCTGGCTCCCGGGGTCGATGTAGTCGAAATCCGCCGGAGAATCGGGATGGTGTTTCAGCGCGCCAATCCATTCCCCAAGTCGATCTTTGACAATGTGGCCTACGGCCCCAGGCTCTACGGGACGCGCGGGTCGCAGCTCGAGGAGGTGGTCGAGAGAAGCCTGCGTTCGGCCGCCCTCTGGGAAGAGGTCAAGGACAAACTCAGGCACTCCGCTCTGGCGCTTTCCGGTGGCCAGCAGCAGCGAGTCTGCATTGCGCGGGCCATTGCGGTGGAGCCGCAGGTGATCCTGATGGATGAGCCCGCCTCCGCCTTGGATCCGATTGCGACCCTGCGGATCGAAGAGCTTATGAGGCAGCTCGTCAGCCAGTACACGATCGTGGTCGTCACCCACAACATGCAGCAGGCGGCCCGAGTCTCGGACCTGACCGGGATGATGATGATGCGCCCTGACCGCACGGGGGAGTTGATCGAGTTTGGCGTCACGGCGCAGATGTTTACCCGGCCGAAGGACAAACGGACCGAGGACTACATCACCGGCCGATTCGGCTAGGATCTGAGGGTTCCCGAGGGGGGCACGAGGGACCGATCAGCCAGGGGCTCCAAACCGGGGGAGGTGAGGGATGCCAAGAGAAACGCTGGAACGGGAGATCAAGGCCCTCCAGAACGAGGTGCTGCTTCTGGGAAGCATGGTGGAAGAAGCCACTCTGTCTGCAGTGGAGGCGTTGAAGCGCAAGGATCTGCAGGCTTCGCAAAGGGTGGTCGCAGGAGACCGCGCCATCAATGCCAAGCGCTTTGCGATCGAGAATGCCTGTCTTTCCGTGATTGCCACCCAGCAGCCAGTGGCCCAGGATTTGCGCATCATCACCGCCATCTTGGAGATCATCACAGAGCTGGAGCGCATTGGAGACTACGCCAAGGGAATCGCCGAGATCACCCTGCGCCTCGGCGATCAGCCGCTGGTCAAACCGCTCATCGACATTCCGCGGATGGCGCAGAAAGCGGTGGACATGCTGCACCGCGCCCTCAGTGCCTTTGTGGCCGGGGATGATCATGCAGCCGGACGACTCCCCATGGAAGACGACGAGGTGGACGGGCTGTACAACCAGGTCTACCGCGAACTCCTGACCATCATGATGGCGGACCCGCAAAAGATCGACGGGGCCACCTATCTCTTGTGGGTCGCCCACAATCTCGAACGCATGGCGGATCGCGTGACCAACATCTGTGAGCGGACCGTCTTCCTGGCCAAGGGAGAGATGAGTGAACTGGACACTTCCAAGGGCGATACCTCCGGCGCGCCGTGAGCGTGTTCGCTCATCCGGGGAGTTACCCACGGCCAATTGCCAGAAGGCCTCCAGGTGCCCTTCCAAGTCCGCTTGAGGCAGGCCGGGTCGAGAGACCGGAAGAGATCCTGGAACTTGCGTTAGGTCTCATCGGACGCTTCAGGGGATTCCAGGAACGGACCCCAGAGGCGGGTCCCGGGGCCGCACCCGGGGTTCCCCCGGAACCCGCACCCGGGGTTCCTTGCGTAGCAGCTTCATCGAAGGCTGGAGGAAGAGTTGGTCCCCGGGTCCCCTGGAACCCGGGAATCCAGGTGCTTTCCGGCGGTGGCTTGGCCGCAATGAGCGGCGAACTCCGACCCACTGAAGGCGGGCAGCGGGTCATCCCCCTCGCCGAATGTGCGTCTGGGCATCGGGTTGCCCAGCAGGCTGTCCGGCTTGGTGGTGGAGAGGCCGCGGCGTTTGAGGTGGCGGCGCCCTTCGCCGCACGACGTTCCCCTTCAGCCGCGCGGTGGCGCATCCCATGAGCCTGAAAGAGCCAGGAGCCTGCCCCTTACCACACGGCCGCGAGTTGTTGGCGGAACCGTGGACGACAGCAAGGGGGGTGGGCGGCTCTTACGAACGAGATTCATTCCAATTCAATTGCGCGCCGTCGCCCTCTGCGTTAGCCGAAAGCTCCTGCAAACGCAATCGCGCTCACGAGGAGGATCATGCTGATGAGTGCGCCGATGGCGCCTTCCTGGGCCAGGTGTTGGGTCTGTCCATCCCAGTAAACCGCAAAGCCCGCAATGCCGACCGCTGCGCCAACGATGGCCAGCGGACGCCACCATCCGAGAATCCAAGGGGCAAATCCAATGGCAACGGCACAGGCGAGCGTTACGATTCCGGCCATGATGTGGAGAGCCAACACGAGTGTGTGGAGTCTGTCACCCGTGAGGGCGCTGCCCAGAAGCCAAAAGCTTCCTCTCCATTTCTTGAGCGAGCCTGGTACGAAAAGTCCAAATGGGATGTATGTGAATCCATGACAGCCAACGACAAAGGCAATCAGATACCGCAACCAAGGTGTCATCTTCACTCACCCTTTCCTCTTGGCCCCAAGAGCGGCTTGCGTCATCGTCCGTGTCTTCCCCGGTCTCCCGGTTTTTGGAAACGACTCTGCCTCCCTTGGGGAGGACGGGATTTCACTATTGTGACTGGCCTGGAAGAAGATGCCGTTGGGACATGTAGCACAGCTGCGACGACGTCTGCGGAGACATCCACTTGGGCAGGGCCAGTGCTGAGTGGAGCGCTGCTTCGTCCGTCAGGTCCAGTCGCAGCGGCGTGATCGAGACCAGCCCTCTGGCCACGGCCCATCGGTCGCTCCCCTCGTCGGGGTTCTTCAGAGGAACGGCAGCGAACCAATAGTGTTTCCGGCCGGCGGGGTCCTGACCCTCAACCACCTTCCCGCCGTAGGACCGGACCGATTGGTGTGTCCACCGAACTCCCACCGGATTCTCGGGAAAATTGACGTTCACCAGACGATGGGTCTCTTCTCGCCGCAACAATTGGATCACCTCGTCAACGTATCCAAGCGTTCGGTCGAAGTCCGCCTCCCCACTGTCCGCATCCAGGCTGAAGGCCGCAGCCCTGACCCCCAGCAGAACGGCCTGTTTCGCCGCTGCCACCGTCCCCGAGTGCCAGATCTCGTTGCCCAGATTGCTGCCCAGATTAATGCCAGAGAGGACCAATCGGCTCCCTCCCATTTGTAGAGCCCTAGGGCGACACAGTCCGCCGGCTTGCCGTTCACACGATAGCTCTCAAAGTCCCCCAGCTTCACAGAATGATAACTGAGCGGACGGGATATCGTGATCGCATGCCCCATGGCGGATTGCTCGACGTCAGGCGCCACAACCCGGACCGAGCCATGCCGCGCGGCCACATTCGCAAGCGCCAGCAGACCAGGACTGA
>JBEKHT010000084.1:0-9269 GCA_050012135.1 Anaerolineales bacterium | reverse complement strand
GTGAATCTCCCGGTCGTCCATCTCGGCCCGAGCCAGCTTCCGGGTGGGGCCTCGGTGCAGCGCAAGACGTCGGCCCTCACGCCGAGTGCGGCTGGCGTGCGAGATTATGCCCCGGGTGATTCGCTCAGCCGGATTCACTGGCCCTCGACGGCCCGCCGCGGGCATCTCATTTCCAAGGAATTCGAACTCGATCCCAAGTCTGAGGTCTGGATCTACCTGGACGAGCACCGAGAGGTCCATTGTTCGCTCCCTGAGCAGGAAGAGCCGGAGGACAAAGGCGCGCCCTTCTGGCTCAGGCCCCGCCTCTTCCGCCTGCCCAGCGCAACCGAGGAATACGGAATCGCGGCAGCCGCCTCTCTGGCCCAGTACTTTCTGCGCCACGATCGCTCCGTCGGCCTCCTCACGTATGGCCCCGAACGCGAGGCGATTCAACCGGATCGAGGAGAGCGCCAGCGCATGCGAATCATGCAAGTCCTCTCTGCGGTTCAGGCCGAGAGTGCGCTCGCGGCCGGGGATGTGATCCGTCTGGAAGCCAATGGCTTTTCACGCGGGGCGGCCGTGGTCCTCATCTCTCCTTCGGGCGATCCGAAGATCAGCCTGGCGGCGCAAATTCTTCGCAGCCGCGGCTTAGAGATCTCCGTGATTCTCATTGAGCGATCGACCTTTGGCGCAACCGATGACGTTCAAGGACTGGCCAGGCGGCTGCAGGGCTTGAGAATCGGCGTGCGCATCCTGCGCCGAAACCAAGACCTGGCCGTCGGTCTGATGGGCCAGGCCCTCCCGAGATTTCTCCCGGTCCCTTGAGGCCGCGGCCGCGCCTTGCTCGCGCTCGCCGTGCGGACACCCGTGGCCTCGTGTCGGCTCGATAACCCCTCGGGCTGGACGAGCGCAAGAACCCGTGCGTCGGGAGCTCCACTCCCCGAGCATAAAAAGAGGAGGTAAGGCCCGGGGCCCGGGCCGTCTGGCCCCGCATCTCGCCCCGACTCCTTGACATCTCGGGGGCTCGATGTACAATCTCGCGCACACAAGCGAGTGCATAAGAAGACCTGTACAGGGCAAAGTACCCGGATGGCCTCTCAGAGAGCTGCCGGAGGATGCGAGGCAGTCAGGTCCAGCGGGGAATTCCACCCTGTCGGCCAAGCGGCCAGTCTCCCGTGAGCGGCGCGATCGCCCAAGCGGGACGGGAAGGCCCGTTAAAGCCCCAACGAGGCTGCCGGCAACTGTTGGCAGCACACCCGGGTGGCACCACGAGCGGTCCCTCGTCCTGCGGGGTTCTTTGGGGAACCCAGGATGAAGGGACCGATTGTTGTTTGGGAGAACGGGAGGCAGAATGCTTGATTTGAATCTTGTCCGCAATCAAACGGAAGAGGTCCGCCGGGCGTTGGCCAGCCGCCAGGCGGAAGACCCGCTGGATCGCATCCTGGAGCTGGACGCCCAGCGTCGTTCTCTGCTTGGCGAGGTCGAGGGGCTCCGAGCCCGGCGGAATACGGTCAGCAAGGAGATTGCGAGGATGCCGGAGGCCTTGGCGCGCCAGGAGAAGATCGACGAGATGAAGTCGGTTGGGGACCGCATCGGATTAGTCGACACTCGCGTGCGGGAAACCGAAGAGGAGCTCAATCGCCTCCTGGGGACCCTCCCCAATCTGCCTGACCCGCGCACCCCCATCGGCAAGGATGAGGGGGAGAATGTGATCGTGCGCAACGAGGGAGAACCTCGCCAGTTCCCCTTTCCCGCGAAGCCGCATTGGGACCTGGGTCCGCAACTGGGCATCCTCAATTTCGAGCAGGGTGCCCGCATGACCGGTTCCCGCTTCTATGTGCTCCACGGAGCCGGGGCGAGGCTCCAAAGGGCCCTGATCGCCTGGATGCTTGAGTTGCATGCCCAACAGGGGTACCAGGAGGCCTACCCCCCTTTCCTGGTCCGTTCTCAGGCCCTGTTTGCGGCCGGACAGCTTCCCAAGTTCGCCGACAATCTCTACCACGATGCGGAGGAGGATCTCTGGATGGTCCCGACCGCGGAGGTGCCTCTGACCAACCTTCACGCGGACGAGATCTTGGAGGCGGACGTTCTGCCCCTTTGGTACGTGGCCTACACCCCCTGCTTCCGCCGCGAAAAGATGGCGGCAGGAAGGGATGTGCGCGGCATCAAACGCGGCCACCAGTTTGACAAGGTCGAAATGTACAAGTTCTGCACCCCGCAGACGTCCGAGGACGAGCTCGAGCGAATGCTCGCCGATGCCGAGCAGACCTGCCGCCTGCTGGGGCTGGCCTATCGGATCAAGATCCAGTGCACCGGTGACCTCGGCTTCAGCGCTCAGCGGACCTACGATGTCGAGGTGTGGGCTCCCGGCTGCGAGGAGTGGTTGGAAGTCTCTTCGGTTTCCAACTGCGGAGACTTCCAGGCCCGCAGAGCCAATGTGCGCTATCGCCCGGGGCGAGGCTCGCATCCCGAGTTCGTTCACACCCTGAATGGTTCCGGCCTGGGCCTGCCGAGGACCCTGATTGCCGTGCTTGAAAATGGCCAGACTCCGGAGGGGACCGTGCTCATACCGCCAGTGCTTCTGCCCTGGATGGGGGGGATCGAGGAGATCGCCCTCCCCCAGAAACCGACGCGCCTTGCGGCTTGAGGCCGCGCCCCGCACCCTGCCGATCGGGCCAGCCAAGGCTCCCTTCCCTCCGCTGTGGCCGGTCGCTCCGGCCAACTGGGGCGGACGACGGGCGGCCGGATGGGGGCACGGGGTTTCGCCGGAGCGGAGACGCGCCGTTCCCTCTTGGGGACCACCCTCGGGTTGCTCGTGAATTAGGGGGCGAAAAACAGGTAGTTCTGGCCCATCCGCTCCAGCCCCTCCTCGGCCCAGTGGCACACCATGGCCGACTCATCACTCAGCGCCCGGTACAAGGGGCCAATTGCCCGCTCGTCGTTCATCAGCGCTAGAGCCCGCGCCGCTTCGATTCTTGCAGGAGGGGTTCCCGTTTCAAGTACGCCGACCAGCTGCGGGAGCGCCTCGGCACCTATCCTCAAGAGGACCTCGCCGGCGAGTCTCGCGCTGATCGGATCCGGATCGGCCAGCCTGGGCACCAAGGCGGGGGCCAGCTCCGCCGATGGGTTTTCCACCAGAGCCCGAAGGGCACATTGCCTGACCGATAGATCCGGGTCTCCCAGCGCCGAAGCGATGGCCCGGATGGCAGCGTCTTCATGAAAGGAGGCGAGAGCCCGAACCGCCCACCAGCGACGATCCGGGGAGGGATCGCCCGCGAGACAGGTGAGGGCAGGGAGAGCGCCCGGCTGGAGGGCCAGGGCGAGGGCCGCCGCCTCGGCCATCGTCTCGTCTCCAGCGGTCAGTTCATGGACCAGCGCGGAAAGATGGTCGCCGGCGGTCATCGGATCATATGGCGCAGAGGGTTGAGGGTCTGTCACAGTATAATCGGCTAAGATTCAGCGAAAAAACCGAAGCGGCCCATTCGGCCGTTCATCCTTTCGAGGAGACAGGGGCAATGTCAAGATATGTTTCATTCATCACCGGCGCGATCTTGGGAATCTTCGTGGGGGGCCTCTTGAGCCTGCTCCTTACTCCCTACTCCGGTGAGCAACTCCGCTTGGAGGCACGGCACGCGGCCGATGCCCGGCGTGAGCAGCTCCAAAACCGGCTGGCAGAACTGCGCTCCCCTCGCCCGCCTTCAACCCCCTGATCCTCCGCGTCGGCGGCCCAGGGCGCGCCCAATTGGCCTCACCCGATTCAGGGAGTGATCTCGTACTGATAGGGAGCCTTGAGCCGTGTAAAGCGGGCGGTGCCCATGACCACGAGCACCGCCGTGTCCCCTGATTTGAGAGAGAGATCGGCCTGGCCATAACCACGATCATCCAGAGCGATCGGCTGCACGCTGATCCGGTTCGCTTGCTGGAGGATCAGCAGCGCGCGATAGGTCTGCGGGATCTGGTTGCTGAGGCGCACAAAACCTAGTGCCTCCCAGCCGCCCCAGTCCTGCTCGAAATCCGCATGGTATCCAATTTGAGGGATCGAGAAGTCGTCGAGCAGGAGACCCTCTCCGTTCACCTCCGGATCCGTGATGTATTCAAAGCGAAGGAGAATGTGCTTCCCTGCGTAGGAAGAGAGATCCACATTCTCCGCCACCCAGGCCGGGGTATCCCCCCCTCCGCTCTTCCCGGTGTATCCCCACCCATAGTTGTTACCCTGCGGATTGCTGTCCGTTCCCGAAGGCGTGTGCAGGGTCTGCCATGTCTGGCCGCCGTCCGTGGAGGCCTCCAGGTAAGCGTAATCATAGTCTTTCTCAATGTCGAACCACGCCAGATAGTGGAATGTGATCGGCGTGGTCTGGGGCAGATCGAAGCCTCGGGTGAGGGTCATGTCGGATTCGTCGCCCTCGTTGGACCAGACATCATATTGGCCCTGGGCGGGATCCACCGAGAGAACCGGGGTCTCCGACTGGCCTGCCAGACGCAGGTGATAATCCCCTGTGCAGCGGATGAGGATGTAATCGATCCCGTATTGGGCAACGTCCCGCGGTTCAACGCCGGTTGGGCAACTGGTGAGGGTCTCAGTCACGCGAGCTTGGGGGACCTGCGGGTAGTTGGGAAAAGCGAACCGCCCGTCCCCCACGGCGGGATTGTCGAGATAAAGCGCGGCAGAGAAATCAGCAAATAGATCATTGGCCGTGATCTGTCTCCCGGTCTGGGGATCTTTCTCTCCCAGCTCTTGGAGGGTGTCATCCACGATCTCCAGGCCGTGCTTTGGGTCGCGTACCAGGGCCTGGGTGGCCGCGCTGCCGAAACGGTTGAGAAAGTAATCCAGAAAGAGGAAGCTGGCCCCATAATGCGGGGAAGGGTCCTCCTGATGCATGTCCGGCCAGAAGTCCAGCTGCAGGTCCGTGTTTTGAGCATACACGTGGTCGAATCCACCCACGCTGAAGCCGTTGAGGAACTCAGCCAGTACCGAGGCACCCTCGTTCAGCCAGGCATCCTCGTTGCGGTCCTGGTACCAGGCGATCATGTGCTGAAACTCATGGGCCAGCACTCCGCCCGTATATTCGTCCGCCAGGTTTGCGTCATCTGCGTTCAGATAGAACATCTCATGGGCATTCGAGAGGGGATGGGCCAGCGGAGAATACTCATCCAGCGAGGAGAAATATCCGGCCACGGAGCGCCCCAGGTTTTTGGCATAGAGAATGTACAGGTGCACATCCCCGTCGACCCCGGGGGTCCACTCGGAGCCGAAGAACTGCCGATCGGTCGGGTAAGTCTTTTCCTCAAAACGGTCCACCAGCGCGCGTGCGTCCTGATCGTTGGCGCTTATGCCCTTCTCGACCCAGAAGTAGACGTGGGGGGTGGCATACTGGAGGACGGCCTCAACGTCAAAGTTCTCATCGGTGTCTGCGTTGCTCGCGTGGAACATTTGAACGGTTCCCAGGGGAATTTGTTCAGCCGAGGTGGTGACCACGCGCGGTACATCTAGCTTTCCGCCCAGTCTCTCGGCCAGGTCGACCAGGTCGGACATGGGAATGGCGGCGCCCTCCAGACTTGAGAGATTCTCCTCGGCCGGGGCCGCCACAGGACTGGCAATAGCCAGCGGCGTGGGGGTCAGACTGGGCGGCTGGTAGACGGGGGTGGCCGCCTCCGTCAGGTAGACTTCGACGGAGGGAAGATTCCTGGCGAGGAGCAACCCGAGGTAGACGGCGCCCCCACCTAGGGTCAGGCACATGCTACAAGCCAGGAGGCCCCCGCAGCCGATCAGGATCCACACCCAGCGTTTCATCCCTCACCACCCGGATCAAGAATGACCAACTCTACCACAGCCTCATCAGGGGAAAGCTCTCCTGGCGGGCCGGGTCCCCACCCGGGGAACCGTGAAATCAGCTTCTCCGGCGCCGAATCACCAGCGTGGTTCCTTCCGGCGGGGCAATCGGGAGCTGCACCGTGAAGACAGCACCTCCGCTCGGGTCATTCCCGGCCTCGATCGTGCCACGGTGTGCCTGCACGATTTCCTTGCAGATGGCCAATCCCAGGCCAGCTCCGCGCCCCCCTCGCTCGGCGCGGAAAAAGCGCTGAAACAGCCTCGGCAGGGCCTCCGAGGGAATGCCGGGGCCGGTGTCCCGGACTTGAATGTGGACCTCGGCCTGGAGGGGCCAAGCCCGCAGGACCACGCTTCCCCCGGCTGGGGTATGGCGCACGGCATTGTCGAGCAGGTTGTCGAAGACCTGGGCCATTCGGTCGCTGTCCGCCATCACGGGAGGCAAGGGGTCGATCTGAGCCGTCAGGTGGATGCCCCCATCCCTGGCTCTGGGTTGAAAACGCTCAAGAGCGGCTTGGATCTCGGGGCCTAAGTCCATCCGGCGGCGTTGAATGCCCGCCAGCCCCGCCTCGGCGCGCGCGAGGTCCAGGAGCCCCTCCACCAGCCTCTGCAGACGTTCGGACTCCTGCTGAATCACGCCGGCTGCCTGGTGAACGGCCTCGGGGGAACCCGCCGTGCCATCCAGGATGGCCTGGGAAAAACCTCGGATCGAGGTCAGAGGGGTGCGCAGCTCATGGGACACGTTCGCCAGCAACTCTTCCTGCGACTTCAGGCTGGACTGGACCCGCCGCGTCATCTCCTGGAAGGAGGCCTCAAGCTCCCGGATCTCCTCTGGGCCTTCCCGCGGCACCTTTTGCTCGAAGTCCCCGTCGGCGACCTGCTGGGTGGCCATGGCCAGTTGGCGCAAGGGCCGCGAGACCCAGCGCGAGATGAGCCAAGCCAGCACCAGCGAGAGAAGGAAGGCCGCACAACCCGCTTCCAGGAAAACGGGTAGCAGCTCATCCCCCAGAACACTGGGCGGGCTCCCTTGGGTCTGAAGCTCGGCGGCCAGCAGGAGATCTTTGCCCCCGAAGGGCTGCGCGGCAAAAAGCCACTCGCGTCCCTGGGGATCCTGGAAAGTCCCCAGCCGGGAGCGGAGCAGAGGCAAAGCCACACGCCTCAGATTCGTGGGGGTCCCTTGGTCGGGTCGGCTGTCCGCCAGGACCGCGCCTTGGCGATCGACGACCAAGAAGCGCAGGCCGAAAGCCTGATCCTCTTGGTGGAGGTGATTCTCCAGATCTTGTCCGTTGGCAGGCAGGGTTGGCTGCGCCGAATCGAGAGCTTGGACCAGGCGAGTGTAGACCTGGCGAGTCGGCATCGGGAAACGCAGGAGCAGTATCAGGAGTGCCGCGCCGAGGATGATCAGAACGATGACGGCCAGGAAGAGATAGGAGGCGAGCAGGCGCGAACGCAGGCTGGAAAGCATGGGGGGATTGTCAATGCCCGGAAGGGACCACCAGCTTGTATCCTACGCCGGTCACTGTCTCGAGGCGCACGGCCGAGCCGGCGATCTTCTTCCGCAGATGGGCCACATGCACATCCACGGTGCGCGTCTGTCCGTAGAAATCAAAGCCCCAGACCAAGCTGAGTAGCTGCTCACGCGTGAGCACGATTCCCCGGTGTTGGGCTAGGCAGAGGAGCAGATCAAACTCCTTGGCACGCAGGCCGAGCGCCCGTTCTCCCACCTGCACCTCCCTGCGGGCCGGATCAATGCTGAGATCCGCCAGGTGCAAGGGTTCTTCTCCTGGCGAGGCTGAGATTTCCGCCCGCCGCAGGATCGCCTTAACCCGGGCCACGAGCTCGCGCGGGTTGAAGGGCTTGGTCATGTAGTCGTCCGCACCCAGCTCCAGGCCGACAATCTTGTCCAGATCGTCCTCACGGGCTGTGAGCATGAGGATGGGGACATTCGACTGCGCGCGGATCCTTCGGCAGACATCAAACCCATCGATGCCGGGAAGCATGACATCCAGCACGACCAACGCGGGCAGGCGGGCTTGGACTTCCTCTAGGGCCTCCTCCCCGCTCGCCGCGGACCGCACCTGGAAACCCTCGCGCTCCAGATACATGCGCGCGAGCTCAACGATGTGAGCCTCGTCGTCAACGATCAGGATGGATTCCCGTCCGCCGGTCATAGGGTGGCTGCGGTCTCCCCCGTCATTCCGTTGCCGCAATGCACTCAATCTCGACCGCCGCTCCCCTCGGCAGCGCCGCAACCTGAACGGTTGAGCGGGCGGGTGGCGAGTCTGGGAAGAATTCGCCGTAGACGGCGTTCATCCTCCCAAATTCCGCCATATCCTTGAGGAAGACGGTGGTCTTGAGGACCTTCTTTAGCGAGGTGCCGGCTGTCTCGAGCAATTCGGAGAGGTTGCGCATGACCTGCCGGGTCTCCGCTTCAACCCCGCCCGGGACCAGCTCGCCTCGTTGCGGATCAATCCCGATCTGCCCGGCCGTGAAGACCAGGCTTCCATACTCAACGGCCGGGGAGTACGGGCCGATCGCCTTTGGTGCTCTGTCTGAAAGAATCACCTTGCGCATGGGCATCTCCTACCTGCTGCCAGGAGGGAGGTGGCCTTCCACCCCGTCTCTGGCCAGGGCCGAACGCACGGCCCAGGATGAATCGGAGGAATTCTACGCATCGGCCGCCGATAAGTCAATGAATCCTGCGCCTGCGACCCCCAACGGATCGGGAGGGTGGCGAGCCTTTCGCACCGCGTCCCTTCGGGCCGGGAGAGGGAATAGCCCGCGGGCGCCCACCTCACCCCAAGGCCACGCGCCGCAGCCCCGGTGGTCGATCCGCTCCTGCGACCCCCCCGCCCGGCTCGCCAGGAATCGCCGGTCTGTTTATAATGGATCCGGAGGGACGGATGCACGCGCCAGAGCGCTCGCGGGGTCGCCACACGGGTCGCCATCGCCTGGAAAGACAGGCGACCCTACAAATCTACCTTCCCATCGCGGGCTGCTCCCTGCTGATCGTGGCGGCATTCCTGTGGGTCGCGATGCGAAGCCATGCCAGCCGCGTGTCGATCTCAAATCTTTCCGTCGCGTTCCTCACCTTGCCCCTGCTTGTCCTTGGCCTGCTTGGGCTGGTTCTGGCGATCGCCCTGCTCTTCGGGGTCGGCTGGCTCCTGGGCAACCTTCCTCCCTACGCGGACATGCTTCAGGAGTGGGCTCAGCGCGGGGCCGGGATCACCCGCCGAGCGGCCGACCTGATCGGCGCCCCGCTGGTCCTGGCGAAAACGGCCGGAGAATCCGTGAAAGGGGCGCTCCGTGCCATAGCACGTAACTTCCCCTTTCGAGGGGATGAATAGCGTTGGGGGAAACCATGCCTTCCTCAGCTAATCGTCGTGGGCAAGGCCGGGCCCTCCTCATCGGGGCCATCCTGGGCGGACTGGCTGGACTGGGGGCGGCCTACGTGTATGTCCAG
>JBEKHT010000083.1:0-9280 GCA_050012135.1 Anaerolineales bacterium | reverse complement strand
CTGAGGATTCGAGCCGTCGGCATTCATGACAAAGAGGTCACGGTTGCCCTTGCCGACCTCCGCCTCATACACCAGCTTGGCTCCGTCGGAGGTCCACGCGGGACGGCCCTTGTTGGTCAGGTCGGTGGTCAATTGCTTGACCTCGCCGTCCAGCACGTTGAGGGTAAAGATCTGGAAGAGGCCGTCGGGGCCTCGATTGCTGGCGAACGCGATCAGCGCACTCCCGCCGATGGCCGTGGGAAGGGGGGTGGGCGAAGGTGTGTCCGTCGCTGGCGGCGTCGCGGTCGGGCTGGGTGTGGAAGGCGGGACAATGGCGGCGCTCGTCGTCGAAGTGGGAGTAGCCTCGAGCGTCGTTGGGGAGGCCGAGGGAGATGGCCCGGGCGCTGGCGGGGCGGCGGTTGCCGCGGGCACCGGCTGAGAATTGTGCAAGATGAGAGGGACGGTCACCAGCGCGGCAGCGACGAGGACCACGAATACGGCTCCCGCCAGCAAGAGCCAGGGCCAGACCCTGGGCCGCGCAGTTCCGGCCCCAGGAGCAGGGCCGCGCTGGGGCGGGGCGGGCGGCGGCGGTTGGCTGGGTCCCGGGGTGGGTGAGGTCTCCAGCTTGCCGCACAAACCGTCCAGGAACCCCGCCACGGAGCCAAACCGCTCCTCGGGATTGAGCGACAGGGCTCGCATGATCGCCTGGTCGGTCGCCGGGCTCACGCGGGCGTTCAGCTCGCGTGGGGGACGGAAATCCGATTGCCCCAGGGTTCGCTCCAAGCTGTCCGGCGGGATCTGTCCCGTCAGCAAGTTGTACAGGGTGGCGGCCAGGGAGTACTGGTCCGAGCGCGAGTCGGTGCGTCGAGTTCCGTACTGTTCGGGAGGGGCGAAGCCGGGAGTCAGGCTGCGAGCTCCGGTGCTGGTCCCCCCGCTGGGGTCCGCCACCTTGGCGATGCCGAAATCGACCAGGATCGCCTGCCCCTCCGGCGTGAGCTTGATGTTGGCGGGCTTGATGTCCCGATGGATAACGGCGGGTTGGCGAGTGTGCAGGTAGGTAAGCGCGCCGCAGATTTCCTTGGCCCATTCCACCACTTGAGCCTCGGGGAAGGCCCCCTCTTTCTCTAAGCGGGTCTTCAGATCCTCCCCGGCCACGAAATCCATGACCAGATACTGCCGTGAGCCGATCACGAAGTGATCCGTCACGCGGGGCAAATGCGTGTGTCGGAGCGAGGCCAGCAGAACCGCCTCGCGCTTGAACTGGCGGATGGCTTCCGGGGCGGGATTGAGATTCTCCTTGATCGCGACGGGAACCGAGAGCACAAGATCATAGGCGCGATAAACGGCGCCCATGCCGCCGCGTCCCAGCAATCCCTCGATCCGATAGCGATTCTGGAGGAGATCCCCAACCGAAAGTGTCACAGCGGTGATTCTAGCGTCAAAGGCAGAAGCCGACAATGTCGCCCCGGCCCCGGGGGCGGCCAGGCAGCGGCAGGGGAGATCAGGCGCCGGAAGGGAGAGCGGCTAGACCGCCTCCACCGACTCGAGCTCGGGGAAGAATTGGCGGACGGTCCCCTCGACCCAGCCGTGCAGAGTGCTCGGCGAGAGAGGGCAGCCCAGGCACGCGCCTCCCATCTTGATTCGAAGCCGTCGCCCGTCGAAGGAAACGAGCTTCACCGACCCTCCGTGGTAATGTTCGATGTAGGCATTGAGCGCTTCCAAGAGGGCTTTCATGCGCTCAAGCGCCGGGGCATCGGGTGGGGAAGGGTTCGATCTCGAGGACATTTGTGTGTCTCCTCATCCGCGAGCTCATTCGCGGCTATCTTTTCATCCCCTGGTGGAGCAGAGCAAGCACTTGGTCGTGAGTCGACTCCAAACGCTGGGCGATGACCTCGGCCAGGCGCTCCAAAATCAGCACGCCGGTCTCCGGATGGGTCTCGCACAGACGGCGCAGCGCGTCGCCGGCCAGGACCAGCGTTTCGCAATCGGACTGACAGAGTGCCGCGGACGTGTAGCGTCCATGACCGAGCGCAGCCGACCAACCGAATACCCCGCCACTCTCCAGCTGAGCGACCGTCAAGGCTTCGCCATCCTCCGGCTTGAAGCGGATCGCCACCTTCCCCCGCAACAGGAGATAGATGTGGGTTGCGGGCTGCCCCTGGGCGAACACGATGTCCCCAGCCCGAAAGGCCTGCTGCCTTGCCAGGCGGGCAATCAGAGAAAGTTGTTGCGGCTCGAGGCCGCGAAAGAGTTCAACTCTTCCCAGGTCGCGTTCCATCATCGAACCTTGAGCCCCCCTCGTGGAGGAAGTGCTATCTAGTCTAGGGAGAGGCGCCGGGCCAGGCGAAGTGGAGAAAGTCCTCTTTCTGGAATGACATCTCCGCGCTTCAGAGTCCGCGTTGGAGGCCGGGCGGCGCATGCGGGTCCCTCGGGTCGGCTATTATTATGATGAAGGAATGCACAGAGTCGCCCCAAGGAAAAGGGGGGTGCTTTCCACCAACGTACAATGCGGGCGGAGAACCGTCTCGCGCAGGCGGCATGGCAAGGGAAGGAGGGGTTGGCGCTGGCAGGGAAGCCAGGTGCCCGCCCGGAACCCATGCTGGCGGCTCCGCTAGAGGTCGGACCGGAGCAGCCCTGGCAAGACCGCGGGCTGGAAGCACTCGGACGGCTCGATCCGCAGGAATCTCTGGATCGAGCCCGCTTCTTGACCGATGGGGAGCACGCCGGGTTGGGGATCGAGTCTTTTCCCAAGCGAGCGGCTCTTGGCCATCTCTCACAGGTGCCTGCCTGGGGGTGGCCCGATCTTTGGAGATCCTGGGGATTGGGCAGGTCGTGGGGCCGACACCGTGGCCGTCATTCTGAGGTGCGGCCCGCGCAGAGTATTCGGAGATCCGCCGGTCGAGCTTGGGAAGGGGGCCCCTGGCTCGCAGGAAACCTGGGCCGTACTTTCCGCACGGGGGAGTTGGGCGCCGGATTGGCGTCGATCTAGCCTGTGAGCAGACGGACGGCAAACGGTCCGGTCCGAGGAGGGAGGAGAATGACAGTCAAGCGGGCAGGAGAATCTCGACGCACAGCGCAGGCTCGCGACAGCAGCTGGAAAGGTCGCAATCGGCTCAATGACCTGACCCCTCAGCAGTGGATCAAGTTTCAGAAGTCCTGGTTTGTTCACAACCCGCCCCCGCGCAAACCTCAGGCCCTCACTCATCCGGCGAAGTTCCCCGAAACGTTGGTGCAGGAGTTCATCGAATTCTTCACCAAGGCGGGTCAGTGGGTTTTGGATCCCCTGGCCGGAACGGGCAGCACCTTGATTGCCGCCTTGCGCGCCAGACGCAACAGCCTAGGCGTGGAACTCAATCCGCGCTACGTGGAGATCGCGTGTCAGTTGTTGGAGGAGGAACGAGCGCATCTGGAGGAGAAGGCGGATCGGCCGGAGGCCGTAATGCTTCAGGGGGACGCGCTCGAGATCTTGAAATCGGGCCGGCTGGGGACCCGGCCGATTGATTACGTGATCACCTCGCCGCCCTACTGGGACATGCTCCACGCCCGAGGCGCGCAGACCCAGAAGCGCAGGCGAGGCGATCCGGGTCTGGACGTTTTCTACTCCGAGGACGACCGCGATTTGGGCAACGTCCGTGACTACGGCGAGTTCCTCGCCCGCCTGACTGACCTTTTCATCGAACTGAAACCTTGCTTGCAGCCGCACGCCTACCTGACCATCATCGTCAAGAACGTGAAAAAAGGGGGCCAGCTCTACCCGCTGGCCTGGGATCTGGCCTCGCGCCTGACTGCCACCTACGCTCTCAAGGACGAACGGATCTGGTGCCAGGACAATGTTCGTCTGGCTCCCTACGGGCTGGGGAGCGCCTGGGTGAGCAACACGGTCCACCACTACTGTTTGCAATTTCGCAATGAGGCCCTCTAGGGGCGTTGGGCTTCGGCCGCCCCGGGCCGGGACCGAGCCGGCCCGCCGGCTCACCCCTTCGCGCCCAGGTCGGGGGCGCCGCTTGCTCGCCTCCTCGGGATCATGTATCCTAAGGCCATCCCCCGGGGGCAGAGGAGTTGCATGTATCTGGCGATCGAGGGCGTCATTGGGGTGGGCAAGACGACCCTAGCTCGGCTGTTGCAGCCGATCTTTTCCGCTGAGCTGCTGCTGGAGGTCTTCGAAGAGAATCCTTTCCTGAAGCTGTTCTATCAGGACCGCGAGCGCTACGCCTTTCAGACCCAGATCTTCTTTTTGCTGAGCCGCTACAGTCAGCAGCATCAGGCGGTGCCGGAGGCCCTCCAGCGCGGGACCCTCATCGCCGACTACACCTTCGCCAAAGACGCGCTTTTTGCGCGGATCAACCTTCACGGGGATGAGATGGTCATGTACCAGCGCGTGCACGAGGCGCTGGCCGAGCGCATTCCGCCGCCGGACCTGATCGTTTACCTGAGAGCGGACACCGAGGCGCTCATGCAGCGCATCGCCCAGCGAGACCGCCCATACGAGCGGCAGATGGACCGCGCCTACATCGACCAGCTCAATGGGGCCTACGAAGATTTCCTCCGTCAACCCCTGCATGGCGTTGCGGTGCTCCCGATCGACACCAATCATCTCAACTTCGTCCACTCGAGGGAGGACCTGGATTTCATTGCCCAGCGCGTGCGCGGCGCGCTCGGGCTGGTTCCCTACCAGCCCGAACTGCCCCTGCCCGGCCCGGGGCGCGCGTCCCCCTCTGCGGAGAGACGGGCATGAGCAAGAAATTCATTGCGGTGGCTGGGAACATTGGGGTGGGCAAGTCCTCTCTGGTGACGCGACTCTCGGAGCGTCTGGCCTATCAGCCCTTCTACGAACCCGTGGCCGAGAACCCCTACCTGGCCGACTTCTACCGGGACATGGGCGCCTGGGCCTTCCATTCCCAGGTGTTCTTCCTGGCCAATCGGCTGCGCAGCCACCGGCAACTCATCGACCACCCGGCCTCGGTGGTCCAGGACCGCTCGGTCTACGAGGACGCCGAGATCTTTGCGCGCAACCTGTCCGAGCAGGGGTACATCGCCGAGCGGGATTACCGCTCGTATCGGGCGCTGTATGAGTCCATCCTGCCCTTTCTGCCCCCTCCGGACCTGGTCATCTATCTGCGGGCCTCGGTTCCGACCCTGCTCGCGCGAATCCGAAGACGGGGAAGGGAATTTGAGAGGCAGATCTCGGTGGACTACCTGGATCCCCTCAATCGTCTCTATGAGGACTGGATCCAGAGATTCTCCTTGTGCCCGGTGCTGAGCGTACCGGCCGATCAGCTCGACTTCGTAGCCCACTCCAGCCATCTGGATCTGATCGTGACCAAGGTGCAGGAGAAGTTGACCGGCAAGGAAGAGGTTGTGTTCGGGAGGGGGGAGCTCGAATCCGTGAACTCGCAGGGGGACTGAGAACGACCCGTCGCGAATTGGGCCGCGCTGCGCAGGTTCCTGAAGAGCGAGGAGCCGGAGAGTCGCTTCGCGATTTGGTTCTGCCCGGGCGATCCGCATGCTATACTAAGAAACCCAGCCTAAGGCAAGAGGGCATGGAAGATCAGGGTCAAGCCCGCGAGCGCATCCACCTCGACGTCCTGTACCACATCAGCCGGGAGCTAGCTGGACACCTGGAGCTGTCGGAGGTACTGACGCGCACCCTCCAGCTCATCCAAAAGGCCTTGAACGCCTCGGGCGGGAGCGTCGCGGTTCTGGATGAGGAAGGCACCCTGGTGGATGCGGCCCTGGCCGTGGGCGGCACCATCCATCCCAATGTCAGCCAGCAGCTGGCCCCGGTCCTCAGCCTGGGGTTGGCCGGCTGGGTCATCAGCAACGGCCGGCCGGCTCTGGTGGCAGACACGCAAACCGACCCGCGCTGGATTCCCAGTGAACCGAACGTGTATCGCGCCACCCAAACGACGGCCCTGCCAACGCGCTCGGCGATCAGCGCCCCCTTGCCCGGCCGGGAGGGCGTGGTAGGCGTCATTACCCTGGTTCACCCGGACCCCGATCATTTCGCCGCCGAGGACTTGCGGCTGCTGCAGACCATCGCGGAGCACGTCGGCCTGGCGGTGGAGAACGCGCGCCTGTTTTCCTCCGAGCGCGAGCGGAGAATCCTGGCGGCGACCTTGCAAGAGGTGGCGCGCACGATCAACTCCACCCTCGTCCCTGAGCGCGTCTTCCCGCTGGTTTTGGAACAGCTTGCGGGGGTGATCCGCTACGATTCGGCGGCCATGTTCCTGGTGGAAGGGGAGGCGCTTCAGGCCGTGGCTGCGAGTGGGTTTTCAGAGCGGGAACGCCTGCTCTCGACACCGCTCGCATACAACGCCCAGAGCCCGCTGTTCCGAGCGTTGCAGCAGCGCCGGCCCATTGTGCTCGAAGATCTGCAGGCCTCGGCGGCCGGGGGGCGGATCGAGGGGTTGCCTGAGATGGCCAAGATCCGCGGCTGGATCGGCGCGCCGCTGGTAGCGCATGATCAGCCGGTCGGGCTGCTGACCGTGCACAGCTTGCGGGTGGGCGAATACAGCGAGCCTGACGCGCAGGTGGTGGTGGCCTTTGCCGACCATGCGACCACCGCTGTGGTGAACGCCGGGCTGTATGCGGAGAGCCAGCAGCAGACGCGGGTGATGGCCGCTTTGGCGGGGACCACCCGGGTGGTGGCGTCCAGCCTCGATTTGGATGAAGTCCTGCAGCACCTCCTCGCGCGGACCACGACCCTGCTGGGCGTGGAGGCGGGGGCGATTGCCCTGGTGGACGATGCGACCGGCGATTTCGTCTTTCACCAGGCCACCGGCCCGCTCAGCCACCTGCCCGCGGGATCCCGGGTGCGGCCGGGCGAGGGGGTGGTGGGATGGGTGGGTCAAAGTGGACGGCCCTTGGTTGTGCCCGAGGTCCGGCTCGATGCGCGGGCCAGTCGGGAGGTGGAGGGCCCGGCGGGCTTCAATTTCCGGTCGATTGCCTGTGCGCCCATCCAGGTGCGTGGAAAAGTCTTGGGCGTGATCGAGGTGATCAACCCGCGCAAGGGGCGCTTCACGTCCCAAACACTGCAGGTGTTGGAATACCTGACGGGGCTGGCGGCCACCGCGATCTCCAATGCCCAGATGTACACGGCGGCCCATGCGGCCGAAGAGCGGTACCTGACACTCTTTCAGGACAGCATTGACCCGATCTTGCTCACGGACCTGGACGGGCGGATCACCGATGCCAACCAGCGCGCCCTCGATTTCACCGGGTACAGCCGGGAAGAACTGGTCAAATTGCGGATCCAGACCCTGCACGCGATCCAGACCGGGCGCCTGGGGGAGCGCTTTGGCGACATGTTGCCCGGGGAGGTGCGCAGCTACGAAACGCGCATACGAACGCACGGCGGGAAGCTCTTGCCGGTGGAACTGCATGTGAAGCGCATCCCTCACGGTGAGGAGGAGTGGGTGCAGTGGATCGTGAGGGACATCAAGGAACGAGCGGCGCTGGACGAGCTGCGGACCGATCTGACCTCGATGCTCTTTCACGATATGCGCTCCCCGCTGGGGAGCATACTCTCCAGCCTGCACCTCTTGAACGAGAGCCTGCCCCCCGACGAGACCGAACGCTCGGTTCTGGCGATTGCGCTGCGCTCCGCCCGGCGCCTGTCCCGCATGATTGACTCGCTCTTGGATCTGCACCGACTCGAGGAAGGCCGCGCCGTGATTCGCAAGGAAAAGGTCTCCCTGGCGGCGGTCGCCGCGGCGGCCGCGGAAGAGGTGCAATCCACCGCCGAGGGCAAGAGCATTTCGGTCCACCTCGATCTGCCCTTGCGCTTGCCGGCCGTGGAGGCCGACGCGGACATGATCTCGAGGGTGATCATCAACCTTCTGGAAAACGCGCTCAAGTACACCCCCCCGGGCGGCAGCATCCGCCTGCTGGCCCAGGTCCAGGAGGGCGCTGTGCAGTTCACGGTAGCCGACAGCGGCCCGGGGATTCCCAAAGAAGACATGCACCTGATCTTTGAGAAGTACGGTCGGGTGGAAAGGGTCGGAGCCCCCAAGGGCTTGGGGCTGGGCTTGGCTTTTTGCCGGATGGCCGTCAAGGCTCACGGCGGGACCATCTGGGTTGAGTCCCCGGCCGAGGGAGGGGCGATCTTTCACTTCACGCTGCCTCTGGCCGCCTCCGCCAGCGAGCCTGCCTCGCAGCCCGCCTCGGAGACGTCGACCGCCTGACCCGGGAGGATCCAATCCTCGCTCCGCCCTTTGAGGCCTGAAACCAGGAATGGCAAAGCTGCCCACCCACGTCCTTTTGGAAACTGGCTACCGCGGCCACTCGGTGGCGGCGGTGACGGGCCCGCTCGGCGCGCTCTGCATCGATGCTCCGGTATACCCCTCCGAGACCGACGACTGGCTGAATCGGCTCCAGGAGCGCGGAGCCCATGCCATCCCCTACGCCGTGCAGATGGATTCCTCCCCGGATCGATCTCTGGGGATGGCCCACTTGTCCGTGGTCGCCTTTTCTTCTCCCCTGGCGGTGATCGCCTCGCAGCCGACCGCCGAGTCGCTGCGGGCGTCGCTCAGCGGGTTGCGCGAAAGTCCCTCCCTGCCGGCTTGGGAGGCGCAAGCCTTTGCCTCCGAGCTCAATACCGTCCAGTGGATTCGGCCTCAGGTGACATTCAGCCAGGAGCTGAGCCTGCACTGGGGAGAGACAACCGTCCACATCCTGCGCGTTCCCTCGGTGACCACGGGATCTTGCTGGATTCACCTGGTCAAGGACCGGTTCCTGTTCGTGGGCGACTCGGTTGCAAGCCGAGTCCCGCCCTACCTGGGAGAGGCGAATTTCGAGGCCTGGTTAGAGGCCCTCTCCCGTCTGCGCCGGCCCCCCTTTCGTGAATGCCGTCTTTTTTGCTCGCGATCGGGTTGGGTGAGCCCTCAGGATCTGGCCCGTTTCACCGCCTTCATCAGGGGTGCCCAGCGGCGGTACCTCGCCCTGGCCGCGAAGAAGAAGGCGGATGTGGCCAAGGAATTGAGCCGGGCGGCAGTGAGCCTGGTCGCGGCTTTCGGGGTTTCAGCGGACCGGCGCGCTTTCGCGCAAGCCCGGACGCGACTCGGCCTTCTGGCCCTGTGGGAACGCGAGCACGGTCCCCTGGCTGACAAGCCTCAGACATTCTGACCCTCTCCGCGACCGGCGGCCCAGAGCCCAACTCAGGCAGGCGCCTGCGCGCCTGCCCTGCATCCCCCGGCTTGGCGATCTTGATCCGATACGAGGCGGCTATCCCATGTATGTTCCGATGGTGGAACTGACCCGCGGCCGGGTGGTCGAATCGCTCCACTTTGGAGCCATTGCCGTC
>JBEKHT010000082.1:0-9346 GCA_050012135.1 Anaerolineales bacterium | reverse complement strand
ACCTTGAAGAACTCCTTTCTTACTTTGGAAAACAAAGCCTCTAATGCGATCCCGGCGGTTATGAAGACCGGCGGCAACAGGAACAATTCCTGCCGGAAGTTGTTATAAAGCGTGCTCTTATCGACAACGATGCCAAGCAAAGGGAGGATAAACCACAGGATGGTGATCGAGAAGGGTTCCACCTGGCGGCCCTTGATTAGATTCCATGCCGAAAGCACCAATCCGATGAGAAATAGGATGGGGACCACTTCCGTAAGCTGAATCGACATCAGATATGGCAAAAAGTATACCGGCAAGTGGCTTGGCAACACGCGCGCTCCCTGGAAGAGGATTGTTGTTCCCGTCCAGGGGTAATGGGACATCAAGGTGATACTCGCGATAAAGCGATGAACCGCATCGCCCCAGAGATAAGGCCAGGTGAGATAGGAGGTCAGGAGCGCACTGCCCGTGTATGGGATGAGCAGAAGAATTGCTTTCCTCCAGGACCTATAAAACGCATAGACCAGCACGATCACGCCGGCATAAGGGCCAACGACTCGAATGGAAGTGGTGAAACCCAACAGACATCCTGCGGCGAGCACCCTGGGGTTTATGAAGAGGGGTAAGGCATGTTTGCGGGATGGGATTCCGCCCGGGCTCTCCGATTTCCTGAAATACCGCGAGAAGATCCAGGCAAAAACTAAAAGGCCAACTACGAAACCGGCGATGACATAGACGATCTCCCCGCGAATAAGGAGGGATTGTGCTTTGTGGATGTAATTACCTACCGGCAACTGGGATGCATTCTCGGCGAGCCCGGAAAACCAGGAACCCAACAGGCTGGCTTTATCCGCATTGTAAAGATAGGTAATCAAGGCCGAGACCAATCGGCTTGAGATACCCGTGACCATGAAACACAAAGAAACCAGATAGATGACACTATATGCAATCGTGATCTTCCTCAGGGAAGAGGGGAGATGTTCCCATTCATCCCGCAGTCGCAGGCTCCCTCCTCCTCCAAGTAGTTGACGGGCGTCTTGGTCGAGGGAGGCGGGCAAGGCATCGACCATGTAAATGCCTGCGGTGACGCTGGCAAGGAAGAATGCGAGAAAGGGAATGTCTTTTGGATTTATGAAAGCGTGGCCCCAGAGGACCGGCTGGGTGGAATAGACCAGGGCCGTTCCCAATGCAGCCCAGCCTCCCATCCATTTTCTTGACAGAAAATAGAGGCTCAAGATGCTGATTTGAAAAGCAATGAACTCGCAAAAATGCCAGCCGTCGATCTGGGACCATGCCGGGATGATCGCATGCAGCCCTCGTGCCAATAAGGTGGTGATCATCGCATAGGCAGGGCCATAATTGACCGCGTTGGTCGGAACGTTCAAATAGTGGGGGAGTGTGCCGTTTTCTAAGAGATTGAAGTATGCGCGAATGGATTGTTTGGCATAAGCGTAGATGCCGGCCTCATCCCAGCTTTCCCCGTAATCCCGGACGACCATGATCCCAAGGAGGAGATTCAAAAGGATCAAAACGAGAATTGGCAGGTGCCGCTTGATCCGTTTACCAACCGAGGGTTTCATGTTTTCTCGAAAGACTGGGTACGCCTATCCTGGCGCGGACCCGCGACAGTGTAACAGAGAATTGCAAGAAACCTCCCGCCCGGGTTGACAGACTATCGCGATGATTGTTCCCGGCGGCTCTCGCCCACGGTGTCGTATATGGCCCGCGGGGGGATGGACGGTGATCGCCGCAGTGGCCTGTCACGGCGCCAGCTGGAATGCGGGGGTAAGGAACAAGCCGAGTTCCTCTGGCGTCGCCCAGAACGCATGGATACGAAAGGCTCCGGAAACTAAGTGACTCTTTGGCCGACTTGAGCCTCACGAACTCACCAAGCCGCCGCTCGGAGCCCCCCCGCGTGATCGACCCGGCCGGAAAGGAGGACGGCGGGCCCAGCATGGTTTTCTTCCGACTTGCTTTCCTTGGCGTCCGTCCCGGGATGGCCGACCGGTTCGGCTGGGTGCGACCTGGCAAGTCCCTGCTCTTAGGGCGGGGACCCGCCCTGGGAGGTGGGTGGATCCGCACCGACATACACACGGGGGACTCGGGCCGCGATCCCCGTCACCACTTCATAATTGATCGTGCCCCAGCGCAAGGCCACGTCCTCCGCGCTGATGCGCTCGCCCTCCTGGCTCCCCACCAAGACCACCTCTTCACCGATCGCGCCGCTCGCGGGCAGGCGGACCATGCAGTAGTCCATACACACCCGACCGATGACGTCCAGTTTTCGACCCCCCAGGAGGACCTGGTTTGGCCCCGACCTGCGCCAACCATCGGCGTATCCGACCGGGATGACCCCGATTCTCTCGACGGTCCGGGTGACGTATTCGCCGCCATAGCTGACCCCCCAGTCCGGGGGAAGATCTTTGCTCGAGGCCAAGCCAGCTTTCCAAGCCAAGGCAGGTCGGAAGCCATTGGGCAAGGGAAAGTGCCTGGAGGGGCTCAGCCCGTAAATCGCGATTCCCGTCCGGCACAGATCAAACCGGGCCTCGGGGATTCTCAAGGTGGCCGCTGAATTGGCGGCATGGGTCCAGCGGGGTCGGACCCCGGAGTCGCGCAGGGCCTCCAGCGCCTCTCGGAAGCGTGCGATCTGGGCGAGGGTAGGAGCCACTTCGCGCTCATCGGCGCGCGCGAAATGGGTAAACACCCCCTCCACGGACAGCTCGGGGGTCTGCATCGCCCACTTTCCAAAGGCAGCCGTCTCCTCGGGCAGGACTCCCAGCCGACCCATCCCCGAGTCCACCTTGATGTGGACCGAGACCCTCCGGTTGAGCGCAGCGGCCCGGCGAGCATAAGCCTCTCCCAGGCCACGATCGTACAGAGCCAAGGAAAGCTCGCTGGAGATCGCGGCCTCCGCCTCGGCGGCGGTGGTCGCCCCCAGGATCAGGATGGGGGCGCGGACTCCCGCCTGCCGCAATTCCACCCCTTCTGAGGAGCGTGCCACTCCGAGCCAGGAAGCCCCCGCCTCGAGGGCGGCGCGCGCCACGGCGACGGCACCGTGGCCATATCCATTCGCCTTCACCACTGCCATGAGCGGCCGGTCGGCGATGCGGATCAGCTCCCGGACGTTGTTGCGAATGGCCTCAAGGTCCACTTCAACCCAGGTGGGTGCCGCCGGTGGTCTCATCTCCACTCCTCTCGCGGGGCGTCCTGCGGGTAAGGAATATACCCTTTCTCTCCCCGCTTGAGCAACACGCAAGCGACCGCTCCCGCGCAAGGCACCTTTGGCAGGCCTCCCCGCCCTGACTATAATGAGATCCGCTTCGAGGCTCAATCCCGATGGCGACCTACCGCGAACGGCTTCGCGGCTTCCCGATCCTTTACCTCCTCGGCCTGTTGCTCCTCACCGGCGACACCGCGGTTTTCCTTTGGCTCCTTCCTCTCAGCCCCTTGATCCGTCAGCGGGAATTGTTTCTGCTCGCGGGGCTCTTGGCGTACGGGGCTCTCTCGATTTCCTGGCTTCTTTCACCGCGTCGCAAATCACCCTGGGCGATGCACAGCATCGTGCTGGGCAATCTGCTCCTGGTCGCGGTCCTGGATTCTTCCATTCGCCCGATCTTTGAGTCGGTCTGGCTTTTCTACCCGCTGGCCATCATCTACGCTGCGCTCGCCAGCGACATGCTCGCGTCCTGGCCCGTTCCGCTGGCGGCGATCGCCCTGGATGCCATCGTGACCGCCAGCGGGACCAATTCGGCCAGGCTTTCTGTTTGGGCCCTCTTTCTCACCCGCTCCCTGGTCTACTTGGCCGCTGGAATCCTGGCCACCCGGGGTGTGGCTCTGGCCAGCAAGTTCTGGCGGGAGGCCCTGGAAACAGAGAAGAAGTACTCCAGCGAACTGGTGCGTCTCTCAAAGGTCACCCGGGCCCTGTCCGAGTCGCTCACCTACTCGCAACTTCGAGAAACTCTACCCGGGCTTCTCCAGGAAGCCCTCCCCAGTGCGGCAGCCGCCACGCTACTCCTGTCCCGCAAAGAGGGCCAAGCCTTTTATCCCTTCTCCTCCTTCGGCTATCCGCAGGGATTTGGAGAGACTCGATTTGAACCAGGCCAGGGGCTGCTGGAGGAAGTCCTGCGCGAGAACCAGCCCAAGCTCCTCCAGGTCCAGCAGATCCACGCCCGCATGACGGCTGGCGCCAGCCCCTCGACCACAATGCTGTCCGCATTGTTGGCCGCCTCGGCTAACCCTCAATCGCTGGCCCTGGTCCCCGTGCAAGTCGACCGGCAGGTCCGGGGGCTGATGGTGGCTCTGTCGGAATGGCCTCAGCTGCTGACCGCCCAGCATCTCAGCTGGCTGAACACCCTGGCCTCCCATCTGGGAATCATCCTGGAGCATCTGGAGCTTACCGAGACCTCCCAGGAAATGGCGCGCCAGCGGGAAGTCCTGCTGAGCATTGGACATGCGGCCGCCTCCGCGAATGATCTCGAGGAAGTCTACACGGCCCTGTATGAGGGCGCACAAAAGCTGATGTCGGTCGACTCCTTCGTGGTCGCCCTCTTCAGCGAAGAGGCCCCGCGGGCCACCCTGGCCTGCGTTATCGATCAGGGCCAGCGCAGCCCCCCGATCACGGTCGAGGCGAATGTCGGTCTCATCGGCCAAATGCGCAAGCTGCGGCGGCCCTTCCTGGTGGACGACCTGGAAGCCCCGGGGGAATTCGCACCTCGTTTTTATGGGGGCGTGGAGCCGGTCCGCTCCGCCCTCTGTGCCCCGCTGCGCCTGGGCGACCGCCTGATCGGCAGCCTTTCCGTCCAGTCGCTGAGATCCCGGGCTTATCGATCCGAGGATCTGCACCTGCTCACGGCTCTGGCCGAGAGTGCCGGAGTCCATATCGAGCACATTCGCCATCTGCAGCTGGAGCGCCTGCGCGCCCGGCAATTCGAGGGACTGGCCCACGACCTGCTGCACCTCCTCATGCAGGGACCCGTTCCAGCCACGGAGAGCGGCCGTCGCCTCTTGCTGCAGCAGATGACTCGTATGTTGCGCGGTTACCTCCAGGCCGAATTCGCCTTGACCTTGTCCAGCGACGAGGAGACTCGTCAGTTCGAGGTCGCGGCGCTGGACACCGGCGGGGAGATGCCGGCCCAGGTCTCTCCCGGCGATCGCATCCTGTTCGAAAAGATTCCGGCTCTGGCGGAGGTGGCCCGGCGAGGCCCTGCGACCGTCCTGAGTCCCGAGCAACATCCGGAGCTGGCTCTCGCGCTCGGCCTGCCGCCCCCGCTGCGCGAGGCAGTGGGTCAGATCGTGGTTCTGCCGATCGTATCGCCCAGCCGGGTCTGGGGTCTTTTCGTTTTTGGGGAGGGTCGCCCCCAGCAGGCGGAAGAGGCGCCCAGGGATCGGCTTCACCTGGTCGAGACGATCGTCCGCCAAATCGCCCTGACCCTGGACCAGCAGCAGGACGCTCAGACGGCCTCGCAGCGGCTGGGAGCGCTGACCCGCCTGTATGAACTGGAACTCTCGCTCACGGCCGCCAGTGACCCTGCCCGGGTGCTGGAATTGACCTTGGACGTGGCCATCGAGGCGCTCTGGGCCAACGGGGGAGGCATTGCCCTTTGGGACGAAACGGACAAGACCCTGCGTTCGGTGATTGACCGCAACGTCGCGGCCTCGATTGTCGAGGCCCCGTTCCGCCCAGACGGAATGGCGATGACCACCTTCCGCTCAGGCCGGGCCCGGTATTTCCGGGACCTGCAGCTAGAGCAGGACGTCCACCCCCTGGTGTTGCAGAGCGGAATCCGCGCCTGTGCCCACTTGCCGCTGCGGACGGATGGCCCTCCTTTTGGACTGCTGATCCTCGATTTCTTGCATCCCCGCGATTTCTCTGAGCAGGACCAGCGCCTGCTGGAGATGTTCTCCGCGCGAGCGGCGCTGGCCTACGAAAAGGCGCGATTGCTTGGGGTGATCCAGGAGGCGCACGCCCGATTTGAGAGGACCGTCCAGCACGTCCCCGGGGCCATCTATCGTGGCGAGATCAACAAGGGAGTCATTTTCGTGTCCCAGGGGATTCGGGACATCGCCGGGTTCTCGCCCGAGGAGTGGGTCGAAAATCCCCAGCTGTGGGCCGAGCGGCTCCATCCGGAGGACCGCGAGCGAGTGCGCGCTTCCTTTGAGACCGCCTTCGCCCAGGGCAAGGACTGGAGCGAGGAGTACCGCCTCCTCGACCGCGAGGGCAAGCCACGCTGGATTCGCGACGTGGCTCGACTGGCCCACGAACCGGACGGGAGCGTGCGCTACTATGATGGGGTCATGACCGACATTACGGCCCGCCGGCAGCTCGAGGAGCGCCTATTGCGCAGCGCCCGCCTCGAGTCGGCCACGGCCCTCGGCATGGGACTAGCCCACGAAATCAACAACGCGCTCAGCACCCTCTCGCTCCATTCCTACCTGCTCTCGCGCAGGACCGCCCCCGAGAACGAAGAGGTCACGCATCACTTGCAGGTCATCGAGCAGACGGTGCAGCACACCGCAAACCTGATCCAGCACTTCCGTGAGCTCGCCCAGCCCAGCGGGAGCCCGCTGGGCGCCGTGGCGATCCCTGCGCTCGTGGAGGAGAGCTTGGCCCAGTTTGGAGAGATCTTGCGCCGTCAGGGAATCCAGGTCGACCTTGCGCTCGACCCCGACCTGCCGCGCGTGCGCGGCGACCAAGCCGGGTTGTCAGAAGCCTTCTCCGCCATTCTGAAGAACGCCGTGGAGGCGATGCCGGGCGGCGGGGTGCTCAAGGTTGGAGCCGGGCGGCTTTCGCTGCGAAGAGAGGGATCGGAGGTTTCCGCCATCCTGGTGGAAATCGCCGACTCGGGCCCGGGCATCTCGGCGCAGGACCTGCCCAGGCTATTCGAACCCGGTTTTACCACCAAGGTGGAGGCGGGAACGGTGCGCGGCCTGGGCTTCGGCCTGGCCGTCGCCCAGCAAATTATCATGGCCCACGGAGGAGAAATCGAGGTTCAAAGCCAGATCGGCCAGGGAACAACGGTGAGAGTCAACCTGCCGACGGAAGGCGCCCCTTGACCTGGGGGCAGGCCCAGAATGTGCACCGCTGCGCCCTGTATGCCGCGTGCGAGGTAAGGTCACCCCGGCAACCGGGGCCTGGCACACCTCTTGCACTGGAACAATCGACGGAATCGGAGCGTCAGTTCATGGGGTCCCCGGGCCCAGGGAAGCCCAGCCCAAACCGTAATTGCCCCCCTCAGTATAATAGTCGGCTTGGGGCGGTGGCGGAACTGGCAGACGCAGGGGACTTAAAATCCCTCGGGGTTGCCCCCCGTGTGGGTTCAACTCCCACCCGCCCTACCAGCTTTTCGGGCAGGGAGCCTTTCAGGCCTCGGGGCGAGGGATCGAGCTGGACAGGCCGCACACCTGCCAGATGTCGTGCGGGAAAACCCGCACAAGGAGGAACACGAAGATGAAACCGCTCCTGCGCAAACCCATGCTCGCCTTTGCTGCACTGGCGTTGGTCCTGGCGGCCTGCACTCTGCCCGTGGCTCCTACGCCAACGCCCTTTGTTTTTCCAACCCCCAATCTGACCCTGACCGCGCTCTTCCAAATCCCACCGACCGAGATACCCGTGCCAGTCAGCACCGCGGTGCCCGTTACCGCAACCAGCACGTACTGCACGGGGACCAACCTGGCCAACTTCGTCAGCGAGACGGTCCCGGATGGGACTTCAATTACACCGGGTGCCCTCTTTACCAAAACCTGGACGCTCAGCAACGTCGGGACCTGCACCTGGACGACCGCCTACTCGCTGGTGTTTGACAGCGGCAGCCAGATGGGCGGGCCCGCCTCGGTTCCCCTGGCTACGGTCGTTCCGCCCGGATCGAGCGTGACCCTCTCGGTGAACCTCTACGCGCCGACCGTGGTCGGGTCCTATCAGGGTTACTGGAGGCTGAGCACGGACCAGGGTGTCCGCTTTGGGGTGGGTGCCGGTGGAGCCAGTGCCTTCTGGCTCAAGATCTATGCGGGCACTCCGCCTCCCCCGGCCCCTCCGGTCCCGGCCTGCTATGTCCCCAACCCGGTCAGGCGCCCGAGCGCTAACGGCGGTGTGGTCCAGGCCTTCTACCTGGGTAGCAACCCGGTGCCCACCATTGACGGGAACCTGGCCAGCGTGCCCGGCGAGTGGGACAGCCCTCTGCCCTACACGGCTAACCACCTCGTCTTCAAGTCCTCCAACTACTCGGTGCCCACCAACTACTCGGTCAGCTATGAGCTGAAGTGGGATGCCTCCAACCTCTACGTGGCTGCCTCGGTGGTGGATCCCAACTACGTTCAGGAGGCGAGCGGCGCCAACATCTACAACGGCGATAGCCTCGAAATCCTCCTCGACAAGGACCTGGCAAGAGACTACTGCCGCTCCTACCTGGACGATGACGATTACCAGCTGGGGATCTCGGGAGGCTACCTGCTCGGTACGGGCAACGGCCCCTCCGCCTACCTGTGGTACCCCAAGAGCCAGACCGGGACCAAGGTCACCGTGGCTGTTGGCTCTGCGCTGGCCACATCTCCGGCAGGGTATATCATCGAGGCCTCCATCCCCTGGTCGGTGTTTGGCGTCTCTCCCAACGGGGGTGAGTACTACGGCTTCGCCTTCGGGGTCAGTGATAACGACGTGACCGGCACCGCCCAGCAGCAGGGTCTCTGGTCCAGCGACCCCTACCGGCTGCTGACCAACCCGATGACCTGGGGCACGCTCGAGATCGAAATCAAGAGCGGGCCGTAAACAAAAGCGGCTGGGAAGTTCAGGGCTCCAACTTAAAGAGAACCGCCGGCACGAGACTGCGTGCCGGCGGTTGTTTTCCCTGCGAGTTCCCCCACGCGCAAGCTGGGCAGGAGCCCTTGGCTAGAACAGCACCGAGGCCAGTTCGTCGCGGTATTCGCGGGTCACCGGGTCCTCGTCCCCCATCAGCTCCAGCATGGTCAGGAAGACTTTCCGGGCCTCCCCGCCCCGATAGTGCTTGTCCCGCCGCAAGATATCCAGCAACCCGTCCAGCGCCGCCGCCAAGTTGCCGCGCGCGATGAGCCGGGCCGCTTGCAGGTATTCCGCTCCCAGTTCGTTCTCAGAGACCCCGCCCTCCTCCGCCACCTTGAGCAAGCCGGCCAGGGGGCGGAGCCGCTCGGCCATCACGACCTCATTGCCTGCCGGAAAACGATCCAGGAGATCGACCGCCTGGCGGCCCTTACCCTGGGCGATGAGCGCCTTCACCAGTGCCAGTGCCGACGCGCTGCTTTCCGGATCGTCTTCCAGGGCTCTCCGGGCGGCCTGCTCCGCTTCCGCCCAGTGGCGCACCACCAAGAGGCTGGTCGCTTCGGAGAGCGCCCGGTCGGC
>JBEKHT010000081.1:0-9371 GCA_050012135.1 Anaerolineales bacterium | reverse complement strand
CTATTCAAGTACCAAGGTCTGCACCATTGCCCAAATCCATCCCGATCACAATATTCCTCGATGGTTTACTTGTTGAACCTGCCAAAACTGGTCAATTCGTGCTGCGAATAGGGAAAGTCCGGCTAACGGTCAGCCTCAGCGGAGCAACCCCGGTCCCCGCCATTCCAACCCGATACAACCCGGGCGGACTTGTGCCGGAGGTTCCACAGAAGACCTCCTGGCCGCTTTTCTTCGGGCTGCTGGCTGGGTTGCTGATCCTGCTTTTTGCTCCCCCCTTGATTTCGCGAGGGGCCTTGATGTTCCGTGGATCTCATGGGCAGGTCTCCGCCAGCCGGGGTGCCAGCACTCGCATCAAGCTGCTCGGGGAAACGGGCGCCGACGTTCGCCAGGGGAGCCAGCCTCCTCGCATCCGCTTGCACTAGCTCGTCCCGGTGAGGGGCCGCTGCCGCCCCTCACCGCTGCAACCGGCTTGGGCGGGCGCTCGGGATCCCTGCGCAACTGGGACAGGGCTGGCCGTCTCGCGAGGAACTGCTCGTCTGAACCTCCTTTGAGGAAGAAGTGTCCGATCCTTAAGAGGATCACGGAGTAGTCGGACAGACTTCGTAGGTTGGTATGAGAAGACCGGTGTTGCCACTAATCCATGGAGGAAACGATGAGCATCAGGATCACCCGGAGCATTGGCATCTTGCTTTTGAGCTTGTTCTTGATTCTGTGAGGCGCGCTGCCTCTCCTGCGTTTCAGCTTCAAGTCGGAAGATATCATGCTGGAGATCCCGGCGATTGTGGCCGGGGTGCTTCTTCTCCTGGGACGCTAGCCGGCCGGACTCGCTTCCGCGCAAGCCTTTGGTCGTCTGGATTGACCACCAGGATGCAGGCCTAGCGGAGGGCTCGCACTCGTGATCCCGATGCCGGGGCCTTAAATCGATCGTGGCCGATCCCGCCGGCTTTCAGCCTTGCGGTCGATCCACCCTTCTCGACCTCCGGCGCGCCTGGGTGCGAGGACCTTTTCAAGTGCGGGCGCGTTTGCTGATGCAAACCGGGAACTCCTCAAAGCGCTCGAATCTTGAGCCTGGGCGGCTCACGATTTCCGAGCGTGGGAGTGATCGAAGGGTCCACTTGAGAGGCCCCACATCCTGGCTCGGGGGGCGATCACCCGGGCCAATGAAATGCTTGCCAACGGCCAATTTCCCATTTCACCTATTCGCGTGAGCGCGCGTCCTGGTCTACCGGCAAATTCCTTTCAGGGCTCAAAGCCGGTCCGGCTCGGTAGGCTGAGATCGCACGTCCTCATGTTTGCCGTTGAGGCAAGATAAGAAACCCCCTCCATCAGGGGGCGTCTCCGAGACTCCCATTCGCTCGGAACCGCCGGCAGATCCGACACCCAGAGCTTTCGAAGGATGCGAGAACGGTCCCCCTCCGCTCCTGCCCAATTCTTTCGGGAAGTCCAGATTTGCCGGTTCCAGCGAGAACGGCCTCACTTGGCCAGGGACCTCGCCTTAGCGACCTTCTGCTGAAATTGCCTTTGCGCTCGGAACGGCTACACTTGACACGACAGGGTTTGCGCTCGGCCGGACAACGCCTGGAAATCGAGGCTCGATGAACTCGCGTGAGAGGTACCTCGCGACCATGCAAGGGGCCACCCCGGACCACGTGCCCTATTTCGAGGAGGGTATCCGGGCGGAGGTGTACGAAGCCTGGCGCAGGAAGGGATTCCCCCCTGAGGTCTTTTCAAACGCCAAGTTCTCCACCGATCTGCGCGAGGAGATCGAGCTGGATCTCGATCCCCATCCCAGGCCCCGTCGTTGGCCGACTTCGCGAGCCGACCTCCGGGATTTCGCGCGGCGGTTGAATCCGGATGACCCTCGGCGGCTGCCAGCGAATTGGAGGGAACTTAGGCTCCGCTGGAAGAACCGCGATCATGTGCTGATGTTTCGGGTGCATGATGGGTTTTTTCTGACCATGGGAGTGGGCGACTGGCAGAGATTCCATGAGTTGATGAGCCTGGTCCACGACGACCCGGGATTTGTCCGCGAGGCGATGGAAAGGCAGGGCCAGTTCGCCGCCCGGCTGACGGAACGCGCCCTGGAGGAGGTGGAGATCGACTCGGCCATCTTCAATGAGCCGATTGGGGCCAACCACGGACCCTTGATCTCGCCCAGGATGTACGCGGACCTTATCCTGCCCAGCTATCGGCCCGTTTTGGAGGTCTTGCGCCGACACCATGTCGAGGTCGTCATCCTGCGCACGTATGCCAATGCCCGGGCTCTGATTCCGGCCTTGCTCAAATCGGGTTTGGACTGCCTCTGGGCCTGCGAGGTCAATACGCAGGCCATGGACTACCGTTCCCTGCGGCAGGAATACGGCCGCGACCTGCGTCTCATCGGAGGTATCGACCTGGATGTCCTGCGCCAGGATTTCAAGACAATCCAAGAGGAGGTCGAGCAAAAGGTCCCCCCTCTTCTCGAGCAGGGGGCGTACGTGCCGTTGGCCGACGGCCGGGTCAGGAAGGATATTCCCCCTCAGAACTATCTCTACTACCGCAAGTTGTTGCAGAAGATAACGCAGCCGGATCAGCCCCCACTTGCCCTCAGCGACCTGTAGAGTTGAAGGTTGCCGCGCGGCCTTTAGCACCACGCTGCGGGAGGTTTGAGAGCTCCCCTGGGCGGAAAGTAGCCTCGCCCGTGTGTGAAAGGAAAGCGTGGCCGCCCCGGAAGTTCAGAATAGCCATTCCCTTTCGGGTGTTCTCGGCTAGGCTGTTTAGAAAGGTTGGGAGGGCGCTGGACGCAAACGCAACTGAGCCAAGGGGTCTTGGCTTGGTGTCCCGGTGACGCGGCTGGTCCGACTGAGGGGCGCGAACCTCAAGCAGCTGGGGGCCACGGCGTGCCGGGCCGCAAGGGGGATTGCTTCGGCGGAGGCCTCGAGGCCCCTCCGTCAGCGCTCCCACCGGCCGGCTCCCCATAGGGGGACTGGGTGCGCCGGCCTTCGCCACATGCACATGACCCGGGCCGAGGTTTGCCGGGACAGGATCTTGCCTATCCTCCCGACCCAAATCGCTTCTCCCGTTCCTAGAGTCTCAGTGTAGAAGCCCGCGGTTTCGCCGCATCGCCCGTTTCTCCGCCCTCCAGCACTCTCTCATGCGGCCAAGAGCCTTGACCCAGCCCTGGGGCTGCCTGATCGCGGTGCACCCCGAAGCGATACGACAACCCGCTTGCCCTGACCGGGAGATGCCCATACAATTCTTCTTAGAGACGGCCGAGATGGATCGCGTGGATTTCCTCCGATAGCGCTCTCAGGCGATGCACAAGAGCCGCGTTACGGCTCATCAGCCTGCCGAGCCCTTGGGGAGAGGAGAGCCCCCTCCCAGCAAGGCTTGTTGGGCGCGAGAAGCCACGGGGGTAAGAATGCCTAGTCGACGTTGGATGCTTCCGGCATTTGCAGGATTTGTTGTCGCCGTTGTCCTGATCGCGGGGGGAATCATGGGCCTGATCCTGTTTCGGCATTTCCGGCGAGCGGCACCCTCTGCCCGCCAACCGATGCTGCAGGTCACGCTCACCCGTCCGGCCGGCATGACAAGCTGGCCGGACAACGCCTACATTCCGGTCCTGGCGACAATCATCAGCACAGATCCCGTTAATTCCGTGGAATTCTGGGTGGACGGCGCCTTGGCAGACACGAAGGGCGTTCCGGCCGGCGCCGACCCTCATGCCTTCTTTGTCCAATGGAGCTGGCCACCCGGGAAAACCGGCAGTCACGTCCTCCTGGTTCGCGCCAAGGATACCAAGGGCAAGGTAGGCGTTTCCAAGGTGGTGCAAATCACGGCCACGGACCCGGTGGGGTCGCTCCTGCTCGTGACGGCCCAACCGGGCGAAACCTATCAAAGTTTGGCCGATGCGAACCATGTGACGCTCCAGCAAATCGGACAGAATAACCCTAAGCTCGACCTGAAGCAGCCACTCCAGGCCGGTCAGAAGTTGTTCATCCCTCTTCCTCCGGAACTCGCTCAGTTCATCACCTCCACCCCGAGCCCAAGCGGCGGAGGCCAAGCGGGCAACAACCCTCCCAACCCTGCCCCGGGCCCGCAGGTCAGTCCGACTCCCACTCAGGCAGTCCCCTCCCCCAACCAGGGGATACCGCCCAACACTCCCGAACCCACCATTTCCATCAAAGACTGCAACATTCACCTCTGGCTTGGGAACATGGAATACGCCTCGAATGAGGTAGGCTTGCACGTCTACCGCTCCGATCCCTCGACAAATGGCAATTTCACGCTGGTCGCCAGCCTGCCGGTTCCGCCCCCGGGCACTCAAGACTGGCCGGATCCGAACAAGCCTACCTTGGCCGGCACCTATTCCTACATCGTTGGGGGCTACAACCAAGCCGGCGAGAGCCAGTCCAAGCCCATCTGGGTCGACTATGATGCCCCCACCTGTCTCCCCGCGGGGACGAACGGACTCAACATGGCGGACGGGATCCTCACGATGCCCGAGTCCGTTGATCTGGGCTATTTGTATGTCACGGTGGGAAAGCACAGCGATCGAATCCCGGGGGGGAGCCGGTCTTTTCTGAATGGCTCAGGGTACAAGTTCGACCTGCGCGGGTACCTCGACCAGATGGTAGACGAGATCCCGGACGGGACCTTCACGGTCACGATTGAGGTCTGGGGCTGGCAAGCCGGGAAGCTGATCTATGTGGGGAAAATCGTCCAGACCTATCACGACTATACAAAGCTCTTGGTTTGCTCCCAGGAAGGCGCCAGCGGTTGCACTTCGGGGGGCAATTGGGTCACCGACGTTTTGCTGACGGACACATTCCCCCCCAAGCCTCTCAAGGATCGCGTATTCAACTTCAAATGGTCAAGCAGTGTCTCCTACACCAACGGTTATGTCTGGCAGGTGGCGGCGGCTCCCTGCCCGAGCGACGGGATTCGCGACGCCAGCGAACTGATCTTCTCCGCCGACGATTGGATGGACACGGGGGTCCATAACTTCTCCCTGCCATTCTCGGTGCTTTTCAAGTTCAATGACCCACCCCGGGGTAGCGGGAGTTGGATCCCGTATGACGGGGATTCTTTTCAGAGCGACTGGTTTGCCAGCCAATATATCCCGGGCACGCCCTTCACGCTCTATATCCGGGCCGTCCCCAAGGGACCGCAGTATGGGCAAATGTCCAATACGGTGACCGTTCGCTATCTCCAGCCCAAACCCACCCCGCCCCCAGTCCCGCTGACACCCACTCTTCCCGACATCTATGACATCAAGATCCTGCCGGACAGCTACACCCCGCCGGTCCTTGTGGACCCCAGCCAGTGGGGCTGCGTCGTGAAACTATCCGACAACACCATCCACTGTCCAGGTCCTTACACCCCGCCCGGCAACTGGGATTTTGGGGCCCTGGCGAAGCAGCTGGGGCATGAGATCGTCCAGGCCTTCGACGCGCTCGCCACGTTGTTCGATACGCTCAAGTCCACGATCGTCGGTGCCGTGGCCAAACTGATCGGTTGCAAAGAGGGGAGCGCTTGCTATAACGTCTTGTACACCGCTCTGAACACGGGGATCACAGCCCTTACGGGATTGCCCCCCTCAATTCCCAACTTCGACCAACTGGCCAGCCAGGGGATTGCCTACATAGCCGAATCCACCGTCAGCGATCTAGCCGATGTGAACACTCCTTGCGACACCGATTGTCAGAATGCTATCACCGGTCAGCTGCAGAATCTGGTGGCCGAGGCCCTGGCCAGCAACCCGGCACCCGGCTGCGTTGATGAGGAAACGGCCCACCAACACAAGAAGGAGGTCCTCTGCCCGAAGTATCCCTGGAAACCCGCCCCGGGGTCGATCTTTCAGCCCGCGACGTTCAAAGTGCAAGTGACCCGTAAGGCCGTGGACGTCCCTCACCCGGGGGGGGCAAGCCAGGCCACTCACGACCAGGCCAAACTCTATGGGCTGAAGATCCAGGTGAAGGGGGTCAACTCGGCGCGCACCGGGCAATGGATCAATTTCTGCGGCTACCAGGAGGAAGATGTGGGCAACCTGGGAACGGGGTACACGGGGGAAGGCGTCGGCTACCCAAGGAGCATCCAGATCACGGGGGCCATGGAAGGGGACTTCTATCTGCCACAGGAGATGAAGATCCCCTGGCTGGAGCCCGGGAAATCCGTGGTGGTCCCGATCTTCGCCACGCGAAAGCAATACTGGTACGGGGACCATGAATACGACTGGTACCAGGATTTCGATGCTGGCGGGGATGAAGCCTTCGCGGCCTGCGGCGACGACTGGCCGTACCTGTACTACCGCGGCTATACCACCATCAACGCCATCGAGGTCTGCCAAAGCAATGTGCCCGACAAGGTCTTCTGCGGGTCGTCCGACTCTCTGACCTTCAAGGATCCGTCCCCTCCTTAGAGGATCCTCCGCCGGCCGAGCGGGCCGGGACCGGGCTCTCTCCAACGGCTCATTGCGGGGCTGCTGGGGGAGCCCAAGTTGTAAGAAGGAGGCGACATGAAGCCAAGGATGAAGCCTGCCGCCCTTGTGATCTTTGTCCTGGCGGCCGCAGCCTGCAGCTCGGCGCCAAATGCTTCGGCGCCCGCCGGGCTCAAGAGCTGGATCGACGCGCCCCTCGACGGCAGCATGATCCCCCTGGCCACTCCCTATGACGTCGTCGCGCATTCGGCCGACCCCGGCGGAATCAGTCGGGTTGAGTTCAGCATCAACGGACAAACGGTCGATTCAAAAACCTCCCCAGATCCCAGCAGCGTGCTGGTTACCTCTCACTTCCCCTGGAACCCCGGAGCTCCGGGTCAGTACACCCTGCGCGTTCGGTCTCAAAACACGGGCGGAGCCTGGAGCGACTATGCCGTTGCCGTCGTGACCGTGGGGGGGGTGACTCCTTCGGTCACACCGACGGGCACAGTCACTGCGACGGCGACCCCTCCCCCCAGCGGGTTCGGGACTCCCTCCCTGACCAGCCAGGGCCTGTACTACGGCACGGGAAACTGTTCTCCCACCCAAGTGACCGTCTCGGTCACGGTGAGCGACCCACGCGGGATCAAGGTGGTGGTCTTCTTCTTCTGGCTCACCGACAAGGCCACCCAGAAGACAACCGCGGGGTCGAACGGCCAGTCCATGAACCCATCTCCGGGGGGAACATACACCCTGACCCTCAGCGGAAACGGCCTTGCCTCCCAAGGCCACTTTGCGGCAAGCTGGGTGACGTACCAGTTTGTGGAACAGCCCAAGAGCGGCGATTATCTGCGCTCTTCGATCTATGGCAACCTGGCGCTGGCCCAATGCGGCAGCGTCCAGCTGGAAAACTTGATCCCACTCTTCCCCAAAGTCCCGTTCTCCCTGGCTACTCCGACCCTGGTGAAACCGATAATCAAGTAAGGAGGGAGAGGGATCGGAAGAATGCGGGAAAGTAGGGCAAATGGGGCTCCAACCCAGCCGGCTGGGTTGGAGCCCGTTCTCTCATCGTGGTCGGAGCTTGGAGAACTCCTGGCCAGCTCAGCTTTGACAGAACCCGCCATTCGCGTCTGGGTGTTGAAGGGCGACGAGTTCTCTCATCCGGTGTGCTCCCTGCCCACGAAGCGATATCTTTGGGGGAGGGGCACACTCCCGATACCGCTCGAAGGACTCCTCGATTCTGACCTCTGCCGAGAGAGGTCCGGTGCGTCTCCGGCCAACCTCCGGGCCGAGCTCATGGCGAACCGAAGGTGGAATCCTCCTGACCATTGGAGAGCGTCGGCCCAGGAGTAGGCCTGCTTTGCCCGATCCCAGCATGAAATAATGGACGACCATGGCAGGGTTCTTCTGCGCGGTGCCAAGCCACGAGGGGCGCCGGAGTTACGGACGGGATTCGGCCCCCCACTCTTCGCGAGGTTAAGCCCAGGCGCGGCATCTGGTCAGTGTCCATCTCGTCTGCAGACTCATCGAGGGCCGCTGGCACCTGGTGGGCATGAGGCAAGGTTTCCTGGAAAGCGGGCTCACGAGGCCTCTGGACCATCGGTCGCCAAAGCGAGAAGAGACATGATTCAGCTCCTCCCCAGCGGCCGGTGTTCTGCAATGCGGTGACGACTTCCAGCTTCCTTAGGCCTGCAGACTGCCTCAGCCAGGCGTGGGCGATCCGAGGAGATGCGAAATCATGAACCCGGCAGCGACTCTGAAACCGGATTATGGGAACTGGGTCTCCACGCGTCTGCTTTACCTCTTCGGCGCCCTTACCCTTGTCCCCTTGGCGCTGGTCCTTATCCATCCGGCGCTGGGTATGGTTGCCGCCCCTTTTTTCCTTTGCTTTGCCTACTTCGCCTACGCGCGCTACCTGCTTTCCCCCCGAGGCGGGAACCTCCAGGCCAGGATCCAAGAAATGTTGCTGGACCATTTGGATTGGGATGGAATTGGCGCAGGGATCGACATCGGGTGTGGAAGCGCGGCGCTCACCGTGGCCGTGGCCAAGAAGTATCCTCGGGCGAGAGTGATAGGCGTGGACAACTGGGGCGCCGCCTGGGAGTACTCCAAGGGAGTGTGCGAAAGGAACGCCGAGATTGAACGAGTCTCCGAGCGGACCATCTTCCAAAGGGCAAGCGCCGCGGCGTTGCCGTTTGAAGATTCGACCTTCGAGGCGGCCTTCAGCAATCTCGTTTTCCACGAGGTCCATCAGGTCCAGGACAAGAAGGCATTGATCCAGGAGGCCTTGAGGGTTGTCAAGAAGGGGGGGAGTTTTGCGTTTCAGGATCTGTTCCTGTGGAAAAGAGTTTACGGGGATCCTGAGGATTTGCTTGCAACCGTCCGAGGGTGGGATGTCGAGGAGGTCCGGTTGGTTCCCACGTGCAATTTGAAGTTCATTCCGAAGGTTCTGAAACTGCCCTTCATGCTGGGAACCATCGGAATCCTCGCGGGCAAGAAATGACGCTTCTCCTTCCAGCCGGTGGAAGCATAGGATCCCCCACCAACCTCTCACCCGATCCGACCAGAACGCCAAGCCACAAGGGGAGAGACTTGAGAGACAACCAGGATCGCGGCGGCACTTCGGCGGCTGCGGACAAGCGAAGCATCCCTGGTATTGTCTGGTTGTGGCTCTGCCCAAGCATGGGGCCCCGCAACCGATTGGGCGGGCTCGACCAACGGGACCGAGGGGCCATCCAGGGACAACTGAACCTCGGGCAGGCCAGGTTCGATCCGGCCCGTCGCCCAGGCTTACGAGCGCGGCTTTCAACTTCTCCACAGAGATGCCGAGGTCGATCACCCCAGGGAAAATCGAGTAGGGAGGATGGGTCGCCCATCCTCCCTCTCACACCACCGGACATGCGGGTCCGCATCCGGCGGTTCGTCGGGGAACATGCAGTTGGTGATAATACCCGGTGAGTGAACACAGACCCTG
>JBEKHT010000080.1:0-9474 GCA_050012135.1 Anaerolineales bacterium | reverse complement strand
CCTATGCGGAAGTCCGCGACCCATGGAGGGCGCACTACAGCCGGGTGATCGAGAACCAGCTCGATGTTGTCCACGTTCCCTTTATCCACGCCAACACGATCGGCCGGGGCGGCCGCACCCTGGTGGATGGTCCAGGTCTGAAGTGGGTCTCGCCGGACATGTTCTATGTCTACGTATTCAACCGGAGTGATGACGGCACTCCAGCCCTGGGCCCACGAGAGGTCCCGCTCGAGCCCGAGCCTCCTTTCAAGCTGGAATTCATCTTCCCCAACCTCTGGCAGAACCACATCAGCACGGACACCCGGATTGTGGCGTCCTTCGTACCCGTGGATGCGTCCTGCACCATCCTTTACCTGCGCTTCTATCAGAAGTTTGTGCGGGTACCCGGGTTGAGGTCGCTGGTCAACTGGTTGGCCATGCCCTTCAATGTGTACGTCGCCCACCAGGACCGGAGGGTTGTCGAGACCCACGAGCCGCCCGCATCCGCCCTGCGCATGGGCGAGCAGCTCATCCGAGGCGACTACCCCATCATCGAATATCGCCGGCGCCGAGAGGAATTGAAGGCTAAGACGAAACCCGATTGAGGGGGCAGAAGAGCTCCCTTCTCGGACAGCCCAGGTCAGGGCCTTTACGGGCTGGAGCAGCCCCATGCGATGGGGCTCTTAGGCCAAGCGGTCGCCAGGAAAAGGGTGAGCAGGAAGGATCCCCCTCCTCCGTCGTGGTGTTGCAGCAGCGAGACCCGGGCAACGCACCGGAGCTGAGATCCCCGTTCACAGCCGGGACCAATCAGGCCCGCAATACCTGCAGCATGTGCAGGCGCGCGGGTGGCGACCTCTGGTCTTACTGTGCGATGGGTGGATGGGGTAGGTCGCTGGCGGCCCGTGCTGAAGTCAGCCGCCAGGCCTGACAGGCAGCTCAAGCGTACTCCCTGGGAAGGGTCACCCCTTCGTATTGGAAGCTCTCCGTCTAAGGCCAAGAATGAGCAAGACCACGCCCGCCAGGACGGCAATCGCACCGTAGATAGCCCATTGCATCTGGCCGGTCATGGCGCTCCCGGGCAGGACATTGACCCCCTGCAAGAACCAAACCGCTCCTGCCAGGATCAGCAGGACACCGACGATCGTCAATGCTATTTTCATCCGAGACCTCCATCACTCACAGTTTTCCCTCTCCGGGGAGCGCGGAGTGCTACCCGGCGGCAAGAGAGTAGTTGGCTCACAGCCCTCTGCACTCGTTGGGCGACGGGCGAACCACCCAGCAGTCCTGCCCTTCCTGACCGTGCAATTCAATTAAACGCTGGGAGAATACGTCGCACGCCACCCCAGGAGCTCCGCAGCCAAGTTGCTACCGCTGCCGCCGCACCCAAGAAACTGTGCCAGAACAGTCCATTTAAATACAGGACGGATCCGTTTCGCCGGGCGCCTAATCGAAAAGTCCTCAGAAGGTCGTCCGGATTGGAGTCCTCCGGACAAACATCCCTCCGGGAGCTGCCGCGCGTTCCGTTTGCGCACCCGGACCATTGTCGATGCGCCCCCATCGCCCTCAGGCTGGGCTGGCGCACCTTGTGGCACCGGCTCCAATGGAGGAATTGACGCGCCGGTCATTCATCTCACTCGCGCCGTAGTCACCCAGGCCGAAATCGACCCGCAGCCTGCCGGTCGACTAATCCGTTGCCGTCACTCCAGGCTCTGTCTCAGATGTACAATGGTCGCGCCGGTTGGATCGGTTCTTTTCGCAGCGGAGCCCAAGCGGTCCGCGTCTGAGCAGCTCTATTGCCTTGCGATTGGCCTCAAGAACGAGGATGGGGTGACCTTTCCCAAGGGAACGGTCTTCGACATACGACGTTACTCGATCCATGACGGGCCGGGCATTCGCACGACCGTCTTCCTGAAAGGGTGCCCGCTACGTTGCATGTGGTGTCATAACCCCGAGGGGCAGGACCCCAATCCCGAGATGATCTACCGGCCCGAGCGCTGTCTGCTCTGCCGCGCCTGCCTCGAGGCGTGTCAGGAAGGGGCGATCTCGTGGAACGGGGCCGGGCCGCTGCTCGATCCTGCCAAGTGTACGTTCTGCGGGGCGTGCCTGGAGGAGTGCTACGCGGAGGCGCGGGAGCGCCTCGGCCGCGAAATGACCGTGGAACAGGTGATGGCCGCGGTGATCCGCGACCGCCCGTTCTACGATCAGTCCGGCGGCGGGGCGACCTTCTCGGGCGGGGAGCCGCTCCTGCAGCCGGATTTCCTTCTCGCCCTGCTGCAGGCCTGCCGCGGGGCCGGGATTCACACCGTCCTGGACACCTGCGGTTTTGCGCTTTGGGAAACTCTGGACGGCCTGCGAGGTCTGGTTGATCTCTTTCTCTTCGATCTGAAGCTGGTGGACGATGCCAAGCATCGTAAACTCACGGGGGCTTCCAATGCGCCGATCTTGAGGAACCTGCGAGCCCTGTCCGCGGGTGGGCATGCGATCCTGTTGCGCGTCCCGATCGTTCCCGGCGTCAATGAAGATATCGAAGAGGTGCGCTCCATCGCCTCAATCGCCGCCGCCCTCCCAACGCCGCCCACGGTCGAGCTGCTCCCCTATCACGCAATCGGCAAACACAAGTACGAGCGCCTGGGCAGGGCCTACGCGCTCCCGGAAACCCTACCGCCGTCTGAGCAGAGGATGAAGGAGATAGGCGAGGTGTTTCGCGAATTCGGACTGCGGCTCCGGACAGGAGGCTAGCCCCGTGATCAGCGAACGGGTCGCACGCCTCCGGCGGCAGAGCCTGGAGGCCAGGCCTCAGATCTGCATCGAACGCGCCGAGCTCATGACCGAGATCGATCGGAAGTCGCCCGCTACGGTCTCGGCTCCCATGCGCCGGGCGCTGGCCTTCCAGCACCTCATGGAACACAAGAAGATCCACATTGGCGAGGGTGAGCTGATCGTCGGCGAAAAAGGCCCGGGTCCGAAAGCGACGCCCACATTCCCAGAACTGTGCTGCCACAGCCTGGAGGACCTCGACCTGCTCGACAGGCGCGACAAGATCCCTTACGACGTGGACGCCAAGACCCGCCGCATCTACCAGGAGTCGATCATCCCCTACTGGCGAGGCCGGTCGATGCGCGACCTGATCTTCCAGGAGATGACGGAGGAGTGGAAGGCGGCCTATGAGGCCGGAGTGTTCACGGAGTTCATGGAGCAGCGCGCACCGGGGCACACCGTGCTGGACGACAAGATCTACCACAAGGGCTTCGTGGATTTCCAGGACGATCTGCGCCGCAGTCTTGAAGCGCTCGACTACCTGAACGACCCTCGCGCCTGGGCCCGGGCGCAAGAACTGAAAGCCATGCAGGTCTGCGCGCACGCGCTGATCCGCTTTGCCGAGCGACACGCCGAGCAAGCCAGGGATCTTGCGCGCAGGGAGAAGGATCCCGGGCGTCGAGCCGAACTGGAGCATATCGCCGAGGTCTGCTCGCACGTCCCGGCTCACGCCCCCCGCAGTTTCTGGGAAGCCCTTCAATACTATTGGTTCGTGCACCTGGGGGTCACCACCGAGCTGAACACCTGGGACGCCTTTAGTCCAGGGCGGCTGGACCAGCATCTCGATCCCTTCTACAAGCAGGATCTGGCCGAGGGCCGCCTGACCCGCGCCCAGGCCGAGGAGCTCCTGCAGTGCCTGTGGATCAAGTTCAACAACCAACCCGCGCCCCCCAAGGTCGGCGTGACGGCCGAGGAAAGCGGAACCTACACCGACTTTGCTCAGATCAACACGGGAGGGGTTCGCGAGGACGGCAGCGACGGCGTCAACGAGGTCACCTACCTGATCCTGGATGTCATTGAGGCCATGCGCCTTCTTCAGCCGAGCTCCTCTATCCAGGTCAGCAAGAAGAACCCCGACGCCTTTGTCCGCCGCGCGGCTCAAATCATCCGCACCGGGTTCGGACAGCCCTCCGTCTTCAATGCCGACCTGATCGTCCAGGAGCTGGTGCGCCAGGGCAAGGCCCTGGCCGACGCAAGAAACGGCGGATCCAGCGGCTGCGTCGAGGTCGGGGCCTTCGGCAAGGAGAACTACAACCTGACCGGCTATTTCAATCTGCCCAAAGTGTTGGAGATCACCCTCCACAACGGGCTGGACCCGCGCACCGGAAAGCGGATCGGTCTCTCGAGCGGGAACCCCACTCGCTACGAATCCTTCCAGGAACTCTTTAGTGCCTTCGAGGCGCAGATCAGGCATTTCGTCGAGATCAAGGTCCGGGGAAACAACGTGATCGAGAGGCTGTATGCGGAACACATGCCGTCCCCCTTCTTGTCCCTCCTGATCGATGACTGCGTCAAGCAGGGCAAGGATTATCACGACGGTGGAGCGCGCTACAACACCACCTACATCCAGGGAGTGGGGCTGGGGACCACGACCGACGCGTTGACCGCCCTCAAGTTCCACGTCTTCGAGCGCAAGACCCTGGGCCTGTCCGAGCTTCTCCAAGTGCTCGAGGACAACTTCGTCGGCCACGAGCGGGCCCGCCTGCTGCTCCTCAACAAGACTCCCCGCTATGGAAACGACGAGGATTACGCCGACGAAGTGATGACCGCCGTCTTCGAGGCCTACTTCCGAGCGGTTGACGGCCGGCCCAATACCAAGGGCGGCACGTACCATATCAACCTTCTCCCCACCACGGTCCACATCTACTTCGGATCGGTCACCCTGGCCACGCCCGACGGGCGCCGGGCCGGCGAGCCGCTCTCGGAGGGCGTCTCACCGGTGCAGGGCGCAGACCGCCGCGGCCCGACGGCCGTCCTGCGCTCCGTTGCCAAGATGGACCACGTCCGTACCGGGGGGACCCTGCTTAATCAGAAGTTCGCCCCCCAGCTGCTGAGGGACGAGGAGGGCCTGGACAAGCTGGTTCAACTGATCCGCACCTACTTCAAGCTCGACGGACACCATGTCCAGTTCAACGTGGTGGATGCGGCCACGCTGCGCGACGCCCAGGAGCACCCGGACCAGCACCGGGACCTGATCGTTCGCGTCGCTGGATATAGCGACTACTTTTGCGATCTGGGGAAGGCCCTGCAGGACGAGATCATCGCCCGCACCGAACACCAGGAGCTGTGAGCCTGGGTGGCCGGATCGCCTCGGACCCGTCTCCCAGGACCCCGGGCCAAACTCGAAAACGCCAAACGTATCTTCCTAAGATGACTGGCAGAAGGGTTCCTTCAAGCCCCAGGGACGGACCTTGCTTTGTCCTGCCGGGGAGCGCAGCCGTCACTCCCCCCGTCTGGGGCGCTCCCCCTGGCCTCGATCTCAAGGGTTCGGAGCCAGTCTTTCGGCAAGGTACTTGAGGGCGCGCGGGTAGCGGTGCTCAATCGAACCGTGCGTGTCGTCGGAAAGTTGAAAGAAGACGTCTTTGACTCCCACCCGCTCGAGCGCGCGGCGGAAAGCTTCGGCACCCAGATCAAGGTAGTACTCGTCACGTTTGCCAGCGTCGATGTAGATCGCCTTCATCGAGCGCAGGGTTTCGGCGTGGGCAGCAACCATCCGCACCGGGTCCCAGGCAAGCCAGCGCTCCCAGACCTCCGGGATAAGCTCCCCGGTCGCGAGGTCGTAGGGAAGATTCACCTTGCCGTCCGGGTCGGCCGAATAGCAGGCGGCCATGCAGTAGTCATTCAGCAGGAAGCTGTCGCTGCGCTTGGAAAAGGCGGGGCGAGAGCGAAAGTCTGCCCAGAACTTCTCGAAGGAGCCCTGATACTTGTCGCGTAATGCGCGCGCCGATTTGCGGAAATCAGGCAAATAGACCCCCTCGAAGAGCGCGTCCCCGGCGTGGGTTGCCAAGCCCCCCCACTGATCGGGGCGCAGCATGGGCGTCACCATCGCCCCGTACCCCCCGCTGGAGTGGCCCGCAATCCCGCGGTGATCGCGCGCGGACAGGGTGCGATAGTGCCTGTCCACCCAGGGCACGACCTCCTCGCAAAGGTACGTGTGATACCTGCCGGTCCCTGGCGAGTCAAGAAACTGGCTGCCCCCGAGCGACGTCCAGCAATCCACCCAGACCAGGATGCAGCTGGGCGCCTCGCCCCGAGCAAACAGGCCGTCGGCCAATTCGAGAAAATTCAAGCGGAAGGCGGAGCGGTTGCGCCACATATCCAGCTGGCCGGTGAGGCCCTGGATCATGTAGACGCTGGGGTAGCGACGCCTGGAGGCATCCTCATAGCCGGGAGGCAGATACACCCAGAGGGGGCGCTGGTGCGGGTCCCCCAGGGGGTTTCCCTTCAAGACCTTGCTCTCGAACACGACCTCCTCGAAATGCCCGGCAAATCGAATTGACCAGGGAAGCATCTTCTTCCTCCGTAGTGTGGTCTGGACAAGAGTCCTGAAATCCGGAATCGCCTGAAAACGGCAAGGTCCCTCCGTCGACTGTTTCCATTGGGTCCGTTATCCGACGGCCTCAACCTCCGGGAGCCCCCAATCGCCTTCGCCGCTCAGAACCCGCTACCGTGAAAAATAGCAGGCATCCAGCTGCAACTTTCAATCTCCCTCGGCTCCCCCAAACCCAATTGAAGCGCCGCCCCCTGCCCCGGATGCCGGGAAGGGACGTCCCTCAGCGGGACTGACCCTGCAGGAATCCCTCGAGGCCTTCCAGCGCCTCAGGCATGTTCTTTCGCCCGAACCCGATTCTGAAGTGGTTCTCGCGATCCCCATAAACGCTTCCGGGAAGCAGGAGGACCCCCGCGGCCTTGAGCAGGTCATGACAGAAGGAGTCGACCTGCTCCCCGAGGAGTCGTGGGAAGGCAATCGGACCGGCGCGGGGGCGAATCCACGAAAACCGGTCGGCATGTCGGGCGAAGAAATCGTCCAAAACGGAAAGGTTTCTGGCAATGATTCCCAGGTTCCTCTCAACCAACTGCTCTCGGTGCCGCAGCCCCAGCTCTGCCAGAAACTCGCTGGGCGCACTATTGCAGATCGTGGTGTAGTCCTTGAGCCGCGCCAGGCGGTCATAGAGCTCGACGTTCCGCGTCGCAATCCAACCGATGCGCAGTCCCGGCAAGCCGTAGGTCTTCGACATCACCCCCAGCGAGACCGCCCGCTCGTTCAGGTCGCAGGCCATGGGAAGACGGTCGCCCGGGTCGTACTCCGCCTCGCGATAGACCTCATCCGAGAAGAGGATGATCCCGTGGTCCTGGGCGAGGCGCATCACATCGCCGAATTCCTCCCTCCTCATCAAGTACCCGGTAGGGTTGTGCGGGGTGTTGATGACCACGGCGCGGGTGCCAGGGCGGAGCAGGCGCCTCAGCTCGTCCAGATCGAGCGCCCATCCGTTCTGCTCATGCGCCTTCCAGCCCCCAACTTCACAGCCGATGCCCCGCGCCACGGCTTCAAGCGATTGATAGCAAGGCGAGTGCACCACGACACGATCACCGGATTGAAGGGCGGCGTTCATAAACAGGAAGATGGCTTCTTCGGCGCCGCTGCAGACCAGGACCTGTTCCGGCTGGATGGTTCGGTAGAGCCGGCTGATCTCCTCCCGCAGGGAGGAGGATCCCTGCGACTCGGTGTAACCGAGCCAGTGTTTCTGGATCGAATCGCACGCTTCGGGCTCCAGGGCGAGCAAGTCCCCAATCGCCAACGATTCGGAGTCGGAACCGCACAGCAGGTACCGGGCCGAAAACTCATATTGGGCGAAGAAGCGTTCCAATTCAAAAGGCGGAAGCTGCATAGATCCTCCAGCCAACGCGTGCCCAGGCATATCTTGGGCGGTTCAGAGGCCGCCGCCTTGGATTCCATCAGCCCAATGAGAAACCACCGGCGGCAAACACCACGATAGCGCACATACGTCTCGGATTCCCCTTCGTCCGCATTCTGCCAAGGCGAATGGAATTCCGGTCTCCCGCCTTCACCCACCTGCGCCCGACGTCTATCCTGCCTCGAAAATCAGGCTGCAACACGTGAGAGCCCCCTCGGCCTTCTGCAACTCCGAAACATCCACAGCGGCCACCCCGATCCCACGCGCTTCCAATCTCTCGCGCGTGCGGGGAAACGACACCGGATAAATCACCCTGCCGTTGGCCAGAAGCGCATTCGCTCCGTAGGGCTCCCGTGGGTCCACAAAGATGAGCTCGAACCCGCGGAAGGGGACCCCGCTTGTCCATTCCGGATTAAGGAGCAGGGCATCTGCCGCAACCTGGGTCACCGCTGACTTCAAGTGCAGACAGCCCTTCACTTCCAGGGGCACTACGATGTAGCCGAACCTGGCGGTGAGGGCCTCAAGTTGTTCGATTCCGGCCTGATTGCTTCTGCCCGATTTCCCAACATAGATCGTCTTGCTCAAGCGCAGGACATCCCCCCCTTCCAGCGTCCCAGGCGCTTGGATCGTGACCAGTTCCCGGAACTGTCTCAGGGCCTGCGCAACAGACGCAACCTCCGCCCGCCTCGATTCCACGCCGGGGCGCGCGATCACCGCAATCTCATCGAGAACCACCGCCACGTCCTCTACAAAAGAGGAATCGGGGAGGTCCGGCTCAGAAGGCAGGGCGGACACCCTACAGCCGATGTCCACAAGCGCCTTCTGATATTCGTGGTGCTGAGCCCGGGCCAGATCCAGGTTGATCTCGACCCGTGGAAGATAGGTGAGTTCGCAGTTTCCGATGCCGGAGCTGACCTCTCGTGTTATGGCTGTGAGCACGCTGGGATCTCCTCTTGGTGGCGCTGGGCAATTCTCGGCGGCGCAGGCCTTGCGGCCCCTTGACCTTTGGGGCGCATCCGCTTTGCGCGAGAAGGGACCAGCCCGGGCATTTCAGCGCTTGAACATACCTCCGTCGCTGATTTGCGATCCGTCCGGATTCCTTCTGCGGAACGGCACGTCCCCCGCGTCTGCGTTGATTCTATCCCGCTCGGAATTCGAGCAGGCGAGGGTCTCCAGCACGGGCCCATTGCGGCGGCCCAGTTCGCCCGCTGGTGCGGCCATACCCCCCAGACAAGGGCGCGCCCGCTGAAGGGGTCGGCCGGGCGACAAGCCTCACGTTCTTTGTCGCCCAACGGGCGGGGGGAACCCGGGAGATTCCCGGGTGAGAACCAGGAAAGTCCCGCGGACCTGCGACACCCATGACCGCCGGAGCCTGTTGGCCGAGTCCGACCCCTTCGCTGCCGGTGCAGTCTTTCCCTGTGGCCCGAAAACGCCGTTGGGGTTATAACTCCTAAACGGCACGGGAAGAAACGTGCCCAGGAGAGGGGATCGATGACTGAGAATAGTGGCCCAGCAAAGGGCTCAAGTCCGGCTGTCTCGTTCTTTGACCGGCCCCAGGTCGAGCGCGTGGTTTTTCCAATCCAGCAGGGGATTCCCATCGGATTCGAAAGCGTATACAGCGCAAAGCTCGAAATCGGGGGAACCTATGGAACGTGGGGGCAGGGTTACGACAACGAGGCCTTGCCCCGCTTCCTCGAACAGCGCCTGGGCGAGCCATTGAAGAGCGAGGAAATCCTGAACCTGGCAGAACTGGGGTTTGTCA
>JBEKHT010000079.1:0-9476 GCA_050012135.1 Anaerolineales bacterium | reverse complement strand
GGAGGTGGTCGTATCGTAATGCCCCTGCGGTTCCTCCTGTTTTTCACGTGTATCAAAACCGATCACCTGGGAGGAGAGAAGTGAAACGTCAGCAGCTGTTTATCACGATTGGCATCACCGTCATAAGCCTACTCGTTGCATCCTGCGCTCCAGCCGCCGTGGCAACGGTTCCTAAGGAAGCGCTTGCCCAGAAGGGGAAGCTACTGATCTGCACGGACTTCCCCTACCCACCGCAGGAGATGTTCGACGAGAACGGCAACCCTCAGGGGCTGGACATCGACATGGGGACGGAGATCTCCCATCGGCTAGGCTTGAAGGTTGAGTTTGTCAACAGCATCTTTGACACGATCATTGCTGCGGTGACGTCTGGAAAGTGTGACATCATCATTTCGGCCCAGAACATCACCACCGACCGCCAAGCCAAGGTCAGCATGATCCCTTACTTCCAAGCCGGCCAATCCTTCGTGGCTCAGAAGGGCAACCCCCAGAACATCAACGGACCGATGGATCTGTGCGGAAAGTCGGCCGCGGCGGAAAGCGGAACCACTGAAGCCGATTACCTGCAGGGAACGGGTGACTATGCGACTACGGGCGGCATGACTCAGGCCTGTACCAAAGCCGGCAAGCCTCCCATCACCGTGGTCGTGACCCAAAAGGACACGGACGCGCTGCAACAGCTCCAGTCCGGAAAGGTTGCCGTGTATTTCGCTGATTCGCCCCCGGCGGCGTACTACACGGTCCAGAACCCGAATCAATTCCAATTGGTGGGTCAGGTCCTGCAGCCAGCCGTGGAGGGCATCAGCGTGCCCTGCGGCCAGGCCGACTGCACCGGCGCTCCTCTGGCGCCTCTGGGACAGGCCGTCAAAGCCGCGCTCAACAGCATGATGCAGGACGGCACGTACCAGAAGATCCTGGCGAAATGGAATCTGAGCAACGGAGCGGTTCCCCCATCGTAAAAGGCCTTGGTTGGAAGCCAGAATAGCAAGCCGTGTCAGGTGTGGGCCGGCCGAGACGAAGTGTCGGAGCTGGCCCACACTTCTGTGGGCGTCCCGCTTTGTTCCTGTGCGTGGAACATCCCCCGCCGAACGCAGAGCCCTGACGTCCTCGCCCTGGGGAGGAGCCGATGTACTTCTTTGATTGGAAACTGTTCCTGCAATACACCTGGCCGCCCACCGCCCTGCAGAATCCTCTGATCCGCATTGGCCTGATCGTCACGGTGGTCGTCAGTGTGATTGCCCAGGCCCTGGGCGTCATTTTCGGTCTGATCGCCGCTCTCGGAAAGATGTCGCGCTTGGCGCCCCTGCGCTGGCTCTCCGAGGTTTACATCTGGTACTTTCGAGGCACCCCCCTTCTGGTCCAGATGGCCCTCCTGTTTTTCGGCTTCGGCGTCACGCACATCTACGACTTTCCCACCGTCAGCCTGGGAGTTTTCGCGATCAGCGGTGCCATTCAGGCGGGCACGCTGGCCTTGGCGATCAACGAAGGCGCCTACATGGAAGAAATCATCCGCGCCGGGATCGAGTCGATTGACCCCGGCCAGATGGAGGCGGCCAAGAGCTTAGGCATGAACTACGGTCTGGCCATGCGCCGCATCATCCTGCCCCAGGCCGCCAAAGTGATCATCCCTCCCCTCGGGAACGAGTTCAACAATATGATGAAGACCACTTCGCTGATGCAGGTCATCTCCGCCGGAGAGCTTTTCTACGCCTATACCCAAATCAACGCGCGGGTCTTCAAGCCCTTTGAGCTGTTCATCGCCGCTTCGCTTTACTACTTGTTCCTAACCACCGTGTGGTCCTTCATCCAGGCGCGCATCGAGGCGGGCCTGGGCGAACGCAAAGGCATCGAACGCGGGCCGGGCATGCTGCAGCGGCTGTTCAGCGGTGCCGGCAAGGGAGTTCGCTAATGACCATCCCAGGGCGGGTCCCCGTTGCTAATTCGGTCGCCCCCTCCAGCGTGGTGAAGGCAGAAGGGGTCAACAAGTTCTTCGGCTCGCTACACGTCCTCAAAGACATCAACCTGGAGGTGCAAAAGAACGAGACGGTCGTGATCATTGGCCCGTCCGGATCGGGCAAGAGCACCTTCCTGCGTTGCATCAATCACCTGGAGAAGATCAACAGTGGTCATATTTACGTGAACGGCCACCTGATCGGCTATTTGGATCGCAACGACAAGCTCATTGAGGACAGCGAGAACAACATCGCTCGCCAGCGGGCCGAAATCGGAATGGTGTTCCAGCGCTTCAACCTGTTTCCGCATATGACGGCGCTGGAAAACGTCCTCGAAGCCCCCGTCCGAGTCCGGCAAACCTCCTTCGTCCAGGCCAAGGCCGAAGGCGAACGGCTCCTGGCCCGCGTGGGTCTGGCAGACAAGCGTGACAGCTACCCGAATCAGCTATCGGGGGGGCAGCAGCAACGTGTGGCGATCGCCCGCGCTCTGGCCATGCGCCCCAGCCTGATGCTGTTCGACGAGCCAACTTCCGCCCTGGATCCCGAGATGATCGGAGAGGTCCTGGACGTGATGAAGGAGTTGGCCCATGAAATGACCATGATCGTCGTGTCTCACGAAATCGGCTTCGCCAAGGCCGCGGCCCGGCGCGTGATCTTCATCGACCAGGGCCAGATCCTTGAGCAAGGGACGCCCGATCAGATCTTCAACGCCGCCCAGCACGAACGCACGAGGGCTTTCCTCAGCAAGGTCTTGTTCTGACTTCCGGCCAGGCCAGCTTCTTCGGGATTGTGGACCACCCGGCGAATTCGGGGAGGTCTGACCTGCGCTTGGCCTGGGCGTGCCCTCCTTCGCGGACACCCGGGCCGGATGCCGGTGCCAGGCATTTTGGCCCTCTGCCGTTCAGGGACGCAGGGGGGAACGGCACGAATTCTAACGACCCGCGAGGGCGGACCCCCGCCGAGGCGCCGGCACAAAGCAACCCGGCCGCCTTTGGAGGCGGCCGGGAGTGCGCTGGGGGGGAGTTGAACCCCCACGCCTTTCGGCACATGGCCCTCAACCATGCCTGTCTGCCAGTTCCAGCACCAGCGCGGGATCGATTGATCTAGATTATAACTGGGGCACTCGTCGTGTCAACTTGAACCGCGCAGCCACGGGTCGGGCGGCCCGTCCAACGCTGGCCCCAGCTCGAAAGTGAAAAGGCCAGCCTGGATTGGCGAGGGCTCCAGCCGAGACGGTCTCGAAACACCGCCCAGGATTCTGTGCCATCACCCCGAAGGGGGTCCCCATGAAAATCGCCGTGGACGCAATGGGATCGGATCACTATCCCCGGCCCGATGTCGAAGGGGCTGTGGCCGCAGCCGGGATGTACGGGGTGGAGGTCATTCTGGTGGGTGACGAGGCGCGCATCCACACAGTTCTCGAACCGTTGAAGGCCACGGGTCGCTCGATTCGCGTGGTGCACGCACCCGAAATGCTGACCATGGACGACAAGGGGTTGGCCCTGGCCCTGAAGGCGAAGCGCAAAGAACCGCGCACTTCGATGGCGGTCGGGATTGATCTGGTCAAACACGGGGAGGCCCAAGCCTTCGTTACTGCCGGAAACACGGGTGCGGCCGTCGCCACAGCCTACTTTCGGATCGGCACGATGGCCGGTGTGGAACGTCCTGCCCTCGCACCCGTCTTCCCGACTCGTACAGGAACCTGCGTCGTGCTCGACATCGGCGCCAACCCAGACTGCAAGCCCGAGAACCTGGTCCAGTTCGCCGTGATGGGCGCGGTGTACGCTGAGCGGGTGCGCGGGGTGAAACACCCTCGCGTCGCGCTGCTCTCCAACGGGGAAGAGGCGGGGAAAGGGAATACCCTGGTCCGCGAAACGCATAAGCAACTTCTGACGAGCGGCCTGAACTATCTCGGCAACGTGGAGCCCAAGGAGCTGATGGCTGGAAGAGCCGATGTGGTCCTGACCGATGGGTTCACCGGGAATATCCTTCTGAAGGCCTCGGAGGCGGTGGCCTCCCTGATTTTTGAAACGGTACGAGACAAGATTCAGTCGGCCTCAGCCCTGGCCAAGCTGGGAGGTCTTTTGGTTCGGCCGACCCTGAGATCCGTTGCCCAGCTGCTCAACCCATCCGAGGAAGGCGCCGCCCCCCTGCTCGGCATTGACGGACTGGTCTTTATCGGGCACGGACGCTCCGACGCGCTCGCCATCCAGAACGCCGTGCGCGTGGCTAAGCTGGCCGTTGAGGCGGATGTCTTGAACTCGATCCGCGCGGAGATTGGCCAGCGGCTGCCCTCCCGGGCCTAGCCGCCCGACGGACATGCTTGTCGAACCGCCCATGAATCCCTCTCCTCAGCGTGCCGTGATTACCGGAGTGGGCGCCGTCACCCCGCTGGGCCTCTCGGTGAGTGCCCTTTGGGAAGGCTTGCTCGCGGGCCGCTCGGGGATTACCCGGATTACCCAGTTCGATCCCCGCGAGCTTCCCTGCCAGATCGCGGGGGAGGTGAAGGGATTCGATGCGACCGCTTACATGGAAGCGAAGGAGGCGCGCAGGATGACGCGCGTCAGCCAACTGGCTCTGGCCTCCGCGCAGGAGGCGCTTCGCGATTCAAAGCTCGGGCTGCCGCTGGCGAATCCGCAACGGGTGGCGCTGGTCTATGGGACCGCGATCGGAGCCATCGACCGACTGGACCAAGAGATCCAAACCATGCGTCAGCGGGGTTACGATCGCATCAATCCCTTTTCCGTGCCGGCGGTGCTTCCCAACATGCCCACCTTCCACATCACGCACCTGCTGGGGGCCCTGGGCCCGAATCTCACCTTGAGCACGTCCTGCGCGACCGGAACCCAGACGGTCGGAGAGGCACTTGAAATGATCCGCCGGGATCGGGCCGACATTGCTTTTTGCGGCGGCGCCGAGGGGATCATCTGCGATTTCGCGATGGCGGGATTCGCTTCGCTGCGCGCCTTACCGATCCATTTCAACGACCGGCCGGGCGAGGCTTCCCGCCCTTTTGAACGCGATCGCGAAGGTTTCGTCTTTTCGGAGGGCGCAGCGACCCTCGTTGTCGAGAGGCTGGAACACGCCTTGCAGCGAGGGGCTCACATCTACGCCGAGCTGCTCGGGCATGCCTCCTGCTCCGACGCTTATCACGTAGCAATACCGGAACCCAGTGGCGAGGGGGCCCTGCGGGCCATGCGCTGGGCCTTGAAGAACGCTTCCATTGAGCCGGAAGAGGTGGATTACATCAACGCTCACGGCACTTCCACCGAGGCCAACGACGCCATGGAGACCTTGGCCATCAAGCGCCTGTTCGGCCAGCGGGCCTATTCCATCCCGATTAGTTCGACCAAGTCCATGATCGGCCACGCTCTGGGAGCCTCCGGGGCCATCGAGGCGATTGTCTGCGCCTTGTCGCTCCAGACCGGCCGGATTCACCCCACCATCAATTTCGTCAACCCGGACCCGGCCTGCGATCTCGACTACGTTCCCAACCGGGCGCGCTCCGCGAACATTCACATCGCTCTTTCCAACTCGTTCGGCCTGGGCGGCCAGAACGCATGCCTGGTTTTGCGCAAATGGGAGAGGCCATGAAGCGGTACACCAACGAGCCCTTGATCAAACGAAACAGCCGCATCGGCGTCGTCGCTCACCTGGCCGGACTGCTCATTCTTGTCGGCGGCATGGCAGTCACATTCCTGCAGCCGCAGAGATCGGATCTCTCCCTGGCCGCCCTGATGATTGGATTCATCTTGGCCAACGTCGGCATCTACTTTACCAATCGGTACGGGCGCACTCCTAGGGCGGATCAAGCTCTCGACTCGGCCCTCAAGGGGCTGGATGATCAGTACCTCATTGTGCACTACTATCTGGGCATCGGACATGCGCTCTTCTCCCCGGGCGGAGTTTTCGCTCTCGTGCCCAAGTTCCAGGGGGGGCGGGTCACCTACGATGGCAAGCGCTGGCATCACTCCGGGGTATCCTGGTTCCGCAAGTTCTTTGCCCAGGAAAACCTCGGGAATCCGACCCTGGAGGGCCAGGCGGAGGCGCAGTCGCTCCAGAGTCGATTGAGGCGTCTCCTGGAGGGAGAGGAGCCGCCGCCGGTCAAGTCGATCATCGTATTTACCAACGAACAGAGCGAGGTCGAGGCGGATTCCGCGCCTGTGCCCGTGCTCCACGGACAGAAGCTGAAGGAGTACATCCGCCATTTGCCAAAAGGGGTGGGGTTGAACGCAAACCAGCTGGATAGGGTCGTGAGTTCGATCGAGGGTTAGGCCGCCCCGCGTCCCGAATCAAGGAGGGGCGATCGCGATCGCCCCTCCTTTTTTCGTTCTGGCTCGGTCCTCAAGCACCCGGCAGCCACCGCCATCCGGGCTCGGCCTTTCGACCGCGTTGAAAACCGGTCCAGCGGCCAACGCCCCGCAGACCAGACCTGCACCCAAGCCGGGCGCAACCGGTGAAGGCAGGCTACTTGGAGAGGTAGTCCTGCAAAGCGGAGCGGCTGATCCGAAAGGTGGTCCCAATCTTCTTGGCCTTCAAGTCCCCGCTGTTGATCAACCCGAGCACGTCCTCTTCACTGACCTTCAGGACTGCGGCCGCGTCCGAAACCGTCATGACATCTGCTATGGTCCCTGACTGTCCAGCGGCCTGCGCGCTCATGGCACCTTGGAGCGCCTGGCCCATGGCCTGGCCCAGGCCCACGCCGGCACCAATCCCCGCCGTCAACCCGGCCCCGCCCTGAGGGTTGCGAGCGGCATCTCGCATAGCGTCGGCCGCCTGAAGCTGGGTGTAGGTGGTCATGTCCAGCAAGCCCATCCCCCGCAGCTCCTCCGCCGATTTCTCTGAGGCTTTCAGGTTCTCGATGTAGAAGGATTTCAGGGTCAATCCGAGCGCTTGGAAATCATCCTGAGCTTTGGCGCGAACCGAGGTTCCCAACTCTTCCGTCAGAGCGATCAGCTCCGGCACAGCCTTCTGCGCCGCCGTGGATCCCAGCATTTCCTGCAGCTTGGAGAGCAACATGGCCCGCAGCCGGTCCTGAATGGCCGAAGTATCGTAGGTCCCGACCGTGCCCACAACCTGAGCCACAAACTGCTGAGGATTGGAGACCTGGAATGAGTAAGTGCCAAAACTCTGCAGCAGGGCGACGCCCAAGCCCATTCCTGGGTTGCGGACAATGATCGGTTGCGGAGTTCCCCACTTCTGGTCCACGAACTCCTTGATCGAGACGAAGTACACCTCGGCGGTGAAAGGGGTCCGGTCATTGAAGGCGCGACCGATCACGTCAATGACCAGGGGGATGTTGCCCGTCGAAATCGTGTGACGCCCTGCACCAAAGACGTCCAGTGCCCGGCCGTCACGGAAGAAAACCGCCGCCTGGGCTTCGCGGACGATGACCTGCGATCCAATTCGAAAGTCCCCAAACCCACTGTCCGGAATGCGGTGCACAATTTCGCTTCGCATCTCATCCGGATACTCAACGACATCGAAGATTCTCGCCATGTTTTGGTCTCCCCGTGGAAGCCTGCCCGCCTATGGGCCCCCCGGCCGTCTTACAGTTCCCGCTCCGAGCCTGAACCCCCGGGACGGCCGGAGGGAGGGTCCCGTCACTGCCCAACCGAAGCCAAGACCTCGCCTCGCCCGGCGAAAGTGTCCACGCCGGTCTGCGCCAGCGAGGTCAAACTGCGAATCGCGGCCGGAAGTCCGTCACTGCCAACCGATGACTCCACGTTGTCGACCGCAGCGGCGACCTGTTTGACCAAGTCCAGCAGACTGCTATCAAATTGGTAAAGCTGAGCAAGTTGGCCCTCGTTCACCTTGACAAGATCGAAGAACCCGGCATATCCGTAAGAGGCCGTGCGGACGCGGTCGGTCAGGGTGCGCAGTTTCAAGGCGGCCGCTTCTAGACTGCCCACCAGCTCAATCTGTTTCGAAACCACGAACTGTCGCTGGAGCTCCGAAACACGGGACCACTGGCGTTCGAAACCCGCCGCCACCGTTTCCCGCAGGCGCTTGTCGGCATCGCGGCGAGTCGCGCGTTCCATATACCCGCCAAAGCCGGGAACCGCTGCAGCGATCTTCTCAAGTAAGCCCCGGCCTTCCTTTGCCTTCGAGACGAGATCCGACATGATTGTGCTCCTTCCGGTCAGGGACCGGGTCCGCAGGTGATGCTCGGATGGCAATTATAAGGGACTCCCCTCAATTCGCAAGCCGGGTTCAGAATCCCGGCCACTGGGGGAGGTCCGCTTGCATCCGTCAAGGTAGATATACGCAAGAAAACGGCCTCGGTTACTCGGCGCCAACCCAAACTTTGCCGGCCGATCGGGCGGCCGCACAGACAGACTTGGGGCGGGCCCAGGGAAGCCGCGCCCGAACGAGGGCAGAAGCCGGAGCCGTCGAAGGGACCCCGCCTCCGGCGCCCTGCCCTCAAGTCAAACGATCGACGACCATTGCCAGAAATAGGAGGGCCAGATAGACCTGAGAGAATCGGTGGACTTTCCGAGCGGAACCCTTCTCGCCCCCGAAACGCAACGGCCATGCCTCTCGCAAGAGGGTCAGCCCCAGCCCGCAGACGACCCGAAAGTAGAATCCGCCGAGCAGATGAAACCCGATGGGCCTTAGCGACATCGCCACCATCTGCCGGCCGTACCCAGTGAAGAATGGGTGAACAACCAGACGCGCTTGACAAGAAATCCCACAGGCGCGTTCGGAAAATACGCCCGGTCGAGGGCCAGAAGATAGAGCGCCACAATGATCCAGAGTTCATGGGAAAGGCGCACCGCCACCAACAGCATCAGCAGGGTGATGATCTTCGGGCGCGGTTCCAGCCCCTGAGGCAAACCCATCGGACGGGAGTTATGCTCGGCGAACAGGGATCAGGGGATCTTCCCGTCGGTTGGTGCACAAACGATGTCGTAATACTCCAGCTCTGTGGCTTTGTTTGCCAGGGCGTAAGCGGCGGCACCCTGGCCGATCTGCACCACGGTGCTGAGGTGGCTGATCGCATCTGTATCCCAGTAGCGCGGCAAGACCATCCGCGGATCTTTGACCACGCCCTCCGGGACCGAGCCGGGGGGCGACCAGGAGGCGCGCTTTGGGTCCTTGACATCCGCCAGCGGAACCCAGTTGAACATCAGCGGACCGCGCGGGGTCGCTGTGAATCCCAGACGGTACCCCAGCTGGCGGGCGATCTCGACGGACCGCTGGCTGAAAAAGCCACCGGGCCAGATGATGGCGGTTGGGGTCTTGCCAAAATTCTTCTGGATAGCGTCGATCGAGCCTTGCAGCTCGCTGGTGATAAACGCATCGCTGGCATAGATGTCCATCGGGGTATTGTGGACGACGCCGTGTGCCTGGTGGTCCACCCAGCCTTCCTTTTCCAGCTCTATGTTCCCTGGCAAAACCAGCTGACCGTCCCAATCGTCCTTGCTGATCCAGGCATTCACCACGCTCCAGCCGTATTGAACCCAGTAGGGGTGAAAGTACTCATCAAAGTACTGCCGGGCGTGTCGGTCGTCTGCGACCAGCAGG
>JBEKHT010000078.1:0-9641 GCA_050012135.1 Anaerolineales bacterium | reverse complement strand
TGGCGCTGCTGCTGGTCTTCGGGGGGCGCGGCCTGCTCGGACAGGAGCTATCCTCGCTGGGCGTCACGTTTACCGACAACCTGGGTGGGATCGTGCTGGCCATGTTGTTTGTCAGCCTGCCGTTCCTGGTTAACCTGAGCCGGGAGGCTTTTGCCCAGACGGACGAGGAGCTGGAGCGGATCGCCCTGACCGATGGGGCCACTCCCTGGCAGGCCTTCTGGCGAGTGACGCTGCCGCAGGCTTGGCGCGGCGTGCTGGGGGGGGCGGTGATGATGTGGGGGCGCGGCATCAGCGAGTTCGGGGCGGTGGTCATCCTGGCCTACAACCCAAAAATCGTGTCGGTGTTGCTCTATGAACGCTACGAGGAATTTGGCCTGAGGGCCGCCGAGCCGGTGGCCCTGCTGCTGATCCTGGTGGCGCTGGCCGTCTTCATCCTGCTAAGGCTTGCACTGCTCCCCGAAAACGAGCCATAGGGTGTTGCCAGAACCGACCATCCTGTTCGTTCCTCAGAGGGCTTACCCAAACAGAATCCGTGCTCACAACATCCTCTCAGCCGACTCGAATGGTTGCTGCAATTTGAATTGTGGTATTCATGGTCGAGAATGGGTTATGGATCTTGCGCCCGCCGGGGCACTCGGCTGGGCGTAGTTTGCTGCCCACGACAAGCCCGCGCTCAAGCTGGCGCTCGTGCCCATAGCCACAAATTCAGGCAAAATTGATCTCATTCGGGGCGATGGCGGCGTTCCATATGTCGGCCTTGCGGTCTCTTGTTCGACGTATGTATAGAGCAAGCATTACCACCGCGTCGGATCCGCCCGGAAGCCCTGCTCCAAGCCCACAACCCAAAGGAGATAGGACGATGCGATTCATGATCTTGGTCCCGTCGAACAAGGAGTCGGAGGAAGGCGTTCTTCCGGACGAGAAGGCCTTCGCCGCGATGGGGAAGTTCAACGAGGAGATGGTGAAGGCCGGCGTGATGCTCGCGGCCGAGGGCCTGCACGCGACCTCCAAGGGCGCGCGCATCAAGTTCTTGGGCGGGAAGACCACGGTGATCGACGGGCCCTTCACCGAGTCGAAGGATCTGATCGCCGGCTTCTGGCTGATCCAGTTGAAGTCGAAGGAAGAGGCGATCGCCTGGATGAAGCGCGCGCCTTTCGGAGACGGCGTGGTGCTCGAGATTCGCCAGGTTTTCGAGGCTGCGGACTTCGCCTCCAGCGACCCCACGGGTGAACTCAGAGCGCAGGAGGAGCGCCTGCGAGCGCAAGCGGCGCGGCGCTCATCGTGATCTTGCCCTTGAACGTGCGCTGACAGAGGCACTACGGTGGCTGATCGCCATAACGGCGCCCGACAACCTTCGCGCGATTGGCGCGGTCCAGGGATCAAGTCGGCGAAGCTCATCTCCGGTTTCGTGCAGATCGTGCGTGACGCCGGTCTGGCCGAGGAGCTCGTGCAGGACGCTCCTATGTCTGGAGGTGGCTGAAAGGCAGGGTCGAGATCGAGAGGCCGTCCGCCTTGAGCGCATGGGGCGAGGGGAGGGGGCCGATGTCGCGCCGGCTCAGAATCGCGAGGAGTTTGGGCAGCGCGTCCAGAGGCGGGCGCAGAGCGTGTGGCCGGCATATACTCCCCACCAGGACATCGGGCCAGCCTGGATCCAGGCAATTCTCGCAGAGACCAAGCCCGCGCCAACTGGCTGAAACGCTTGATCCTCTCATTGCGCCCGAGCCATTCCCGAACAGCGCATGAAGGTCTTGACCGAGGGACAGACACCATGGACGAGATCGGCAAACTCATCCAGAGGGTAAGAAAGACCCAGAACGGGTTCCTGGACATTCAGCAGACAGCCGACGAGGTCGTGGCGTGCCATCCTCCCAGGGAGAGCCTCCTCCTTGCCAAGCGGCTCTTTGAGTCGGATGTCTGCCAGGCACGGTCACTGGCGGTCTTCATTCTGGGCCGCTTGGCGGTCCGTTCGCAGCAGAGCCTCAAGTTTCTAAGATCGCGTGTGAGCCCGGATGCCGATTGGCGTGTCCAGGAGATCCTGGCAAAGGCATTCGACGGCTATTGTGCCGACGTCGGGTACGAAGGGGCCCTTCCCGCGATCAAGGAATGGCTGGCGGACAGGTCGCCTAACGTCCGCCGGGCCGTGACCGAAGGGTTGAGGATCTGGACCGGCCGTCCCTATTTTCGTGACCATCCGGACCGGGCGATCTGGATGCTGAGCCGGCTGCGGGACGACGAGAGCGAGTATGTGCGCCGGTCGGTTGGGAATGCGCTGCGCGACATCAGCAAGAAGCACGGGGAGCTGGTGAGGACCGAGCTCGAGAGCTGGGATACCTCGGACAGAAGCGTCCTCCAGACCTACAAGCTGGCAAGCAAGTTCCTTGCAAAGCAGGGGGTGGTCAGATAGTGGCGGGCATCTCAGACTCTGGCGGGCAGCGACTCAAGGTATAGCGATCCCAGTGGTCGAGGAATATCTTGCGAAGGGAGTCATGACCGGTTGGATGGCCGAGGGGATGCCGGGAGGGAAGAGTCTGATTCTGAAGGAGGGATGGGTTCTCGATTGGGGAGGTTTCAGGCTGTTGTGCGACGGGAATCCAGGCGTGATAATTGCCACCGCAAAGATGTGGAATTATTGACACCGGTCAGGATAGCACTGCGGGCAGCGAAAGTTTCGGGGCTAGGCAGGTTCACGCTACATATGGGTAGCTCTTTGTCATTTGACGCTAAACAAGCACATTTCCCCAAAGGTCCGGGGCTTCTGTATCGAGGAGACGAGGATGGCAAACAAGATTGCCGGACAAATCAAGCAGATCGGCGGAAGCATCGAGAGCCTGGCTGGGGCTGAGGTGGGCGCCCGAGTCATGGAGGGCACTGAGATGGTTGCCACCTCAAACCCGGAAGACGTTGCCCTGTGGGTCAAAGCGGCCATGAACCGATTGGATACCCTGGCTGATGAAACGACGCGCCGGCAGATCATGCTGGCCTGCGGTTACAACTGCATTCTGATCAACAAGCGGCCGATGGAAACAGCGCGAGCCCGCCGCCAGAAGTATCCCGACGAGGAAGCCTTCCTGACGGTCGAGGCGCACAAACCACCGCGGGGGATGCGCTTCGAGAGGCAAGGGAATCGGCTGATCCAGTTCTACACCCCCCACACCTACGGCTCCGGGATGCACTGTTACTGCAGCCTAATGCGCGGGTTGCCGGAGGGAGAGAACGTGTCACCGACCTAATGCCAGTGCTCGCGCGGCTTTGTACAAAAATACTGGGAAGGCATCCTGGGCCGGCCGGTCCAGGTGGAGCTGGGTGAGACGGCCATCTCAGGGGCGGACGAGTGCAAGCTTGTGATCCACCTGTGATCTTGGGAGGTAATCCAGAAGGAAGACGAAGGGCGGCCCCCGCCGTCTTCCACGGGCACATTTGTCGATGCTCAAGAGGCAAGCCCCCTCCCGCCGCGGAGGGCCCTCTTCCTGGATGTCTGGCGCGAGCGAATCTGCCGGCTTCCGGGTGTGCGGGCAGCCTTCGCCTGTTCGTCGCCCTCCGGACTTGATTTCACGGCTCGGGTGGCAATGTAGGACGGGAGGTATCTTCTGAGAGGACTGTAGTCTCCCTCTCGATCGAAGTCTTCATAAAACCCAGTGATCACAAAACCCGCTGCGATTTGCCCGCCAATCTGATCCTCCAGGGTGTGACCGAATTCAAAGGGAATCCCTTCTTCCACATAGCGTCGCTTTTCTGCATCCGTCAGCTGCTCCAGGTCAGAATACGGCAGCGCATACTTGACTTGGAGCTTGCCGGTGCGCTCAGCGAGGGCGTAATCGAACACATGAGTCACCGGGTTGTCGAAACCCGCAATCAGTATTCCCCCAGGACGTAGCACCCGAAACGCTTCTCTCCAAACGGGCCGGACATCCGGCGCGAACACATTTGACACCGGATGCACAACAACATCAAACCTCTCGTCGGGGAATATGCTCAAATCTGCCATGTCCCCTTCGACTGTTGCAATCGTGAGCCCTTCCCGTTCAGCCACGCGATGATCGCGTTCGAGTTGCTTGGGCGAATTGTCGAAGACCGTCACGTTCGCTCCAGCCGCCGCCAGAACCGGCCCCTGCTGACCACCCCCTGAAGCCAAACACAGGACATGCTGTCCCACCAGATCGGGTAACCAATCTCGAGGAACCGGCCTTGCCGGCGTGAGCAGGATGGTCCATTGACCTTCCCGAGCGGCCAGGATGGCTTCCGGGCCCACGGGCACACTCCAGGGATTGCCGGTTTCCGCTTGCCTATCCCAGGCCAAACGATTGTGTCTTCGTACGTCCACTTTGTATCCCCTGGTCACGGATGCTTGCAAAAGGGTTGGAGGCCAGCCTGCGCCGGCGACTCCCTGCATTCCTTGCTCCAGCCGGCTTGGCACGGGCCTGCAATGGCCCGAAGGAATCGCAAGGTTTCCCGCAGGCGGCTTGCGAGGAAGACAGGCTGCGGGCGGATGAGAGCAATGACGGATTGCTCCAGGCGGTGAGACATCTCACTGCCGGCGGACCCGTACCAAGCGAATCGGCTGCCCCCCTGAGCCATGCCTTGGGTCCGCTGCTGAGGAGCTCGTCGCGTCAGGTCCGGATCGGCCTGGTCCTCCACCATTCCGCGTGCGTCCACAGGGCCAGGACCGGACGTCTCCCCTTCCGTCGTCCAGAAGAAGCTTTGCTCCGGAAGCGCCAGCACCTCTCCTTGCCAAGGGGAAGAGGCGGGCGATTGCCTTGAGCCCCGATCACGGCAACCCGGTCACATAGAAATAGTCCCGGGTATAGGGCCAAAGATAGCGATTGAGGTCATCCTTCATGTTCTTGGGATCCAGGGCTTCCACGGTCAGGCTCTCTCCGTTCGTTCTTACCGCCACGAAGAGGACCCAGTACCAGTTGATGTCCAGCTGCATCGCCTCGACCGCTCCCGCCCTTTGCATCGCAAGGGCAAGGGTTTCCACGGTGATGAATGGGCCGGAGGCGTAGTACAGAATGCTGCCATCCGCACTCAGCCCCACGCCGGAGCGCAGGGTGGGCGTCACGCTCTTGATCGTGTAGCCCCAATCCGCCGGGGAGAAGCTGTTGACCTGCGGGTTGATCAGCCCCTGATCGATCATCAAAGGCCCATTCTGACGGAAGGCCACCATGTCCGAGGGAGGAATGCTTTCCGTCCCCCAGGCGCCCATTCTCACGCTTCCATCGCTGTAGATCGCCAAGGTTGCCAGCCCGGCTCTGGGGGGCAGCGCCGTGATCCCGTCGGCCATGGCGCCAAACTGACCGTGAACGGCCTTGAAGCCTCCATTGAACATGGCCAATAGCACTCCCGGAACCCGGTCGGGAGGCGGGATCAAGCCGGAACGTTTTGGGCCATTCGGGGAGTAGGGCTCAATCGTGCCGAGCACGAAATGAAGCCGGGTGTGCCTGAGATCCATAGCCACAACGTCAACCAGGATTGGGCGCGTCTTGTCCGGCTGCAGGTAGGTCCGGTATCCCACCGTGCGTCCGTAGGCGTCCTGGATGTAGGGGGACCAGATTCCCTCCCCGGCCAGGGTGCCCATGGGCTCAAGAGAAGCGGGTTGCCAGGCGGAGGGCGTAGTGGGAGTGACCGGAGGCGGCGGATGGACCGCGGGCGAAGTGGGGACTGGTGTTTGCTGTAATGCGCCGGTAGGAGTGGGAACCGGTGTTTGCTGGGAGGTGGGGATAGGAGTCGGGGCGATTGCAACCTGAGTCCCGATCGGCCCTGACCAGGGGACAGTGGGCGTTACCAGGCCCAGGCTGTACTCCAATCGCTGAATCGCGTCTTCGAACTGGAACAGCGCCGTCTCCAGGCTCGCGACCGCCTTGTCCCCGATTACGCCTCGCAAGAAATCTGCTCCGTGGGCAGCGAGGGATGGCTCCTGGCTTACCACCGCCAGACCGGCTACGACCAGGACCAAAAAGATCCCGGCCGCGATCCACCCCGCACGCCGTCGCCGTCTGCCGGTCAGTTCTGTGCCCATAAGATGTGGCCTCTTCTGCTCCTACAAAGCCTTCCCGTTCCCACTTTTCCCGTCCAGGAGGTGGCGAGGGCGGTGGCAACGGTCCCGACCCCGCCGACATATTGCGGCAAAGCCAGCCCGTCAATGATCGTTTTCTCCTGGTCGGTGACCAGGGAGGGTTGTTCGTTGATCCATTCCTTGCGCATACCAAAGAAACGCGCCGGCCGGAGGCAAATGATCTTGTATGTGACACCCAGCGAGACCCTGCCCAGTCGAGCTACCTTGTGATTGGTCGCGATATACACCCGTTGTGGGAGTTGGTCGGTGAGGCCGTGGTAGTTCATCGCCGAGAAGAACGCAATCGCCGCGGGCCTGACGAGTTCCATGGCGACAAGGCACTCGTGGATTTGGGGCGTGCGCGATGCTCCAGACCAGAGGGGGATGACCGCAAAGAGACCAGGCTTGATCCGCCCGATCCACCCTTTTCGTACGAGCCGGTCTATGGAAGTCCGGACGTGCTTGGCTTGGGCGGGGCCAAGGAGGCGGGTAGCTTCTTTGAGGGTGAAGATGCCAAAAGGCCCGGCCTGGGTAAGGAACTCCGATTCCAGCGGTCCGATGGGCTCGGCTCTTATCTTTCGGGTATCGTTTGTCACATCTAGGGCCTACATTTGATGGACAAAGTTTAGCATGCCAAAGGCACAGCGCCGGCCGATCAGGAGTACGGGGGTGACGCAGGTGCCCCGTGATACCGACGCGCAAGGGCGCAATGGAGCTGCCGGGCCCCATGATCTGAGTGGGCTGCCGGAGAGCCACCTCCCCAGCCCTTGGCTCGCCTCCTGCGCAGGATCCCCACGCAAGCATCGCAATGCCCTATCGTTCCAGCGAAGCCGCCATTCGGTGCCAGGTATGCCGGCGGCCGCGCAGCGCCATCGACCAGGCCGTAATGTTCTCCGGGACGGCCATGCCCAAGACCCCGGCGTCGCCGATGTGGTGCATATCCGCCCCTGTCATCTTGCTCAGGAGGGCCAGTTGTTCAATGGTCGTGAGGCTGGCTCCCTCCTGCGAGGTTCCAATGCCGTTCATCGCCAACAGGTTCCTGGCATGAGCCATTTCTACGAAGCCGCGAACGCGCTCGACCGTCATGCCCGGAATCGTCCCCGGCGCGGGCAGGACCACCCCGTCCGCCCCAGCCTCCGCGAAGGCCCCGATGGAGGCCTCATTCACTACCGCTTCGCGAATCCCTGCGCTGTGCATTTTCCCGACAAGCAATACCAGTCCCTGGCCGATCTTCATCCGCGTTTTCTCGAGGGCGCGCGCCAGGCCCGCAGCGGTGACCCCGGTATGGGGGTTGCCTGTGAAGACGATGAAATCCGCGCCCCCCTCCAGTGCCGCCTGGGCGTTCTCCACGGAAGCGAGGCGCCCGCTCGGGATGAGCCCCTGCGAGCTCTCAACGGGCTCAAGGTTGATGCCGACCGGCCGCCCGATCCACTCTTTCACCCTCCTCAAGCTGACCCCGCGCCCCGCGGAGAAATCCCCGAAGGAAGGTCCCTTTCGCTCGGAAGCCCCGACCTCGTCCGGGAAGCCGGCGACCCGGGGCTGGGCGACATCATACAGATTAAGCAGGACCATGTCCGCCCCCATGGCCGCCGCCAGCTCCACATTGGAGACATTGTCTACCATGGGCGGCGAGGTTGCGACGACCTCGGCGACGACCACCCTGCCTTCCGAGAGGCGGATGCTCTCGATCAAGTCCTGAGCTGTCATTTCCCGGAAGTCCGAGGCATTTGCGTCCAGCAGGCGCTTGGCCATCGTCTAGTCCTTTCCCGCATTCACCATCGCCTCCAGCAATTGCTGGGTCCGGTAGGCTTCCCAGGCCGAGGTCTGGGGTTGGGTTCTTGTTTCCACGCAGTCCAAGAAGTGGCCGATCTCATCCACGAACCCTCGGGCCTTGAGGGTGGTCTTCCAGGCCGAGGCATAGCTCTCCTCCCAAACCCTCTGCTCGCCTTCGGTGACCAGCCTCAACCGGCTGAACGCATCCACGTAGAGCGAGGTGCTTTCGCCGTGCAAGGAGTAGCTCTCATACCAGCCGCCCGCCTGCAGGCTGGTCAGCACGAGGCCAAAACCCCCGCGGCCAAGAAGGACGGTGCTTGCCGCTCCGACCAGTTTGTCCTTCTCCACCTGACTGCTTGTATATGCGGCCGTCCCATCGCCGCAGAAGAACCGCAGCATGTCAATGATGTGGATAGTGTCGTCGATGTAGTTCTGATACAGGTTCGGGTGGTAGGCGCTTCCGCGATTCTTCTGAAATACGGCCATTTGAATAGACCGGCCGCCCCAAATCTCGCGCGCCTGGCGGTGGAGCGGCGCAAAGCGCCGGTTGAACCCCACCATCAAGAGCCTTCCCTCCTGGTCCGCCAGGTCGGCCAGATAGCGAGTATCCTCGAGAGTCAGTGTGAGGGGTTTCTCCACGAAGACGTCTACGCCCGCTCGGAGCAGCCCCTCGACGACCTGCCGGTGGGTCGCCGAAGGCGTGAGCACAAAAGCCACTTGGGGATGCCAGCTAAGGAGCTCCTCCAAGCGGCTGGTCCCGCGCCGGATCCTGTATTGTTCCTGGATCTTGGCCACGCCTTCTGGGTGGCGGCTGAAGAGGAGCAGCTCGACCTCTTCCCGGGTCGAGAGGACGGGCAGATAGGCCTTTTGGGCGATCCCGCCCAGGCCGATGATTGCCGCTGAAATCACCATGTTCACCTCACCCCATGGTCCACCCTAGCCGTCGCGGATGCCCACGCCCGGAGGAGCGAAGCGGGAGCATGCGCCCGCGCCTTCCCGTATACTGTAGGAGAATAGGTGCCTGACAGGGTCTCGCTCCCGTGCCACTGAGGACAAGGGAGAATTCCGCCCTTCGGCAGTGCCTTTTCTTCCAGGAGTGCAGAATGAAGACCATCAACGTTGGCCTCATCGGCCTGGGTTACATCGGCAAAGTCCATACCCTCGCCTACCGGAACATCCCTCTCTGCATTGTCCACCCCGCGGCGAAAGCGAATCTCGCGGCGGTGCTGCGCTCCCGATTGGATACGGAGCAGGAAGCGATGGAAGGAGCTGGTTTCGGCCTGAGCACGACCTCAGCGGACGAGTTCTTCTCCCATCCTCTGCAGCTGGTTGACATCTGCACCCCCAACCACATGCACCTGGAGCAGGGCCGCCGGGCGCTGGCGGCCAAGGCGGCGGTCTACTGTGAGAAGCCGCTCGCCAGGTCGTTTGAAGAGGCCCGCCTCCTGGCCGATCTGGCGGAAAAAGCGGGTGTGATCACGCAGGTAGCCTTCGTCCTGCGCTACCTGCCTGCCGTGAGGCAGATGAAAGCCCTGGTGGAAGCCGGGGAAATCGGTGAAGTGCTCAGTTTTCGCGGGCACATGTTTCATGGAAGCTACCTTGACCCTGACCGCCCGATGTCGTGGCGCTTGAGGCTGTCCGAGTCCGGTGGAGGCGCCTTCGTGGACTTGGGATCCCACCTGCTCGACTTGGTTCTGTATGTGCTGGGTGAGGTGACATCCCTTCGCGCCCAGATGCGCACCTTTTTCCGCGAGCGCTATGCCGCGACAGGCTCCGAACGGCGAGAGACGGTGGATGTGGATGATTGGGCGATCTG
>JBEKHT010000077.1:0-9673 GCA_050012135.1 Anaerolineales bacterium | reverse complement strand
TCCGGCTGAAGGACGAGCTGGAGAAACGGGTCCTGGAGCAGACCAGCGATCTGTCTCACGCGCTCACCCAGCTCGAGGATCAGAACCAGGAACTGCGCTCGCTCGACCAACTCAAGTCGGAATTCGTGGCCCTGACCTCGCATGAGCTGCGCAGTCCCCTGGCCACGATCCAGGCCGGTCTGGAGTTGAGCCTGGCCGACTCGCGGCGCATTCCGGCCCGCGTGCGGACCACCCTGGATCTGGTGCGCAAGGAAAGCCTGCGTCTCTCGCGTTTCGTGGAGGGCATTCTCAATCTCTCGGCCTTGGAGGCGGGGCGCCTGCCGGTGCAGTCCGCCCCCCTGGATGTCGCCGAATTCCTGCGATCCCTGGTTTCATCCCTGGTGCCGGCCGGTCCGGGCGGCTCCCCGGAAAACCGCTTGCAGCTTCGGGTTGAATCCGGCCTGCCCGAGGTCGTGGCGGACGAGCAGATGCTGAAGAGCGCCTTGTTCCACCTGATCGACAACGCCTTCAAATACGCCCCCACGGGCTCGATTAGCCTGGCGGCGGCGCTCCAGGGCGAGAGGGTCGAGATCTCGGTGTCCGACCAGGGGGCCGGCCTCTCCCCGGAGGAGATCAAGCTCTTGTTCCAGATGTTCTCCCGGTTGGAAAGCCCGGACGCTCCCCGCGTCCGTGGCTACGGACTGGGCCTATACATGTCCAAGAGGTTTGTGGAAGCCATGGGCGGCGAGATCCAGGCCACGTCCTCTCCCGGCCAGGGGCTGACCGTTTCGATCCGCTTGCCCGTGATGAAGGAGGAGAGATGAGCCCGCGTGCTCTCGTCGTCGACGACGATGAATCGCTGCGCACGATGCTCAACCAGTACTTCCAGCGCGAGGGCTTCACGGTCTCGACCGCCGCCAACGGAAACGAGGCCCTGCGCCGCTTCTACGAGGACCGGCCAGATGTGGTCATCCTCGACCTGATGCTGCCGGGAATGGACGGCTGGGAGGTGTGTGCCCGGCTGCGGGAGCTTTCGGATGTACCCATCCTGCTGCTGAGCGCGCGCACGGCCCAGACCGACAAGCTGCGGGGGTTCCGCCTGGGGGTAGACGATTACATCCCCAAGCCCTTCAGCCTGGCCGAACTGGTGGCCCGGGTGCGGGCGGTGCTGGCCCGCAGTTCCCGGGCTCGGCAGCAACCCGAACAGAGTTTCAACTGGTACGATCTGAAGGTCGACCTCGCCAAGCGCCAGGTCCGCCTGAGGAATGAGATCGTCCCTCTCACCCCCACCGAGTTCCGGCTGCTGGTCTCCCTCATCCAGCGCAAGGGGGCCGTGGTTACGGAAGAGGAACTGCGCGAGGAGGTTTGGGGACGCGAGCGCCTGATCGACGCGTCGGCCCTGCGCCGCTACATCTGGCTCTTGCGACAGAAGATCGAGGCAGACCCTTCCAACCCGCAGCGGGTGCTGGCGGTGCGCGGATCGGGTTACCGGCTCGGCACCGGCATGCTTACCCCGCTTCCCGGCGAAGAGCCCGAAGAAAAGCAGGAGACCTAGCTCCCCTTCCCCTCCCCCGCGGCCCGACTTCACCCCCGCGCCCTGCCACCCTGCCCCGGCCCGGATCGAGCCCAGGATGCGGGGCCGGGCCCAAGCCGCCTCTCAAAGGAGAATCTAATACGGCTCCTACGGCCTTCAGACGCCCGCGAGCTACGATGATCTCAGGTAAATATCCGTGATCCAACGTAAGGAGGTACCGTGAATACCATGGTTGCTTTGGAATATGGTCCGCGCTGGGCGCTGGGACGCCGGGGTTGGCGCTGGACCGACGATGAGGGTGTGGCCTACATGCCCATCCCGGTGGACCTTCGCGACGGGGCGGAGGATTTCGTCCTCACCGCTGCAATGGCCGGGGTCAAGCCGGAGGAGATCAGCATTCACATTGAGGATGATACGATCTCGCTGCGCGCGGAACCGCACGCGAGCGAGGCGAATGAGACCGAGTTCCTGATGCACGAACGATACGCGGGTAAGCTCGGCCGAACGCTGCGCCTGCCCGTGTCCCTGGATGCGGAGAAGGCGGAGGCCACGCTGGAGGCCGGTGTCCTCACGCTGCGGGTTCCCAAGGCGGCTTCAGCCCGGTCCAAGACCATCAAGGTGAGCGTCAAGTAGCCGCGCCGGGCCTCCCTTGCACCCCGCTCATCCTCGTCGTTACCGTCGATCGGGCCGGCTTCACCGTCGGCCCGATCGCGTTCCTCGGGACGTGGTCCCCCAGCGGAGGGTGGCGTGATCCCCCTGCGGGATAACATACGAACGCGATCGTTCCCTTGGGCCAACGGGCTCATCCTCCTCGCCAATATCCTCGCCTTCCTCTTTGAAATCTCCCTGAGCACCGCGGGGCTCAACCGCATGATCCTGCGCTTCGGGCTCATCCCGGCGCGGGTCCACTGGCTGGATCCAAATACCTGGGAACCGATCCTGACCTCCATGTTCCTGCACGCTGGCTGGCTCCATCTGATCGGGAACATGTGGGCCCTGTTCATCTTTGGTGACAACATCGAGGACCGCCTCGGCCACTTCCGCTACATCCTCTTCTACCTCTTGAGCGGTCTGGCGGCCGCGGCCCTGACGATTGCGGTGACCCCGGCCTCCACCGTGCCCATCATCGGGGCCAGCGGCGCCATCGCCGGGGTTTTGGGCGCCTACTTCATTCTCTATCCGGGCGGCAAGGTCCTGACCCTCATCCCCGTCTTCTTCCTGCCCTGGATTGTGGACCTCCCCGCGGTGATCTTCCTCGGCTTTTGGTTCCTGCTTCAGTTCCTGAGCGGCGTAGCCTCCCTTCAGGCGGCCGGGCAGGTCGCGGCTGTGGCTTGGTGGGCCCATGTGGGTGGGTTCCTCTCCGGATTGGTGCTGCTCTTCTTGCTGGGAGGCACGGCTCGCCGGCGGGCTCCACCTCCCTCGCCGATCGAGGTTGTCTACCATCCCCACCAGGACGACAACCGTTAGCCCGAACCCGAACCTCCCCGTGCTAGAATCCCTGCCATGTCCGATCCCCTTCCAGCCGGCGGCGAGTATCCGGGGCCTGGTCGCCCCACCGTTGCCGCGCGGATCGTCGCCTGCGGTCCGGATCAGCCCCCGCTCTGCCCGGGGGTCCGCCCATGACTCCCTCGGTCGACCCTCGGATCGAGATTGCCTCCGGGACCCACTCGGGCCTATCCCGCCCCATCAACGAGGACCGGTTCCGGGTCATCCGCTGGCACCTTCCCGGGCCTGAGGGAACGGCCGCAACGCTAGCCGTGGTTTCGGACGGAATTGGCGGAAACGTGGCCGGGGAAGTCGCGGCCCAGATCGTGGTCGATCAGGTCTGCCAATGCCTCGAGCACTCCCCGGGATTGCGTCCCCTGGACGATCTGCGGCAATGCGTGGTTGCGGCGGGGCGGGCCGTGGCCGCTCGGGGCCAGTTCGAGCCAGGCCTGGCGGGCATGGGAGCGACGGTCGCACTGGCCTGGGTCCTCGGCCAGCGGTTGTACATCACCAGCGTGGGGGACAGCCGCATCTACCTCTTGCGCGCGCGCCGCCTGCGTCAGCTGAGCATTGACCACACGTTCGTTCAAGAAGCCGTGGAGCGAGGCGCGCTCGCGGCCGCTGAGGCCCGCAACCATCCCTACGGACACGTGCTCAAGCAACATCTGGGCGGCGGCGCCGATCCCGAGCCCGATCTGCGCCTGCGCCTGGGCCCCCGGGACAACGATGCCCAGGCCAAGAGAAATCAGGGGCTGAGGCTGCGAGCGGGGGACACGGTTCTCCTGTGTACCGACGGCCTCAGCGACCTGGTCCCGGCCGCGGAGATCGGGGCCCTGCTGGGAGCGCCGGACCTCGAAGCCGGCCTCGCGCACCTCATCCAAGCGGCACTGGCCCGGGGAGGCACGGACAATGTGACCGCTCTCGCCCTGCGCGTGGCGGACCGGGGCGGTCCCCCGCGCGGACTGCGCCGCTGGCTCGCCCGGCGAGGCTAGACGCACCCGGCTCAGGGCCTCCGCCGGCATCCATCGCACAGCAGCCGTGCCTCGTCGTTCACTTTTGCGAGGAGAGCATGCGGAAAGCCTGCCCAGGGGGACTAGGCAGGGACCTTCTCGCGCAACAGCTCCGGAAGGACCTGGGCCAGGGTCGCGGCCAACTTTTCCGCAGAGGGGCTTCCACTCCGGCGTTTCTTCCGGACCAGAGCGATCTGCCAATCCGGCATGGCCGCATCTTCCAGGTTGAGGCGAACGAGCTCCCCAGCCTCAATTTCGCGGCGGATGGCGATCGCAGGGACCAGGCTGACTCCGGCTCCGGCCGCGACCATCCCCTTGACGAGTTCGACCGGGCTGGCTTCCAGCCACGACAGGCTCTCGCCCCCCGCCACCTTGCGCAAGTCCGCGAGAAAGGACTGATAGGCGGCCCCCCAATAGGAGAGCAACAGCCGCTGGCGGGCCAGCTCGTCCCGCCGCATGGATCCGCGCGATGCCAGGGGGTGGCCGGGAGCGGCGATCAGGGCCAGCGGCGCGCGGAATTCTTGCAAGGTCTCAATCATGGGATGAGTCACCGGCCCCGAGAGCAGCGCCAAGTGAACCACTTCGTCCAGGAGGAGCCCGGGGGAATCCCAGGAATGAGCGGAACGCACCTGAACCTCGATCTGGGGGTTCGCGCGCTCAAACGCGACCAGCGCCGGCGCGAACAAATAGGCCCCGGCGGTCACGGTCACCGCAACGATGACCCGGCCTGTGCTTCCACTGCGTTCATCCCAGACGGCCTGCTCGCCCTCGCGCAGGATCTCCAGCGCCCTTTCGGCGTAAGGCAGGAAAGCCTCTCCGGCGCGGGTGAGCGCGAGCCCTCGCCCTTGTCGGTGCACCAGAGGGGCGCCGACCTCGCCTTCCAAGGCGCGCAGTCGATCCGAGGCGGTCGGTTGAGCGATGCCGAGCTCCACCGCCGCCCGGCTGAGATGACGATAGCGCGCGACCAGAACAAAGAGCTGAAGCTGATCCCGTTGCATGGAGAGGATTGTATTCAGATTCCGGGCTCGCGCCACCGGCGGGGGTCGGGCGGCGGCTGACCTCTCCTCGCCGGCGCGCGCTCAGGCCCCAATCTCCAGCAGGCGCGCGTGGCCCGCCAGATCCGGGAGAATCTTAATTCGCGCGGAAGGAAACAGGGAGCGGGCCAAGCTCTCGACGGCCCGACCCTGGGAGGCCTCAATCTCCAGGAGTGCCAGCGAACCCGGTCCCAAGCGCGTGAGAGCCTGCCCGAGAAGGCGGGTGGTTGGCCGCAGTCCATCCTCACCCCCGTCCAGGGCCAGGCGCGGCTCAAACTGCAAGGCCGGCCAGGCCGCGAGCTCCCCCGAAGGGATATAGGGGAGATTGGCGCAGACCAGGTCGAGGGGTCCGCGCAGGCAAGTCAGGAGATCCATCTGGACGAGCGCGACGCGGTCCGCGACATGGTGGCGGAGAACATTGCGACCGGCCACCTGCAAGGCCTCCCGGGAGAGGTCGCCCGCCACGACCTTCAGCGTTTTCCGCCCGGCCGCCAAGCTGACCGCAATGCAACCCGAGCCGGTGCCCACATCCACCACCTGGAGTTGGCTGGGCGACCTGCGCTGCGCGCGCACTTCCCCCTCGATCCAGGCCTGGGCCCGTTCGACCAGCAGTTCGGTTTCCGGCCGGGGGATGAGGACGGCGGGGCTGACCTCAAACTCGAGCCCAAAGAATTCCTGGTGGCCCGTCAAATAGGCGAGGGGAAGCCCGGCGGCACAGCTCCGGATTTGACGGCGATAGGTATCGGCCAGGGAGGCGGCTAGTTCGACTTCCGGGTGCGCCAGGACCCAGGGCCGGGATTGACCCAGGAGATGGGAGAGGATGACCTGGGCCTCCAGGCTGCCTGCCGCGCTGGAGCGAAGCTCGTCCCGCGCCCACTCCAGGGCCTGCCCTACCGTCCCGAGCGCAACCTGGTTCAAGGGAGTGCCCCCTAGGGGGAGATCCCGGCCTCTCGAAGACGCAGGCTCTGCTCCTGAAGCGCGAGCTCGTCGATGAGGGGATCGATTTCACCGTCGAGCACGGCCTCCAAATTGTGCAGCGAGACCCCAATGCGGTGGTCCGTCACCCGCGACTGTGGGAAGTTATAGGTGCGGATCTTCTCGGAGCGCTCGCCGGTTCCCACCTGGGCCCGGCGCGACTGCTCAATCTCCGCGCGCTGCTTCTGGGATTCGATTTCGTACAGCCGGGCGCGCAGGATGGCCAGGGCCCGCGTTCGATTCTGCAGCTGGGAGCGCTCATCCTGACACTGAACCACCATCCCGGTGGGAAGGTGAGTGATCCGAACCGCCGTGGAGTTCTTCTGGACGTTCTGGCCGCCCGCACCGGAAGACCGATAGACCTCCAGCTTGATGTCCTTCTCGGGCACCTGGATCTCGACCTCATCCGCCTCGGCCAGGACGGCGACGGTCGCGGTCGAGGTATGAATCCGACCCTGGGATTCAGTCGCGGGGATGCGTTGCACCCGATGGACCCCGGACTCAAACTTCAGACGCGAGAAAGCGCCCTGCCCCTTCACCTGGAAGATGATCTCTTTGAACCCGCCGATGCCGGTCGCGTTTTGGGACAGGATCTCGATCTTCCAGCCGTTCCGTTCGGCGTAGCGGCTGTACAGGCGGAACAGGTCGGCGGCAAACAGAGCCGCCTCCTCTCCCCCGGTGCCGGCGCGGATCTCCAGGATCACATTCTTTGCATCCCGCGGGTCCCTGGGGAGGAGCATGGCTTTCAGGTCCTTTTCCAAATCCGCCCGGCGAACCTCGAGCCCCACCACCTCGCTCTCCGCGAGTTGGCGCAGTTCCGGATCGGGGTCGGCTCGCATGCCGCGCGCCTGCTCGAGGGCGCCCGTGAGATCCTGGTAGGCATGGAACTTCGCGACCACCGGCTCGATCTCAGCCCGCTCGCGGGCGTATTCCGCGACCCGGGCGTACTCAGCGGCATGCTCGGCCATCAGGCGCGTCAGCTCCTGGTAGCGCGCCTCGATCCCAGCCAACCTCTCAAACATCGGCCTCTCTCCGGTCCACACAAGAAACCCCTCCTGCTCCTGGAGGGCGGGTTCCATTATATATTGCCCCGGTCCCCGCGCCCCCGTTCCTCTCCCGGCCGCGCGCTCGGGGACGCCCGGCGCATCGGAGTAGGGGCGGGCGCCTGCCGGGAAAAAGGGACGGGAGGGGGAGAATCCGGGTCGAGTTTCCCCAGGGCCTATTCCCGAGGCAGGTCAGGTCAAATGAGATTGGTTCTATCAAAGCGCTGCCCCACCGGGCAGACTGGGTGGTAAGGACAATCACTCCCCAGGAGGTGGAGCCTGCCCGCCTGTTGGCGGGCAGCGTGTTGAGAATAGGGCATGACGCACACCCTGGCCATCCGCACCAGGATGGCCAGATACTACTTTGAAGCAGGCAACCTGCGACTGCCCCGCTTCGGTTCCCTTGCTCTATGCGTCCTGCGGCCGCAGGAAGATGGGGTCATCTGTGTGACGAATGGCCCTGCTTCTAAATACAGCTCATCCAGAAGGGTTGACACCACGGGGTAGAGCTCCTCCCAGGACACAAATTCAGGCAAGAGGGAACGAAGATCCCTCTCCCAATCCATTTGGGCCTGCGTCAGGGCCGCAGCCAGGAGATCCTTCGCAGGTTCAAGATTGTACACGGCCAGCTTGGCGCTCACCAGTTCGGGCCTCATGCCCACGCCTTGCCGGGACAACAACCAAAGATCGTAAACGTCGCGGGGATTCTTGCGCATGATCAGGGCGCGCACTTTCTCAGCCATGAGCTGTTCGGCGGTCAGCACCCTGGCCACGAAGGGCCGCACGTCGTCGTACTCCGGCACGATCAGCTCTCGGCGCGCCTCGACGGTCTCCTGGCGCAGGCTGATGTCCACGCGCACTTTGCCCTTGGAGCGATCGCGGCCATCGTAGAGAGGGCCCTGGTAACTCACATCGAAGCTGTAGCCCGCTTCGGATTGCCGGGCATTGCGCACTTCCGCGACAATGCCGTACCGCTCGAGGTCATCCGAGACCCGCTGCCATAATCTCTGAACTGCGGAGAGATCAGCCGGCCCGTTGAAATCCAGGTCTTCCGAGTAGCGGTTTCCGTGATAGACCATGCGCAAGGCCGTGCCCCCTTTGAAGATCAGGACCTGAGAACGGCTGTAAAGCAGATGGAGCAGCAGATGCTGAAGATAGTCGCGCTCCTGAGCCTGAGCACCGATGCCATGGCGTTGGGCAATACGCTGGATCTGAGCGCGCGTCAGCATCACGCGATCCCTTCGGGAAACAGCGTTTCGGGAGGCAAGTTGACGTACACTCGCCAGCGCCTCACGTATTCCCCGGAGCGCGGTCGTTGGGGATCCAGATTGACCGGCCCCCTGGCGATGTCCAATCCTTCCGCGCGGACCCCTAAGGCATCCAGCAGATACCCCAACCTCGAACTCATGCTCGGACTGCTCACGCGGTTGGCGCAGGCGATCAGGGCGGATACATCCAAGCTGTCCAGCGCGTTTCGCAACGCCTTGGCCACCTCACCGAGACCGCCGGCATACTGAGGAAAGAGCAGGCTGTCCACAATCGCTTTGGCCTCATCCGCGATCAGGACGGGCAGTTCAGCCGATCGTTCCCGGCGGTACCCCCAAAACAGGCCGGGCTTGAGCAACACGAAGCGGAAGCGCATCTGCCGGAAAGCAAGCGCAGGCTTCCTGCGCGTGACCGCCAGAAAGACCATGGCCGGCACCTCCTCGGTGAAGCCGTAGTAGTGCAGCGCCGACCAAAAGGAGACATAGGCGGGATCGACCAAATGGCAGCCCACGAAGAGAGGGTTCGATAGCACCCGCTCCGGAGAGAGGCCCAGCAACAAGTACTTGCCCGCCTCCACTCGCGCCACAAGCCCTTCCCGTTCCATGCGCCGCAACAAATGCGAGGTCTGCACCTTGCTCACGCCAAGCAAGCTTGAGAGCGACCGGCTGTCAAACGCAAACAACTCGCCTTGCTCTAGGAGTTGCGCCGTTGCAGTTGTGGATGCCCTTTTCGACATAGTGTAAACAAATCTCCGTGGATGCAACGATTATATACCAATAGCCAACGGGGAGGTGTTGACGGGCGTCTGCGGTCCGACCCGATGTCTCCGACGGTGACACCGTGTTATCACGTGTGGCAAGAGGTCACATGCTGTCGTCATGCACCCCCTGGTGTGCTAGTGACACCCTATCAGCGCTGGAACAGTTAGATGACAGGGCGTTTTGCCTCCACCAAACTCTGACAAAGGATCAGCTTCTCGTGGTGCCGCGAGTGGGCGTCGGCCGAAGTCGCCGGGCGTCGTGGAACTTCGTAGGCCAGTCCTCCCTGCATAGCGAAGTGACTTGGACAGGGCGAAATAACCGATGCGAAATCGGGTCAGACGGCTGCCGGTATCCCCTGCTGCGATCCCATCGCTGCGCTCCGTGAGATGCCGGACTATCCGCCCTACTTGATGATAGGCGAGGATCCCGTCCTCCAGGCGACCTGTCTGAGTGAGGGGGAAATGTTCTTGCCTTCATGACCGGCGTGATCAGCAAGCGCGAGAAGGATGAACTTCTCATCCCGGAGAAGATCAGCCTCCCATACTTGGGCCATGGCTTTGACGCTCATGCGTGGTTCAGGCGACCA
>JBEKHT010000076.1:0-9677 GCA_050012135.1 Anaerolineales bacterium | reverse complement strand
TGCCCCGAGCCATGTATTCTTTGAGGATATCGTTCTGCACCGTTCCCCGCAGGGTGTGCGGGTCCACCCCTTGTCGCTTGGCGGCCGCAATGTAGAGACTGAGCAGTATGGCGGCCGGGGCGTTGATCGTCAGGCTGGTGCTGACCTGCCCGAGCGGAATCCCTTGAAAAAGCCGCTCCATTTCCTCCAGACTGAACAGGGAGACTCCCACCCGCCCCACCTCGCCCTGAGCCAGGGGATGATCGGGGTCGTACCCAATCTGGGTGGGGAGATCGAAGGCCACCGAGAGTCCCGTTTGACCCTGAGCCAGGAGGAAGCGGTAGCGCTGGTTCGTCTCGTCGGCGGTTGCGTATCCCGCGTACTGGCGCATGGTCCAAAGGCGGCCCCGGTACATCGTGGGCTGCACGCCGCGCGTAAAAGGGTATTCTCCTGGGAAGCCGAGCTTCTGCAGATAGGTTGAGCCGTCGGCCGAAGGCAGATAGAGTCTCTCTAGAGGGATCCCCGAGGCGGTATAGAAATCCTTCCGGCGCTCGGGGTGTTGCCGCAGGGCCGATGCGAGGGTGTCCTTTTCCCAGCGACGGAATTCGTCAGGAACCCTAGTCGTCATGGCCGCCGCCGGTCAGAGGGTGCCGTGCGCTCGCGGGCAAGCCCAGGTCAAATTGGGGCAGGTCCTTGAAATTCGCGAACGTCAGATCGCGGAAGGAAAGGGAGTAAGCTTCGCGCAGGTAGGCGAAGATGCTCAGGTAGCTGCCCTGGAAGGCTTGGGACCATTCCAGGCTGAGCTGGCGCGCTGCCTCTCTCAACCCTGCCTCACTCGCCCCCTCGATCTCCAGGAAGGAGCCAAAGGGCAGGACATCCAGCATGTAGCGCGCCTCTCCCAGCTTCCATTCCTCCCGGTACTTCTCATAGCGCAAGAGGCACTCATAGCCCAGGCACTCCAGGAGCGCCTCTGCCGCGTCCGCGTCCGAGACGTCGAATTCCACCTCCACCCGCGTCTTCAGCTCCCCCTCGGTTCGCCCCGCTTCCTTGTAGGTCAGCCGGGCTGGGTGGTCCCGGCGGATGCGAAGGACACGCTGCCCCCGGGTAAGGTCCCGTCCCGGTGTGTCGTAGCGCAGATTGACCTCCAGCTCCTGGGGCCGGACGCAGGTCGCCTGCGAGGCCTCGAGGCGTTCATGCAACGGATCGGGGTGGAGCAGGAAGAATTTGACCTCGAGCTCCTGCCAGCGGGTACCAGGGCCTGGGCGGGGTGGTCTGGCGGCGCTCATCCGACCACGGCCAGGACCTGATTGAGGTCCACGGTCTGCCCGACCTGGACGCGCAAATGGAGGAGGGTGCCCGCCCGCGGGGTCTTCAATTCATTTTGCATTTTCATAGATTCCAGGACCACCACGACCGAGCCCTTGGGAACCTCTTGCCCTTCGCGGACCGGCACAGCGGCAATGAGACCGGGCATGGGTGCCCGTAGCAGGAATTCTTGGGACTCGAGGGCCAAGCCGCCGAAAGTGGAACGCAGTCGACGCTCTCGCTCATCTTCGACCCGGGCCTCATACATTTGTCCCTGCAGCACGACCTCCCACTGGCCTTCGTGGGGCAGGACGTACGCTTCATAGGACTGGCCTTGGATGACCAGCGAGTAGAGCGGCTGATCCGGCAACTCGAGGAAGTCGACCTCGTACGTACGGCCGTCGATCGAGAGGTGCCTTTCGTCGTTGATTTCGATCGTGTAGATTCGATCCGCGATGGTCGTGATGTACTTCATGCCCGGGCTCTAGTGGCGAATCCGTTCCCAGCGGCCTACCCATTTCCAGTTGCTGGCATCGCGCTGCCCTCTCTGAACCACTTGGGCGGCCCGCTGAGACTGCTGATGCGCGACAATCGTGGCGAGAATGGCGGCAATGTCCGGATGAGACCCATTGCCCTCCTGAGCCTCTTCGATGGCGAAGCGCTCCTCCACGAACCGCGTGTCGAAGCTGCCGGCCATGAAGCGGTGAGAGTCGAGCAGAGCCTGGTGGAAGGGGATGTTGGTCTTGACGCCGACGATGCGGTATTCTTCGAGGGCGCGCCTCATGCGCAGGATCGCTTCCGCTCGCGTCTCCCCGTGGACGATTAGCTTGGAGATGAGGGCGTCATAATAGGGGGTGATCTGCATGCCCGGGTAGACACCACTGTCGACTCGGACCCCCGGGCCGCTGGGCAGGAGGACGTTGCGGATTTTTCCAATGGAGGGGATGAAGCCTTGGTAGGGATCTTCGGCGTTGATGCGGCATTCGATGGCCCAACCGCTGAGCCCCACCTGCTCCTGCGTGTAACGTAGCTTTCGCCCGCGCGCGATGCGGATTTGCTCCTTGACGATGTCGATCCCGGTCACCATCTCGGTGACGGGATGCTCAACCTGCAGCCGGGTGTTCATCTCCAGGAAAAAGAAATTCCGCTCTTTGTCCACCAGGAATTCGATGGTGCCGGCGTTGAGGTAATTAACGCTCGCGGCCGCACGGCAGGCAACCTCTCCCATGGTTTGGCGCAGCTCCTGATCGTTGCTGACGAACGGAGAGGGGGATTCCTCCAGCAGCTTCTGGTGGCGGCGCTGGAGCGAGCATTCCCGCTCGCCCAGATGAATCACATTGCCTTCGGCATCGGCCAGGATCTGGAACTCAATATGTCGCGCGGCGTGGATTAGCTTCTCAAAGTAGACATTCCCGTCTCCAAAGGCCGCTTCCGCCTCGCGGCGGGCCGCGCGGAGCAGTTCCGGCAGCTCTTGGGCATCGTGAACTTCCCGCATGCCCTTGCCGCCGCCGCCGGCCGTGGCCTTGATCAGCAGCGGGAATCCAATCTGGGGGGCGATCCGGACCAGCTCTTCGTCGCTCAGGTTGCCCTCGCCCTCGGTTCCGGGAACGACGGGCACCCCGGCGCGTGCCACGGTGTTGCGTGCGACCATCTTGTCGCCCATGGCCGCGATCGCGGAGGGACGCGGGCCAATGAAGGTGATGCCCGCCCTCTCGCAAGCTTCGGCGAACTCCTCCCGTTCGGCCAAGAAGCCATAGCCGGGATGAATGGCGTCCGCCTCGCAATGGCGGGCGATCTCCAGGATTCGGTCAATGCGCAAATAGGAGTCGCGCGAGGGGGCAGGACCCAGCCGGTAGGCTTCATCCGCATAGCGCACGTGCAGGGCCTCGCGATCGGCATCGGAGAATACCGCAACCGTGCGCAGGCCAAGCTCCCGGCAGGCCCGCAGGATTCGCACGGCGATCTCGCCTCGGTTGGCGATCAGGACTTTCTTAAACATGGGCTCTCTCCAAGGCCCAACAGGCTCGCCCGCGAAGGGACACTAGGCCGGGCGGGAAGGGCGGAGGAATTCTATCATCCGCTGGTTAAACTCCGCGGACTTCTCCAGATGGGGCTGGTGGCGACAAGCGGGAACGATCCACAGTTCTGAGTGCTGGATCCCGGCGGCGATGTCCTGCGCCTGCTGGAGAGTTGCGAACTCGTCGTTTTCTCCCTGCACAACCAGAGTCGGGAGGTGGATTTCCGGAAGGCAGGCGCGCAGGTCCAGCCTGGCAGTTTCGGCCGCCAGCCAGCGCCCCAGCCAATCCTGGACGAGTTGCCCCGCTTTCTGCCCATGGACCTCGGAGAGAGAGGAACGGAATTCCAGGTCCGACTGGTAGCGGACGAGGGTGTCCTCCAAAGCCGCCCGACCGATCGGCTCGCCATAGATGTGGGCGGCGATCAGGACGATCCGTTGCACCCGCTCGGGGTGAGCCGCCGCGAACAGGAGGGATATGGTGCCACCATCGGAGTGGCCAACGAGGTGGGCGCGGCCGATCTCGAGACGGTTCATCAGATCCTGCAGGTCCCCAGGCTCTTCCAGGAGGTAATCCAGGGGGAAGCCCGGCCGGGGTGAGGATCGCCCGTATCCCCAGCGGTCGTAGGCCATCACGCGAAAACCGGCTCCAACCAGGGCCGGGATCTGCCAGCCCCAGCCCCGGGTCGATCCCAGGCCATGATGAAGCAGGATCACCCAAGGGCCCGCTTCTCCGTGGAGCTCACAGTACAGGTTGCGCCCGTCGAACTGGAGGATCACAGTGGAATACAGCCGTGCTTCTTGGCCGGGTTGGAGTCCCGCTTGTTGGCCAACACTTCCAGGGCGTTGATCAATCGGGGCCGGGTCTCATGAGGCTCGATCACATCATCCAAGTATCCCCGCGAGGCGGCCACGTACGGGTTGGCGAATTTCTCGCGGTACTCGGCGACCAGTTCGGCTCGCCGCGCCTCCGGATCGGGGGCCTCCGCCAGCTCCCGGCGGAAAATGACATTGATGGCTCCTTCGGGACCCATGACCGCGATTTCGGCCGTCGGCCAGGCCAGGTTGAGATCACCGCGGATGTGCTTGGAGGACATCACGTCATAAGCCCCCCCGTAGGCCTTGCGGGTGATGACCGTGATCTTTGGGACGGTCGCCTCACAGTAGGCATACAACAGCTGGGCGCCGTGGCGGATAATCCCACCGTACTCCTGGCCTGTGCCCGGGAGAAACCCCGGGACATCGACGAAGGTCACCAGGGGGATATTGAAAGCGTCGCAAAAGCGCACGAAGCGGGCGCCTTTTCTGGAGGAATTGATGTCCAGAACACCCGCCAGCACGGAGGGTTGATTCGCGACGATTCCTACCGAGTGGCCGCCCAGGCGTGCAAACCCAACGGCGATGTTCATCGCGTAGGTCTCCTGGATCTCGATGAAGATGCCGTCATCCACGATCAGGCGGATGATCTCCCGCATGTCGTAGGGCTTGGTGGGGTCATCGGGCACAAAGCGATCGAGCTCGGACTCGGTCCGCAGGGGATCGTCGTGAGAGGGAACGTAGGGAGGGTCCTCCATGTTGTTCTGAGGAAGATAAGCCAACAGCTTACGGATCATGAAGAAGCAGTCCGGCTCATTGTCGGAAACCACGTGGGCCACACCCGAAAGCGTGCTGTGGATGCTGGCCCCTCCCAGCTCCTCGAAGCTCACCTCCTCATGGGTCACGGCCTTGACCACATCCGGGCCGGTGACAAACATGTAGGAGGAATTGCGCACCATGAAGACAAAGTCGGTCAGGGCCGGGGAATAGACGGCTCCGCCGGCACAGGGTCCCATGATGGCACTGATCTGCGGGATCACGCCCGAGGCCAGGGTGTTGCGCAGGAAAATGTCAGCATAGCCCCCGAGCGAAACGACCCCTTCTTGAATCCGGGCCCCGCCCGAGTCGTTCAGGCCGATCAGGGGCGCCCCGTTCTTGATGGCCATGTCCAGGATCTTGCAGATCTTCTCGGCATGGACTTCTCCCAGGCTCCCGCCAAAGACCGTAAAGTCCTGAGAGTAGAGATAGACCAGGCGCCCTTCGATGGTTCCCCAACCGGTGACCACGCTGTCGCCCAGGTATTTCTGCTGATCCGGCCCGAACTCCGCGGCGCGATGGGTGACGAACATGTCGACCTCGCGGAAGGAGCCTTTGTCGAGGAGCAGTTCAATGCGCTCCCTGGCCGTCAAGCGCCCACGGTCGTGTTGGGCCTGGATGCGCTCTTCTCCGCCGCCGCGATAGGCCTGCTCGCGCATTTGTCGCAGTAACTTGGTGCTTGCCTCAAGGTCCATAATCAGCTCCCAGAAAAACGATCGGCCGTCTTGGGGTGAAGGAGAACCGCCAGCAGCAGGGCCACCGCCAGCCCGAGAAGGGCCAGGTCAAAGGGGAGACTCAGCTCAGCCACCCGCGAGCGGCCCAAGATCAGGCGCTCGGACAGCCACGTCAGCAGGTAAAGGGGGACGAGCCAGAGGGTCAGGACCCGTCCCCAGCGTTTCATGTTCCAAAGCCCGAGGGCGGCCGTCAGGCCGGCACTGGCCCACAGCCCGCCCCGCGCAATCCAGTAGGCGACGGGCAACGGAAGCGCCAGCGTGTTCATGAAACTGCGGTCTTGCCAGGCCTGCCAAGCCTCGACCAGGTTCATGGCTGCAAACAAGAACACGGCGCATGCCAGGAGAGTTACGGGCAGGGGCCGAGTCGTCGCCCCCGGTCGCGTTGCCGGATTCCGGCCTCTGTTTCCGATCACGGCACCAGCACGATCTTTCCAAATTGCTTGTCATGTTCCAGGCGTTCCTCCGCCAGACGGATCGCGCTGAGAGGCAACACCTGGTCAACGACCGGGTGCAGTCGGCCGGCGAAGACCAGCGCCATCACCGCCTCGAAGTCGGTGCGCGTGCCCATGCTGGAGCCGAGGATGGAAAGATGCTTTGCGAAGATGAAGCGGTTGTCGATTTCGAATTTCGGCCCACCGCTGTTTCCCACCGTGAGCAGGCGGCCTCCCTTGCGCAGGGCGCGGAAGCTCTGGGGGAAGGTTGTGCCCACATTGTCCACAACCACATCCACTCCGCGTTTCCCCGTCAGTTCATAGACTGCGCGGTCCCACTGGGGTTCCTGGGATCGGTCGATCAAGAAATCGGCTCCCAGCGTGCGCGCGTGAACCAGCTTGTCTGGGTTGGAGCCGACCACATACACCGCGGCCCCCGCCAGCTTGGCGATTTGAATGCTCGCGGTATTGACTCCGCCAGAGGCCCCGACGATCAGGACGGTTTCCCCGGGCCGCAGGTTGCCTCGCCTGATCAGCGAGTGCCATGCCGTGTGAAAGACCAGCCCGGCGGCTGCGGCCTGATCAAAGGGGAAATCGGTCGGCAGGCGCAGGAGGTTCTCCTGTGGGGCAATCACATACTCCGCCAAAGCGCCGCGCACGGTTTCCCCGAGCAGGTGCCAGTCGAGACACAGGTTGTCCTGACCCCGCCGACAAAACTCACACTGGCCGTCGCGGAGCACGGCGTTGAGAACCACCCGATCACCGGGGGTCGCCCCCACGACGCCGGGCCCAATCTCGGCGACGATCCCTGCGGCATCTGCTCCAGAGATGTGGGGCATCTCCAGCTTGAGGCCCGGCCAGCCGAGGCGCACCCACAGATCCATGTGATTGAGTGCAGCGGCCCGGACCTGCACGAGCACTTGGCCGGGCCCGGGGCTCGGGGTAGGGATCTCCTCATATTCCAGGACTTCCACACCCCCATGTCGCCGGAAGAAGGCTGCCTTCATCTCTAATCGATGCCTCCGTTAATCCGGCCCGGCGCCCGCTCCAGGCCGGCACGCCACGCGCCGTCCCTTGCATCAGCCTCCGGGCCCCTTGCCTTCCCAGGACCTGCGGTGATCCGTGCTCTCTAGCGCAGGCCGAGCACGGATCGGGCGATAACCATTCTCTGGATCTCGCTCGTCCCCTCGTAGATCTCGGTGATCTTCGCGTCGCGGAAGTAGCGCTCCACGGGGAGCTCCTTGCTGTAGCCCAGACCCCCGTGGATTTGGACCGCCTCATGGGAGCAGAACATGGCGGTTTCGGAGGCGAACAGCTTCGCGATCGAGGCCTCGAGGGTGTAGCGTTGCCCGGTCCTCTTGTTGGCGGTCTTGGCCAGGGCGGCCTGGTAGAGCAGCAGCCGGGAGGCCTCGATCCTGGCTTTCATGTCCGCGATCTTCCACTGAATTCCCTGGAACTCCCCGATCTTCTGGCCAAACGCCTCGCGTTCCCGCGCGAAGAGGAGACTCGCCTCATAGGAGGCTTCGGCGATCCCCAGGGCCTGAGCAGCAATTCCGATGCGGCCCGCATCCAGCACCGTCATGGCTATCTTGAACCCCTCCCCCTCTTCCCCTAGGCGATTCGCTACGGGGCAGCGATAGTTCTCAAACAGGATCTCGCTGGTGGCGCTGGCTCGAATGCCGAGTTTGGGCTCGGTCTTGCCACGCGAGAACCCGGGTTGGTTCGTCTCGACGATGAAGGCGCTGATTCCCTGGTGCGCCTGGGAGGGATCCGTCATCGTGAAAACGACAATGAACTCGGCCACCGGGGCCGAGGTGACCCAGGACTTGCGTCCCTGGATCACGTAGTGATCGCCTTCCCGAACCGCTCGGCTTTTCATGGTCGCCGCATCGGAGCCGGACATGGGTTCGGTCAGGGAGTACGCCCCGATCCATCGGCCCGAGGCGACAGGCGTGAGGTATTTGCGCTTCTGCTCTTCGGTTCCGAACTTGAGCAGCCCGTGGCATACCAGAGAGTTGTTGACCGACATGATGGTGCCATGCGCGGCGTCGACCTTGGAGATCTCTTTCAGGGCGAGGACATAGGCAAGCGTATCCAGGCCGGCGCCACCGTATTCCTCCGGGACTTCGATTCCCATAAGACCCAGCGCTCCCATCTTCCGGATGGTGGCGGAGGGGAACTCGCCAGTTTCGTCGTGGTGCGCGGCGATGGGGGCGATCTCCCTTTGGGCAAAGTCTCGCGCCGTCTGTCGAATCATTTCGTGTTCTGGCAGAAGGGTCAAGCTCGGGCCGACTGATGTCACCTCCGCGACGGTCATAGCCTCCTCCGGGCGTTTGAGGGAAAACCCTTTCGATTATAGCGCAGGGGACTGGGAGGAGACGGTTTTGACGGTGTCTGTCGCCCCGCGATACAATGCGCACGGCTCGGACCGGAAGACGAAATGGCTGGAGACATCACGCCGGAACTCTTCGCTCACTTGGTCGAACTGGCTGCCTTCGAACTTCCCGAAGAGCAGGCCGAGTACTTGCGGGCCGAGTTGAACCGACAGCTCGAATCGATCCGGGAGTTGGAGGCGATCCGGCTCGAGCAGGATATTCCCATCACTTCTCACGGGGTGCCCTATCTGCCCGCGATTAGCTCCTCCCCGCAGGAGGACATAGTCCGGCCCTTCCCTCACCCCGAGCGGATCATGGCTCAATCCCCGCAAAGCGAGGAGGGGTACTTCGTCGTGCCCGACATCCCTCACACAGACCTCTCATGACCGCGACCTCGGACCCTTGTGATCTGACAGCGCACGAGATCCTCCACCGACTGCGCCAGGGATCGCTGACGGCGGAACAGGTCGTCCAATCCGTCCTGGAGCGGATCCGCCAGGTCGAGGGCCGGCGCCCGACGGCCGCCCCGTATTCGCCTACTCCCGCGGAACTGGCGGACGACCGGAGGCGGGTTCACGCCTATTTGCATCTGCAGGGCGAGAAAGCCTTGGAAAGAGCGGCCGAAATCGACCGAGCCTTTCAACAAGGCGAGGAGCCGGGGCCGTTGGCGGGTGTTCCCCTGGCGGTCAAGGACATCTTTTGCGTCGAGGGGACGCCCTCTACGGCAGGTTCGCGGATGCTCGCGCAGTTCATCTCGCCCTACACCGCCACCAGTGTGGCCAGACTGGAGCGGGCGGGGGCCATCGTCCTGGGCAAGGTTAACCTGGATGAGTACACCTTCGGTTCCTCCAATGAGTCTTCGGCCTTCCTGCCTCCCGTGGGCAATCCCTGGGACCCGCGGCGGGTCCCGGGGGGCTCGTCGGGCGCCAGCGCGGCTGCCGTGGCGGCCGGTGAGGCGGTCATTTCGCTCGGAACCGACACCGCCGGCTCGATCCGACAGCCGGCCGCGTTTTGTGGGGTCGTGGGCCTTAAGCCGACCTACGGTCGGGTGAGCCGCTTTGGCCTCATTGCCTTTGCCTGCTCCCTGGATTGCGTCGGCCCCGTCACCCGGGACGTGACCGATGCGGCCATGATGCTGGGCGCGATGGCGGGGCCCGACCCGTACGATGCGACCGCCGCGCAGGTTCCGGTCGAAGACTACCGCGGC
>JBEKHT010000075.1:0-9754 GCA_050012135.1 Anaerolineales bacterium | reverse complement strand
TACGGTCGCCGAATCGCATCCCCATCCAGGTACGTTTACGGCATCGACATCTCAATGGGAATGCTGCAGCAGGGTATGACCTACCTCGAACGGGACAATGTATCGGGGGTTTGCCTCGCCCGAGCCCCCGTCGAGGAGCTTCCCTTTGAGAATGCGGTCTTCGATGGAGCTATCTGTTCCGGTTCCCTCCACCTCTTCGCCGATACGGTGCTTTCTCTGCGCGAAATTGCGCGAACCATGAAACCAGGCGCGCCTCTATCTGTCCAGACCTTTGTCGCGGGGAAAACGGTAATCAATCGGTTTGTGCAGGGACACTCCTGGGTTCATACTTTTCGACTGGATGAATTGCGGCAGGACCTGACTGAGACCGGTTTTGATGAATTCCGGCCGGCACTGGACGGCATCGTTCTCACTTTCAGTGCACGCAAAGCGACGCCGCGTACTTAGAAGTCCGGCCGATCCCGGCGAAACACACGGAAAAGATGGATTGGGTAAGGCCGGTATGTGTCGAGGGTCATGAAAACGGCCTCGCCGACTCGCCTGAGGAGAGACAACAAAGAAGACGCAAAGTCGCACGCCCCGGTTCGGGATCGCATCTTCTTCATCTTTGTGGCGGTGAGCGTGAGATTGGCCACGGTCACTGCCTACATTACCTGGAAGAAGGTGCCCTGGCCAAGAACCCCATCCCTCCGAAAATGGGCCTGGATTGGACATGCACCAAGCTCCTATTATGGATTCTGACCGTGTATCTACGGATCAATTCGCAGCCTTCGCTGATTGAATCAATCTCGGTGCAAATCCATCTCGGTGCATTGACAAACACACCCATCAAGAGGTAAACCTTCGGCCTACACTTACGGATCAACCTCGTTGGGCTCGAGGATACTGAACCACGGATGGTGCCCTCAAACGGCTGGAAACCCTGTTTGAGGCCCCCTCCCCCGGGTTGAAGCTCATAACCCGACGAGCTTCGGTTCCGTGGGTCGGCGCACCAGAAATGTATCGAAGGCGCAAATCGAGTGGATCTGCGCCTTTCTTTTCGACCCATAGACCGCCAGGCTGGCTGCCTGGGGGTCCCCCGTTCAATACCAGGGGGCTTGCCCCAACCGGGCGCACCGCTGGTCCTCCTTGGCGTGGTTCTTCCACCGTGGTCTTGCTGGGACGGGGTCTTGGCTACTACAGGGACGACGCCAGGCCTCTTCGCGTCAGGGACCCCGGGCCTTGCCCATCGGGTTACAATGTCTAGGCGGATTGCGGTTTCGCCCGATTCTATGTAGGCCGGAGCATCCGGCCAGCACGCCGCAACCATGCGGCAAGCGGACTGCCTTGTCCAGCCCCCTGCTGACGACTAAGCTCTATGCGCCCCCTTCTCGCACGGGCTTCGTGCCTCGTGCGAGGCTTGTCCAGCGGCTGGACGAAGGGGGTTCGTGCCCCCTCATCCTGGTCTCTGCCCCCGCTGGATTTGGTAAGTCATCGCTGGTGGCCGCCTGGATCCGGGCGGGAAGCCGGCGGGCAGCTTGGCTCTCCCTCGAGCCAGGGGACAATGACCCGGCTCGTTTCTGGCGCTACCTGGTCGCGGCACTGCAAACCGTGGAGCCGGACTTGGGTGCAGGCGTTGAGGGCATGCTGCAAGCCGGGTCGCTCCCCCCGGTCGAACCCTTGGCGACCGCACTGGTTAATGACCTGACCAGGCTCACTTCTGCTCTCGTGCTCGTGCTAGATGACTACCACGCGATTCAATCCCCGGAGATCCAGGAGGCCGTGGGCTTCATCCTGGATCACGCCCCGTCAAGCCTGCAGCTTGTGCTTACCACCCGAGAGGACCCGCCGCTTGCGCTGGCTCGCCGCCGTGCGCGCGGAGAACTGCTGGAGATCCGCGCCGCCGACTTGCGATTCACTCCAAAGGAGGCGGAGGAACTCCTGAACGCCGTTCACCACCTCGATCTATCCTCAGCTGAAATCGCCGCCCTCGAAGGCCGCACGGAGGGATGGGCGGTCGGGCTGCAGCTGACGGCTCTCACGCTCCAAGGCCGCTCCGATCGGAGCGCGTTCTTAAGACTTCTGGCCGGGGACGAGCGGCACATTGCCGACTACCTGATGGAGGAAGTGCTGACCCGCCAATCCCATGAGGTCCAGGCTTTTCTTCTCCAGGTCTCCATCCTGGAGCGCCTGAGCGCCCCTGCTTGCGACGCCCTCACGGGAAGGCAAGATGGCCAGCAGGTCCTCGAACAGCTGGAACGGATGAACCTCTTCATCGTTCCGCTGGATGAGCACCGCGGGTGGTACCGGTTCCACACGCTCTTTTCCGAGCTGTTGCGGCGGCGACTCCTGGGCACCATGGACGCTGCGGCAGTTGCCTCGCTGCACCGTAAGGCCAGCGCGTGGCACGAGAGCCACGGATACTTGGAACAGGCCGTGGCGCATGCGATCTCGGCGCGGGACCATCCAAACGCCGCGCGGTTGATCCTGCTTGCGTCGGGGCAGATGTACGCGCGGGGCGAACAGCAGACGCTGAGCGAGTGGATCGCTGCGCTTCCTGCCGCCTTCGTGGCCGGGGAGCCCACTCTGACGCTGTGCTACGCATGGGTGACGCTGGCCAGCGGGCGGGCGGATGAGGCGGAGCGGTGTCTGGAGGCGATGGAGCAAGCCTCGGGCGCCGCGCCTTCCGGCCAGCGCATTGCCGAGCTGCCCGCCCTCCTGCGTGGCGCGTTTGTTGAGGCCATGGTTGTGCGCGCAACCGTGGCTATGAACCGCTTCGACCTGCCGCGGGTCTTTCAGCTCACGGAGGAGGTCCTCCCGCGCCTGTCCGAGACGGCAGCTCTTCCCTTCAACCGACCTGAAGCGCTGCGGCCCGCAGTCACCTACGACCTCGGGCTGGCCCGTGAGTTCAGCGGGGATCTGGAGGGCGCGAGCCGGACGCTTGCGGAAGCAGAGCAGCTTGCCGTCAAGCAAGACAACCAGGTCCTACAACTTCTGGCCCTCGCGCATTCCGCCCAGGTGCAGGCTCTGCAGGGCAATCTGCGCGCGGCAGAGTCGATCTATCTGAGGGGGCTTGGGCAGGCCGGGGGGCCCGGCGGAGGCGTCTCCGTGTTTGGACCAGCCGTGCTCCAAGGAGGCCTGGCGAACCTCCACTACGAGTGGAACGACCTGGCGAGCGCGCGCAAACGTGCCGAAGAAAGCGTGGCCATGAGCCGACAGCTGCCCAACTGGGAAAGCCTGCCTCCCGGGCATCTCTGCCTGGCACGGGTGAAAGCTGCCCTGGGCGATTGGGACGGCGCTTTCCAAGTCCTGGATGACCTCGAAACCCTCCTGGAGCGGTACAACGGCCAAGCCGTGCTCCCCCACGCGCGGGCACTGAGAGCCAGGTTGTGGCTTGAGTGCGAGAAGCTGGAACTGGCTTGGCAATGGGCCGAAGGCAGCGGCCTGAGCACGGAGGGCGAGCTCGCGTACCTGCACGAGGTCGAGCACGTCGTCCTGGCCCGAGTGCTTCTTGCCCAGGGAGAGCTCGAGCGCGCTACCCGCTTGATTTCGCGCCTGCTTGAGGCAGCCCAGGGCGGAGCGCGGCTGAGCCGGGTGATTGAGCTGCTGGCGCTGAGCGCACGTGCCCAGCAGATCCAGGGCGAAAGCGCCCTGGCGCTGGAATCGCTTTCCCGCGCTGTCGGCCTGGCCGCCTCCGAGGGCTATGTCCGCACTTTTCTGGACGAGGGGACTTTCCTACGGCCGCTCCTGGAGGCTCTCAGGCGCGGCGGCTCTGAAACCTTTGCCCGGAGAATCCTGCAGGCCTTTGAGGCAGAACCCAGTCAACAGTCCGCCCCATCGACCGTATCCCTGCGCTCTGCGCTCTGGCTGGAGCCCCTCAGCCCCCGGGAGAAAGAGGTGTTGGGGCTGATCGCGGAGGGCCTCAGCAACCAGGAGATCGCGCGGCGGCTCGTCATCTCCCGGACCACGGTCAAAACCCACATTGCGAACCTCCTCAGCAAGTTGCAGGTGAGCAACCGGACCCAGGCTGTAGCGAAAGCCAGAGCGACCGGCCTGCTGCCCTCAGACTGACCGGTTGCCTGCGCTCCCGCAAATGAGATGACCTCAAGCACGGGTCGTGCCGTCGTGGGAACCAAGGCATGACCCTGATTCCGAATCGCCCGCCCTTGCCTTCGCTCCCCCGATTGATGTTCTGGCCCTAGCTCTCCCACGGAGGGCGTGTCTGGCGCGACACAGCAGCATCCCGCCATGCGCGGGAGGTGCCTCCCGGGTTGGCCTGACGCTGCCCCCCACCCTCGCGCGGCGCTGCGAGAGCACGGATCCTCACGCCAGGCTGAGTCGCATGCAGGCCAGGGCGTCCTCGTGCAAGGGGCAACCCTCCCCCATTGGCACCGGCAAAGGGGGAGATGGCGCCCCCCGCCGCAGCCCCGCCACGGGCTTCCCGATTAGCGCTAGCATTCTGGAACGGCCAGCGATGTCGTAACCGGCTCCTCAGCCCGAACCTTTGCAATTGCCACAAGCCAAGGTTGCTCGGCCCGGGAGGCCCGGACCCCAGCGGCTCCGTCCAGCGCGCACTCCGACCCGGACCTGGGTGCGCAGCCCTCGCGCCGCAGGGCGGAGGGAATCATCCTTTGCCCAGGTCGAGATCGTCCTTTTGGACGATGCGGCTCATCCCTCCCTGTGTGTACACTGGCCCCAGAGTTGATGAGCAACCCTTTCCGCCTGAGGTGCCCCCCTTGAAAAGGCCCAACCCACCCTTCCGTGACGACGAACCCGCGCTGTACAGGGTTCGGATCCGTGGCAGCCTCAGTTCCTCGTTCTCAGACTGGTTGCGTGACCCCCAGGTGGAGGTCGTGCGGGAGGGAGACGGGTCGATCGTTACAACCCTGACCGGGACGGCTGCTGATCAGGCGGCGCTGCACGGCCTGCTGACCTCGTTGCGCGATCTGGGTGTCCCCCTTCTGTCCGTCGAACGCCTGGAGAAGGGTACTGGACGGCAGGCTCGACCGAGAGGTGCAAGCTGAGAATTGAGGAGGCTGAAATGGAGAAAGAACCGGTTGTCCAGGTGCAGGACTTTCGCAAGACCTACGGCGACTTCGCGGCCGTAGACGGCATCAGCCTGGAAGTGTATCCGGGGGAGATCTTTGGCCTCTTGGGGCCAAACGGCGCCGGAAAGACGACAACCCTGGAGAGCCTGGAGGGGCTGCGCCAGCCGGACGGCGGCAGCCTGAGAATCCTGGGGATGGACCCCGTGCGGCAATTCAGACGGCTGCGCAATCGGATCGGAGTCCAACTGCAGTCGTCTGCCCTGCCAAGCAACATGACCGTTCGTGAGGCGATGCGGTTTTTCTGCGCCTATCACGGCCTTCCCCCCCGCGACGACCTCTTGGACCGCTTTGGGCTGGGGGAAAAGAAGAAGACTCAATTTCGCATGCTCTCCCTCGGTCAGCAGCGCCGCCTGGCGCTGGCACTGGCCATAGCGCACAATCCGCCGGTTCTCTTCCTCGACGAGCCGACGGCCGGCCTGGATGTCCCGGCCCGCATCGAACTGCACGACTTGATGCGCCAGCTGCAGGAAGGCGGAGTGACGATCATTCTGGCGACCCACGACATGGCGGAGGCTGAGAAGATGGCCAGCCGGGTTGCCATCCTGCTCCAGGGGAAGATTGCCGCAACGGGCAGTCCAACTCAACTGACGGCCAGCGGGGACGCGCTGGTCAAGATCTCAGTGGCGACGGAATCTTCCTGCCTGGCTGAGAACCGAACCGGTTTTCCGGGGGTTCGCCGCCATCAGTTCAAGGAGGGGTACGCATTGTTTTTCAGCAACGACCCAGGCCCGACGGTCACGGCGATTCTGGACTTCCTGAAGGTTAATCAAGACCGGCTGGTCGATTTGCGCGTGGAGCGCCCTTCCTTGGAAGAACGTTTCCTGGAGATCACCCACCTCGATCGCCCTAGGGGAGGCTAGCCATGGCTGCTTTTCTTCACCACCTGAGCTACGACTTCAACAACGGTCTGCGCGACCGCTCGCTCCTGCTGATGAACTATCTCTTTCCCTTGGCTCTGTTCGCCATGCTGGGGGCGCTGCTGGGCAGCATCGACCCGGCATTTGCCGGGACAATCATCCCGGCAACGATCATCGTGGCGGTCATGTCCAGCATGCTCTTGGGGATGCCGAACCCGATCGTATCGGCGCGCGAGGCCGGGGTCTACCGCAGCTTCAAGATCAACGGAGTCCCGGCGGCCTCCATCCTCTCCATCCCGGCGCTCAGCAGCCTGCTGCACATGGTCGTCGTTTCCGCGATCATCACCGTGACCGCCGTGCCGCTCTTTGGGGCTCATCTCCCGGTCAGTTGGGGTTACTTTGTCCTGGTGGGGCTGCTGACCATCTTTGCCATGGCGGGCCTCGGCATGCTCATTGGAGTCATTGCCTCCAACACCCGTGCTACCGTCCTGATCAGCCAGCTCTACTTTGTGCCCTCGATGTTGTTGGCGGGTCTGACGATGCCCTCCAGCATGCTACCGGCGGCCATGCGCAGGATTGCAATGCTCCTGCCAGCCACGCATGCGATGAACGCCTTTCAAGCGCTGGCTTTGGGGCTGCCGACGGATGGGAACCCGATGGGATCCCTGCTCATCCTCCTGGCTGGCGGTCTGACCGCCTTTGGTTTGGCGGTCTTGCTCTTCCAGTGGGACAGCCATAATCTGAGGCGTGGTCGGTCGCCCTTCCTGGCAGTCCTTGCCGTGGTGCCCTACCTCCTCGCGGCCGTTCTCATCCGGTGAAAGCATGCCTGATCTCCGCGAGCGCCAAGGGCGCTTGGGTGGGGCCTTATGGCTGAAAGGTTCAGTCTGACCAAGGCTTGCCGATGCGTGGGCCCACCCTTCATCCCCTCGTTGGGGCGCCAGGAGCATCTAGCGAACAAAGTCCTGTCCTGGAACAAGTCCATACGGCAGAAGTGAACCATTCTTCGAAGGCATCCAGATTTGGAGGGAAAGGAAATATGGCAACACTGATCGTTTCAAAGAGTTCAAAAACAGAAACCGCGCGGGGTATCGCGCGCTGGGCCGGGCAAATGATTGCCGCGCTGGTCATCTTTGGCGCGATTCTGTTCCTCGCCGCCGGAAGGCTGAACTGGATCAGGGTTGGGTTAACTTGGGGATGAATGCCCTGACTCTGGCACTGAGCGCGATTGTGCTGATCCCTCGCCGCCCGGGCATGCTGGCAGAACGGGCGCAGGTGCGCGAAGGAGCCAAAGCCTGGGACCGGTTCCTCGCCGCAGCCATCGTCGTCGTTGCGCGTCGGGAGCTTTCGCACCATGGCCAGCCCACCGATCCTGGATTTCCTACAAGCCATGTCGTTCCCACAGGTGTCTTCTTTGTCTCAAGGAATCCCATCTACCTGGGAGCGGCCTGTCTTCTAATAGGGATTGCGCTGGCTGTCAATCTCCCCTGGGTGTTTGTGCTCCTCCTCCCGGCACTTGTCGGTTGCCACTACATTCCGATAGCCCCAGAAGAGAGGCACCTCGCCGTCAAGCTCGGCGAGGAATACCTTACGTACGCCGTCTCAGTCCATCCGTGGGTTGGCCGCGCTCGGCGCCCAAGGTAACAGTGAGATCGGTCCGGATCCGGAGGGTCGCACATGAAAAAAAGGCCGGCCAACAAATCGTGTGGGAGGGTGAGAAATGCCTGATGTGAGGGCGACAGAGGGAATCAGAAGAGAGATAGCAGAAAGGCCAACTCGTGAGGGGCCTGTCTCGTTTCATCTCGAAAATGTTCCTCCGTTACTACATTGGTCTGTCTTTCACACGACAACGAGGGTGGTCATCCGCGAATGGATTATTGACACGGTTGTTTTGGACTCAGTTTGTCCATGCCTCGCGTTGCTTGGAAGCAATTTGATTTGTCAACCAGCGGGTACGTACAAACCCGCCTCCTTTAATACCCGCAGCGCACGCAAAGTGACCCATTTGCTGGGCTTTCCCTTTTCCTCGATGTCGCCCCACATTCTGCCGTTGAGAGAGTTCTCCAACACCCAACGCCCCTGGTCATCCTGCTTGCCCTCGATAAGCTTGAATACATTGGTCAATCTTGAGTCACTACCGTAGCCCGCCTCCACAAGCACTGCTGCGGTCTCCAACACATCACTCCAGTAGCTCAAGGGAAAGCCCAACTTGAACCAGGTTGAGCTTACTCGCACGGTGTACGGATAGTCTGCCACGGAGGGATCGCGGCTAAGCAGAAATGCAGCGCCAGTCTCGATGGCGCGCTCGATGACTGGCGTGCGCCGATCTATTGGCACCGCCAGCAACGCTCTCATTGCCTTGTTGGCGCCCCAGCCACACGGTTGCCCCTCATTGACGCCGCAAGCAAACCCCGGTCCTGCTGTGGCCGACTTGTGGTACTGAATTTTCCCCTCACCGGTGATGGCGCGAGCCTGCCACTCCAATGCAGCCTGCACGCGAGGGTCAGCGGCATAGTCCAGACGCAGTAGGGCGTACAGCAGGTTGCCATTGAGGCAGTGCCAGGAGCCACTTGGCAATGGGGGCTGAGACCCCGAGAACGCACCGTTTCTGGCGATGCTGTGGCTCAAGAGGTACTCGCAACCCCGTCGCACACGTTCATCGGAGGAGTCGGCCCCTAGTTCGACCAGGAACATGATTTGCCAGACGGTGCCCCGATACTTGGGACCATAGCCGCCTCCGGGCTTCACCCATGAGCCGTCGGATTTCTGAGCCTCTAGGATGGCCGGCACCGGACCTTTGGTCATCACAGCGCGATGTGCTGTGATGACCTCCGGATCATTTGCCGGCCGATCTAGCAGGTCAGTTAGCGCAAAGTAGCGCACACTCGGGTTCTTCTTGTCCTTCTCAAGAATCCAGGCAATAGGATTGGCTTTCAGCATATGCCTCGTTCCCCAGCAAAGTCTACGATCCCATGACGAATCTGATTGAATGGTTTCCAAGAGAGCGCTGCGATTGGACTCGTAACTTGACGGAGGCAGGATCCACTCATGGGGGTGCCCCCTGCCCTAATCACTGTCCACAGTGCTCGTCCCCTTCGCAGTTTGACCGATTCTGTCAGAACGAGATCTCGGACGGACAATTCGGCTAGCACATCAGCTTGGTTTGTTCAATAGAACAAGTATAAGGGACCCATTCCCATTTTCCTCTCAATCTTACCGTATCTGATCGGCGGAGGTATCCCAAGTACAGGCCTTGCGATCGTAGTTGGCGTAGCCGCAATCTATGTCAACAGTCCATTAACGTCTGGGCGGACTATTCTCTTTGCCAGCTTGCGGCTGGTGCGGAAAATGCCTTGGCTATAGCTGTGCTGGCCGAAAGCCCCATGCGCCCGGCCATAGACCTCGATCGGATCTGGATTGAACGTGCACAATGCTCCTATCATGGATTCTGACTGTCGATCTAGGATCAATTCGCAGCCTTCGTGATTCAATCAATCTCGGTGCGTTGACAAACACGCCCATCAAGAGGTACCCTTCGAATTACACTTACGGATCAACCTCGTTGGGCTCGAGGTTACTGAACCACGGATGGTACCCTCAAACGGCCGGAAATCTTGTTTGAGGCCCCCTCCCCCGGGTTGGAGCTCATGACCCGGAGGTCGCTGGTTCGAGTCCAGCCCCCGCTACCTAAAGCCAAAACCGAGGCCTTTTGAGCCTCGGTTCTGTTTTGTGTGACCTCGTTGTGCCAGGCCAAACCACAGTAATTCTCGAGGATTCAAGAGTTTCAAGAGACGCCGCTGGTTAATCAGCTCG
>JBEKHT010000074.1:0-9776 GCA_050012135.1 Anaerolineales bacterium | reverse complement strand
CTGAAAACAAGGCCAATAGCCAAAGCCAGCCCATCTGGATCCCCTTCGATCTCCGTCGGCTTTAATCGTCCCACAAGGGAGGCTGCGACCGATTGGGAACGGCCGCCAGGGAGGTCGCCAGAGGACAGGAGGCCGACGGCCTTTCCTCGCCCGCTGCCGCACTTGGGCTGAGGACGGCTCCCTGCCTGGTCAACGGGCGGTTCCTTTTCGATCGTGAGCTGGCAGAACGATTCGGATCATCGGGGGAGTGAGTCGTCTGCCCCGGGCCAAGGGCGAGCAATGGGACCGATCTCCTCTTTTCCCCGATTGCGTGGGCGGGCCTGTGCAAGCGTCTCGGTCAAGCTTCTGCGCAGGGGTGCCCCAATAGAATAGGCCGTGGGGGAGCGATGCCCGCCAGCATGCGCCCGGGGGAAAGCCATTCCGCCCCGCAAGGCCTTTTCAGGCGCAGACGACTCGCCCCGGATCAAATGCTGGGAAATCTCACCGTTTCGCGAGAAAGATCAATGCCGGGGACGGCCAGCCCCGACCAGGGGGGAGATACCCTCAGGCTGCCTGCGCTCTAAGCCGCGGGAGCCACGGCCGCGGGCAACGTGACGTTGAAGGAGGACATGATGGTTTTCCCGCCGACTTGCACGGGTACGTCCGGACCCGGGAATTCCCATGTCCCCACCTGACCCTCGTCCACATGGAGTACGACCCAGAGTCGCGAGGTGGCATGCATCAGGTCGATTATGACCACCACGTTGGTGTTGACCCCTGGCTTAACCGGGGAATAGCCAATCACGATGTCGCTCGGAGAGCCGTCCTTGTCCGTGTTGATGGCCAGCCATCCCTGCTCGATCGCAACCGCAGACGCAACGGTCACGGTGCCGTCCATTGCACTCTGGTCGTTCACCACGATCTGGGGGATCAGGGACTTGAGCGAAACGGGGGTCCCGGTGGGCTGTGCCGTTTGTGTGGGCAGGGTCTCCTGGGTGGGGAGGGGCGTGGCGGGGGTCGAACAGGAGCCCAGCCAGCTGATCAAGACGGCCGTGGCAAGGTATGGGTAGTTCTTTCTGGGCATTCTCTCCTCCTGGTTGCAAGGGTGGCTGGGACCAGACGGGTCGCTCCTCAAGCCCGACCAAGGCCTGGAATTCTCCGCGGCAAAACAACAAGGACTGCGTCTTCCTGCTTACCGTCTGGGCGCAGCGCCTCAGTCTTGGCCCGGGAATTTGTCCAGGATTTTCCATCATCGCCCTGCCGCGTCTCCAGACGCGGCAGGGTGACAGATTCACCTTCCCTGGTTCAATAGGCAGAACCACCGCTCTGAGAAGAGGGAGCCGCTACCTTGTTGCCTGAAGGAGAAACCGCAAACCAAACAGCAGCCAGCCCTTCCCCTTTCGTGTCTCCGGCCGCCGTGTCCCCCTTGAAGTAGTATAGAGGCCAGCCATTGTACGTCACCTGGGTTGATCCGTCTGTGCGCGAGGCCGTGCCCAGAAGGCTCCCGTTTGCTCCGCTTCCGGCCGTCGCCGCACCGACTAGCGGTGGCCAGTTCTGTGCACAGGTATCGTAACAGCCGGGCGTGGATTTGGTGTCCGAGGTCCGCATGTACAGGGTCCTACCCTGTGAGTCGGTGAGGATTGCGCCCAGGGTTGCGTTTTGCGCCACCATGATTACGACCGGGGAGGCGGCGGTTGACTCCGCCATGGCTCCCGTGGGGGAAGCCGCGGGGGCCGGGGTCGGCGATGCAGATAAAACGGCCGGAGCGGGCGTTGGCGAGGATCCGTACGCGGATCCACAAGCCGCCAGGACGATCGCCGCGATCAGGATCAACGCGGTAGTTCGAAACGATTTTCCTAACATTATTCTCTCCTTCGCGAATCAATGACAACCTCTATGCCATGTCTCCATAACCTGATACGTGCCTGCTTGGCGAATTGGTTGCTTAGAGGGGGATAAGAGATCAGGATCCGAACCCCACGCTGAGGACCCAGGCCCCGCTGGGGGCGGAGCTGCCGTTGCGCGGCTCAACCGTCACGCCCAAGCTTGAATAGCTCGAGAGAGGCTGGTCCGATTTCACGATCACCGAGGCGAAAGTCTGCCCCCGGGGGACGGTGAACAAACCGCCGTTCACACGAACGCCGTCGGGCTTGACCAGCCAGGCCTGATACGTGTGGGCCTGATCCAGCACGGGGAGACCCCAGGCAAAAAGCGCGCCGCTTTCCAGATCAGGATCTAAGACGAATGCGCCTCCGCCTTCCTTGCTGACGACGGAGAGGGCCTGAGATCCCGGGTAGGCGACCAGCGCCAGGGCAGTGTTCTGGGTCTGAATCTCTTGGGACAGGGTCCGCTGCCGCACCTGGAGGGAGCGGAGTTCCACGGCCAAGGCTGCATTCAAGAACAGGAGTGCCACCACGGCCAAGGCGAGCGCGAGCACGGTGCGCGACCAGGGAATCCGACGCGAGGCGGAGAGGGGTTGGCCGCGGGCAATGCGGTCGGCCAGGCGAACCCGAAGGCGGGCAGGAGGCAGCCGTGGGGGCAAGGCATAGAGCAGCTTCTCTGCCACGCCTTGGTATTGGTCCAGCTCCGCCTGGCAATCCGGGCAGCCCTGCAGGTGGGCTTCCGCGAGTTCAAGTTCCTCGGCCTCCAGGGCGCCCAAGGCGTATGCCGCCAACAACCCCCTCAGGTCCTCATGTCCGCTTGCGTTCATTCGATCCGCCGTCTCTCCAACCAATCTCCCCAATCTACATTACGTCAAGCCGGAGGCTCTTGGATCCGCTTCCCCCTCGCGTCCTGACCAAGCCAGCTGCGGCGCAACTCCTCCATCCCCAGCCGCAATCGGGTCTTCACGGTCCCGATGGGCCACCCCAGTTCCTCGGCGATTTGGCTGTGGCTCAGGCCCTGATAGTAGGCTAGCTCAATGGGCCTGCGTTGCTCGGCGGGCAATTCCTGAAGAGCCAAGGACAGCCCGCGCCAGCGGAGTTCTTCGGGGCTTGCGGTTCCTTCGGGAATCGATTCGAGCAGGCTGTCCGGGTCCATTTCGTTGGAGGCGGGGAGCCTCCGCCGCTCCAGGCGCAGGCGATCCAGGGAGGCATTCCTTGCGATGGTGAGCAGCCAAGTGGAGACCGTTCCGCGCGAGGGCACGTAGAGCCTGGCTCGGCTCCACAGGCGCAGGAACACGTCCTGGGTGACCTCTTCGGCGGCCATGGAGTCGCGCAGAACCCGCAGCGTAAGCGCATAGACGCGGCTCGCGTAGCGGTCATACAGCTCAAGCAGGGCTTGTTGGTCCCCTTTCGCAACTAGCCCGACGAGTTCACCCTCTTGGGATTCCGGCACTCGCCCTCCCCTGGCAGACTGAACGCATTATACGGCCAGGAAGGTCGGCCGAGGGGGGCGCCTCTGCGCCTGGGGGAGGACCCTTTGCGGTGGAGCGAGAGACCTAAGTCTTGGCGGCCTCGGCCGGACCCAGGGCGGAGAATTGCAGGCCGTCGCGGGTGCCATCCACCCGGATCGTCTGTCCTGAGCGGAAGCTCCCATTGAGGATTCCGAGAGCCAATGGATCCTGAAGCTCTCGCTGGATCGCGCGTTTGAGGGGACGAGCCCCAAAGGCGGGATCCCAGCCGGCCTGCGCTAGGTGCTCTTTGGCCGCCTCGGTGAGATACAGGCCCAGCCCGCGTTCTTGCAGCAGTTCCCTCACTCGACCGAGCTGAATGTCCACGACCTGCTTCAGGTCCGCCTGGCTGAGCGCATGAAAGACCACGATCTCATCGATCCGGTTGAGGAACTCCGGTCGGAAATGGGAACGAAGGGCAAGCATCACGGCCTCCTGAGGGACCTTTTCCTCCCGGCCCCACAGGTCGTTGCCCAGGTTGCTCGTCATGATCACCACGGTGTTCTTGAAGGAGACCGTTCGACCCTGACCGTCGGTCAGCCGCCCGTCGTCGAGGAGCTGCAGCAGGACGTTGAACACATCGGCATGGCCTTTTTCTATCTCGTCCAGGAGCACAACCGAGTAGGGCCTCCGGCGCACGGCCTCGGTCAGCTGGCCTCCCTCTTCGTAGCCCACATAGCCTGGGGGAGCGCCAATGAGCCGGCTGACGGTGTGTTTTTCTTGGTACTCGCCCATGTCGATGCGGACCATGGCTTGCTCATCGTCGAACAAGAACTCGGCCAGAGCGCGTGCCAATTCGGTTTTGCCTACTCCGGTGGGGCCCAGGAAGAGGAAGGAGCCCAGAGGCCGGTTGGGGTCCTGCAGCCCTGAGCGCGCCCGCCGAACGGCGTTGGCAACGGTGCGCACGGCTTCGTCCTGACCGACGACGCGAAGATGCAATCGCTCCTCCATGTGAAGGAGCTTGTCCACCTCCCCCTCCAGAAGCCGGGTGACCGGAATGCCGGTCCAGCGGGCCACGATGGCAGCGATGTCTTCGGGCTCGACTTCCTCCTTGAGCAGACGCTCCCCCTTCGAAAGTTGCTGCAGCCTTTTCTCGACCCCGGCCCGCTGGGCCTCCAGTTGCGGGAGAGTCCCATAGCGCAGTCGAGCAGCCGCCTCCAGGTCGGATTGGAGCTCTGCCTGCTCCATTTCCAGGTGGGTCTGTTCAACCCGCTCCTTTAGCGAGCGCAGATCGAGGATCAGCTGCTTCTCGGCCTGCCAACGCGCCTGAAGCGTGAGGGAGCGCTCGCGAAGATCGGCGAGTTCATGTTCGATCTTGGCCAGCCGCTCACGGCTCGCCTCGTCGGTTTCCTTCTTGAGAGCCTCGCGCTCGATCTCCAGCTGCATGATCGCGCGGTCGACCTCATCCAGGGGTAGAGGCTTGGAGTCAATCTCCGTGCGCAGCCGAGCCGCCGCCTCATCAATGAGATCGATGGCCTTGTCCGGGAGTCGCCGGTCGGGGAGATATCGGTGGGATAGGGTTGCCGCGGAGATGACTGCGGCGTCCGTGATTCTCACGCCGTGGTGGACTTCATACCGGCCTTTAAGGCCGCGCAGAATGGAGATGGTTTGCTCCACACTGGGCTCCTCGACCAGGACCGGTTGGAATCTGCGCTCCAATGCGGCATCTTTCTCGATCTGTTTGCGGTACTCGTCGAGGGTCGTGGCTCCAATGAGGTGCAATTCGCCCCGAGCCAGCATCGGCTTGAGCATGTTGCCCGCGTCCATGGCCCCTTCTGCGGCGCCGGCACCCACCACGGTGTGGAGCTCATCGACAAACAAGATGACGCGACCATTGGATTCCGTGACTTCTTTGAGGACGGCTTTCAGGCGCTCCTCGAACTCGCCCCGGTACTTGGCCCCGGCCACGAGTGCCCCCATGTCGAGCTGGATCAGGCGCTTGTTCTTCAGCCCTTCGGGCACGTCTCCGCGGATCATTCGCTGAGCCAGTCCCTCGGCAATCGCCGTCTTGCCTACGCCCGGATCCCCCACCAGAGCGGGATTGTTCTTCGTTCGCCGGGAGAGAATCTGGATCACCCGGCGGATCTCTTCCTCCCGGCCAATCACGGGATCCAGCTTGCCTTGGCGGGCCAGAGCCGTCAGGTCACGCCCGTACTTCTCCAGAGCGTTGTAGGTGGTCTCTGGGTTGGGAGAAGACACACGTTGGCTTCCACGAATGGAGGCCAATGCCCGTAGCAGGTTCTCCCGCGTGAGCCCCTGCTTGCGCACAAAAGGCAGACGGTCAACCAACGCCAGCAGCACGTGCTCGGTGGATACATACTCATCCTTCATTTGGGCAGCCTCGGCCTCGGCCGCGCCAAGCACTTCGCTGGCGGACCGGGAAAGGCCGAGCTGGGACGAATCCCCTCCCAGCCGTGGTCGGCTGGAAAGCTCGCGTTCGGCTTCTGCCTGCAGGGCGGGAAGCGGGACGCCCACGGCAGAGACCAGCTGCGGGGCAACCCCATCGGACGGCTCCAGGAGAGCCAGCAGGATGTGCTCCGGCTCAATGTAGGCGTGATGTCTTTCCCCTGCCATACTTTGGGCCCGCAGCAGCGCCTCTTGGGTGCGTTGGGTGAACCGATCGAGATTCATTTCATCTTCCTTATCGGCCTGATCCGCAGGACGCGCCAACAGGCAATCTCCGCCCGCCGCGGGCCTGCGGGTTCAATGGGATCAATAGGAATAATAGGAGTAGCTTGTAAGAATTGCGTCAGCGCAGGCATTGAGTGGTATCAAATGAAGGAGGCGGGTTGCCGAGCTCAGGCCCCGTCGGAGGGGTCATCCACCAGGATCATCACCCGGAATGCCTCGGCATAGGCCAGGCCTTGTTCTTTCCCGTCTTCGGCCGCCCACGCGCGGATTTGCTTTTCGACATCCTCGTTCCCGATCTGGCTGCGGTGCTGCCGCAAGGCCTCGACCTTCAAAGACAGGGTCTCGCTGATATCGACCCACACGTCCGGCCGGTCCGATCCGTGCAGGAACACCCGATTCGGGTTATGCGGCTGGAGGCCTTCCCCGAGCAGATCGGGAAAAACGAGGCGGGAGCCAGCCGAAGGGAAAGCGGCATCACAAGCGACCTCGGCGGCCGCGCGATGATCTGGGTGGTTCATATAACTGTTGCCGTAAAAGCGCACTGTGGGATCACCACAAACGACGACCTGGGGTTGGAACTTCCGGATCAGTCGGGTAAGATCTTTGCGCAGGCGGAGCGAAGCCTCCAGTTCCCCGTCCGGATAATGTAGAAAGACCGTCTCCTGGATGCCCAGGAGGTCGGCGGCGCGCAGTTGTTCTTCCCGCCGAATTCGTGCTAGTTCCGGCCTGAAGGACCCATCCTTGGACGGGTCGTTGCTGCCCGCTTCCCCGTCCGTGATAATGACGGACAGGATTTCGCAGCCTGCCCGGGACCACTTGGCCAGCGTCCCAGCCACCGTGAACTCCTGGTCATCGGGGTGGGCCTGAATGGAAATGGCTCTCCTGGGTGCTCGCGGCTCCAGGGCCGCCTGCGGCTTGCGCTTGGGCATTTCAGGTATGGAAGCATCTGTCAGGCTGGGCTGATAATCGGGCATTCGATCCTCTGAGGGGAGATTCCCGCGGCGCAGGGTCCAGTTCGCCACGGATTCGGCAAGCCCCTCCGCATCCTGCCAGGGCCAGGTCGCACGAGGTAGTCTGCTGTCGGGGTCCGGGTTGAGGGGCTTGGGTCACCCGGCGCCGCTGGGGACGTCCGGTCTCAGGCGGCCAAGGCCCGAGATCGCCCCCCTCCCGGTCCCTGCCCAGAGCCTGTCGGCCCCACCGCGGGCCGGGCTATTCCTCCTCTTTTTCTCCCGCAGTTTCCTTTTGCTTTGCGGCGATGATCGGTTGAGCCACGTGGGATGGGACTTGCTCGTAATGAGAGAACTTCATGATGAAGAGCCCGCGTCCTCCCGTAATGGACCGGAGGTCGGTCGTATATCGCAGCATTTCCGATTGAGGGACAAGCACCGTGATGATACTCTTGCCACGGTCATTATCCATGCCCTGGACCCGCGCCCTTCGTGTGTTGAGGTCACCCATCACGTCGCCCATGTTCGCCTCGGGGACCGTGACCTTGACCTCCATGATGGGTTCAAGGAGCACGGGCGCGGCTCCTTGGACAGCCAACTTAAAGGCCTCCCGCCCGGCGACCTCGAACGCTATGGGTTTGGAGTCCACCGGGTGCTCCTTTCCGTCGGTGACCGCCACTTTCACATTGACGACTGGATAACCGGCGATCACGCCCCGGCCCATCACCCCGCGAACCCCCTTCTCGATGGCCGGCATGTAAGAGGTGGAAATGGCGCCCCCAAAGACCTCATTGACAAACTCAAAATCCGACTCTGCCAACGGTTCTACCCGCATGTGCACTTCGCCAAATTGTCCGGCCCCCCCCGTTTGTTTCTTGTGACGATACTGCGAGGCGCTGGCCTTGGTGATCGTTTCACGATAGGGCACGCGCGGTGCTTCCACCTTGAGCCCAACTTGGAATCGTGAGTCCGCTCGCCGGATGGCCACGTCGATGTGCTGATCCCCCATGCCGGTGAGGATGGTTTGTTGGGTGCTCGGCTCGTTGTGCCAGGAGAGGGTCATATCCTCCTCGCACAAGCGTGTCAGCGTGGAGGAGGTTTTTGCGGCATCGGCCTGCGTCTTGGGGGTGACGGCCACGGAATACAGAGCGTCCGGGTATTTGGGTTCGGGTAGCCTGACGGCATGGGAGCGCTCGCACAGCGTGTCTCCGGTCGAGGTTGCCGAGAGCTTCGCCACGCTGCCGATATCCCCGGCGTGCAGATGGGGTATCGGGACTTGCTCCTTTCCCCGCGGGATCTGCAGGGTCCCCACGCGTTCCTCGGTCTGTTTGGTGGAGTTCCAGATCCGGGTGTCGGAAGCGAGCAACCCGGAGTAGATTCGCAGATAGGTCATTCTGCCCACAAATGGATCTGCGGTTGTCTTCCATGCATAGACGGCCAGGGGTCCCGAGTCGGAGCCGCGCAATTCCTCTTCGCCTGTTCCCGACTTGCCATGGATGGGGGGCATGTCGGTAGGCGCCGGAAGGTAGTCCACAATCCCCCGCAACAAAGGATCCAGACCGATCTGGGCCGTGGAGGCGCACAGGAACACTGGAATAAAGAGGCGGCAAAGGACCGCTTTGCGAAACCCCCCTTTGACCTCCTCGGCGTTCAGTGTCTCGCCGGCCAGGTATTTCTCCAGCAAGGCATCATCCCCCTCGGCCGCCGCCTCCACCAATGCGGTCCGGGCCTTCTCGGCGGCCTCCCTGAGCTCGGAGGGAATGTCCTCCACCTGCTCCCCAGTCCCTCGGAGTGCCTTCATCGCCAGGAGATCGATCACGCCTCGAAACCCCTGCTTTTCGCCCCAGGGTAGTTCTACCGGGATCAGCTTCACGGTGGAGAGGGCCTGGGCCGAGGCAAGGGCGGCCTCAAAGTTGGCGTTCTCCCGATCCATTTTTGCGATCACCACGAATCGGGGGAGCCTGAATTCCTCAATCTGCTGCCACACAATCTCGGTCCCAACCTCAACGCCCGCCACCGAGTCAACCAACACGAGGGCCGCATCGGCGACCCGCAGGGACGAGATCACTTCCCCAATGAAATCGGAGAATCCTGGGGTATCCAGAAAGTTGATCTTGGTTTCATGGAATTCCAAGGGCAAGACAGAAGCGTAGAGCGAGATCCTCCGGCGAATCTCCTCCTCGTCGGAGTCAGACACCGTGTTCCCCTCTTCAACTTTGCCGATTCGTGTCGTTGTCCCGGTTGCAAAGAGGAAGGCCTCCACAAGCGAGGTTTTCCCTGACCCGCCGTGACCTACGAGCGCCACGTTGCGGATCCTGTCTGTGAGATATTCTTTCATGAGATGGCCGATGCCTCCAGGGCTCGAGAGCGCCCTCGGTTCCCGGGATGTGGAATGGTTCTGCGTCGATCCACGACGTGCGGGGCCAGCGCAGGAATTGTAAAAGAGGAGGAGAGGGTTGTCAAAGGGCGGCGTCGAAGGGTCGGCCGATCTTTGGGCGAAGATCCGCCCTGCCTCAAGCCGCCTCTCCGCCCTCGCCCGGGGAACGGGCGGCGCGAACCTGCTGCGAGCGGCTGGAGCGGCCCCCCTTCCGCGAGCGGACAGCCTCAATCACCTCGAGAATCACCACCGCCCCCAGGAGGCAAAGAAAGGGCTCAAAAGGGACCCGAAATCTGCCGTTGCCCGAGAATCCCGGAGCGTAAGAGAGAATCGCCGAGGGCAGAACCACCGCCGCAAAGGCTTGCCAGCGTTTCTTCCAGAAGAGCAGGACCAGGCCAAGCAGTGTGGAGGCATACAAAGGCGCATAGAACAGAAGCAGGGCGAGGGTCAC
>JBEKHT010000073.1:0-9816 GCA_050012135.1 Anaerolineales bacterium | reverse complement strand
CGCCTCGGTCTGGTTTGCCTATCCCATGGTGCAAGCGAGCATGGATGAGACGATCCAGGCGATGGAAAAGAAGGAAACCCTGCGGTCGCTGGGCCGATCATGAGCTTTCGGGAGCGGGATGGGCTCAAGTACTTCGTCTTCGACGGTCTCGAGGCGCAAGCCGGGCTCGTCCACGCCATCTTCACACGTCAGGGGGGGGTCAGCCCCAAACCCTGGGCCTCCCTGAATGTCGGGGGCTCGGTCGGCGACGAGCGCGAGCGGGTGAGGCAGAACCGGGAGCGTTGCTTCCGCAGCGTGGGTCGGCCGGTGGAAAGCGTGACGGACCTCTGGCAGATCCACTCGGACCAAGTCATCCTGGCGGCCGAGCCCCGACGAGGAGGATCCACCCCCATCGAGGGGGATGCCCTGATCAGCCGCCATCCCGGGCTTACGCTTTTCATGCGCTTCGGCGACTGCGTGCCGGTGCTCCTGTACGATCCACGCGCCCAAGCGGTCGGGCTGGTCCACGCGGGCTGGAAGGGAAGCCTGCTGCGCGTGGCCCGGAAAACCGTCGAGCGCATGCAGGAGGCATTCGCCACGCGGCCGAGGGACGTGATGGCCGGTATCGGCCCCGCGGTGGCGCCGGACCATTATCCCGTGGGCGAGGAGGTAGTCGAGGGGGTTCGCCAGGCTTTTGGGGAGGAGGCCGATCAGTTGCTCCCCGATCTGGAGGGGCAGACGCGCTTCGACCTGGGTCTGGCCAACGAGCTTGCGCTGCGGGAGGCGGGGGTCGAAGCGATCGAGCGGGCCGCGCTGTGCACGGCCTGCCACGTGGACGACTGGTACTCGCATCGAGCCGAGAACGGGTGCACGGGACGGTTTGGTGCGCTCGTAGCCCTGCGCCAGGGGTAAGGTGGGAAATGGGGCCCGAGCTGACCGCCGCAGAGATTCGGGAGCGCGCCGAGGCGGTGCGGGCGCGCATCACCCGGGCCGCCCAGCGGGCAGGCAGAAACCCTTCCGAGGTGACCCTGGTGACGGTGACCAAGGGCCATCCGGTGGAGGTGATCTGTCGCGCCCTGGAGGCCGGCCTCACCCGCTTTGGTGAGAACTACCTGGAGGAAGCCCGTCCCAAGATGCAAGCCGTGACGGGGCCGCAAATCGAATGGCACATGATCGGGCACATCCAGAGCCGGAAGGCGCGCGAGGTGGCGCACGAATTCACCTGGATCCACTCGGTGGACAGCCTGCGCCTGGCTCGTCGGCTCGATCGATTTGCACTGGAACGAGGTGCCCGGCTGCCGATCCTTTTGGAGTGCAACGTCTCGGGGGAGATCCGCAAGTATGGATTTGCCATGGCGCAGGCGGCCGACTGGGAGGGGGCTCTGGCGGAGATCCGGGAGACGGCTCAGCTCGAGCATCTGCGGCTGCTCGGCCTGATGACCATGGCTCCTTGGTCCGAGGACCCTCAGGCAGCCCGCCCGTTCTTTCGTCGCTTGGGGGAGCTGCGGGATTGGTTGCGTGGCAAGCTGCCGGGCTCCGGCCTGAGTGAGCTCTCGATGGGCATGAGCGACGACTTCGAGATCGCGGTGGAGGAAGGGGCCACGATCGTGCGCATTGGTCGCGCCATTCTCGGCCCCAGGTCGGCGGAGGGAACGGCAAAAGCCGTATAATCGCGCCTGTCCACAAGAGAAGGGAAAGAGGGGCGCGCGCCGTGAAATGGGAAGGAAAAAACCGCGCCCGAAGAGAGCGGGCGGGGCCCGCGAAGTCGAAACTCGCGGAGAGATCTGAGGGATGGCGCAGCTCATCCAAGCCATCGGCAACCTGCTCAGCCTAATCGTCCTGGTGGATGTGGTCGCCAGCTGGATTCTGCCCAACCCGTACCATCCCTTTCGACAGGCGTTGGACCGCATCGTCGAGCCGATGATGGCTCCCATCCGCCGCATTGTGCCCCCCTTGGGGATGGTCGATTTTAGCCCGCTCATCCTGCTGATCCTCATTCAGGTCATCACCACGGTGTTGGCTAACCTGGTGGCAGGATGAGAACGCGACGGGGGGGAAGGCGGGAACTCCGTTGGTGTCTCCCCTCGCCTGTAGGCCGGAGAGGCACGGATCGGTTCCGCCCTTTGAGGAAGTGAGCCGGTCAGGCTGCGTGCGCCGCGGGAGAGGCCAAGGTGGGCGAGGCGGGGGGTTCGAAATGGCGGTTCGGCAATTGGGCGGCGGGAGGAACCGGTGCGGCTCTCACCGTCCGCGTCACCCCGCGTGCCTCCAAGACCAGCCTCGCCGGCTTGTTGCCGGATGGCACCCTCAAGGTGCGCATCGCGGCCCCGCCCACGGGGGGTGCGGCCAACCAGGCGCTGATTGCATTTCTGGCCGAGGTGCTCGGGGTCCGGGAGAATGCGATTGAAATCGTGGCCGGGGAGAAGAGTCGCAACAAGATCCTGGCCATCTCCAACCTGGGAGCGGGGGAGGTGGAAGAGCGCCTGCGCCCTCGTCTCCCCGGGGCGGGAGGCCGGGCCCGATGAGGAACTTCGGACTCAAGCGCGATTGCGGAAATTGACATCATTTCCGCCCGGTTGTATAATGCCCGCTCCAGGTCGAACAGGCTGACCCGGCGCTTTCCGGGGACATCCTGTGGGGCGATGCCGTTGCGGGCCGCTGGCGTCGGAGGTGGTCAGAGAGCAACTTGGAGTTTGCACTCTGCAGGACTGCCGAAACAGGCGACCAAGATGACCCGGGCCAGAGGCGGGTCGTTTTTTTTGCGGGCCCCGGTCGAGGTCCAGGAGCGGAGGGGAGGTGAGGAGAGAGTGACGACCGTGAACCTGCGGCCGAATGAAAGCCAGGAAAGCCTGCTCAAGCGGTTTCGAAAGAAGGTTACCCGCTCAGGCATCCTGAGCACCGTTCGCCGCAAGCGCTGGTTTATTTCCAAGAGCGAACTTCGTCGCATCCAGAAGAAAAAGGCCATCCGCCGCATCAAGAGGCGTGAGCGAAAGTCGGAGGGCGGGGAGTGACCGCCCGGGGACCCCAAGTGAGGCCCCGGGACGAACCCCAGGTGCGGGTTCCGGGGGAACCCCAGGTGCGGGTTCCGGGGGAACCCCTGGGGTGCGGCTGGGAGGTAGGATGACCAAGCAAGAGGAAAAGATTGAGGTCGAAGGCACGGTAATAGAAGCCCTGCCGGGGACCATGTTCCGAGTGTCTCTGGAGGGTGGCCACACGGTCCTTGCCTACCTCTCAGGCAAGATGCGCAAGAACTACATCCGTATCCTTCTCGGAGATCGGGTCAAGGTGCAGCTATCTCCCTATGATCTCGCGCGCGGCCGCATTACCTATCGGTTCCGCAAGGCCCAAGTCGAGGCCGGGGAAACCGAGGTGAGTTGACTCGGGTCCTCCCGCGCAACCCAGGGCCGGTCTGTGCAAGACCGGCCCTTTTTGCTTATCCCTTCCAGCGCGGGGGGCCCAGCGCCTTTCCTGCCGCTGGAGAGCCCCCCTCGCAGGCCAGGCGCTCCCCGATCGGGTCATCCTCTGGGACCGCCCCCACGCGGCCCGTCTCTGCGCTCAGCCCTTGCGGCGCTCGGCGCGGAAGGCCACCCAGTCCTCCCGGTCGCGCTTTTGGATCTCGACGAATCCCTGCTCCACGAGAGCCTGCTCAACCTGAGCCGATTGCCCTGCGAGGATGCCGGAGAGCACCAGGTGTCCTCCGGGCAGAACCAGCTGAGTCAGCCCCGTGCGAAGCATCTCCACGGCCACATGGGCGAGGATGTTCACGAGTACCAGCGAGGCTTTCTGAATCGGGGCTGTGCCCGCAAGGGCTTGGGGGAGGGAACCGGACAACACGATCAGGCGGTCGCTTACCCCGTTTCGGGCAGAATTCATGAGGGTGGTGCGGACGGCCTCGGGGTCGATATCCAAGGCCAGGGCGCGCGAAGCCCCCAGTCGCAGGGCGGCGATGGCCAGGATCCCGGATCCACAACCCAGGTCGATTACCTCCGAGCCGGCCGGGAGCAGTTCCTGGATTGCCTCCAGGCACATGCGGGTCGACGGATGGGTCCCGGTGCCGAAGGCCATGCCCGGATCCAGGCGCACGAACACCTCCCCCGGCTGAGGCGGGAGCTCGATCCAGGATGGGCAGATGACGAGACGGGGGGCGATCCGGATCGGGCGATAACTCCTTTTCCATTCCTCGGTCCAATCCCGGTCTTGGATCAGCCGAAAGTTCGCAGGGGAGAGAGGGCGAATTTGGCCGAGATGCCAAAGCCCCCGGAGGAGACGTGCGCGAGTGTCCTCCAGCTTCTGGTCTACCGGCAGGTAGGCACTCACCAAGAGCCCTCCGCAGGGCGTGCCCTCTGCTTCCGGCTCGGGACCAATGTCGGCGTAGCTGAGGACGACCCCCTGATCCGCGTACTGAGCGAGCAGGTCAGCCACCGGCTCGGCCATCTCGTCATCGACCGGGACCGACACTTCCAGCCACTGACGCGGGGCGGCGGAGGGCGCGCCGGCTTCAGTCACCCAAGCTGTCCTTGAGGGTATCCAGCAGGCCTTTGGTTTGGGGGGCCACCTGAGGGTCGAGGGTATCACCCAACTGGCGCAGCAGGCGCTTCTGCTCCGAGCTCAGGCGGGAGGGGATTTGCACATTGACCAGGATGAGCAGGTCTCCCTGCCCATGAGCCTGCAGGTGGGGAATGCCCTTGCCTCTCATTCGAAACACCTGCCCGGACTGTGTCCCGGCCGGAAGGGTCAGGGAGAGGGGTCCGTTCAAGGTGGGGACTTGCACTTCGGCCCCCAGCGCGGCTTGGGCCAGGTTGATGCCGATCTCGACCCACAGGTCATCCTTCTTGCGCCGCATGAAGGGATGAGGTTCAACATGGATCGTGAGGTACAGATTCCCCTGCGGGCCGCCGTACAGGCCCGGCTCACCCTCGCCGGGCAGTCGGATCTGGGTGCCCTCGTCCACCCCGGCCGGGAGGGGCACCTTCAGGGTTCGGGAGCGGCGCACCGCGCCGCGCCCCTTGCAGTTCTTGCAGGGGGAAGGGATTACCTCGCCCGTTCCCTTGCAGGCTGGGCAGGCAGTCACGTTGACCATCGAACCCAGGAAGGTTTCGCGGACCTGGCGAACCTCGCCGCTACCCCGGCAGGTCGTGCAGCGCACGGGAGAGGTTCCCGGCTCGGCGCCGGAACCGCGGCAGACCTCGCAGACCTCAAGCCGTTCCAGGCGGATTTCCTTTTCCACCCCGGAGGCCGCCTGATCGAAAGCCAGGGTGACCTCCGCTTGCAGGTCCGCGCCTCGCCGCGGCGAGCGGCGGGCCGCGGCGGAGCTGGCCCCGAAACCGCGGAAGAATTCCTCGAAGAGATCCCCCAGTCCCCCGAATCCGCCCGGGAAGCCTTCCGGCATCCCTCCTTCGACCCCGGCATGGCCAAAGCGGTCGTAAGCCATCCGTCGCTGTTCGTCCGAAAGGACGCCGTAGGCCTCGCTCACCTCTTTGAATGTCTCCTCGGCGCCCGGATCCTTATTGACGTCGGGGTGGTACCTCTTGGCGAGGGTCCGATAGGCATTGCGGATCTCCTCGGAAGTGGCGCTGCGCGGCACCCCGAGGATTTCGTAGTAGTCCCTGCGATGAGTTGCCATAGGGGGGGAAGTTAACCGCGGGTCCCGCTGCCAGGCGGGGCGCGAGACCCGCGGCGCGCATCACACCTGCTTGAACTCGCCCTCGACCACATCCTCGCCGGAGGGCCCGGGGCCGGGGCCGCTGCCGCCCCCGCCCTCGCCCCCGGAAGAGGAATCTCCTGGCCCCTGAGCGGGACCGGGCTGACCCTGCTGGTACATGGCCGCGCCGATCGCCTGAGAGGCCTGATACAACTCGGTGGTGGCGTTTCGAATCGCGTTCATGTCGTTGCCCGAGAGGGCCGACCGCAAGGCCGAGATCTTGTTGTTCACATCCTCGCGCACCTTGCTGGGGACCTTGTCCCCGGCCTCGCGCAAAGCTTTCTCGGCGGTGTAGGTCGCCGAGTCCGCCGTATTGCGCGCCTCGATTTCCTCCTTATGCCGGCGGTCCTCGTCGCGGTGTGTGTCGGCCTCGCGCGTCATGCGCTCCACTTCGTCCTTGGAAAGCCCCGAGGAAGGCTGGATGGTGATGTGCTGGCTTCGTCCCGTTGCCTTGTCCCGCGCCTCCACCTTGAGGATGCCGTCGGCGTCGATGTCGAAGGTCACCTCCACTTGAGGCAGCCCCCGCGGAGCGGGGGGAATGCCGTCCAGGATAAACCGACCCAGGCTCTTATTGTCGCCGGCCATCGGGCGCTCGCCCTGGACCACGTGGATCTCCACGCTGGTCTGCATATCGGAGGCGGTGGAAAAGACTTGGCTCTTGCGAGACGGGATCGTCGTGTTGCGCTCGATTAACGGGGTGGCGACCCCTCCCAGGGTTTCGATGCTCAGGGTCAGGGGGGTGACATCCAAGAGAAGGATGTCCTTCACCTCGCCCCCCAGGACCGCGGCCTGGATGGCGGCCCCAACCGACACGACCTCATCGGGATTCACGCCCTTGTGCGGCTCTTTGCTGAAGATCTTGCGCACCGCCTCCTGGACCGCGGGCATGCGGATCATCCCGCCCACCAGGACCACCTCGTTAATGTCGCTGGGCTTGAGGTGCGCGTCTTCCAGGGCTTGCTGCACGGGGCGGACGCTGCGCTCGATCAGATCCCCGGTGAGTTGCTCGAGCTTGGCCCGGGTGAGGGTCATGGTCAAGTGCTTGGGCCCGTTGGCGTCGGCGGTGATGAAGGGCAGGTTGATCTCCGACTGCATCACGGTGGAGAGCTCGATCTTGGCTTTCTCGGAAGCCTCCCTCAGCCGTTGCAGGGCCTGGCGATCCTTGCGCAGATCAATGCCCTCCTGCTTCTGAAACTCATCGGCAATCCAGGTGATGACCCGCTGGTCAAAATCGTCGCCCCCCAGGAAGGTGTCGCCGTTGGTCGACTTGACCTCAAAGACCCCGTCGCCCACGTCCAGGATGGAGATGTCGAAAGTCCCCCCGCCCAGATCGTAGACGGCAATCGTTTCGTCCTTCTTCTTGTCGAGGCCGTAGGCCAGCGAGGAGGCGGTGGGTTCGTTGATAATGCGCAGCACCTCCAGCCCGGCGATCTGACCCGCGTCTTTGGTCGCCTGACGCTGGGAGTCGTTGAAGTAGGCCGGCACGGTGATCACCGCCTGGGTGATGGTCTGGCCGAGATAGGCCTCGGCATCCGTCTTGAGCTTGCCCAGGATCATGGCCGAGATCTCGGGCGGCGAGTACTCGCGCTCGCCCATGTGGACGCGGATATCCCCGTTGGCGGCCGAGCTCACCCGGTAGGGCATAAGCTTGATCGCCCGCTGAACCTCGGGATCCGAGAACTTGCGGCCCATGAACCGCTTGATAGAGAAGACCGTGTTCTCTGGGTTCACAACCGCCTGGCGCCGGGCCACTTGACCCACCAGTCGCTCCCCGGTCTTGGGATTGATGGCGACGACCGAGGGGACCAGCGGAGAGCCCTCCGAGGAGGGGATCACCTTCGGCTCGCCGCCCTCCATGATAGCTACCACGGAGTTGGTGGTTCCCAGATCAATGCCGATAATCTTTCCCATGTCTCACTTGCTCCTTTCCTCTCGAGGATCTTCGTCGGTTTCAGGCGAAGGATCCGATTTCCCTTCTTCTGCCTGGGCCACACGCACCAGGGCGGGGCGCAGGACAACCTCGCCCAGCCGGTAGCCCGGGCGCATCACCTCGATGACCTGCCCATCCGGGTAATCGCCGCAGGGCTCATAGCTGAGGGCCTCGTGCCGGTTCGCGTCGAACCGATCTCCTGGGGCGACGATCGGCTGGACCCCCTCGGCTTCAAGCACCCCCAGGAGCTTCTCGTGGATCAGCTGGACCCCCGCCACCCAGCGTCCAAGCGTCTCGGGGCGGACCTCTTCTTTCAGAGCGCGCTCGAAATCGTCCAGGACGGGAAGAACCCGACCCATCACCCGCCCGGTCATTCGCGCCAGGGTATCCGCCTGTTCCCGCTCCAGGCGCTTGCGGAAGTTGGCGAATTCCGCCTGCGTTCGCTTCCAGCCGTCCAGGTTCTCGGCCGCTTGGCGCTTGGCCTCTTCCAGCTCGGATTGCAGCTCCGCGATCTGCGGGATCTCCTGGTCTTGAGCTTCTGCCTCGGAAGAAGCGATCGGCCCTGGCTGCTCCTGGGACGGGCCGACTTCCTTCTCTTTTTTTGCCATGAACCTGCCTCCGTTGCCGCGGGCTGAGGAGGGATTGCGGCAACGTGTCGATTTCACCCCGCGTGACTTTCGGCCACCAGATCGCTCATCACCTCGGACACGAAGCGAACCGCGGATATGGATCGCCCGTAGGCCATCCGCACCGGTCCGAGCACGCCCACCGCGCCGGTGGCCAAGCCGCGGGCTCCATAGCGCGCGACCACCATGGAACAATCTCGAAGGTCCTCCCAATCTCCCTCGCCTCCAATCACGACGTGCACCCCGCCAATCTCAGGTCCCAGCACGCTGGCCAGGAATCCTCGCAGGAGGCTCCGCTCCTCAATCAGGTGCAGGGCCCGCCCCGCGAGCTGGCGGTCGGCGAACTCGGGTTGGTTGAGGACGTTTGAGATTCCGTCGTAGACGACCTCCGCATCGGCCGCCAGGTCATAACGGCGCATCATCTCGAGAACCACTCCGGTCACATCCTTTTCCAGCCCGGATAGCTTCTCGAGGCAGGCCTGAACGCCGGCCGTGTCGAGGGAGGCGCAGAGCGAGGTGACCCGCTCGGAGGTCTGAGAAAGCCAGGAATGGGCAAGCGGCTCCGCCAACAGGATCATTTGCTGTTGCACCTCCCCGCCCGAGAGGACCAGGACCAAAAGGACTTGGCGGCCCTGGACCGGGATGAGCTCAAGCTGCCGGAATATGGTGCGCTCGGGAAGCGGGGCGGTGACCACGGCCGCCACGCTGGAATGCTGGGCCAGGACCGAGGCCGCCAGCCGCAACCAATGGTCGACATCGCCCTGGGCCTGGAAGAACTGATGGCTGATCATGCGTTTATCGGCATTGGGCAGATCGGCTTCGCCAATCAGCTTCTCCACGAAGTAGCGGTAGCCCTCCTCGGTCGGCACCCGCCCAGCCGAGGTGTGCGGTTGGCGCAAAAATCCCGCCTCCGTCAGCGCCCCCATGTCGTTGCGGACAGTCGCCGGACTGAAGGCGAGCCGGTACTTGTCGACCAGGCCCTTGGACCCGACGGGTTGGGCGCTTTCGACAAACTCCCGGATGATCAGGTTCAGCATGAGCTCTTGACGCTGACTTGGGTCCGCCATCTGGCCTCTTTAGCACTCTCGTGGTTAGAGTGCTAAGACAATGAACAGGATGATACCACGGTGCAAATGTCAAGTCAAGCGATTCCCTTCTGTCCGCTAGACGAGAGTTGAATCCGAAGTCCAGGTCTGGAGCCACAAACGGGATTCGATCAGCCCCCGCAAGAAGGGGAGTGGCCTCCTTTGCCCAGAGGTCATCCTGCCAGCCCCGGCGGAGAAGGTCCGGCACGGTGATAAGATTCGAACCCGAAACGGCTGGAAGGTGCATGGGATGATCAAGATCCCAACGGGGCGCGCCAGGGAGAGGCTGGAGGCTATCCCTCGGATGATGCGCGCGGAAATGTGCAGCCGTCGCAGGCTCGATCTCTTCTCCCTGCCCCAGTTGCGGGCCCTGATTTGCCTGGGGGAGGGGGAGTGCGCCTCGCTCTCGGATCTGGCCGAGCATCTCGGCCTGCCCCTGCCCTCCGTGTGCAAGAGGGTCGCCCCTCTCGCTCGTGCCGCGGGAACTGGCCTCGCGCC
>JBEKHT010000072.1:0-9929 GCA_050012135.1 Anaerolineales bacterium | reverse complement strand
GGCGGCGCGTCGCCGAAGCTTTCGCGACCCCCTCCGTCCCAGCCGATCGCATCTTCGTCAATGTGCAGGCCCTTTCCGGCGCGCCCGCGAACAACGCCGTCTACCACGCCCTGGTCAACCCCGGAGACACGGTCATGGGCATGAGCCTGCTCGATGGGGGCCACCTGACCCACGGGTCGCCGGCCAACCGGTCCGGCCAGTACTACCACATCATCTCGTACGGCGTGGATCCATCCAGCGAACGGATTGACTACGATGCCGTGCAATTGCTGGCGCGCGAGCATCGCCCCAAGATGATCATCGCCGGTTACTCCTCCTACCCCTGGGTTCCCGATTGGAAGCGTTTTCGGGAAATCGCCGACGAAGTCGGAGCCTACCTCTTCGCGGACATCGCCCATATTGCCGGCATGGTGGCCGCGGGAGTCAGTGCCTCGCCCCTGGGCTGGGCTCATGTCATCACCTTCACCACTCACAAGAGCCTGTGCGGCCCTCGCGGTGCTTGCATCCTGACCACCGACCCGGCCTTGGCCCGCAAGATCGACCGCGCGGTTTTCCCCGGCGAACAGGGCGGGCCCCATGTGAACGTCTTCGCGGCCATCGCGGTCTGCGTGCGCCTGGCCCGAACCGATGCCTTCCGGGCACTCCAGAACCAGATTGTGCGCAATGCCGCCCGGCTGGCGGAGGGGCTCCAGCAGCAGGGCCTGCGCATTCCCTTTGGCGGGACCAACACCCACATGCTCAACGCCGACATGAAGAGCCTTCGCGGACCGGACGGGGCCGCGCTTTCGGGAGACATGGCGGCCCGCATCCTCGACCTGGCGGGAATCGTGCTCAACCGCAACACGATCCCCGGAGACGTGAGTGCTGCCAACCCGTCCGGGATACGCCTCGGCACGCCGTGGGTGACGCAACGCGGATTCCAGGAAAGGGAGATCGACCAGCTGGCCGAAATCATGGGTCGCCTCCTCCACGCCTGCCAGCCTTACCACTTCTCCGGGCGCAAGGGCGAGGTCTCGCGCGCCAAGGTCGGTTTCGAGGCGCTCGAAAAGGCCAAGCTCGAGATCCGCGACGTGGCCGAAGCCGCCGGGATCGACTACGAGATAGACCGGCATGGCTATCCCCATTTCTATTACCTGGACAGCCTCCGAGAGAACCAGGGGTTCCGGGCGATCGCCGTGCGAGGCTCACGCGCCGAGGAGTTTCTCTATTGGGCCACCACCAACGACGTGTACGCCCTGCCGCCGGGCAGCGTCCAGGCGACCCGAATTCCGTGTGGCCAGGAGAGCCTCGAAGCCGAGCTCACCCGCCAGTCCCCCGGCGTGCTGCGCTTGGTCCTGCCCGCGGCCTCCGCTGGGCGGATGCTGGCCTGGCTGAGATATCTTTCGGACGGATTTGCCGCCTTCGGCGATGACCCCTACCGCAGGCTGCCGGGCCCCGTCGTCGTAGAAGATGGCGGCACCGCCAAACTGACCCTCAGAGGGAAAGCCCAGCCGATTGATACGAGCCGGCCCTACTTCATGGAGAAAGTCGCCGACACCCCTCCGCGCCCGTCCCTTCCCCCCTTCCGCTGGATGGAGCCCAGGAATCTCCCCTTGCGGAGAACGCCGCTATTCGAGGCCCACAAATCCCTGGGCGCCAAGATGGTCCCCTTCGCCGGTTGGGAAATGCCTGTCTGGTACACCAGCGTGCTCGAAGAACACCTCGCAACGCGTCAAGCGGCCGGGCTGTTCGATGTCTCTCACATGGGCGTCTGGGACGCCAGTGGTCCAACGGCCGGCGTCTTCCTGGACGCCGTCTGCGGCAATGAGGTCACGGCCTTGGAGGTCGGCCAGTCCCTGTATGGCCAGTACCTCGAGCCGGACGGCCAGGTCCTGGATGACACGATGATCTATCGCGTCGAGCCGGAGCGCTATCTGATCGTGGTGAATGCCTCCAACGACGACAAGGATTGGGCCTGGATCAACGCCGTGGCGCGCGGAGAGGTGCTTATCGATTCAGCCAGGCCCTGGGCCACCGCCCCGGGGCGCCTGCAGGTGCGGTTGCGCAATTTGAGGGACCCTGGCGTCGCAGGGGACATGCGTGTGGATCTGGCGCTGCAGGGACCCAAGTCGCGGGAGGTCCTCCTGGCTCTTGGGGCGGACGCGCCAGCAGAGCGGCGGATCAAGGACCTCAAGCGCACGGAGGTGTGCCCGGCCCTGCTGGGAGGCTTCGACCTGATCGCGGCGCGCACGGGATACACCGGCGAAACCATGGCCTTTGAGCTGTTTGTGCACCCGGAACAGGCCGCCCCGCTGTGGAACGCCTTGCTCAAAGCCGGTGCGCCCCTCGGCCTCAAGCCGGTCGGGCTGGGCGCACGCGATTCGCTGCGCACAGAGGCCGGACTGCCTCTCTACGGCCACGAGATGGCCGGGCCGCTCAACCTGAACGTGGCTCAATCCGGATTCGGTTCGTACGTCAAGCTCCACAAGCCCTGGTTCATTGGCCGCCAGGCTTACCTCCACCAGGTGAGATCCCTGGCCGGGGAGGTTGTCCGCTTCCGCTTCACTCGCAAGGGCGTGCGTATGGCGCATCCCGGCGACCCGGTGGTGGACGACCGGGGCCGGGTGATCGGTGCGGTCACCAGTTGCGCGGTCGATTCCGAGGGCTTCCTGCTGGGGCAGGCTTATCTCGAGAGCAGGTACGCCGAAGCCGACACCCCCATTGCCGTCTTCCAGTCGGCCTCCGAGAAGGCGGAGAAGCCCCGCCGCGACCTCCAGCCCGGTGACCGGGTCACTCTCCCCGATCCCGCCATCGTCCTCAGCCGGTTCCCACCCAAGAAGTAGACGAACCAGGCGACGCACAACATCCAAGAAAGCGCCGGGGCAGAAAAGTCTGCCCCGGCGTCGTTGCTGTGAAGGTACGCCTCAAACCGGCAAGTGGTTCTGAGGGCCCACGCCCTGCCGGCCGCTACTGGACCGGCAGCAAGGGCTGGAGGGTCAAGTCCTCGTTGGAATTCTCCATGTCCTTGAGCTCCTGGTCAATCTGATCCGTCAGATTCATGATGGTCGCGTCCGGGGTCGCCGCTTGCTCCGGAAGGGCTGTAAGGGCAGGGGAGGCCACCGGGGGAGCAGACGTAGGCGAAGACGGGGTCCGGGAGGCCTCGGGTGGGACCGATGTAGAAGAAGACAGGGCCGGGGCGGTCGCGCTCCACGCGCCTGTTCCCCCTGCTCCGCTCAGGATGGAAGTCGGCCCCTCACACGCGGTGAGGAGCCCCATTAGGAGGGCTCCTCCAACAGCTAGGCAGATAACCGAGGACCTAGTACCTGCCATTGGGATCACCACCAGACTCTTTCCAACCAGGTTGAGAGGTCGCCGGCCAGGACGGGCGAACCGGCGGCCTCAGTCAACTGGCCCTACGCGCTCGTCCCTTGGGTTCCGCTGCTCGAACCGCCACTGCCGGAGCCACCGCTACCGGGAGTGCTGTTGCCCTGGGTCGGGTTCCCCTTGCTCCGCTGACTTTGAATCTGAGTGCGAAGTGTCTGGAATTCCGACTTCAGATCTTGAGCCGCGCCGCGCAGTGCCTGGGCGGCGTCCTTGAGATCCTGGCCAGCCTTCTTGACGGTCTCCAGCGCTGCAGACCGATCGGTGACATTGCCATTGTCATCGAAACCCTTGTGCAGCGTGAGCACCGCCTTGGCGTCGTCCAGGTCGCCCTGGGCCTTTGACAGCGCCGCCTTGAACCGATCCAGGGCGGCCTGGAGCCGGGAGACGTCGAACCCGTGCTGGCGGGCCCAATCAATCAGTTGCTGGATCTTTGTGGCCAGGTCGCGCCCCTTCTCCAGCCGGCTCTCCAGATTCGAGGCCATGTCCTTTTCTTTCTCGAACAGGGCCTTCAGCCGCGCATACTGTTGCGCCTGGTTGACATGAGGGGCGGGGGTCGTGGTCGGACCCGGCGCCTGGGCGTAAACCGTTGCGGCGGGAGCGAAGGCTATTGCCGAGGCCAAGATCGTTCCAGCAGCAACCCCCCCAAGGAGCGTCTTGCGTAGGGCTATTGAGTTCCACCAACGAGCCAGAATCTTCATTTCCGTTCCTCCTTTCCTTTTTCCCCGATAGGCCGGGATCATTTGCTTCTGGGAGGAGCGTAGGCTCGCCGAGTTTCAAGCCGGTGGACTCTGTGTAAACTTGTCGTAAATTCACGGATGGACTGGAATTTGGGGCGGAGGGGACGGAACCGAGCGGAGCAGACGTTACCCCCCAAAAAAAAAGACCGGGCAGGCTTGCGCCTGTCCCGGTCGTCTTCGCGGCACTCGAAGGATCTAGCCTGGGACCTTCACCGCAGCCCGCTCCGCTCCCATCCGCAAGGCTTTGCCATTCTGCTCGAGGAGATCCCGGTGGCGCGAGGCCAGGTGCTTGTCCAACGCCTGCTCGATTGCCTCCAGGGACAAGAGAGGCAGCCGAGCCAGAAGAGCTCCCAGCATCACCATGTTGGCCATGCGGCGATCCCCGAGGGTCTCAGCGATCTCGTTGGCGGGAAGCGAGACGGCCACAATGTCTCTCCGGCCCACCTCTCGGTTGGCCATGGAGGAATTCACGACCAGAACCCCCCCCGGCTTCACCAGCGGTTCATACCGGTCAAGCGAGGGGAGATTCATCACGACGGCGGCCTGGGGCTGGCGCACAAGGGGCGAGCCGATCTCCTCATCTGCAACGATGACCGTGCAGTGAGCGGTTCCGCCGCGCATCTCCGGGCCGTAGGAGGGAATCCAGGTCACCACCTTGCCCGAGTCCATGGCCGCATAGGTCAGCAGCTGGCCGGCAAACAGGGCCCCTTGCCCACCGAACCCCGATATGATGATCTCCGTTTGCATGACCTCACTCCCGCACAGCCCCGCACGCGCAGCGAGCTTCCCGCCCTTGCGGCCCTCAACTGCCGCCCAAAGCTGCGGAGCCTGGCCCTCTATCCGACCTGTTCCACCAGGTAGTTCTGAATGCCCATTTGCTTGATCTGATCGATCTGGGCCTCCAGCCAGTCAATGTGAGCCTCTTCGTCCTTGAGGATGGACTCCAGCATCTCGCGCGACCCGTTGTCGCCCATCTCGGCCGCCAGGCGGATGTCCTCGTTGTAGGCGCGGATGGCATCCTGCTCGGCAGTGCGATCATTGGCGAGCTGGGCCTCCACTGAGGCGCCGATGTTGGGGGAGTTGAGCTTGTTCACCGAGGGCTTGCCCTCCAGGAAGATGATGCGCGCGATGTGCTTCTCCGCGTGTTTCATTTCCTCGATGGCCCGCTTCTCGACCGCCTCGTGCAGCTCCTTGTACCCCCAGTTCGCGCACATCTCGGAATGGACCATGTATTGATTGATCGCGGTCAACTCGTCCGCCAGCCGTGCATTCAAGCGCTCCAGAACCCGATCGTTGCCCTTCATGGATGAACTCCTCCTTGTAGCAGCTCTTTGGTGAACAATTCCGCCTTCGCCTCGATCGGGCCCATCGTGCAGAAGGCTCATGCGGGCAGGCGAGACGTCATTTGGCGAGGCCGGCAACCGCCGGGGCGACTTTGTAGTCCCCCAGCGGGAAGGCCGGAATCATGTTCTCCTCCAGCCAGCGCAAAGCTTCGAGCGGCGTCAGCCCCCAGTTGGTCGGGCAGGTCGATAACAGCTCGACCATGGAGAAACCCAGGCCCTGCCGCTGGGTCTCAAAGGCCACTCGCAGCGCCTTCTTGGCCAGGCGGATATTCTTGGGGTCATGCAGGCTGCGCCGCACGACGTAGCTGGCTCCTTCCAATGTGGCTAGCACTTCGGCCATGCGGATGGGAAAACCCGCCAGCTTTACATCCCGCCCGTTCGGAGTGGAGGTGGTCTTCTGGCCCGGCAAGGTCGTGGGAGCCATCTGCCCCCCCGTCATGCCGTAGTTGGTGTTGTTGATAAAAATGACCGTGATCGCCTCGCCCCGGGCGGCGGCGTGCAGGATTTCGGCCATGCCGATCGAAGCCAGATCCCCGTCCCCTTGATAGGTGAACACGATCCGGTCCGGGAGCAGGCGTTTGATCCCGGTTGCCATCGCCGGGGCGCGGCCGTGGGCAGCCTCGGCAAAATCGAAGTTGAAGTAGTTGTAAGCAAAAACAGCGCAGCCCACGGGGGCCACCCCAATGGTCCTTTCGCGCAGGCCCATCTCGTCCAGGATTTCCGCAATCAAACGGTGGGCCACGCCATGCGTGCAGCCCGGGCAATAATGGGTCGGCACTTCCGTCAGCGAGGTCGGCCGCCGGTAGACCAAGGTTTCCATCGCCGTCGCAACCATTCCTGTCCTCTCGCCTCAGTTTGGCGCTTGGGCCAGCCGCTCGAGCCACTTCGCGCGAACGTCCCCCGCGTCCCCAGCGCCCCCCTGCGCCATCCGGTGAACCTCGCTCAGGACCTCATCCGGGAAGGGGACCACTCCCCCCATACGGCCATAGAACCCCACCGGAACTCTTTCCCGGGTCGCCAGGCGCACATCCTCAAGCATTTGGCCGGCGTTCATCTCAACGACCAGGAACGCCTTGGCTCGATCTGCGAGCGCAGCCAGTTCCTCATAAGGAAACGGGCTGAGGGTCACCGGGCGGAACAACCCCGCCTTGAGCCCCTCGGCTCGGGCGGCACGAACGGCGGAGAGGGAAACACGCCCGGCCGTCCCAAAGGCCACCACAACGATCTCGGCGTCCTCGAGGTGGTAGGCCCTGAAGCGAACCTCTTTCGCCCGAATCTCCAGCCAGCGAGACTGCAAGCGCCGGTTGGTGATTTCCTCTTCATACGGGTCCAGGTAGATGGAGGTGAGGATGCGGCGTTCCCGGCCTTGGGCTCCGGTGAGCGCCCAACTGGGCGAGGCCCGATGCACCTCCCGCATCGGCGGCAGCTCAGCCGGCTCCATAATCTGGCCGACATTCCCGTCCGCCATCACGATGGCGATGGTTCGATACTTCTCCGCCAGGTCAAAGGCCAGGATAGTCAGATCGATGGCTTCCTGGACCGTCGCAGGCCCCAGCACAATCGGGTGATAGTCCCCGTGCCCGCCCCCATGCACCACCTGGTTGTAGTCGCCCTGGGACGGGGCGATGTTGCCCAGTCCCGGGCCTCCCCGCATCACATCGATGAGCACACAAGGGATCTCGGTGCCCGCGATGTAGGACATGCCCTCCATCATCAGGCTCGCCCCAGGGCTCGACGAGGAGGACATGACTCGGGCACCGGTGCAGGCCGCCCCGTAGACCATGTTGATAGTGGCCACTTCACTCTCGGCCTGGATGAACACGCGCCCCAGCTCAGGCATCCTGCGCGCCATCCACTCCAGCAGTTCGGTCTGGGGGGTGATCGGGTAACCAAAATACGCCTCCACCCCGGCCCGAATGGCCGCCTCGGCCATCGCCTCATTTCCCTTGAGGAGCTCTTTGGCCATGGCAGATTTCTTAGCTCGTCACCGCGGCGGCCCGGACCGCTTCTCGGTAAACCGTGATCGCCGCTTCCGGGCACACCACGGCACATAGCGCGCAGCCCGTGCAACCGACCTCCGAGGTCAGCTTCACCGGGTGATAACCCTTCGAGGTTAGAGTTTCCCTGTCCAGCGTGAGCACCTTTTGCGGGCAGACGGCAATGCAGAGTTCGCAACCTTTGCAGAAGCGCTCATCAATCCCAACCCGGCCTCTCACAGGCATTTTTACCGTGCCTCCCATCGATTGGCGAGGAAACCTGACAAAATCCTTGTCAATAGTCTACTTTATGCTCACGAGCCCTACCCTCCGTAGTGCCAAGCGTCCTTCCCGATATTGACAAAAATCCCCCGTTTTCCTGCCTTCCGCGGACGGGTTTGGACCCTCACGCATCGCTTATAATGGGCCCCATGCTTCCGGCCAGCCCCGCCCAGTTCATTTCGAACGGCGCCGATCTCCATGAACTCATCTTACGCCTCCTCGATCAACCGCGCATCGCGGTGGACACCGAATCCAACAGCCTCTTTGCCTACCGAGAAAGGGTTTGCCTGATCCAATTCTCGACCTCCGAATCCGATTACCTAGTCGACCCCCTGACGGCTATGGACCTTGCCCCGCTCGGAGAGGTCTTCTCCCGCCCCGTCCCGCAGAAGGTTTTCCATGCCGCCGAGTACGACTTGCTCTGCCTTTCCCGGGACTATCGTTTCGAGGTTGAAGGTCTTTTCGACACGATGCTGGCGGCGCGGGCGCTCGGGTTCCGCCAGACCGGGCTGGGCGCAATCCTCAAGAGCGAACTCGGGGTGGATCTCGACAAGCGCTGGCAGAGGGCGAATTGGGGAATCCGGCCCCTGCCCGACGATCAAGCCCGTTACGCGCAGCTGGACACGCATTATCTCCTCGCCCTCCGAGATCACCTCGTCGCCAGGCTTAGCGAGCGAGGACTCGTGGAGGAGGTTGAGGAAGAATGTGGACGGCTGGCACGCGCCTGCCTGCAGCCTCCTGCCTCTTCCCCCTCGAACGGGTTCTGGAGGCTTCGCGGAGCCTTTGAGCTTGTTGCTCAGGACCGGGCGATCCTCTATCAGCTTTACTTGTGCCGGGAGGAGCTGGCCCGCAGGCTGGACCGGCCGCCCTTCAAGGTTCTTTCCCAGAAGGTGCTTACGGAGATCGCGCGACTTCATCCCAGCTCTCTGGAGGAGCTGCGCAAAGTGCCCGGCGTGACCCAGGTGCAAATTGCCCGCTGGGGAGACGAGATCCTTCGAGCCGTTCGCGAAGGACTGCAGGCGGGTGTCCCTCATCCCCCCCGAGCCGGAGAGCGGAACGAGCCTGCGATCGCGCGCCATGAGGCCTTGCGCAAGTGGCGCAAGGAGCGGGCGGCGGCTCGCGGTGTGGAGTCCGATGTCATCTTGAGCCGAGAGGTCCTCTGGCGAATTGCCGAGCGAGGGCCGTGCTCGCTGGAAGAACTGGCGACTGTGGAAGGCCTGGGCCCGTCCCGCTTACGCTGCTACGGCGAGGAAATCATGCACGTCCTGGCTGACTCGGACCGATTGCAAGAGTGAGCCCCGGAAACCCGTTTTGAAGGAATTCGACATCCCCGACCCGCGGCCGGGTCGGGCCATTATGCAGATTGCTCCCAGAGTGGGATTGGCGGAAACCAGCCATACCGAGCTCTCGCCAGCGCAAATCCCGGCCTATCCCAAGCCAGGGGGGCGCATTGGGCGTCACGCGGGAATCGGAACTTCCGGCCGCTCGATCTCGCGGAAATGCATGTCAGGTCACGGACGAGCAGGGCGAGGCGCCCCGGCGGGCATCCCCCTGAGTCCGGTCACGTTTTGGCAAGTCAGGCCGGACGCGGTGATATAATCGCCGACCGGAGAGGTGCCGGAGCGGTTGATCGGGACGGTCTCGAAAACCGTTGTGGTCCTTGTGGCCACCGAGGGTTCGAATCCCTCCCTCTCCGCTCGCGGGACGGCGCCGTTGGCCCCTACCTGGTAGATGGAGGAAAGAGGTAGCATGGCAGAGCTTGTCCAGTTCAGTCAGTCCACGTTTGACAGCGAAGTGCTCAAGGCCGCCGGGCCAGTCCTGGTCGATTTCACCGCGTCGTGGTGCCACCCCTGCCATCTGCTGGAGCCCATCGTCCGGGAGCTGGCGGACTCCTGGACCGGCCGGGTCAAGGTGGGTCAGGTCGATGTCGATGCGAACTCTGACCTAGCCATCCGCTACGGCGTCATGGGTGTTCCAACCTTGATCCTGTTCATTGCAGGTCAGCAGACCGAGCGCGTCGTCGGCTTCGTGCCCCGCGACAAGCTTCGCGCCAAGCTGGAACCTCATCTCCCGACCCCGGCCTGAAGGCCCCTGGATCCAGAAATCGAGTAGGGAGGATGGGTCGCCCATCCTCCCTCTCACACCACCGGACATGCGGGTCCGCATCCGGCGGTTCGTCGGGGAACATGCAGTTGGTGATAATACCCGGTGAGTGAACACAGACCCTG